>NZ_AXVR01000035.1 GCF_000484695.1 Salinispora cortesiana | reverse complement strand
TGGCCCCCAGATCCAAGGCACCAACCAGGTGCAGCGCATCGTCATGGCGCGGCAGCTGTTGAAGGGCTGACCGCCCGCCGGTGGCCCCCAGATCCCCGGCGGCGCCACGCCCCCCGGCGGGCCGGTTGCCGGCCTGCCGGGAGTGGGCTGGGCGTGCGGCTCGGTCGGTTGGTCAGCGCGGCCCGGTGGTGGTCGTCGGCCGGTGGTTGCCCCGCGGCGGAGTGGACCAGGGGGACTCGCCGTCGGTCTGTCGGGGTAGCGCTTCGGTCGGGTCGGACTTCGGGTTGCCCAGGACCGGCTCGGTGCTCTCCCGCTCCGGTGTGGGCGGCCAGTCGTCGAGCGGGGTGTCCGCTGGGTCTGGGTTCTCCGCTGCCTTTGGTTCCACCTTGGTCGTCGGCCACTGCCGCCAGCGTTGCCCGCTGAAGCCGGCGACCAGCAGCAGGAGGCCGATCAGGAAGAGCGTCCCGTTCTCCAGCGGCAGCCGTAGCGGAAGCGGGTCGCCGAGGACTGTCCAGTCCGCCGGGATGCGGTTGCGGACAGCGAATGGACTGATGGCCAACCCCAGGTACGGGACGGCGAGCAGCAGCCCGGCGACGATTGGGCCGATCGGCGAGACGCGCAGGGTGCCGAGGAGTCCGAGCAGGACACCGCCGACGACCAGCCAGACCGCGGGCTCGATCAGGTTGGCCGAGTTGAACTGGCCGATCTCCACCCAGCTGTCGACGGTGCGCGCTGATCCATCTTGACCGAGAGTGACCAGGATCCACGTGACGGGTGCCACCACGAGACCCGCGAGGAAGCTCCATAGATGTCGCATCCGCGCACCGTACCGTCTCCGATATGAGCGAATTCCCCGCCACCACCGCACCGGGTCGGCCGACCGCATACTCCCGGGTCACGCTGAGTCGAATCATGACTGCCGTCGATGTAAACCTCTACGGCACCGTGCACGGCGGGGTGCTGATGAAGTTCGTGGACGATGTCGCCGGGGCCGCCGCCGCCCGACACAGTGGCGGGACGGCGGTGACCGCGGCGATCGACGAGATTGTCTTCTCCGAGGCGGTGCGGGTCGGGGACCTGGTGCACGCCTACGCACAGGTCAACTGGGCCGGGCAGACCTCGATGGAGGTCGGGGTGCGGGTAACCGCCGAACGGTGGGACTCGGCCGAGGGGGAGCCGGTGCGGGTCGCCACCGCGTACCTCGTCTTCGTCGGCGTTGACGTCGGCGGCAGCCCACGGCCAGTCCCACCGGTGTCCCCGGAGACCGTCGCGGACCAACGGCGCTTCCGGGAGGCGGAGATCCGGCGGGCGCACCGACTCGCCCGCCGGCGGGCGATCCAGGCGCACCGGACGGCTGAGTAGTCTCCGGTCCACATCAGTGGAAAACGCCGGCGGCGTAGCGAGGCGCTGAATCCCCACACCCCCGATCGCCCGGCCCCCGGTGCCGGCGACGACACCTCGAGGTAGGGCAAGATGGCGCCACGGCCGGACAGCGTTGTGCCGGGCCGAGGGAGGGTGGAGCGATGGGTGAGGTGCTGTGGACGCCACCGGCGGACGTGCGTGAGCGGTGCCGGATCGGGACCTACCTGCGTTGGCTGAGCACGCACCGCGGGCTTGACTTCGCCGACTATGCCGAACTGTGGCGTTGGTCGGTCACCGACCTGCCCGCCTTCTGGCAGTCGATCTGGGACCACTTCGAGGTCGTGTCGCACGCCCCGGCCACGGCCACGCTCGCCGAGCGGACCATGCCCGGTGCCCGCTGGTTCCCCGGCGCCACCCTGAACTACGCGGAGAACGTGCTGCGGATGCCGGGCCGGGGCGACGCCGACCCGGTGGTGATCGCCCACGGGCAGACCCGGCCACCGGTCACCCTCTCCGCCGCCGAGCTGCGGGAGCAGGTCCGCCGGGTCGCCGCCGGGCTACGTCGGCTCGGCGTCGGCGCGGGCGATCGGGTGGCCGTGTACGCGCCGAACATTCCCGAGACGTACGTGCTGTTGCTGGCCACCGCCAGCCTCGGCGCGATTTTCTCCTCCTGCGCGCCCGAGTTCGGTACCCGGAGCGTGACCGACCGCTGGCAGCAGATCGAGCCGAAGGTCCTGGTCGCCGTTGACGGCTACCGCTATGGCCAGAAGCCGATTGACCGGCGAGCCGAGGTGGCCGCCATCCGGGCCGCCCTGCCGTCGTTGTCGCACACCGTCGGCATCGCGTACCTCGATCCGACCGGTCTTCCCCCGGCGGACACGATCGCCTGGGCCGACCTCGCCGCGACCACCGACGAGCCGCTCACCTTCACCCCGGTGCCCTTCGACCACCCGCTCTACGTGCTCTACTCCTCCGGCACGACGGGGCTGCCCAAGCCGATCGTGCACGGCCACGGCGGCATCCTGCTCGAGCACCTGAAGATGCTCGCCCTGCACCACGACCTGGGCCCGGCGGACCGGTTCTTCTGGTTCACCACGACCGGCTGGATGATGTGGAACTTCCTCGTCTCCGGGCCGGCCGTGGGAGCGGCGATCGTGCTCTTCGACGGCGATCCGGGCCATCCCGACCTGGGCACGCTGTGGCGGCTGGCGGAGCGCACCGGCGCCACCCACCTCGGTACCTCGGCGCCGTTCCTGCTGGCCTGCCGCAAAGCCGGGCTGGTCCCCAGTGAGTTCGCCGACCTGTCCGCCCTGCGGGGGGTCGGCTCCACCGGCGCGCCGCTGCCCCCCGAAGGCTTTCACTGGGTCTACCAGAACGTCGGCGACGCCCTCCAACTCCAGTCGCTCTCCGGCGGAACCGATGTCTGCACCGGGTTCGTCGGTGGAAATCCGCTGCTACCCGTGCATGCGGGCGAGATCGCCTGCCGAGCGCTCGGGGCGAAGGTGGAGGCCCGCTCCGCCGACGGCACCCCGGTCATCGGTGCGCTGGGCGAGCTGGTGATCACTGAGCCGATGCCGAGCATGCCGGTCGGGTTCTGGGGCGACACCGACGGCAGCCGGTACCGGGAGGCGTACTTCGACCGCTACCCCGGCGTCTGGCGACACGGCGACTGGATCACGATCAACCAGCGGGGCGGCTGCGTCATCACCGGCCGCTCCGATGCGACGCTGAACCGGGGTGGGGTTCGCCTCGGCACCGCCGAGTTCTACTCGGTCGTGGAAGGGCTGGACGAGGTCGTTGACTCCCTCGTCGTGCACTTGGAGGACGCCGAGGGCGGTGCTGGTGAGCTGCTCCTGTTCGTGGTGCTCGCCGGGGGAGTGGAGTGGGATGACGCGCTGCGGACGAGGATCTGCCGGGAACTGCGTACCGCCCTGTCGCCCCGGCACGTGCCCGACGAGATCCACCCGGTCGGAGCCGTGCCGCGGACCCTGTCGGCGAAGAAGCTGGAGGTACCGGTCAAGAAGATCCTGACCGGTACCCCGGTCGACTCGGCGGCAGCCCGGGGTGCGCTGGCCAACCCGGAGTCGCTGACCGCCTTCGCCGGTCTGGCCCAGCGTCGAGCCACCCACGACGACACCGCTGGCGGGCGAGCCCGGTGACGGCCACCGACCACGGGATCAGGGCAGGGTGAGGGTGGTCCGCTCGGCGACGGCGCGGGCGCCGAGACGACTGGCGTCGGCGTGCGCGACCAGGACCGTGGAGGCGTTCGCGGTCAGCGGGGCCAGGAGCCAGTCGACCGGGTCCGGGTAGCGGTCAACGTCGATCAGGACCCGCGTGCCGGGGGTGAGCCCGAGCTCCGCGGCGCGCGCCGCCGCCCGGGCAGCCAGGTCCGCCTGGGCCGGCCCACCGGACGCGGGTGCCCCGAAGTGGTCGCCGTGCGTCCGTATCTCGGAGGCGAAGTCGGCGTACCCCGACGGCACCTCCCGCAGTGGCCGGGCGAACGGATCCAGCGCGAGTAGGTAGCGGTCCCCGGCGCCGAAGCGGTCCGCCTCGGCCAGCCGGCCGGTGCCGACGAAGAGGACGTCCACATCGTCCGGCGGGTCCGCCACCGTGAGGCCGGCCGACCAGCATCCGAGCAGCACGGCGGCGGTCTGCCAGTGCGGGGGAAGGAGCACCCCGGCGGTGTCGCCGGGTGCGAGCCCCACCCCGTCAACCAGCAGGTTGGCGGTCTTGGCCACCCAGTTCGCGCAGGTTGCGCCGGAGAGTTCGGTGCGTTCGCCGGTGGCGTCGTCGTACCAGGTGAGCAGCGGTCGGGTCGGGTCGGGTGCGATCGCGTCGGCGAGGACCCGGGCAAGGTTGTCGGCCATCAGCGCGAACGATACGCGCCCGCCGTCTGGAGCCGGGCGACGACGACTTGCCCCGGCGCCGGGTCGCAGTCACCGCCTGGGTGGGGGTGCGGCGTAGGCTTACGGCGAAAGTGTTGTACCCCACACCCCCGAGTGCAAGGAGTCGCCCCTTGACCGCCGGCAGCCCGCCCCGTGTGCTCATTGACGCCACGAGTGTTCCCGCCGATCGTGGCGGCGTCGGTAGATACGTTGACGGCCTGCTCGGCGCGCTCGGGAAGGTCTGCGGCACCAGCGTTGACCTGGTCGTGGTGAGCCTTCGGACGGATCTTGAGCGCTATACCCGGATGCTGCCCGGGGCAGAGATCATCCCCGCCCCGGCCGCGGTGGCGCATCGGCCCGCGCGGCTCGCCTGGGAGCAGACCGGCCTGCCGCTGCTCGCCCAGCAGGTCGGCGCCCAGGTGCTGCATTCGCCCTTCTACACCTGCCCGCTGCGGGCCGGTTGTCCGGTCACCGTGACGGTGCACGACGCCACCTTCTTCACCGAGCCGGAGCACTACGACAAGTCACGTCGCACCTTCTTCCGCAGCGCGATCCGGACGTCGCTGCGCCGCGCCGACCGGGTGATCGTGCCCAGTAAAGCCACCCGGGACGAGCTGATCCGGCTCTTGGACGCCGATCCGACCCGAATCGATGTGGCGTACCACGGGGTTGATCATGCCGCGTTCCATGCCCCGAGCGCCGAGGAGAAGGCCCGGGTTCGGGCCCGGCTGGGGCTCGGCAGCCAGAGCTACATCGCGTTCCTCGGCGCCAAGGAGCCCCGCAAGAACGTTCCCAACCTGATTCGGGGCTGGGCGCGGGCCGTGGCGGACCGGCACCAGCCGCCCGCCCTGGTGATCGCCGGGGGGCAGGGGCACGACGACGAGATCGATCGTGCGGTCGCCGAGGTGCCGTCGCACCTGCGCCTGCTTCGCCCCGGCTACCTGCGCTATGCCGACCTGCCGGGCTTCCTCGGTGGGGCGTTGGTCTCCGCCTACCCGTCGTACGGCGAGGGGTTCGGCCTGCCGATTCTGGAGGCGATGGCCTGTGCTGCCCCGGTGCTGACGACGCCCCGGCTCTCCCTGCCCGAGGTGGGCGGCGAGGCGGTCGCGTACACCAGCGAGGCGTCGGATCAGATCGCCACCGACCTCGTCGCGTTGCTCGACGACGAGCACCGCCGGCTGGCGCTGGCCCAGGCCGGTTTCGACCGGGCCAAGGAGTTCACCTGGCAGTCCAGCGCCGAGGTGCACCTCGCCGCCTGGTCACGGGCCCGGTCGTGAACCGGGCGCCGGTTCGGCTGACCCTGCGGCCTCAGTCGATCGACTCGGGGAGAATGGGCGGGTGATCTACGCCGTCATCCCGGCGGGTGGCAGCGGCACCAGGCTGTGGCCGTTGTCCCGCGCCGGGCATCCAAAGTTTCTTCACCCGCTCACCGGGTCCGCCGCGTCGCTGTTGCAGGCGACCGTGGAGCGGCTCGGGACGCTGGCGACGCCGGAACACACCTTCGTGGTCACGGGCACGGCACACGCCACCGCGGTAGCCCGCCAGCTGACCGGCTTGCCGGAGCAGAACATCCTGGTCGAGCCGTCACCGCGGGACTCGTGCGCGGCGATTGCACTGGCTGCCGCCGTGATCGCCCGGCAGGAGCCGACCGCGGTGATGGGCTCGTTCGCGGCGGACCACCTGATCGCTGACCCGGCCGGGTGGCGGGATACTGTGCGCCAGGCCGCCCGGGGAGCCGAGCAGGGGCTGCTGATGACGGTGGGGATCACCCCGGCCTGGGCGGAGACCGGCTACGGCTACCTGGAGACCGGCGAGCCGAGCGGGGACGGATCGCTGCGGCCGGTGGTCGAGTTCAAGGAGAAGCCGGACGCCGACGTGGCGGAGGCGTACCTCCGGTCTGGTCGCCACCTCTGGAACGCCAGCATGTTCGTGTGGCGGGTGGATGTCTTCCTCGCCGAGCTGGCCCGGCAGCAGCCGGCGCTGCACGCGGGCGTGCGCGAGATCGCGGCCGCCTGGGGCGCCGAGGAACAGGACGAGGTGCTCGGCACGGTGTGGCCGACGCTGCCGAAGATCTCGGTCGACTACGCGGTGATGGAGGGGGCGGCGACCGCGGGCCGGGTGGCGACGGTCCCCGGTGCCTTTGGCTGGAACGACGTCGGTGACTTCCATACCCTCGGCGAAGTCCTGCCGGCGGACCCGGCCGGCAACACGGTCCTGGGCGGGGAGGCAAAGCCAAGTGTCCTGTTGCGGGACAGCACGAACCTGGTGGTTGTCCCGCACTCGGGCCGGCTCGTCGCGACGGTCGGAGTGCGGGACCTGATCGTGGTCGACACCCCGGACGCGTTGCTGATCTGCCCGCGGGACCGCGCCCAGGACGTGAAGCAACTCGTCGACGAGCTCAAGGAGCGGGGTGAAATGGGGCTCGTCTGAGCGCTGCCAGGGCCGGCGTGATCAGCTGGGCGGTCCCGCCGGCCAACGGAGTCGGAAGCTGGTTTGGTGGAAACCAGCCCAACTCCTCGGACTCCTCGCTGACCTGGGTCCGCGCGCCGGGCGGGGCGAGGACGGCGAAGCGTACGTCGTGGTGAAACGAGCCGCCCTGGCAGGTGACGGAATGAATGTCCACGTCGATCGGCACCGGATCGATCCGCAGGCCGATCACGCCGGACTCCTCGGTCGCCTCCCGCAGCGCCGCCGCGGCCAGCGTCGAATCGGTGGGCTCACAGTGCCCGCCGAGCTGCACCCACTTGCGGAACTTGCCGTGTAGGCAGAGCAGCACCCGGGAACCGAAGGCGTCGAGCACCAGCGCGCTGGCGGTGACGTGGCCGGCCCGGTGCGTCCGGCTCATCGCTTCCGGTCCGGCGGCGAGCAGGTCCAGCGTTCGGTCCCGGGCCTCGGCGGCGGCCACCGAGGTGGGCGTCCAGTCGCGCAGCACGGTGCGAGCGTCGGCGTGCAGGGCGGGATTGGGTGGCGAGTCGACGTGGAGCTCGGGCGTTGACAAGGGCCCTCCTCGGCGTTCGGGTGCGCCCGCAACCCTACGTGTGCGGGGTTCGTACGCTTGGCTGGTGACTCTGCGACTCCTGGAATTCGTGGTGGGCGACAACGAGGCCAGTGACCTGCTCCCGGTGCGTTCGCCGGCGCTGCTGCGCGCCCACCGTGCCCGGCGTGGTTTCTGGACGGTGCTGGACGAGGGCCCGGTCGAGCAGTGCCTCGCGCTGCTCCTGGAGCGGGCCGACGGCACCTGGACGGCCCAGCACGTGACCGCCGACGCCGGAGCCGAGAACGGCCGTACCGAGGATGGCGAGGCGTTGGCCCACCACGACGGCTGGGTGTATGTCTTCGGGTCGCACTTCGGATCGAAGGCCGGCCCGCTGCGTCCGCGGCGGGCGTTCGTCGCCCGGTTCCGCGAGCAGGACGCGGCCCACGGCCCGCTGCCGGTGCAGGTGGTACGCAACCGGTTCCGGCTCCACCGGGCGGTGAACGACGCCCTGCTCAAGGCCCCGTTCACGCCGCTGCCGCCGGGAGACCAGGTCCGCTCCCAGTTCATCGGCGCCACCGTGGCGCGGGGGACCGCCCGGTCCAAGGGCTGGGTCGAGCGGCTGGCCGCCGACGACCTGCCGCTGAACGTGGAGGCGGTCGCCTTCACCCCGGCCGGCACGGCGCTGCTCGGGCTGCGGTTCCCGGTCACCGCCGAGGGGGACCCGGTCCTGGTCGAGTTGGCCGGCGTGCCCCAGATGTTCGAGCCCAGTCCGACCTGGCCGGAGGCGCGGGGCGCGTACGTGCTGACCGGGGTGACCCCGCCCGACGCGCTGGCCGGCTTCCGGGCGATGGCGCCCACCGCGGACGGCGGCTACGCGGCGGTGATCGGTTCGATCGACGCGCTCGGGAAGGGCTCGGTGTTGCTGGCCGACCACCCGGCGGGTGGGGAGGTGACCTCCCGGCACGTCCGCTTCCGACTTCCGGGCCAGGGGCACCGGATCACCGGCGAGTTGGTCGCCGACCTCGCGCCGTTCCACCACGTCGAAGGGCTGGCAGAGCTCGACGGGAGCCGGTTCTACGTCACCGACGAGGACCACCGGGTCGCGCTCTGGGTGGGCTGACCCCGACCGGGCCGCGGGGCGGCTGCCCCGTGACCCGGTGCCACCGACCTAGAGCGCCAGGGCCGCTGTGGCGGAGGTGCCGGGCGGGGGCGGCAGCAGGGTCGACGGCAGGCCCTCGGCGGCCAGGGCGGCGCGTAGGCGGTGTACGTCCGCGCCGAACCGGACCAGCCCGAACGGGTCCACCGGGGTCGGCGGGGCGGCGAGTAGCAGGGTGTTCGCTGTGGCCGGCCAGCCCGGTACCGTGCCGGCCAGCTGGTCGTGGGTTGCCGGGTCGGTGACATGGGTGAAGGTCGTGCCGGGGGCTACCGTCGCACCAACGACGGCGACCGCCCGGTCGATCGCGGCCGGGTCGGGCGGCGTCGCGCCGGTGCCGTTGCGCAGGGTGGCGGCCTCGGCCAGCCCGGCGGCCCGCGCCTCGGCGGTGCCGAGCGAGAACAGGTCCAACGACGAGTCCCGGACCAGGGCCCTGGCCCCGAGTCCGTCGTCGGCCCGCGGGGTGGCCGGGTAACCGCGTACGACGGCGACCGGCACCTGGTCACACTTGCCCTTGACCAGTTCGCCAGCGCCGGCCAGTTCGTCAACCACCGCCATCTGGGTGAGTTCCAGCTCGTTGCCGTACGGGTCGACCTCACCCCGGTGGTCGTGAACAGCGTCGATGCCGGCGACGCCGAGTGCGACATCGGTGAGCCCGTTGCGCCACGGGCGGCCCATGGTGTCACTGATGATGACCGGCACATCGAGGCCGTACCGCTGTCGTAGGGTGGCGCGTAGCGCCCGGGCGGAGGCGTCCGGATCAACCGGGAGCAGCACCAGCCGGGTCTTGTCGATGTTGGAGGCGTCGATACCCGCGGCGGCCATCACAAAGCCGTGGTGGGTTTGGACGATCCGGGTCGCGCCGCGGGCGGCGACCACCCGCGCGGTCTCCGCCGCCAGTACCTCTGCCCGCGCCTCGAGCCGCTCCGGCCCATCGGCCGGGACATCCACCAGTCGTCCCTCCGCCTTCGAGACGACCTTGCTCGTTACCACCAGGATGTCGCCGTCGCGCAGCCACGGCGCCGCGGTGACGATCATGGCGGCCAGGTCGTCGCCTTCGGACACGTGGCCGATGCCGCGCACCGGCATGATCTCCAGGTTCACATCAACCCCACCGCGGCCTGGACCATCGCCGTGGTCGCTGCTTCGTCCGTCATCCGCAACGGCGCCGCGTGGACCGTCACCCCCGGCACCACCGTCGCCGCGTCCTCCTCGGCCACCAGCCAGCCGTCGAGCAGGCCGCCGCTGGTCCGTCCACCATAGAGGCCGCCCACTCCGGCGGCGCTGCACTCGATGCCGAGCACGGCCAGGCACCGGTCGGCCATTCCGCGGATCGGGGCGGCGCCGATGATCGGGGACACGCCGACCACCGGGGCCGGACCCGCCGCGACCGCGTCCCGCACCCCAGGCACGGCCAGGATCGGGGCGATGCTCACCACCGGGTTGCTCGGTGCGATCAGCACCAGGTCCGCCGCAGCGATCGCCTCGGTCACTCCCGGCGCCGGCTTCGCGTCCTCCGCGCCGACGAAGACGAACCGGTGCGTGGGAAGCTCGGCCCGGTGCCGTACCCACCACTCCTGGAAGTGGATTGCCCGCTGGCCGCCGTCGAGGTCAACCACCGCGTGGGTCTCCAGGCGGTCGTCGGTGGCCGGCAGCAGGCGTACGCCGGGCTCCCAGCGGGTGGCCAGCGCAGCGGTGACCTGGTGCAGTGGGTAGCCGGCGGTGATCTTGGTGGTGCGGACCAAATGGGTGGCGAGATCTCGGTCGCCCAGCCCAAACCAGGTCGGCTCTGCCCCGTAGGCGGCCAACTCCTCCCGCACCGTCCAACTCTCCGCAACGCGCCCCCAACCACGTTCCGGGTCGGCGCCCCCACCCAGCGTGTACATGACGCTGTCCAGGTCCGGGCAGACCTTCAGGCCGTGTAGATACAGGTCGTCGCCCACGTTGACCACGGCGGTCACCTCGGCGCCGATCGTCCGGGCGTAGGCCCGCACCCCGAGCAGGAACCGGGCGCCGCCGATTCCTCCGGTCAGAACCACGATGCGCATGCCGTCCATCCTCGCCTACCCGCCGCCTCCGGGCTCCGGGCCACCCGGGAGACTAGGCTCACGTCGGCAGTTGTCCGATTCCGTTCGAAGGGGGATACCGTGACCAGCCCTGTCGAACCGGCGTCCACCGAACCGACGCCGGCGCGTCAACTGACCCGGCCGTTGCGTGAACCAGCGGTGTTTGTGCTCCTCGGCGCGAATGCCCTCCTCCTCTTTGTCGGCCTGCTCCGGCTCATGACCTCGGCCACCTCGGCGGCCGGGCGTGCCGGCAGTGCGGCTGCCGCGTTCACCGGCGTCGAGGCGGTCGTCCTGCCGTTGCTGGCGGTCCTGCTCGCCACACACCTGCACCCGGTGCTTCCCCGGGCAAAGCTGATCACCCAGGTGGCGTTGGGCCAGTACGCCTTCAGCGCCGTCTTCGGTGCATTGACCTTCCTGATCTGGTCCGTTGACCGGCTGGTCTCAGCTGAGTTGCTTGACGCCTTCCTTGGGTTCCTGAGCCAGCTGGCCGGGCTGGGGCTGCTGCTGCTGGCCGGGTTCCCGGTGTATCGGATCTGGCGCCGGCTCTACTACGTGCCCAAGCCCAAGCCCCAGCCCGGGGTCTACGGCGCTCCCCAGTCTGGCTGGCCGGCTCCGCCCCCCGGTGGACAGCCTGGTGCCCAGCCCGGTTGGCCCGGCGGCTGGCCCGGCCCCAACCAGGGTGCTGGCTGGCCTGGCCCCGGCCAGGGTGCTGGCTGGCCCGACCCGAGCCAGGGGGCTGGTTGGCCCGCTCCGCCCCAGCCCGCTCCGCCCGAGTCTGGTGTTGTCTACGGCCAGTCTGTTGCGCCGCCCGCCGGGACGTCCCCGCCAGCCCCACCGGCCCCGCCGTTCGGGCAGCCGCCGTCGGTGGAACCGACCCAGGCCATTCCCCGCCAGTCGGTTGAGCCCCCGGCGCCGTCCCACGACGAGGACCGCACCCGGCGCATTAATCCGTCCGACAGCCCCGACTGACCACGTCGGTACCGGCCCCCGCGGGGGTCCGGCCGACGGAGTGATCAAACCGGCAGGGCGAGGAGGCGGGTGGAGCGCCTACGCTGAGCGGATGGTTGATCGCACGGAGCCGGTCCCCACCGAGGCGAGTGTGCGGCGGGCGTTGCGTCGAGCGGCGTCCGGGCGGGCGCTGGACAGCGACGAGGCGACGGCGCTGCTGAGCGCTCGAGGTGCCGCGCTGGACGAGTTGTTCCGGGTCGCTGGGGCGATCCGGGACGCGGGCCTGCGCGCGGCCGGGCGGCCGGGTGTGGTGACGTACTCGAAGAAGGTTTTCATCCCGCTCACCCGCCTCTGCCGGGATCGGTGTCACTACTGCACCTTCGCCACGGTGCCGCACCGGCTGCCGGCGGCGTTCCTCGACCGCGACGAGGTGCTGGCGATCGCCCGGCAGGGCGCGGAGCTCGGCTGCAAGGAGGCGTTGTTCACCCTCGGCGACCGGCCGGAGGAGCGCTGGCCGGCGGCGCGCCAGTGGTTGGACGAGCGCGGGTACGACTCGACCCTTGACTACCTGCGCTCCTGTGCGGTGGCCGTGTTGGAGGAGACGGGCCTGCTGCCACACCTCAACCCCGGGGTGCTCAGCTGGTCTGAACTGCAGCGGCTCAAGCCGGTCGCGCCGAGCATGGGCATGATGTTGGAGACCACCGCCACCCGGCTGTGGTCATCCCCGAAAGGCCCGCACTACGGCTCGCCGGACAAGGAGCCGGCCGTTCGGCTGCGGGTGCTCGAGGACGCGGGTCGGGTGAATGTGCCCTTCACCACCGGTGTGCTCATCGGGATCGGGGAGACCCTGGCCGAGCGGGTCGACGCGTTCTTCGCGATCCGCCGGTCACATCGGGAGTACGGCCACCTCCAGGAGGTGATCGTGCAGAACTTTCGGGCCAAGCCGGACACGGCGATGCGCGGGATGCCCGATGCGGAGCTGCACGATCTTGCCGCCACCGTGGCGGTGGCCCGGGTACTGCTTGGGCCCCAGGCTCGCCTCCAGGCGCCACCGAACCTCATCGCGGGCGAGTACGACCTGCTGCTGCGCGCCGGCATCGACGACTGGGGCGGCGTCTCGCCGTTGACCCCGGACCACGTCAACCCGGAGCGGCCCTGGCCGCAGCTCGACGAGCTCTCTCGCCGTACCGAGCAGGCCGGGTTCGCGCTGCGGGAGCGGTTGACCATCTACCCGGAGTACGTCCAGGCCGGCGACCCCTGGCTCGACCCGCGCCTGCTGCCACACGTTGCGGCCCTGGCGGACCCGGCGACCGGGCTGGCGGTCCCCACCGCCCAGCCGACGGGGCGGCCGTGGCAGGAGCCGGACGAGGCCTACGGCGGGCGGACCGACCTGCACACCACCATCGACACCACCGGCCGAACCAGCGACCGGCGGGGCGACTTCGACCAGGTCTACGGCGACTGGTCGATGGTGGCCGGTCGGGTGGGCGCCGGAGCGACCGCCGGGGTCGGCGACCACGACCTGCGGGCCGGTCTGCGCCTCGCCGCCGACGATCCGGCGTCGCTGCTGGAGCCCGGACAGACCGCTGCGGCGCTGGCGCTCTTCGCGGCGGACGGCCCGGCTTTGGAGGAGCTGTGTCGGATCGCCGACGATGTGCGCCGCGACGCGGTCGGTGACGAGGTCACCTACGTGGTCAACCGCAACATCAACTTCACCAATATCTGCTATGTGGGCTGCCGCTTCTGCGCCTTCGCGCAGCGCGAGCGGGACGCCGACGCGTACCGGCTCTCGGTGGACCAGATCGCGGACCGGGCCGAGCAGGCGTGGCGGGCCGGGGCGAGCGAGGTGTGCCTGCAGGGGGGTATCGACCCGAGGCTGCCGGTGACGGCCTACGCCGACCTGGTGCGGGCGATCAAGACCCGGGTGCCGGGGCTACACGTGCATGCGTTCTCCCCGATGGAGGTCGTTACCGCGGCCGGTAAGGCGGGCGTCTCCATCCGGGAGTGGCTGACCGAGCTGCGGGAGGCCGGGCTGGACACCATCCCCGGCACCGCCGCCGAGATCCTCGACGACGAGGTGCGCTGGGTCCTCACCAAGGGCAAGCTACCGACGGCCGCCTGGGTCGAGGTGGTCACCACCGCGCACGAGTTGGGGATTCGGTCCAGCTCCACGATGATGTACGGGCATGTTGACCATCCCGCGCAGTGGCTTACGCACTTCCGCGTGTTGGCCGACACGCAGGACCGTACCGGCGGCTTCACCGAATTTGTCGCGCTGCCGTTCGTGCACACCAACGCCCCGATCTACCTGGCGGGGATCGCCCGTCCGGGGCCTACCTGGCGGGAGAATCGGGTGGTGCACGCGATGTCCCGGCTGCTGCTGCACGGTCGGATCCACAACATCCAGTGCTCGTGGGTGAAGTTGGGTGACGAGGGGAGCGCCGAACTGCTCCGCGGCGGCTGCAACGATCTGGGCGGCACCCTGATGGAGGAGACGATCTCCCGGATGGCGGGCTCGGGCAACGGGTCGGCTCGGACCGAGGACCAGTTGATCGCGATCGCGGCAGCGGCCGGGCGACCAGCGAGCAAGCGAACAACCGCGTACGGCCACCAGGCGGGGTAGCCCTGGACCTGCTCCGCCGCCGGCCCGGGTAGCGCCGGGCCCAACTCGTCGCCGGCCTCGGGCTGGTCCACTGGCCGTGGGTGCAGTGCCCCAAGGGCGCGTCGTCCCGGTGGCCTGGGCTGGTCCGCGGCAGCTGGGAAGCCCACGGGCAGCGGCCAACCGGGACCCTCGGTCGGTCGCTGTACCGACTGGTGAGATCCGCCGCTGGGCGGGCATAATCTCAGTCCATAGTGGACTAACCGCTGAATCCTCTTGTCTGGACGACGCATCAGCGGCCTTGCTGACTGTCGTGCTAAATGCCTGTCGGGCGGAATGTCCACTATGTGGACACGGGGTTGCGCCCCTTGGTCACCCTGGGCAATGGGCGTGGCGGCGGCGGGATAGCCTGTGCACCGCCAAGATCACCAGCCGGTTCGGCGGGTTGGCTGGACGGGGTGTTCGGTGCCACGCCACGGAGAAAACTCTGGCAACTCGCCGGGGCGGGCGTTACCCGGCGGGGGTCTGAATCGGTAGGGCAGGTTGCGAGGCCGGGAGGCCGATAGGCCGGACCGGGTGAGGTTTGGAGGGCAACCCCAATATCAAGTTTGGCTTGACGGCGCACGTATGACACGCGTGTAATTTGACTGGGGTTGTTCGCGAAACGCTACATATCGGTACCGGACGGACAACACGCCTTTCGCGTGGGGGGTTGCAGCGGCGATGACGCCGGTGCGCGACAAGGAGGCATTGAATGGACGGCCAGCTCGAGGCTGCCGACCTGCTCGGAAACGCGCCGGAGTGGCAGGAGCGGGCGCTCTGCTCGCAGACCGACCCGGAGGCGTTCTTCCCCGAGAAGGGCGGCTCAACCCGTGAGGCGAAGCGGATCTGCTCGCGCTGCGAGGTCAAGACCGAGTGCCTCGAATACGCGCTCGGTCACGACGAGCGGTTCGGCATCTGGGGCGGTCTCTCCGAGCGGGAACGCCGCAGGCTCAAGCGGCGTGCCGCCTGACATCAGGTTGGATCCGGGGTGGTGGGGGCTGCCCCGGACCGCTGCCGTGGCCCGGCTCCGTCCAGCCGCCGTGGCCGGGCTCAGGCCAACTCGTCCGGGTCCGCTCCGAGCAGGTTCGCCACCTGTTCGATGATCACGTCGTGAACGAGGTCGGCCAGGTCCTCACGGTCCATCGCCCGAAACTCGAGCGGCCGGCGGTAGAGAACGATCCGGGGCGGCATCTCCTGCCGGCCCGGTCGCCCCGCCAGCAGGCGGGCGAGAGGTACTGCGCCGTCCTCGAGTACGTCAGAGTCGTAGACATTCAGCTCCGGCGGCACGTCCTCCACCGCGAACTCGACGCCGGCCAACTCCTTGGCGAACCGCCGCTCGAGTGTCTCCACCGTGTCCAGCACCAGTCCGTCAAAGACCTCGGCCTTCGTTCGCGCCAGCGGCACCGTCGCGGGCACCAGGCGGCCGCGCAGCCCACGTCCATGACGGTCGCGGCGCGTGCGCCGGCTGGTGCCGGGGCGGCGGTGTTCCGGGCTTCCCATGAGCCCAGGGTAGTCCCCGACCGGTGCTGTCCCGCGGCAGCCGGGGCGCGCTGGCGCGCCGGATCCGAACGGCTGAAATGTGATCACCAAGACGGGCGTGTCGGGTCGCGAACCGGTGCGCCGGACCCGGTAATGGAGATACCCTGCCGCGGTGAGGTCATCACGGCGCTGCACCCGAAACGGCTGCCCCCGGCAAGCAGTCGCCACATTGACCTATGTCTACAACGAGTCCACCGCCGTGGTGGGGCCGTTGGCGGCTTTTGCCGAGCCGCACACGTACGACCTCTGTGAGCCGCACGCGCGCAGTCTGACCGCGCCACGGGGTTGGGATGTCGTCCGGCACGAGGGGGAGTTCGAGCCGCCGCCGCCCACGACGGACGACCTGGTCGCTCTCGCCGAGGCGGTCCGCGAGGCAGCCCGCCCGGTGGCCCCTCGCCCCCCGGAGGACAGCCCCGGCTCGGCGTCCTCGACGTCGTCCACCGGGCGTCGCGGCCACCTCCGCGTGATTCCGCCCAGTCACTGACCGCCGCCGCGTTCGCCCCGCACGGTTACAACCGGGACCAGGCCTCGGTGAGGACAGCTCGCAGGATCTGTTCCATCTCGTCGAACTGCTCTGGCCCGGCAGTCAACGGTGGTGCGAGCTGCACCACCGGGTCACCCCGGTCGTCGGCTCGGCAGTAGAGGCCGGAGCGGAAGAGCGCGGGGGAGAGGAAGTCGCGCAGCAGCCGCTCGGAGTCCGCCTCGTCGAAGGTCTCCTTGGTCGCCTTGTCCCTGACCAGTTCGATGCCGTAGAAGTACCCGTCGCCCCGAACGTCGCCGACGATCGGCAACTCGTGTGGCCGTTCCAGGGTGGCCCGGAACGTCGCCTCGTTGGCGCGTACGTGGCCGATCAGGTCATCGCGGGCAAGGACCTCCAGGTTGGCGAGCGCAACCGCGCAGGAGACCGGGTGCCCGCCGAAGGTCACCCCGTGGGCGAAGACGCCGGTCTCGGTGAGGAACGGCTCCATCAGCCGGTCATCAGCGATCATCGCCCCGAGCGGGGCGTACCCGGAGGTGATGCCCTTGGCCGTGGTGATGATGTCGGGCTGGTAGCCGTAGCGGACCGCGCCGAAGTACTCGCCGAGCCGGCCCCACGAGCAGATCACCTCGTCGGAGACGGGCAGGACGTCGAACTCGTCGCAGATTGCGCGGACGCGGGTGAAGTAGCCGGGTGGGGGTGGAATGCAGCCGCCGGAGTTCTGCACGGGCTCCAGGAAGACCGCGGCGACGGTCTCCGGGCCTTCTCGCTCGATGGCTCGGCGGATCTCCTCGGCGGCCCAACGGCCGAACGCCTCGGGGTCGGCGCCGTGCTCGGGCGCTCGGTAGAAGTTGGTGTTGGGTACCTTGATGCCGCCGGGCACCAGGGGCTCGAAGTCGCTGACGCATTTCGTCGCCGAGAGTCATTGCGGCAACGGAAACCCTTGTACCGGCGGGTCCAGGCGATGGTGGTTCGACGGGGGGAAGCCTGCCCACCCGGCCAGGTCCGAGCGTTTCACTGTCGAGCGGGACCGGCCGCATTCGACCGGCGTCGAGTCGACCATCCAGGTGGCGTCGGTCCCAGGTCGGTGTCCGCCGCGACCACGCGGATCGCTTGCTTGAGCAGCGAGCCTGGGTGGCCGTCCGGGCCTACGCCGCCCCGAGCCAGTCATCGATCTTCACGTAAAGTGCCGTCAGGAGGGTGTTGAGTCGGTCGTCACAAACCCTCAACACCCTTCGTCTATCTCCACCACCCAGGGTTGTCAGGACTTACTCGTCTAGTTCGGGGACTGGAGCACCAGCAGCCAGCGATGGCGAGGATCGGTCGGGCCACCGGTGCGGCGGCGGCCGCCGGTACCATCGCCGGGCTGGCCGAGCTGTGGCAGCGCGGCCAGCGACACCGCGGATAGGGTTTGTCCGGCGTGAGCGACCACCGCCACGGCACACGGCTTGACCGGGGGTGTCCAGTACTTCGCCGAACCGCGCCCTCGCCAGCTGAGGGATGTAAGAAATGGTCCGGAAGAGGATCCGGGCCGCTGTCGAAATCCGCGTCCTGCCGTTCGTCGGAAGGTTGTCGGACCAGAATCGGCAACTGGAGGAGGAGTTCATGGCCAAGTACCTAATCTTGATCTACGAGCCCGAGCAGGTGTGGGAGAACGCCAGCGAGGAGCAGTGGCAGGCCGCGATGGTCGAGCACGAGCGGTTCACCCAGCAGGTGCCTGAACAGGGGGGCAAGATCCTCGGTGGGGAGGCGCTCCAGCCGACCAGCACCGCCACGACGGTCCGTGGCGACATGGTCACCGACGGCCCGTTCGTCGAGACAAAAGAGGCCCTCGGCGCCTACTACGTGGTCGAGGCCCGTGACCTCGACCATGCCATCGCGTTGGCCAAGCTCTGCCCCGCCGGCACCGGCGGCGTGGAACTCCGACCGATCATGGAGGTAGACGGCTGAACAAGACGGCTATCGCGCGAGCTGTCGCCGACACGCACCGTCGTGAGTGGGCTTTCGTGCTCGCCGCGACGGTGCGCGTCACCGGCGACCTCGACCTCGCCGAGGAGTGCGTGCAGGACGCGTACGTGATCGCGCTCGACGCCTGGCTGCACGCCGGCGTCCCGGACAACCCCGGCGCTTGGCTGACGACGACCGCACGGCGGCGGGCCCTCGACGGCCGCCGCCGTGAGCGCACCCTGCGCGCCAAGCTGCCGCTGCTGGTCGAACCCGAGGAGTACACGGTGGAGGACATCACCGACGACCGGCTGCGTCTGCTCTTCACCTGCTGCCACCCGGCCCTCGCCCGGGAGGCGCAGGTCGCGCTCACGCTCCGGCTGGTCTGCGGGCTCACCACAGCCGAGATTGCTCATGTGTTTTTGATCTCCGAGGCGACGATGGCGGCCCGGGTCACCCGGGCCAAGAAGAAGATCGCCGCGGCCCGGATCCCCTACCGCGCGCCGGCTCCCGAGGAGCTGCCGGACCGGCTGGACGCGGTACTGACCGTGGTGCACCTGCTCTACACCATCGGGCACACCGCCCCGGCCGGCGACCGGCTGGTGCGGGTGGACCTGGTGGAGAAGGTGTTCGACCTGGCCCGGATGCTGCGGACGCTCATGCCCGATGAGCGGGAGGTACGCGGGCTGCTGGCCCTGCTGCTGCTCACCGACGCCCGCCGGGCGACCCGAACGGCTACCGACGGGCGGCTGCTTCTCCTCGCCGAGCAAGACCGCGGCCGGTGGGACCGGGCCGTGATCGCCGAGGGCGCGGCGCTGGTCCCGGGCGCGCTGCGCGGCGGGGCCGGCCGTTTCGCGCTGCAGGCGGCCATCGCGGCGCTGCACGCCGAGGCACCCACCTACGAAGACACCGACTGGCGCCAGATCGTCGGCCTGTACGACGTGCTGCTGACGGTCTGGACGTCACCGGTGGTGGCCCTGAACCGGGCGGTCGCTGTGTCCATGGCGGACGGACCGACCGCCGCCCTGGCAACCATCGAGGCGCTGGACGCCGACGGCCGGCTCGCCGGTTACCGGTACCTGCCGGCGACTCGGGCCGACCTGCTGCGGCGGCTGGGCCGGCACACCGAGGCGGCGGCACAGTACCGGCAGGCGCTGGAGCTGACCGACAACGCAGCCGAACGCGGGTTCCTTCGACGCCGTCTGGACGAGGTCAGCCGCTAGGGCTGCGCTGCTCACGGCCAGCCGCCGCACCCGGATGGTCGCCTCCGTTGGATCCCCGCTGCCCAACTGGACGAGTAAGTCCGAGGTCTGGACTGACGCAAGGATTCGGCCTGCCGTTCGAGCGGACCAACGGTGAGTCCTCCGCCCGCATGGCCGGTTCGTCCCTGGGCGCACCGACCATCACCCGGTCCTGGGAGCGGCCGACCAGTCGTCCGCCCCGACCGGTCGAGGGGCACAGCCAAGGTGCGGCCGAAATGGGTAATAGGATGATCTTGGGGATGTGGGGGATACTTGAGCTGGTGCCCCTGAGCTGCGTCCCGAGCTGGGTTCGCGGGAGTCGATGCCCTGCTGTGTGGTCGTGTCCTCATTCGTGGTCGCGGCGGGCGAGGGTGGAGCGAAGAAGGAAGCGCAGCCCCTCCGGGGCCTCCAGGGAGAATCCGCTGCCCCGGCCGGGAACCACGTCGATCGTGAGCTTCGTGTGCTGCCAGAGGTCCCACTGGGCGCGCGAGATCCAGAATTCGACTGGCTCTGGCACTCCGTCCACGGTCAGCGCGGCCAGCCGGGTGTCCGACGAGCCGGTGCGGAACTCGCCGGCGGGGTAGCACATCGGTGCGCTGCCATCACAGCAGCCACCGGACTGGTGGAACATCAACGGACCGTGCTGCTCCCGCAGCGACCGGATCAGTTCGGCCGCTGCGGGGGTCACGGTTACCAGGTCGCTCATCAGAAGAAGCCCAACTTCTTCGGGGCGTAGCTGACCAGCAGGTTCTTGGTCTGCTGGTAGTGGTCCAGCATCATTTTGTGGTTCTCCCGGCCGATTCCGGACTGCTTGTACCCGCCGAATGCGGCGTGCGCTGGGTACGCGTGGTAGCAGTTTGTCCAGACCCGCCCTGCCTGGATAGCCCGTCCTGCCCGGTACGCCGTATTAATGTCCCGAGTCCAGACGCCGGCACCGAGTCCGTACAAGGTGTCGTTGGCGATCTTGACCGCATCGTCGAGGTCAGCGAAGGAGGTCACCGACACCACCGGGCCGAAGATCTCCTCCTGGAAGATTCGCATCGAGTTGCTGCCCTCGAAAATCGTTGGCTCGACGTAGTACCCACCGGAGAGCTCGCCGCCCAGCTGCGCCCGTGCGCCACCGGTCAACACCCGGGCACCCTCCTGTCGACCGATGTCCAGATAGGAGAGGATCTTTTCGAGCTGGTCGTTGGACGCCTGCGCGCCGACCATGGTTGCGCTGTCCAACGGGTGCCCCGGCCTGATCTCCCGGGTCCGCTCGACGGCCGCCGCCAGAAAGTCGGCGTAGTGGCCCTGCTGGATCAGCGCCCGCGACGGGCAGGTGCAGACCTCGCCCTGGTTCAGGGCGAACATGGTGAAGCCCTCGAGCGCCTTGTCGCGGAAGTCGTCCGGCGCGGCGCTGACGTCGTCGAAGAAGATGTTCGGGCTCTTGCCACCCAGCTCCAGGGTGACCGGCTTGATGTTCTCGCTGGCGTACTGCATGATCAGCCGCCCGGTCGTGGTCTCGCCAGTGAACGCCACCTTGGCCACTCGGGGCGAGGACGCCAGCGGTCGGCCCGCCTCGACCCCGAATCCGTTGACGACGTTGACCACACCCGGCGGCAGCAGGTCGGCCACCAGGGACAGCAGGTAGTGGATCGACGCGGGCGTCTGCTCGGCGGGCTTGAGTACCACCGCGTTGCCGGCGGCGAGTGCCGGGGCGAGCTTCCAGGTTGCCATGAGCAGCGGGAAGTTCCACGGGATGATCTGCCCGACCACACCGAGCGGCTCATGGAAGTGGTACGCGACTGTGTCATCGTCGATCTCGGCCAGGGAGCCCTCCTGGGCCCGGATCGCGCCGGCAAAGTAGCGGAAGTGGTCGATCGCGAGCGGAATATCAGCGGCGAGTGTCTCTCGGATCGGCTTGCCGTTCTCCCAGGTCTCCGCGATCGCCAGGGCCTGCAGGTGCTCCTGCATCCGGTCGGCGACCCGGTTGAGGACCAGGGCTCGGTCGGCGGCCGGGGTGCGCCCCCAGGCCCCGGCGGCGCCGTGCGCGGCATCGATGGCCCGCTCCACGTCCTCGGCGGTACCCCGGGCCACCTCGCAGAAGGGCTGCCCGGTCACCGGGGTTGGGTTCTCGAAGTACCGCCCGCCATGCGGCTTGACGTACTCGCCACCGATGAAATGGTCGTAGCGGGACTGCCAGTGGGTGGGCGCGTCGTAACGCGTCATGGGTACCTCCGCCGTCAACGAGGAGTGGACGGCGTCGACCCTAATTTTCTCGACGTTGCAGCGACGTTGCACGCGTGACGTCGTACTCCCGGGCGAGCTGGCGGGCCCGCGCCAGGGCGAGCGGCCGGCGCGGGGCGCCCGGTGGCAGTGCCCGCGCCAGGGCCTCCCAGGCGGTCAGATCGTCGGCGCCGGCGGGAGTCGCGGTCCAGGAGACGAGCAGCGCCGGGTCTGCGGCCGCCAGCACGGCCGCCCGGAGTTGTCCGTCGACCAGCCGGCGCAGCCGGGCCACTCCCGGCGCGTCCGAGCCGGGCAACAGGCTCCCGGAGTACGCGTCGATCCCACCCGCCGGGTCACCCCGTTCCAGCCGGTCGGTGACGGTACGGAAGTCGGCGCGTACTCGGCAGCGCAGTCGGTACGGGCGGGAGTCGAGCAGCTCCGGGCCGAGTACCCGGCGCAGCCGGGACAACTCGGCCCGGAGAGTGACGGGGTGCAGCCGGTCCTCGCCGTACAGATCGAGGGCGAGCTGCTCCCCGGTGCGCCCCTCCGGGTGGTCCACCAACAACACGAGCAGTTCGCTGTGCCGCCGGCCCAGCCGAACCCGGCGGCCGCCGACCCGTAGCTGGGCCTCGTCCCGGCCGAGCGCGGCCACCTGCACCACGTCCGGCTCGACCTCGGTCATCCCGGCCAGGAACGCCTCGGCGGTCCAGGCGGTGGCCCGGACCAACGCCAGGCTCTGCGGAGTGGCGAGGTGATCGCCGCCGGTGATGTCGACCGCCCCGAGAATTCGACCGGTGGCCGGATCGTGGATCGGCGCGGCGGCGCAGGTCCAGCGCTGAACGCGGCGGCTGAAGTGTTCGGTGGCGAAGATCTGCACGCTGTGGTCCACGGCGAGAGCGGTGCCGGGTGCGTTGGTGCCCGCGTGCGTCTCGTCCCAGCGGGCCCCGGGCACGAAGTTCATCTGTTCGGCCCGGCGCAGCACCCCCGGGTGTCCCTCCACCCAGAGCAGCCGGCCGTGGACGTCGCAGACCGCCATCAGGTGCGCGCCGTCCTGGGCGATCCCACCGAGCAGATCCCGGAAGATCGGTAGCACCGGGGCCAGCGGGTGTCCGGCCCGGTAGCTATCCAGCATGTCGTCAACAAGGTCGACGGGTGGGGTGCCCTCCGGGTCGAGTGGCATCGACCGTTCCCATGACCGGCGTACCACCTCTCGCACCCGCTGCGGCGTCGCCCCGGTGAGAAAGGCCGTGTGGGCGGCACCCACCTGCGCGATCCGTTCCGCCGGATCGACGCCGATTTCCAGGGCGAGCCACGGGTCAGCCATGGGCGACCTCCTGGCGCCCATCGTGACGCAGCTCACCCGGGATCGCCAAGCGGTGCCTCGTCTACGCTGCTCGACGTGGAGTCCATAGCCTTCCATGTCGCCTCCCGCCCCGCCCACGGTGAGCAGGAGCTGACCGTGCGCCATCCGTACGACGGCCGTGTTGTCGGGCGTACCACCCTCGCCACCGGCGACCAGGTCGAGGCCGCTGTCGCGGCGGCAGCCGCGGTGGCCCCAACGGCCGCGGCCCTCCCCTCCTACCGGCGCGCGGCGGCCCTGGAGCACGTCTCGCGGCGACTCGCCGAGCGGGCCGACGAGGTGGCGGCACTGATCACCGCGGAGAACGGCAAGCCGGTGAAGTGGGCGCGCGCCGAGGTGCGGCGGGCGCTCGCGACGTTCCGGTGGGCCGCCGAGGAGGCCCGGCGCTTCTCCGGTGAGCTGCAGCGCCTGGACACCGACCCGGCCGCCGCCGGTCGGCTGGCTCTGGTCCGGCGGGCACCGCGGGGCCCCGTGCTGGGGATCTCCCCCTTCAATTTTCCGTTGAACCTGGTGGCGCACAAGGTCGCGCCGGCGATTGCGGTCGGTGTGCCGATCGTCGTCAAACCGGCCCCGGCCACTCCGCTGTCCGCGCTGCTCCTCGGTGAGCTGCTGGCCGAGACCGACCTGCCGGAGGGCATGTTCTCGATCCTGCCGCTCCCCAACGAACAGGCCGCCGGCCTCGTCGCCGACCCGCGGCTACCGGTGGTGTCGTTCACCGGCTCAGGCCCGGTCGGCGCGGCTATCCGCCGGTCGGTACCGGAGAAGCACGTCACCCTGGAGTTGGGTGGCAACGCGGCCGTGGTGATCTGCGAGGACTGGAGCACGGAGGAGGATCTGACCTTCGCCGCGCACCGGATCGCGACGTTCTCGAACTACCAGGCCGGCCAGTCCTGCATCGCGGTGCAGCGGGTCTACGTGCACGAGTGGCTCTATGACGGGTTCCTGCCTCGCCTGGTCGCGGCGGTGCAGGCGCTGCGCACCGGTGATCCCTCGTCCGAGCTGACCGAGGTCGGTCCGCTGGTCTCGGAGTCAGCCGCCCGCCGCGTCGAGGCGTGGGTGGACGAGGCGGTCGCGGCGGGCGCCACCATCGAGGTCGGTGGGCGCCGGGTCGGGGCCGAGTTCCCGCCCACGGTGCTGTCCGGGGTGCCGAGGGAGGCCAAGGTCAGTGCCGAGGAGGTGTTCGGACCGGTGCTGGTGGTTGCCCGGGCGAGCACCGACGACGCCGCGTTCGCCGCGGTCAACGACTCGGCGTATGGGTTGCAGGCGGGCGTTTTCACCCATCGGCTGGACACCGCATTCCGCGCCGGGCAGGTGCTGGAGGTGGGTGGGGTGATTGTTGGGGACGTGCCGTCGTACCGGGCCGATCAGATGCCCTACGGCGGGGTGAAGGGCTCTGGCGTCGGGCGGGAGGGGGTGCGTAGTGCGATGGACGACTACACCGAACCCCGGGTCTTGGTCCTCACCGGTATCGCTGGTTAGGTCTGCGACGGCCTGGTCGTGCCGCCGCCGCGTCGGGCCCGGCGGCCCGGGTGGCGCGGGACGCCGTCGGGCCAAGCGTCGTCTCTGCGCGGTAGTAGCCTGACCGGCGATCCCGGCAGGGGAGAAACGGCGAGGTGATCATGGCGGTTTGGCGGTCCACGGCACGGCTCGTAGCGGTCTGCGCGGGTGCTGGCACCCTGCTGGCGCTCGGTGTGTCGCCCGCGCTGGCCGCCGAGGACACGGTGCGGGTCAGCGCGGCTGGGAAGTTCAAGGCCGGTGAGTCGGCGGAGGAGGTCGCGGTCGAGGTACGCAAGCGTACCGAGGGCTGCGTGCAGCTGCGGGCCGCGCTCACCTTCTACCTCGACGGCCTCCGGGCGGACCAGGTGGGGGTGCAGGTCAACGCCGGGGGTAGGTGGCTTCCGGTGGAGCTCTCCGCCGGCCGGGGCGGGGTGGCCACCGCCGCGACGTCACCGGAGAACCCGCAGCTCTGCAAGGGCAAGCGCGTCAAACTGCGGTACGAGGTGGCGTTCGCCCCGGACACGGTGGACGGGCAGCTCACCGTTGTCGGTGAGGCCGTCAGCACAGACGGCCAGGTGATCGGTCAGGATTCCGACTCCGCCAAGGTGACCGGCGGTAGCCCGGTCGCGGCCCCGACCTCGACCGCCGCGCCGGTGCCGACCGTCGCGGCGACGGAGGCCGCCACCGCGGCGGCGTCAACAGCCGTTGACACCCTGACCGACCCGGGGGATGACGTCGACAGCGCGGCGCCGGCCGAGTCGTCCGGCGGTTCGGTCTTCCTCTACGCCGGCCTGGCCATGGTCGCGGTCGGCGTCGTCTTGATCGTCCTGCTGGTCCGGCGGTTCCGGGAGGACCGGTCGGTCCCCGCCGGCGGCACCCACCCTGCTGGTTTCGGGTATTCCGGCCCAGGTCAGCCACCGGTCCCCGGACGACCGGCGACGCCGGGTCTGTACGGCAGCCCGGCAACGCAGCGCCCAACCCCGGGGCTCTGCGGCACCCAACCCGACGGCGCGCCGCCAGCATCGGCCTATCCGGGCTCCCCGCCGGTGTCGGGCGGGCCGGGCTCCCCGCCGGTGCCCCCGGTTCCCGGCCAGCGTGGGCCCGCCGCGCCGGCGCCGGACGACCGCACCCGGTTCATCCCCCGGTTGCCGGACTGAGCTGGATACCGTCAGCTCTTCGGCTGGGCCGGAGCGATCATCCGAGCTCCGATACGCTCAGGCCGTTGACGACGCCAGCGCGAGGAGCGGAGCAAGGTGACTGACCTGTCCCAGATCGTGAAGGCCTACGACGTGCGTGGGGTGGTGCCGCACCAGTGGGACGAGCAGGTCGCCGCGGCGCTTGGTGCCGCCTTTGCCCAGGTTCTCAACACTGGCGGGGAGCCCGGCGACGCGGTGCTGATCGCGCACGACATGCGGGACAGCGGCCCCGGGCTCGCGGCGGCCTTCGCCACCGGTGTCCGGGCCGCCGGCCGGGCGGTCATCGAACTGGGCCTGGCCTCGACCGACATGCTCTACTACGCCTCCGGGTCGCTCGACCTGCCGGGGGCGATGTTCACGGCGAGCCACAACCCGGCCGAGTACAACGGCATCAAGATGTGCCGCTCGGGGGCGCGTCCGATCGGGCAGGACAGCGGCCTGGCGGAGATCCGGGCGCGGGCCCAGGCGTTGCTGGACGCGGGTGACGCCCGGCCGGTGGGTTCGCCGAGTGCGCCGGTCCAGCAGCGCGATCTGCTCGCGGACTACGCGGCGTACCTGCGCAAGCTGGTTGACCTGACCCGGATTCGACCGTTGAAGGTCGTGGTGGATGCCGGTAACGGCATGGGCGGCTACACGGTCCCGACGGTGCTTGGCGATGCCGCGCTGCCGGCGTTGCCGCTGGAGATCGTGCCGCTCTACTTCGAGCTGGACGGCACCTTCCCCAACCACGAGGCGAACCCGCTGGACCCGAAGAACCTGGTCGACCTGCAACGGGCGGTGCGGGCCGGGGGGGCGGACCTCGGCCTGGCCTTCGACGGCGACGCCGACCGCTGTTTTGTGGTCGACGAGCGTGGGGAGCCGGTGTCACCGTCGGCGATCACCGCGCTGGTCGCCACGCGGGAGTTGGCCAAGCACCCCGGCTCGACGGTGATCCACAATCTGATCACCTCGGCTGCCGTGCCGGAGATCGTCCGGGAGAACGGTGGGCAACCGGTCCTGTCCCGGGTTGGGCACTCGTTCATCAAGGCCGAGATGGCCAGGACCAACGCCATCTTCGGCGGGGAGCACTCCGCGCACTACTACTTCCGGGACTTCTGGTTCGCCGACACCGGCATGCTCGCCGCGATGCACACATTGGCGGCGTTGGGCGAGCAGTCGTTGCCGCTGTCGGTGCTGGCCGGAGAGTACGAGCGGTACGTCGCCTCCGGTGAGATCAACTCTACGGTGGAAGACCAGGCGGCGCGGGTGGCCGAGGTACGGGCCGCGTACCCGGACGCGGAGGTCGACGAAACCGATGGCCTCACCCTGCGTTTCGCCGACCGCGCCTGGTTCAACCTACGGGCCTCCAACACCGAGCCGTTGCTGCGGCTCAACGTCGAAGCCCCGACCCGGGAACGCATGGCCTCGCTCCGCGATGCGGTGCTCGACCGGGTTCGCCGATAAGATCCCGTGCGCCGGTCGGCGCCCCCGACCGGTAGCCCAGAGGTGGAAGGAGCCGCGCCGTGGCCCTGGATCCGCAGTTGCTGGAGATTCTCGCCTGCCCGGACACACACCACGCCCCACTCGACTATGACGCCGGGGCGCAGACGCTCACCTGTACCGAGTGCGGCCGAATCTTCGAGGTCCGCGACGATGTGCCGGTGCTCCTGCTGGACGAGGCGCGCGGCGGCCCGGCGGAGCGGTCGTGATCGACGGTACGGCCGGGGTCAGTGGCCACCGGGAAGTCGACGAGGCCCTGCTGGACGATCTGGACGCGCTCGCCGAGCGGGATCCGGGTGGGATGCTGCGGCACATCGCCTCCGGTGGGGCGCAGGTCCGTGAGTCGGCCGCCCTCGCCGCCGAGGCCAACCTGTCGGTGTTGGCTGACGAGGGGCGTCCGCGCGCGGTGGTCATCGCGGGAATCGGCACGGCCGGGCGGACCGGTGACGTGCTGGCGACGGTCGCCGGGCCGCGCTGCCCGGTACCGGTGATCCCACATCGCAGTGCCGGCGTGCCCGGCTGGGTGGGCGCCGCCGACGTGGTGATCGCGGTCAGCGCCTCTGGCCGTAGCCCGGAGGCGCTTGGGGCGGCCGAGGCGGCCCACCGGAGAGGTGCCCGCCTGGTCGCGGTCGGTGCCCCGGACTCCCAGCTACAGTCGGTCGCGGAGCGGGCCCGAGCGCCATTCATTCCGGTACCCCGACGGGCCCCGGCGCGAGCGAGTCTTTGGGCGTTGACCGTGCCGGTGCTGCTGGCCGCCCGGATGCTCGGTCTGGTCAAGGTCAACGAGGCGGACCTGGCGGAGACCGCCGCCCGACTGGACGCCGAGGCTGATCGGTGTCGGCCCTCCGCCGAGTCCTTCGTCAATCCGGCCAAGTCCCTCGCACTGGGTCTGGCCGGCTCGATCCCGATCGTCTGGGGGTCGTCACCACTGGCCACCGTCGCGGCCCGCCGTTTCGGCGACACCCTCTCGGCGAACGCCCGGTACCCGATTGTCTCCGGGGCGCTCGGCGAGGCTGGTCGCGGCCGGGTCGGCCTGCTCGACGGGGTCTTCGGCGGGCTGGTCGAGGGGGAGCGGGACATTTTCGCCGATCCCGACCAGACGGCGGCGGTGGGGACTCGGCTGCGGCTGGTGCTGCTGCGCGACGGCGGCCTCAACCCGGAAGACGACGCCGACGAGCCGCTCGTGGTTGAGGAGCGGCGCGCTGACGCGGTCCAGACCCTCGCCGAGCGGCGGGGAGTGCGCGCCGACGTGGTCACCGCTGAAGGTGGCTCGGCGCTGGAGCGGCTCGCCTCGCTGATTGCGGTGCCGGACTTCGCCTCGATCTATCTCGCCCTGGCGCACGGCCTGGATCCGATGGCCGTTCCCGCGGTCACCGAGATGAAGGAGTTGGCCAATCAGTGAGCGCAGGTAGGGGCGCCGCGGCCCAGCGAAGTGGGGCGGGGGCGTGAGCGCCAGTGGCGGGACGCGGGCAATCATCGCCGCGCTGTTCGCCAACACGGGCATCGCGGTAACGAAGTTCGTCGCGTTCCTGCTGACCGGTTCGTCGTCGATGCTGGCCGAATCGATCCACTCGGTCGCCGACGCCGGCAACCAGGGCCTGCTGCTGCTCGGCGGGCGACGGGCGAAGCGTGCCGCGACCCCACAACACCCGTTCGGGTACGGCCGGGAACGCTACATCTACGCCTTCATCGTCTCCATTGTGCTGTTCAGCGTCGGTGGCCTCTTCGCCCTTTACGAGGCGTACCACAAGTGGTCGCACCCGGAGGGCATCGAAAGCTGGCATTGGGTCCCGGTCGTTGTCCTGGTGAGCGCTATCGTCATGGAGACGGTTTCATTTCGGACCGCGATCCAGGAGTCGAATCGCGTCCGTGGGAAGCAGTCCTGGGTGCGGTTCGTCCGCCGGGCCAAGGCCCCCGAGCTGCCGGTGGTGCTCCTGGAGGACCTGGGTGCGCTGGTCGGTCTGATCTTCGCGCTCTTCGGGGTCGGCATGACCCTGGTTACCGGCGACGGCCGATGGGACGCCGCCGGCACCGCGATGATCGGTGTTCTGCTGGTGGTGATCGCGGTTGTCCTCGCCATCGAGACCAAGAGCCTGCTCCTTGGTGAGGGCGCCGAGGCGCACGAGGTCGAGGCAATCGAGAAGGCGATGACCGTCGGCGGAGAGGTCGAGCGAATCATTCACATGAAGACGCTCTACCTCGGCCCCGAGGAGCTGATGGTGGCGGCGAAGGTCGCATTCACCTCGGTTGGCAGCGCCGAGGAGTTGGCCCGGGGTATCAACGCGGTGGAGGCAAGGGTCCGCGCCGCCGTGCCGTTTGCCCGTGTGATCTATCTGGAGCCGGATGTTTATGTCGCGTCCGGTGCTGAGCGGACCGAAAGTGAACCCGGCGAGGACGTCGGGCTGTCTGGGGGTTGACCCATGGAATTGTTGTACGGGCCGATCCGAAACTATGCCTGGGGCTCTCGCTCGGCGATCGCCACCCTTCAGGGGCGACCTACGCCGAGTCCGGAGCCGGAGGCGGAGCTGTGGTTGGGCGCGCATCCGGGCGCACCGGCCAGCGTGGACCGGGACGGGACCCGGGTCAGTCTGGTCGAGCTGTTGTCGGCCGAGCCGGGGCATTGGCTGGGCCAGGAGGTCGTTGACCGGTTCGGCGTTCGGTTGCCGTTCCTGCTCAAGGTCCTCGCCGCCGACGCGCCGCTCAGTCTTCAGGCCCATCCCGATCCGGAGCAGGCCCGTACCGGCCACGCCGCTGACGCGGCGCGGGAGGTGGGGCAACGTAACTACGTTGACCCGTTCCACAAGCCAGAGCTGCTGGTGGCGTTGACGCCGATGGAGGCGCTCTGCGGGTTCCGTGATCCGGCGGAGTCCGCGGAGGTACTCGCCGCTTTCGACATACCGTCGCTGGAGCCGGTGGTGGCCGCCCTGCGGACGGGAGCGGCGGGTCTCGCTGACGCGGTACGGCTCCTGCTGACCTTCCCCACTGATCAGCGTGCCGGGCTGGTGGCGGCGGTCGCGTCGGCGGCGGTGGAGAGTCCGGACGCGCGGTTGGCCCGGTCGCTGGCCGACAGCTACCCGGGCGATCCCGGTGTGCTGGTGGCGCTGCTGCTCAACTGGGTGCGGATCGCACCGGGGGAGGCGATCTGGATGCCGGCCGGGAACCTGCACGCATACCTGCGCGGTACCGGCGTGGAGATCATGGCGGCGAGTGACAACGTGCTGCGCGGAGGGCTGACGCCGAAGCGGATCGACGTCGACGAGCTGCTGCGGGTGCTGCGGTTCGAGGTGTTGGACGATCCGGTGGTGCGGGCGGTGCCGGTCGCGCCGGGTGTGGTCTGCTGGCCGGTACCGGTGGACGACTTCGCGTTGTACCAGGTTCAGGTGGGCTCGGATCAGGCGGAGGTGACGGTGCCGCTGGTCGGGCCGCGGGTGGTGCTCTGCGCTGCCGGCGCCCTCACCGTGGACGACGGTGCCGGGTCGGTGGAGCTGGGGCCGGGGCAGGCCGCGGTGAGCCCGGCTGCCGCCGGTGAGTTGCGGATCTCGGGTACGGGCGAGGCGTACGTGGCGAGCTCTGGGCTGAGCTGAGCCGGATACCTAGCAACACGCAAGTCCGATTTTTCCGGAATAGCTTGACTCGCCAGGATGGCGGTGTGACGCTTTAGGCGCACAGCGTTGCCGCGACGGCGGTCTCGGGAGCGTGTGGGGAACCAAACCGGGGGGATGTGCGGGGCGGTCGGACCAGGGACGGAGCTTTCCTCCCAGGGCCGGCCGCCTCGTGCGCTGTCCGGGGAGGGGCGCGGTCGACCGGTACGCGCGCGTAAGGTGTTTATCGCGCTGCACATCGTCGACAGGAGTACTTCATGACCAGCACCCTTCCGGCGTCCGCCAGCGGGACGTCCCAGCCCACCACCGTCTCCGACGGTGACTACAAGGTTGCGGACCTGTCGCTTGCTGAGTTTGGGCGCAAGGAGATTCGGCTCGCGGAGCATGAGATGCCGGGCTTGATGGCGCTTCGGCAGGAGTTTGGGCAGTCGCGGCCGTTGGCTGGTGCGCGGATTTCGGGTTCACTGCACATGACCGTGCAGACGGCCGTGTTGATCGAGACGTTGGTGGTGTTGGGAGCACGGGTCCGGTGGGCGTCGTGCAACATCTTCTCCACTCAGGACCACGCCGCCGCCGCGGTGGTGGTGGGTCCGGAGGGCTCCCCGGAGGCGCTGGCGGGAGTGCCGGTCTTCGCCTGGAAGGGCGAGTCGCTGGAGGAGTACTGGTGGTGCACCGAGCAGGCGTTGACCTGGCCGGGTGACGAGGGTCCGAACATGATCCTCGACGACGGTGGCGACGCCACGTTGCTGGTGCACAAGGGCGTCGAGTTCGAGCGGGCCGGTGCGGTGCCGGCGGCGGGCCCCAATGACAGCGAAGAATTCACCATGGTCCTTGACCTGCTGCGTCGGTCGCTGGAGCGCGACAGCGGAAAGTGGACCCGACTGGCGAGCGGCATCCGTGGCGTGACGGAGGAGACGACCACGGGTGTGCATCGCCTGTATGAGATGCACCGGGCGGGTACGCTGCTCTTCCCGGCGATCAATGTTAATGACGCGGTAACGAAGAGCAAGTTCGACAACCGCTACGGGTGTCGGCATTCGTTGGTCGACGGGATTAACCGCGCTACCGATGTGCTGATCGGTGGCAAGGTCGCGGTGGTAATCGGCTACGGCGACGTGGGCAAGGGCTGCGCGGAATCGCTGCGTGGCCAGGGGGCCCGCGTGGTGGTCGCCGAGATCGACCCGATCTGCGCGCTCCAGGCGGCGATGGATGGCTACCAGGTCGCCACGGTGGAAGACGTGGTGGAGACCGCCGATATCTTCATTACGGCGACCGGTTGCTTCGATGTGATTACCAACGAGCACATGGCGCGGATGAAGCACCAGGCGATCGTGGGTAACATCGGGCACTTCGACAATGAGATCGACATGGCGGGGCTGGCCCGTCGGACGGATGTGACGCGGGAGAACGTCAAGCCGCAGGTGGATGTGTGGCGGTTCGATGACGGGCACGCGGTGATCGTGCTCTCGGAGGGGCGGCTGCTGAACCTGGGCAACGCGACCGGCCACCCGTCGTTCGTGATGTCCAACAGCTTCGCCGACCAGACGATCGCTCAGATCGAGCTGTTCACGAAGACCGACGAGTACCCGACGGGCGTGTACGTGCTGCCGAAGCACCTAGACGAGAAGGTCGCGCGGCTGCACCTGGACGCGCTGGGCGCGCGGTTGTCGACCTTGACCAAGGAGCAGGCGGCGTACCTCGGGGTGCAGCAGGAGGGTCCGTTCAAGCCGGACCACTACCGCTACTGAGGCGACGCCAGAACGGTTGGTGATCTCGTGTGTTGTCCGGCCCCGCCCGACCGGGCGGGGCCGGACAGCCCCGGCGGCTTCTGCAGCACGCCGCCCGCCCGGGGTGAGCGCCGGAACGCATGTTCGGTGCTGGCGCCGGTGGGCACACCCAGGGATCATGGTGGCAGGCTGGTCCGATCAGCTGACCCGCGCGGCCGACGGTGACGTCCGGCCGCGGGGTGCCGGGTGACGGCATCGATGCCAGCGGACGGTGGATCCCGCCCCGGGAAGCGGACGTGGATCCCATGACGGAGATGGGGATGGAAGATTAATCCCATGAGAGCTCGGGTACTGGTGGTTGACGATGACCCCGCCCTCGCCGAGATGCTGGGCATCGTCCTGCGCAGCGAGGGCTTCCTGCCTTCGTTCGTGGCCGATGGCGAACGTGCCCTGGCCGCGTTCCGGGAGAACCGGCCGGACATCGTACTGCTCGACCTCATGCTGCCGGGCATGAGTGGCATCGACGTGGCCCGGTCGATCCGGGGTGAGTCGGGTATACCGATCGTCATGCTGACGGCCAAGAGCGACACGGTCGATGTCGTCCTGGGACTGGAGTCCGGGGCGGACGACTACGTGGTGAAGCCGTTCAAGCCCAAGGAGCTGGTGGCCCGGATGCGGGCCCGGCTGCGCCGGGGGGAGGATGCCGCCCCCGAGCTGCTCACCATCGGTCCGCCGGGTAACCAGATCACCATCGATGTGCCGGCGCATACCGTCAGCCGTAACGGTGCGGAGGTGAAGCTCACGCCGTTGGAGTTCGACCTGCTGGTCGCGCTCGCCCGCAAGCCGCGGCAGGTCTTCACCCGGGAGGTCTTGTTGGAGCAGGTCTGGGGGTACCGGCATGCCGCCGACACCCGCCTGGTCAACGTGCATGTCCAGCGGCTCCGGGCCAAGATCGAGCCAGATCCGGAGCGCCCGGAAATCATCCTGACCGTGCGCGGCGTGGGCTACAAGGCGGGTACCGGATAACCTGGCCACACTGTGGCCAACTCCCTGGTTCCCGACCCCACCACGAACAGCTCCCCGCGCCGCCTCGCCGCCGGGGAGCTGTGGCGTGCCGTGGGCGGGTGGGGCGCGCGACTGGTCGCCGGGCTGCACCAGGCCTGGCGGCGCTCGTTGCAGGTGCGGGTGGTGACCATTACGCTCCTGGCCTCCAGCCTGCTGGTCGGTGGCTTCGCCTATCTCATCGCAGACAAGATCACCAGCATTCTGCTGGAGAACGCCGAGACCGATGTGCAGACCCGGCTCAACAGCGGTGCGGCGTACGCGGCCAAACAGCTCGGGTTTTACCACAAGCCGGAGGAGGCGCAGTTCCAGGAGACCGTTGACGGGACGGTGAACTACCTGGCCGGCGGCGACCCCCAGCAGGCGACCGGGGTGGTGGTCGCCCTGATCGCGGACAACGCCGAAGGGGTGATCCAGCCCCGGACCGCCCCGGTGGTAGACAACCTCAGTTCGTTGATCAGCCCGGAGCTGCGCGCCACCGTCGCCGGGGGTGAGGTCGCCAGCCAGATCAGCACCGGCCGACTCGGCGAGACCGACACGAAGTATCTGGCCTACGGCTCGCCGGTGCCGACCCAGTTCGGTCAGGTCGAGCTCTACTACCTCGTTCCGTTGACCCGGCAGGACGCCACCGCCGCGGACGTCCGGGCGACCGTGGTGGGGACCGGTGCCGCCCTGGTGGTACTGCTCGGGCTGCTCGCCGCCCTGGTGACCCGGCTGGTGGTGACGCCGGTCCGGGTGGCCGCCCGGACCGCGCAACGCCTCTCCGCCGGCCTGCTCGACCAGCGGATGGCGGTCAATGGCGAGGATGACCTGGCGCTGCTCGCCGAGTCCTTCAACCAGATGGCGACCAACCTGCAACGGCAGATCCTCCGGTTGGAGGAGATGTCGCGGCTGCAACGCCGCTTCACCTCGGATGTCTCGCACGAACTGCGGACACCGTTGACCACGGTCCGGATGGCCGCAGACTTGATCTTTGCCGAACGGGATGAGTTCGACCCGGCCGTGGCCCGTAGCGCCGAGCTGCTCCAGACGGAGCTGGACCGGTTCGAGGAGCTGCTGACCGACCTGCTGGAGATCAGTCGATTCGACGCCGGCTTCGCCGCGCTGGACGCAGAACCCACCGACCTGGTCCCGGTCGTGCACCGGGTTGTGGGTCGGCTGGCCTGTCTCGCCGAGCGGGTGGGGGTAGCCGTCGAACTGGATTTGCCGGGTGGCCCGGTCATCGCCGAGGTCGACCCGCGTCGCGTCGAGCGGGTGCTGCGGAACCTGGTCGGCAACGCCGTCGAGCACGCCGAGGGGAAGCCGGTGCGGATCACCCTGGGGATGGACGAGACCGCGGTGGCGGTCACTGTGCGCGATCGTGGGTTGGGGCTCAAACCGGGGGAGGAGAAGTTGATTTTCAACCGGTTCTGGCGGGCCGACCCGTCGCGGGCCCGACAGACCGGGGGTACCGGGTTGGGGCTGTCGATCAGCCTTGAGGACGCCCGGCTGCACCGCGGGTGGTTGGAGGCGTGGGGTGCGCCAGGGCAGGGGGCCCAGTTCCGGCTCACCCTGCCGGCGCGGGCCGGCGACCGGCTGACCTCCTCGCCGCTGCGACTGGTTCCCGCCGACGCGCAGCTGCCGTGTGGTGGCCCACGCGAGGGCGGCCTGCTCGCCATCGGTCCGGGCAGCGCGGGGGTGCTGGCGGTTGGTCCCGCGCCGACCGACGGTGCGGAGGCCCGGCCGTGAGCCGCCAGTTGCTCGGCGGCCTGCTCGGTGGCGTTCTCCTCGTCACCGCGGCCGGTTGCGGGATCCCGAGGGAGACCGAGGTGCGCATCGAGGGCCCCGGCCCGGCGGCCGAGACGGGGACGAGTAGCGGGGGCCGGTTCGAGCCACCGGCTCGTACCGCTGCGGACAGCCGGGAGGAGTTCGTCGACAACTTCCTCGCTGCCGCGGCCGGGGAGCCGGATGGGGCGTACGACCGGGTCAGCGAGTTCGTCATCGCGGAGGACCGAGCCCGGTTGCCGAAGAAAGAGGGGAGCGAGGTCGCGCTGACCGTGGTGCGGCTGCTCGAGGAACCGATCATTGTCCCCGGGTCGGAGGAGATCGAGGTCACCCTCACGGTGCAGCAGGTCGGGCAGCTGACCGCCGACGGGGTGCTGGCGCCACCGGAGGCCACCCCGGAGACGTACGCCTTCGGCCTGAGCCCGTTCTCGCCGGAGGGCGGGGATGAGGTCGAGTGGTATGTGACGGATCCGCCAAACGTGCTCCTGCTCAGCGTCGAGGCGCTGCAGCAGTACTACAAGCCCTGGACGATCTATTTCTGGAGTTCGGACAGGCTGCGCCTGGTGCCGGACCAGCGCTACCTGGCCCTCGCCGTGCCCGAGGACCGGCTGGTCAGCGAGGTGGTCCGGTGGCTGGTCGGAGGCCATTCCGCCTGGCTGAAGCGGGCGATCAGCGGGTTGCCGGACGGCACCAATCTGATCAACAACGCCACCCGGACGGACGACCGCTGGGAGGTCAACCTGGACATGCCCGGTGCGGACCGTGCCCGGCTGGATCTGCTCGCCACCCAGCTCGTGTGGTCGTTGCCGGAGCTGACCGGGCAGCTCGAGTTGAAGATCCGCAACCAGTCGGAGTTGATCATCGAGGACGTGGGGGAGCGCCGGAAGCTGAATCCGGTGTATCAGGTCGAATCCATCCCGCAGCCCTTCTGCATCTATGAGGGGGCGATCCGTTCCCTCGGCCCAGCGGCGGTGCCGGTGGCGCCGGCCGCGAACGACAAGGTGCTGTCGGCCGGAATCAGCCGCTCCGGGCAACGCACGCTCGCGGCACTCACGGTTGATGCCGGGGGTGGGCTGCAGCGACTCGCGGTCGAGGTCGGCTCCGCCCCCCTCACCGCGTTCGCCGAAAGTCAGGAGACGTTCCGGACGATGAGCCGCCCGCTCTGGCTGCGGTCGGCGCAACCGCAGCGGCCGGTCGGCCTGGTCGTCGCCGACGGCAAGCTGTACCGCTTTGACGAGGCGGCCAAACTGGACCTGGTGCAGCTGAGCATCGAGGGCGTGACAGCGGTGGCTGCCGCCCTGGACGGGCATCGGCTGGCGATCGTCAGCGGTGGACAGCTCTACCTGGCAGCGGTGAGTCACGATGGGGACACGCTCGCCGTCGGGCCGCCCCGCCTTAGCCACACCTCCCTCACCGGGCTCACCGCAGTCGACTGGTACGACGAGAACAGTCTGGTCCTGGCCGGCTCCAAGGGCGGCAAACGAGTGCTCTACGAGGTCGGGGTGGATGGGGCCCGGGAGACCAACCTGCACGTCACCGGCGCCATCGTCACCCATCTGGTGGCGTATCCGGCGCATCCGGAGGCCCCGTACGGCACGGTGATGTACGAGGCCAACGACGTGGCGTACCAGGGCTTTCCGATCAAGCGGATCACCCCGGACCAGGTTCGGGACCTCCCGTCGGCCGGTGTCCACGCGAGTGACCCATCCGCGCCCCTCCTCCTCTTCTGACCAGTGATGCGGGGCCTCGGTCGAGTCGTCCAGGACCTTGGCGCACTGGTGCTGCCGGTGGAGTGCGCCGGATGCCGGGACCAGCGGCCCGGGCTGCGGCAAGGGGTCTGCCCGGAGTGCGTAGCGGCGCTGGGCGACCTGCGCCCGAGGCCGGTACGTCCGACGCCGGCTCCGGAGGGGCTGCCGCCCTGCGTGGCGCTCGGGCCCTACACGGGCCCGCTGCGGGAGGTGCTGCTCGCCTACAAGGACCATGGCCGGCACGGGCTGGCCCGGCCGCTGGGTGCGCTGCTCGCCGAGGTGGTGGCGGTCGCGGTCGGCCCGGTGCGCCCGGTGTCGCTGGTGCCGGTGCCGGACACCCCGGCCATGGCCCGTGCCCGGTACGGCGACCACCTGAGCCGGTTGGCCCGGCACTGCGCGGACCGGTTGCGGCGGGCCGGCTGGCCGGTCGAGGTCCGTTCCGCGGTGCGGGCGCTGCCCCGGCCGGACTCGGTGACGCTGGACAGCGCGGGCCGGGCGGCGTCGGCCGCCGCGGCGTTTCGGACCCGCCGCCGGTGGCGGCCGCTGCCGGCGGGTGCGGCGCTGGTTGTCGTGGACGACATCGTCACCACCGGTTCGACGCTCGCCGCGGTGAGTCGGGTGCTGACCGCGACCGGCCGGGTGCCGTCGGTTGCGGCGGTGCTCGCGGCGACCGAGCGGAGGCGGCGCCGGTAACCGATCGTGTTTTCTTTCTCCCCCCTTGGTGAACGATTCAGGAAAAATCCTGGACTGTCCTGAAAACCAGGGGTGACGGTCGGCCGAACAGGAGTTAGCGTTCTGCTGTCGGGGGTAGGAGGAGTTCTCCCACCTCCCGGCGGTGAAGGGAGGCGTAGCCGCACTGACCGGTCGACGCCGAGTGGGACCGTCCCGAGGGCGCGACCGGGGTACCGCAGTAACGACCATCCGAACAAGGGAGGTCACGTGGACATCGTGGTCAAGGGCCGGAACGTCGAAGTTCCAGATCATTTCCGGGTGCACGTAGCGGAGAAGCTCGCCAAGATCGAACGTTACGATCATAAGATCATCCGGGTTGATGTTGAGCTGTTCCATGAGCGCAATCCGCGTCAGGCGGACCACTGCCAGCGGGTGGAGATCACCTGCTTTTCCCGGGGCCCGGTGATGCGGGCCGAGGCGGGCACGAGTGACTTCTACAGCGCGCTCGACGCGGCCATCGCCCGGCTGGACGCCCGGATGCGCCGGGCGGCCGACCGCCGTCGGGTCCACCATGGCCGGCACGCCCCCATCTCCGTCGCCGCCGCCACCGCCGGGCTTCCGGTGACCGACCTCGTCGCCGGGCCCCTGTCCGCCGACACTGCCACGGCGACGGCGGTTGCCGAGCGGGCCGAGGAGGAGCGCGACGACCAGCCGTGGCACATCGCGCGGGAGAAGGTCCACCCCGCCGAGCCGATGACCATTGACGACGCCCTGTTCCAGATGGAGCTGGTCGGGCACGACTTCTACCTGTTCCAGGACAAGGAGTCCGGTCGGCCCAGCGTCGTCTACCGACGGCACGCCTACGACTACGGGATCATCTCCCTGGCCGTCTGACGCCCCAGGTACGGGCCGGGGCACACCGGGCCGGCCGCGCTGGGCGGTGCCCCGCACCGCCAGCGTGCGCCCTCACCTTCGGCTCCACCGCGTTGGTGCGGCCGGGCAGCGCTACCGCTGACCGGCCTGGGGTCCGGTCAGTGGCTCAGCGTGCTTCGGGTGCCTCCGGCAGGTCGCCGGGGAGCAGGCCGAAGAGCGTGCTGTCCGTCCGGAGCCCGTCGTTGGCGGGAAAGCGCCCGCGTGCCCGCCCCTCTCGGCGGAACCCGGCCCGTTCCAACACCCGCTCCGAAGCGACGTTGCCGGCGTGGGTATCCGCCCAGATCCGGCCGAGCCGGACCTCGGCGAATCCCCATTCGGCGAGCAGTCGGACCGCCCGGGTGGCATACCCGTGTCCGCGCCAGGCCGGCAGCAGACCGTAGCCGACCATGCCCTGTCGGAGCAGCGGATTGTCGAGGACCAGTTGGCAGATGCCGGCGGTGGCCCCGCTGCTCGCGTCGATGATGGCCAGGTTCGCGACCTTGTCCCGGAGCCATCGGGACTGCACCTCCCGGCAGTTCTGTTCGATGTCCACCCGTCGCGGCGGCTCCGGCGGCACCAGGATGGCGACCATCTCGGGCTGGGTTTGCAGGTGGTACATGGCCTCCGCGTGCTGCGGGCCGCGCGGCCGGAGCTCCACCACGCCGTCGGTGAGTCGGCCGTCGGGCAGGTCCGGCAGCAACCGCGGAGTCGGCCCCGGGGGGTCGTCGGCGAGCCGCGCCCAGGTGAGGAGATCTGCCCATTCGCCGTCTCGGCCGCGGCTCGCCAACCGGCGTACGCCCTCGGGGCGGAAGCCGGCGGCCAGCGCCACCCGCTGGCTGGCGATGTTCTCCGGGACGGTGAGGAGCTCCAGTCGGCGCAGCCCGTCGGCGAAGGCCCGGTCGGCGAGGGTCTGGGTCGCGGCCGTGGCGACGCCACGCCCCCGCGCCCAGGGGGCAACCCAGTAGCCGATCGCCGCCTCCTGGCGACTCGGGGCCGGGTCGTTCAGCCCGACCGTGCCGAGCAGTCGGTCCGTGTCGCGGTCCGCGATGGTGTACGCGGCCCCGCCGTTGGCCCAGGCCGCGGGCGCCCCTTCGGTGATCCACCACCGGGCGTCCGCCTCGGTGTACGGCGATGGCAGCGCCGGCAGGAAGTGTTGGACCAGCGGGTCGGAGCAGGCGGCGGCCGTGTCGGGGATGTCCTCGAGGCGGGACAGCCGCAGCCGGATCCCGGGCCCGTCGATGGTCTCCGGCGTCATGCCGCCTCCGGCCAGGGCGCGGTGTCGATTCGTCCGAACCCGGTCTCGATCCGCCCCGGCGCGGTGTCGATCCCGGCCGGCCGCTCCGCGGGTAGGCCCCCGTCCGGCTTATTGATTTCGATTCGTCTCATCTGAGTCATCGTGCCGGATCGTTCGCCCAGGGCGTAACCGGATTAGGCCCGCCCGCTCCAACCGAGTGCGTTATGTCCGCTTCGGCGGAACGGACCCCGCCACCAGTGACCATCGCCGCGATGGAACGCCTACGATGGTTCGAGACTGTCTAGGGGAGCGTTGATCCGTGTCGATTCTGGAAAAGGTCCTCCGTGCGGGCGAGGGGCGCCTGGTGCGCCGGCTCAAGGCGATCGCCGCCGCCGTCAACTCGATCGAGGACGACTACGTCAACCTCACCGACGACGAGCTGCGGGAGATGACCGCGCAGTTCCGGGAGCGGCTGGAGGGCGGCGAGACTCTTGATGACCTGTTGCCCGAGGCGTTCGCGGTCTGTCGCGAGGGCGCTGCCCGGGTGCTTGGTCAGCGCCCGTACGACGTCCAGGTAATGGGTGGCGCGGCGCTGCACTTCGGCAACATCGCCGAGATGAAGACCGGTGAGGGGAAGACCCTCACCTCGGTCATGCCGGTCTACCTCAACGCGCTCTCCGGCGAGGGCGTGCACGTGATCACGGTCAACGACTACCTGGCCGAGCGGGACGCCGCCTGGATGGGCCGGGTGCACGAGTTCCTCGGGCTCACCGTCGGCGTCGTGCTGCCCAACCGGCCCGCCGCCGAGCACCGCGCCGCCTACGAGTGCGACATCACCTATGGCACCAACAACGAGTTCGGCTTCGACTACCTGCGCGACAACATGGCCTGGTCGAAGGAGGACCTGGTCCAGCGGGGCCACAACTTCGCCGTCGTGGACGAGGTGGACTCGATCCTGATCGACGAGGCCCGCACCCCGTTGATCATTTCCGGCCCGGCCGAACACTCCGCCCGCTGGTACGGCGAGTTCGCCGCGGTGGTCGCCCGGCTGCAGCCCGGCAAGGACGGCGAGGGCGACTACGAGGTCGACCAGGCCAAGCGCACGGTCGCGGTGACGGAGCGGGGAGTCGGCAAGGTCGAGGACCGGCTCGGCATCGACAACCTCTACGAGTCGGTCAACACGCCGCTGGTCGGTTACCTGAACAACGCGATCAAGGCGAAGGAACTCTTCAAGCGGGACAAGGACTACATCGTCAGCGAGGGCGAGGTCCTGATCGTCGACCAGTTCACCGGTCGCATCCTGCACGGGCGCCGCTACAACGAGGGCATGCACCAGGCGATCGAGGCCAAGGAGGGGGTGGAGATCAAGCAGGAGAACCAGACCCTCGCCACCGTCACCCTCCAGAACTACTTCCGCCTCTACGCGAAGCTCGCCGGGATGACCGGTACCGCCCAGACCGAGGCGGGCGAGTTCAACAAGGTCTACAAGGTCGGGGTGGTGACCATCCCGACGCACCGGCCGATGGTCCGGGAGGACCGCTCCGACGTCATCTACAAGACCGAGAAGGCCAAGTTCAACGCGGTCGTCGACGACATCGTCGAGCGGCACCACGCCGGCCAGCCGGTGCTCGTCGGCACGGTCTCGGTGGAGAATTCCGAGATCCTCTCCCAGCTCCTGCGTCGCCGGGGCATTCCGCACTCGGTGCTGAACGCGAAGTTCCACGCGCGCGAAGCGGAGATCGTCGCCCAGGCCGGTCGCAAGGGCGCGGTCACCGTCGCCACCAACATGGCCGGCCGCGGCACCGACATCCTGCTCGGTGGTAACCCGGAGTTCCTCGCCGCCAACGAGCTGCGCCAGCGCGGGCTCGACCCGACCGAGCACGAGGAGGAGTACGCCAAGGCGATGGAGGAGGTCCTGCCCACCTGGAAGCAGGCCTGCGACGCCGAGGCGGACGAGGTCTCCGCCGCCGGTGGCCTCTACGTGCTGGGCACCGAGCGGCACGAGTCCCGGCGCATCGACAACCAGCTGCGCGGCCGGTCGGGTCGTCAGGGCGACCCGGGTGAGTCCCGTTTCTACCTGTCGCTACAGGACGAGTTGATGAAGCGTTTCCGCTCCGGCGCAGTCGAGGCCGTCATGGAGCGCTTCAACATCCCGGAGGATGTGCCCATCGAGTCGAAGATGGTCACCCGCCAGATCAAGACCGCGCAGGCGCAGATCGAGTCCCAGAACGCCGAGCTCCGCAAGAACGTCCTCAAGTACGACGAGGTCATGAACAAGCAGCGGCAGGTGATCTACGCTGAGCGGCTTCGGGTGCTCAATGGCGAGGACCTGTCGGATCAGGTCCGGAACATGATCGGCGATGTCGTCGAGGCCTACGTCCGGGGCGCCACCGCGGAGGGCTACGCCGAGGACTGGGACTTCGAGCAGCTCTGGTCCAGCCTCAAGCAGCTCTACCCGGTCGGCTTCACCATCGAGGAGTTGGAGGAGGAGGCCGGCGGGTCGAGGGCGAGCATCGATGTCGACTTCCTGCTCAGCCGGCTCAAGGAGGACGCGCACGCCGCGTACGACCGCCGCGAGGAGCAGCTCGGCACGGAGGGCGTCCGCCAGCTTGAGCGGATGGTCCTGCTCCAGGTGATCGACCGCAAGTGGCGTGAGCACCTCTACGAGATGGATTACCTCCAGGAGGGCATCAGTCTTCGGGCCTATGCCCAGCGGGACCCGGTGGTGGAGTACCAGCGTGAGGGCTTCGACATGTTCGCCACCATGATGGACGGCATCAAGGAGGAGACGGTCGGTTTCCTCTACAACCTGGACGTGCAGGTTCAGGAGCCGGAGCCGGCGGCCGACGAGGTTAAGCTCCTGGAGAAGCCGGTCGAGGTTCGGGCCAAGGGCCTCGGTCGTGCGCCACAGCAGCAGGGCCTGCAATACTCCGCGCCGACCATCGACGGGGAGGCCGGGCGCGGCTCGGTCGCCGTCGAGCGGGCCGGCGAGGCGGCACCGCAGGAGGAGCGCCCCGCCATGACCGCTCCGGCCGCACCCGGGCAGGCCGCTCCCACCGCACCGCAACGGCGGGGCAGTGGTGCGCGTGGCCACGCGGTCGCCGCCGGCACCGCCCGCCGAGCGGCGCCGGGGCAGGCCGAGGGCGGCAACGGGCCGTCGCGTAACGCGCCGTGCCCGTGTGGCTCGGGACGTAAGTACAAGCGCTGCCACGGCTCGCCCAACGGCGGCGCCTGACCGACCTGCGCCGGGTGTGTGCACGGGTTGCGTGCACACACCTCTCACAGAACGTTGAGAGCGGTGCAGAACCAGTTGCCGCGGCGCTGTTCGAGGCGGATCGCCATCGCCCAGGTCCAGCCGGCTGGCCCGGCCAGCACGGCGGCTGCCTCGACGACCGCGTCTCGCGGCTCACACACCCGTAGCCGGCGCAGGCGCGTGCCGGGCCGGGTGGAGCGGCGTCGCACCGGCCCCGCGCGGGCGGTGGCGCGGGCCAGCTCGGGCGCCAGCTCGGCCGCCCGGGCCGGGTCAAGTAGTCGGCGCAGCTGGCCGTGCGGTCGATAGCCGTTGATCACCTCTAGGCAGGTGGTGACGAACCGGTGTGCGACCCGGGTCGCCTCCGGGGTGGCGGTGGCCAGCGTCGTGGCGGGCAACCGGGTCGGTGTGCGCCGGGGCCCGGGTGGGCCCGGTCCGGCCCCGCGGTGCTTACCGGGCGGGCGGGGCGGCGGTCCTGGCCCCAGCTGGAAGAGGTCGAGCGCGAGCTGGCCGTCGATCGGCCAGCGGACGGGGTCGTCTTCGACGCAGGGCGGGTCGATGGACGGGGCCGGGCGAAGCCGGACCGGGGGACGAGTCGGCTCGGGGCGGCGGACGGCAGTCATTCCGGCCCTCCAGATCATTGTGTTTGCCTTCGTTTGCCTACGGCAGACCATGATTCTGGAGGACGAAAGAGGTAATGGTCAATGCCTGTGGATGGTGGGCCGGCTACTCCGGCTCACGTTCGACGAGCGGGTTGTCCCGAACCCACTCGGCGGTCTCCGCGTACTTGTGGTTGATGTACTCCTCCAGCCGCGCGCGCTCCACCCGCCACTGACCGCGTCCACCGATCTTGATCGCCGGCAGCTCGCCGCTGCGTACCATGTGGTAGACCTGCGAGTCCGACACGTTCAGCTCGGCGGCGACCTCGGACAGCAGCAGGAACCTCGGCTCCGCCACGCAAACTCCTTGAGTTGGCTGCGTTTGCCTCAGTTTGCCACCAGTATGGCCCCGAAGGCAGCGGGGCCCACCGCAGCACCAAGAGTGCGCTCGGGAACACTCCGGGAACCCGACTTTCGTCGAGCCGGTCCGGGGTGTATGACGGTCACGGCGTACGGCATGACCGGCGCCCCCAGGCCGGCGTCCGCCGGTGGAGCTGAACTCAGGGAGAACCGGTGACCAATGAGCATGTCCGGGTGTACGTCCCGGCGACCGTGCCGATGCTGACGCTGCTGCGGACCGGCGGGCTCCCCGCGGCCTCCGCGCACGCGGTCACCCCGGCACTGCGCGAGTGGTACGCCGAGGGGGACGAGGAGGAGTTGGAGTACGTCGCGTTCACCCGGGCCGCCCAGGACGCGCTCCAACTCCTGGCGGCCGACGACGCGGCACCGCGCCGCCGGGTCGTCGTCTCGGCTGATCTGCCTGTGGCCACCCCCGGAGCGGGCGACGCGGATCTGGGGTCCAGCACGGTCGAGCTGGCCGGTCCGGTACCGGTGGGGGCGGTGGCCGCCATCCACGTGGACGGGGCGGACGCGGTCCAGGACGTCACCGCCGCGGCCCGGGTGGTGACCGAGGCGCTCGGCGGTGACCCGGACGCGCAGTTCACCGTTGACGGCGCCGAAGATCACGAGCTGGAGTGGTACGACGTCACCGAGCTGGACCAGCTCCGCGAATTGAGCTAGCCCAGCCGCTCGACGTGGTCGCTCGGGACCGATCTGCTCCGGCTGACTCCGAAAGCCCTCCAGCCGGCGCGGTTCACTCCCCGTCCGGGTCCTCCTCGTCCAGTGGGGCCGGTCCGAGGGTGCGGCCGAAGGCGATCATCGCGGTCAGCGCGCCGACGAAGAGCACCCAGATCCCGTTGTCCACCCGGGAGGTGCCGAGAGAGGTCTGCGCCACGGCGTCCGCCTCGCTGAGCGCGCCAGCCAGGTCGAGCAGCCGGCGTCCCCCGACCCGCAGGATCACCTCGGCGACGAGTAGCAGCAGGCCGGGGCCGGCCCCGGCGATCAGGTAGGCCGGCCAGCGCAGGCCCGGCAGATCGCTGCGGCGCGCCGCCCGGCGTCGGGACCAGGTCAGGTAGCCGAAGGCCAACAGCCCCGCCACCAGGCCGGCGAGCAGGGACTCGGTACGGGAGACCCACTTCGCGGCGCTGAGCAGCGACTCCTGGGTTTCGCCCGCGCCGAAGAGGTCGAAGAGTGGGTCCCGCGCCCAGCTGAACGCCACGACGAAGACGAGCGTGCCGAGGCCGGCGGCCACCACCGCACCGATCACCGGGGCGGTCCGCGTCGCGGCGATGCCCCCGCCGATGATGGCGGCGGCGGCGGTGGTGCCGGCGATCACGTTGGTGGTGGCCGTGTCAGCGTAGGTCAGGTTGATGGCGAAGGCGGCAGCGAGCCCGATCAGTAGCCCGCTGGCGACCGCTGCGACAAAGCGCAGGGTGCTCCGGTCCCGACCTCGATGGGCGAGCAGCTCCGCCCCGAACAGCGCGAAGGCGGTGCCGGCGACGAGCGCGGCCGAGATCACCCCGGGGAGGGCAAAGGCGGAGAGGCTGATTGCGGTGACTCCGGCCGCCGCCGAGTCGATCACCGCGCGGGTGGACCAGAGCATGGCGGCCAGCCAGCCGAGCGCCAGCAGGCCGAGCGCCGGCGCGCCGGGGGCGAGCAGGCCGGCCGTTGCCGCCGTTGGCGTGCCGGCCGCGAGCGGGCTCGCTGCGTCCGGGCTTGTTGGGCCCCGGTGCTCCAGGCTCCCTGCGCCGGGGCGCTCCGGGCTCGCCTCGTCCGCGTCCGGGCTCGCCTGCGTCGGCTCCGTGGCGGCGGAGTCGCCGGGCTGCTTCGTCATCGTCGTCCCTTCAACCGGCACCCGGCCCGCGGCGCGGCCGGTGGTTCACCGGCCCACCAGGGTACGCGTCCGTCGCCGTCCGCCCGGGAGCCGCGTCAGCCGGTGCGGGGGAGTTGGGGTGGTGGGGAAGAGGGACCAAACGTGGGAGGATCAGTCGAGGTCCCGCCGCCGTACCCGGCCCCCTGCGGCCCCGGTGTTGGGCGTCCGGCCACCCGGCCGACGCTCCGCGGGCCCGTTACCCCCGCTGCCACAAATGCTCAGGAGCCTTTTGATGGACGCCGTCTTCTCCGTGCCCGAGCCCCGCAACGAGCCGGTACGCCCCTACGAGCCCGGGGGCACCGACCAGGACCGGCTGCAACGGCGGCTGGTCGAGCTGGCCAGCGACCGGATCGACCTGCCGATGACCATCGCGGGCGAGCAACGGATGGCCGGCGGCGCCCCGATCGACGTGGTGCAGCCCCACCGACACGCGCATGTGCTGGGCGTCACCGCTCACGCCACCCACGATGACGCTCGGGCCGCCGTGCAGGCCGCTAAGGACGCGGCGCCCGGTTGGCGGGCGTTGCCGTTCGCGGAGCGGGCAGCGGTCTTCCTGCGCGCCGCTGACCTACTCGCCGGGCCCTGGCGGGACACGCTGAACGCCGCCACGATGCTCGGCCAGTCGAAGACCGCGTTTCAGGCGGAGATCGACTCGGCCTGTGAGCTCATCGACTTCCTTCGGTTCAACGTTCACTTCGCTCGCCGGCTCCTCGCCGAGCAGCCCCTCTCCTCGACGGGCACCTGGAACCGATTCGACCACCGTCCGCTCGAGGGCTTCGTCTACGCGATCACCCCGTTCAACTTCACCGCGATCGCCGGCAACCTCCCCTCGGCACCGGCCCTGCTCGGTAACACGGTGGTCTGGAAGCCGGCCCCCACCCAGCAGTTCGCCGCGCACTTCACGATGCGGCTCTTCGAGGCGGCGGGCCTGCCCCCCGGCGTGATCAACATGGTCACCGGGCGGGGCGAGGAGGTGTCCGACGTGGTGCTGGCCGACCCCGACCTGGCCGGCATCCACTTCACCGGCTCCACCAAGGTCTTCCAGCAGCTCTGGCGAACCGTCGGCGAGAAGATCGCCCACTACCGGAGCTACCCGCGCCTGGTCGGCGAGACCGGCGGCAAGGACTTCGTGGTCGCCCACCCGAGCGCTGATGTGGACGCGCTGCACACCGCCCTGATCCGGGGCGCGTACGAGTTCCAGGGTCAGAAGTGCTCCGCGGCCTCCCGCGCGTACATTCCGCGGTCGTTGTGGGCAGGTGGGCTGCGGGACCGGCTCGCCGCCACCGCGGAGGCGCTCACCTATGGCGACGTCACCGACTTCAGTTACTTCGGCGGTGCCGTCATCGACGCCAAGGCGTACGCGCGGCACACCGCCGCCCTGGAGCTGATCTCCGGGGATGACCGTTGTCAGGTCGTCGCCGGAGGCACCGCCGACGACTCGGTCGGCTACTTCGTCCGGCCGACACTCTTCGAGTGCACCGACGCCGCCCACGAGACCTTCACCACCGAGTACTTCGGTCCGATCCTCGGCGTGCACGTCTTCGACGACGCCCGCTTCGACGAGGTGGTTACTCAGGCCGAGTCGATCGCGCCGTACGCGTTGACCGGCGCCATTTTCGCAACCGACCGGCAGGTGGTCGACCGGGTCGCCGAGCGGATGCGGTACGCGGCCGGCAACTTCTACATCAACGACAAGCCCACCGGTGCGGTGGTGGGCCAGCAGCCGTTCGGCGGCGCCCGCGCCAGTGGCACCAACGACAAGGCCGGCTCCTGGCAGAACCTGGTTCGGTGGATGTCACCGCGCACGATCAAAGAAACCTTCGTCCCGCCGACCGACCACACCTATCCCCACATGGGCTAACCAGAAGGACCCCTTCGCTACGTCGACCGCCCGGCGTGGGGAAGGGGTCCTTTCATCCACTCCATATCGGTGGACAGTGCACATAGGAAGCCCTGACGGGTGGCGAAAACGTGAAATCCTGGACGCCGCGACCGCAAAGTGGCAGCGTGAGAGGCATGGCGGATTCCGGAGTCAACCCCACGGCGGCGGCCCTGCTCGGGCTGCTTCACGAGGGCCCGATGACAGGTGGTCAACTTATGGCCGCCGCCGAGCGCCGGTTGGCGCCGTACTGGTCAATGACCCGCAGCCAGGTCTACCGAGAGCTGCCCGTGCTGGCCGAAAAGGGGCTGGTGCGGCTCGGTAAACCGGGGCCGCGGATGAGTCAGCCGTATGCGATCACTGCTGCGGGTAAACGGACCTTCTCCAGATGGCTGACGGAGGAGCCGGGTCGAGACACTATTCGAAACCCGATCGCGTTGCGGTTCGCCTTCGGAAACCTGCACTCGGCCAGCCAGCTCAAGAACCTTCAGACGGCTGCGAACGAGTACCACACGGAGGCCCTGGCCCGGGTTCGGGAGCAGGTGAAGAATGCGAAGAAGGAAGGCGAGACGTACGACGCCAGCGCCCTGGAGTTCGCCGTCGCATATCACAAGGCCGCCCTGTCCTGGCTCAAGTCCGCCCCGGTCAGCTGACCGGGCGTAGCTCCCCCGCCTGGGTCAACGTAGCCCCTCGGGGCCAGCGGTAAGTCCTGCCCCGGACCGGGACCGCCCCGCGGAAAGCCCCGCCTCGCCCGCGGGGGCGGCTGTGGCGTGGCCTGCGGGGCTCGCAAGCTCGCACCCGCTCCGCAGGTTCGCACCCGCTCGGCAGGTTCGCACTCGCTCCGCAAGCTCACTCCTCGCCCGCGCTGGGTTTGTTGGGCGTGGGCTGCGGGGCTCGCAAGCTCACTCCTCGCCCGCGCTGGGTTTGTTGGGCGTGGGCTGCGGGGCTCGCAAGCTCACTCCTCGCCCGCGCAGTAGTCTTGTCTGTCGTGACCGATGCCGACTACGCCGAACAGCTCAAGGACCTCGACGCCACTCTTCGCAACATCGAGTCGGTGCTCGACATCGACCGGCTTCGGGCGGACAAGGCCCGCCTGGAGGAGGCCGCCTCCGCCCCCGATCTCTGGGACGACCAGGCCCGGGCGCAGCAGGTCACCTCTGAGCTGTCGTACGTGAATGGGGAGATCAACAAGCTCGCTGAGCTTCGTTCCCGCCTCGACGACGCCAAGGTGCTGCTGGAGCTGGCCGAGGCGGAGTCCGACCCGGGCGCCCTCACCGAGGTCGAGACGGAGGTCGCCGGGCTGGCCAAGGCCATCGACGAGATGGAGGTCCGCACCCTGCTCTCCGGCGAGTACGACTCCCGGGAGGCGCTGGTGGCGATCCGTGCCGGTGCCGGCGGCGTGGACGCGGCGGACTTCGCCGAGATGCTGCTGCGGATGTACCTGCGTTGGGCCGAGCGGCACGGCTACCCCACCGAGGTCTACGAGACCTCGTACGCCGAGGAGGCCGGGCTCAAGTCGGCCACCTTCACGGTCAAGGTGCCGTACGCGTACGGCACGCTCAGCGTCGAGTCGGGCACCCACCGGCTGGTCCGGATCAGCCCCTTCGACAACCAGGGGCGGCGGCAGACCAGCTTCGCCGGGGTCGAGGTGCTCCCGGTGGTGGAGCAGACCGATCACATCGACATTCCCGAGAACGAGATGCGTTTTGACGTCTACCGGTCGTCCGGTCCCGGCGGGCAGAGCGTGAACACGACCGACTCGGCGGTTCGGATCACCCACATCCCGACCGGCATCGTGGTCACCTGTCAGAACGAGAAGTCCCAGCTTCAGAACAAGGCGTCCGCGCTGCGCGTCCTTCAGGCCCGCCTGTTGGAGCGGAAGCGCCAGGAGGAGCAGGCCAAACTCCAGGGCCTGAAGACCGACGCCGCCGGCTCCTGGGGTGACCAGATGCGTTCGTATGTCCTGCATCCGTACCAGATGGTGAAGGACCTTCGAACAGAGCAGGAGACCGGGACTCCCTCCGCGGTCTTCGACGGCGAGTTGGACGCCTTCATTGAGGCCGGTATCCGGTGGCGAAAGCAGCAGCAGCTTGCTGATGACAATGCGTGACGGATCGTGGGCGCAGCGCGCCATCGAATATTGTGAGTGCTGGCAGATCGATGACGTGTCCCGGAATTGAGGGGCGCGGGATTTGGTACAGCGGTTACACCGCGTAGACTCACGACCCGTGATTCAGCTTGAGCAAGTGACGAAGACGTACCCGAAGGCGTCCCGGCCTTCGCTCGACAACGTGTCCGTCGCGATCGAGAAGGGCGAGTTCGTCTTCTTCATCGGCCCATCCGGCTCCGGCAAGTCCACCATCATCAAGATGCTGCTACACGAGGTTGCGCCCAGTAAGGGCCGGATCGTCGTGAACGGCAAGGATGTTACGTCGATGCGCTCCTGGAAGCGGCCTGCCTTCCGGCGCTCGATCGGCTGCGTGTTCCAGGACTTCCGGCTGCTGCCGAACCGCACCGCCTACGAGAACGTGGCATTCGCGCTCGAGGTGATCGGCAAGACCAAGGCGGTTGCCCGCCGGGTGGTGCCGGAGGTGCTGGAGCTGGTCGGGCTTGGCGGCAAGGAGCACCGCTATCCGCAGGAGCTCTCCGGTGGTGAGCAGCAGCGGGTGGCGGTCGCGCGGGCGTTCGTGAACCGTCCGCTGATCCTGCTCGCGGACGAGCCGACCGGAAACCTCGACCCGGACACCTCCATTGAGATCATGCGTTTGCTGGACCGGATCAACCGCACCGGTACGACCGTCGTGATGGTTACCCACGACTCGAACATCGTGAATCAGATGCGCCGCCGGGTCATCGAGATCGAGAGCGGCCGGATCGTCCGCGACCAGGCTCGCGGCGTCTACGGGTGAGCCGGCGCTTCGCCCCGACTGACGACCACCACCTGCCGGAGACGCGGAGGAATCTTCGATGCGCTTGAAATACGTCCTGTCCGAGGTCATGGTCGGACTGTGGCGCAACGTGACCATGACCATCGCAATGATCATTACGATGGCGGTCTCGCTGACCATGCTCGGCGCGAGCGGCCTGATCTACGTCAAGGTCGCCGAGATGAAGGAGCTGTACTTCGAGAACATCGAGGTCTCGATCTTCCTCGAGACCGAGGTCACCGAGGAACAGAAGACAGCGGTCCAGGCCAAGCTGGATGCTGACCCGCTGATCGAGAGCGTCACGTACGTCAACAAAGAAGAGGCGCACGAGATTTTCGAGGAGTTGTTCCGGGACTCCCCGGACCTGCTCAGTGCGATCGGTCCAGAAGCGCTACCGGAGTCGTACCGGCTGACGCTGGTGAACCCGCAGGAGTACGAGGCGATCGGGGAGCAGTACGCCGAGATCGAGGGCGTCGACCAGGTGGTCGACAAGTCCGCCGTACTCGACAAGATATTCAATCTCTTCTCCGCCGGTCAGAAGATCGCCCTCGTCGCGGCGGTCGCGATGGCTGCCGCCGCACTGCTCCTGGTCGCCAACACCATCCAGGTCGCCGCCTACAGCAAGCGGCGCGAGGTCGCGGTCATGAAGCTCGTCGGCGCGTCGAACTGGTTCATCCAGGCGCCCTTCGTCCTGGAAGCCGTGGTCGCCGGCCTGATCGGATCCCTGCTCGGCCTCGGTGCCCTCGCCGGCCTGAAGGTCTTCCTCTTCGACGGGGCGCTGAGCGCCCTCCAGGGACTCTTCGCACCGGTTACCTGGGGTGAAGTGCTGCTCGCCTTCCCGCTGATGGCCGCCGTCGGAGGCCTGATCAGCGCGATCACCGCCTGGGTCACGCTCCACTTCTATCTGCGGGTCTAGCGCCCGCGGGGCGGCCGTGGACCGTCCGCGCACCCGGTCAGGCCAGGGCTCTCCCGCATCGGAATAATCGGCGCGGGAGAGCCCTTGCGCTCCGGTAGGATGATCGCCGCTGTTCGACCCAAGGGCGCTGCAGCGACAGGAAGGGAGGTGGCGCCGATGCCACGGGAGAAGGGGCGCAAGGTCGTCGCCTCCAACCGGAAGGCCCGCCACGACTACTCGATCCTCGACACCTACGAGGCGGGGATGGCGTTGACCGGCACCGAGGTCAAGTCGCTGCGGGCGGGGCGGGCGTCGCTGGTTGACGCCTTCGCCCAGGAGCGCAACGGCGAGCTGTATCTGCACGGGATGCACATCCCGGAGTACGTGCAGGGCACCTGGACCAACCACGAGCCCCGACGCACCCGCAAGCTACTGCTAAACCGCATCGAGATCGACCGGCTGATCGGCAAGACCCGGGAGAGCGGGCTCACGATCGTCCCGCTGCAGGTCTACTTCTCCGACGGCTGGGCCAAGGTCGAGATCGGTGTCGCCAAGGGCAAGAAGTCGTACGACAAGCGGCAGGACCTCGCCAAGCGGGACGCGCAACGGGAGATCGCCCGGGCTGCCGGCCGGCGGGGCAAGGGGATGGAGGGCTGAGCTGGCGCCCGGCCGGGGCGGGATGAAACCCGTTGCGTCAGGCGTTAGGCTTATCGGTGCCGCCAACAGGGGCGGTCCGTCGAGGGGGTGACTGGTTTCGACTTCGTACGTTGCGGCAGGGGAAGCGAGCCGAGGAAGCCAACGTCGTCTCGGAAATCGTTCGTTGGAAAACAATAAGCGCCAAGCAGAATCGCGCTGACTTCGCTCTCGCCGCCTGAGGCGAGTAGCAAGTCTGTCGGCCTGGGAGTGCCTTCGACCCAGTTAGCCGGCATCAGCTAGGAGGCTGGCCAATCGGACCCGGTCGCGGGGGCCGTGCGGCGAGATCAATCAGCGACTGGGCCCGTCACACCGACTCGCTCGCGTGATCGGAGGGGCCGAGTAGAGGCACAGCGAGCTGCGCTCGGAGAAGCCCTGGCAAGGCGGCGAAGGACCCGGGTTCGATTCCCGGCACCTCCACCACCTGACCTGTGCGCCCCGGTCCACCAGGACCGGGGCGCATCGGCGTTTCTGGCCTCGAATCTCCGGTGCCAGTGCCACCGGGCGCCACTGTCCGGTGCCGCCGGGCGCTACCGGCCTAGTCGTAGTTTTCAGCCCGGAACCACACGCTGGTGTTCGTGGTGACTGCTGGCCGGTTGGTGTCGTTTCTATACTGGTTTGGGGGGGTCTGCTGCACCGATGGGTGACATCTGAGATGGCTTGCCCTGGTGGCGGGCTGGAAGGATGTTGCTGTGCCCAAGCCCTACCCCCGTGAGTTCCGTGATGACGTGGTGCGAATCGCTCGTGAACGGGAGCCTGGCGTCACGGTCGAGCAGATCGCCAAGGACTTCGGGGTCCACCCGATGACATTGTTCAAGTGGCTGCGCCAAGCCGACATCGACGCCGGGACCAAGCCTGGCGTCAGTGGCAGCGAGTCGGCCGAGCTGCGTGAGGCCCGCAAGCGGATCAAGCTGCTCGAGCAGGAGAACGAGGTCCTGCG
>NZ_AXVR01000034.1 GCF_000484695.1 Salinispora cortesiana | reverse complement strand
TGCCGCAACCGCCGCATCAGCGACGACACCGCCGACAACGGATCGACACCGTCCGGGGCCGCAGCGAGTTCAGCCTCCCACAACGCCAGATCAGCGAGGTGGTCAACAACAGGGTCGATCAGAGAAGATGACAACACGAGCGCGACTCCCGAAACGATCTTAAGGCGTAGACACCCGAAAGATCATCAGAGTCGCGCTCGTCCCACAACTCCCGCCCGACCGGTCATCAACACGGACAGAACACCTCAAGCCGGAACAACGCCGGGGCCGTGGCGGGCGCGCGCCGTTGCAGCAGCACGGCAACCCGCGTCCAACGGCGCGCGCCTCACTCTCACCCGCCACCACGGCGATCGATGCGACACGAAGCAGCGGGGGTCATCAACTGTTCCGTTGAGCACTCCTGATAGGACGACTCGTGTCTGCTGACGCTTGACGATCCTTCCGGAGTGATCGGCGGTACCTATAGCGAACCGCGAATCATGCTCTGTGGGTATGCTCTCGAGCATCGAGAACCGGTGAACGTGGTGAAAGATCATCAGTGGTGCGGGAGGCGAACTATGGCGCGCAACAGCGTTGGCAACGCCAAGCTCGTGGCGGCGATTGCCGAAGCCGGCCTGTCCCATGCCCAAATTGCAAGGGTCGCCGCACAGGTTGCTATCGAGAGTGGAGTTACGGAGTGCGCTGGCATCGGCCGTTCCCATGTCTCGCACTGGGTCCGAGGCACGATGCCCTCGGGACGGGCGCCGCTGATCTTGGTCGAAGCTCTGTCCAGGAAGCTTCAACGCGTCGTAACCCTCGAAGAGATCGGGCTACCACCTCAACCGTCGCTCTCTCAGGACGGGCTTGACTGGCGCGCCGATACGCTGGTCGGGCTAACGGATCTGGGGAGAGTGGACGTGGACGCTGAGCGTAGACGGGTGCTGGCCACCGCCGCCTACTCACTTGCCGCGCTGACCCTGCCGAGCGGGTCGTGGTGGAGCGAGATGGTGAATCGGGGGCGTGCACGTGGTGGCGCCGAGGGGTACGCGGTAGGGCGGAGCGACGTCGAAGCCGTTCGGGACATGGTGTCGCTGTTCTCCCATGTGGATCAACGCCGTGGTGGGGGTCATGCACGCACCGCTGTTGTTCAGTACCTCACGGCTGACGTGTCCGTTCTTCTCCGGGGCCGGTATGCGGACGAGCAGGTACGCCGAGACATGTTTACGGCGGCAAGCGAACTAGCGTATCTTTCGGGATGGATGGGGTTCGACAACGGGGAACACGCGTTAGCCCAACGCTATTTCAGTTCCGCTGTCAAGCTTGCGGCCGAGGCCGGTGATCCAGCAATGGCGGCGCATGTCCTCCGCGCAATGGCCCATCAGGCGGTAGACCTGGGGTATCGCAGAGAGGCGCTCGAGCTTTCCACTGCCTCTGTTGATCGAACGCGGTACCTCGCCGCTAGTCCACGTGAACGGTCTTTGCTCGGCGTCGTTCATGCTCGCGCTCTTGCCGCTAATCGAGAAGCCAAAGCTGCAGCCGAGGCGCTATTGCGGGCGGAGAGCGATCTTGCTGCGGCCTCTCAAGGAGACGACGAGCCGGGGCGGGTCTTCTTTTTCGGTCAGGCAAGCCTCTGTCATGAGACGGCTTGCGCGCTGCGTGACACCGGAGATCTCAGGGCTGCGATCAGTCAATTTCGCCTGAGCGTACGTACCCGCAAGGCGTCATCCTTTACCCGTACGCACGCGGTTACGCTTGGCTACCTCGGAATGGTGCAGGCTCGGCAGGGGGACCTAGAGGAAGCGTGTGCTACCTGGTCAAGATCGCTTGATACTATGGAGGGTGTTCGTTCTGGTAGGGCTCGACAAGTCGCAGCTGAGATGAGGGCCGCACTCTCGCCATTTCGGCAAACGAGGAACGGCGCTGTTGCTGAAGTCGATGCTCGCGCGGAACGCTATATAGCCATCTTCTCGTAACGTGCAGAATTTGCGGATCGGGACAGGGAGGGTCGAATGGGCGAGGCTTTCACCGTGGAACCAATCGCACACGTTGTGGGAGGAAGGACCGAACCGACTGACGACTATTGGGGAGGGGTGAGGGCGATCGTTCGAATCGACGAGAAGCGCTTCACCCCTGAATCTGCCAAAGGGCTTGACGCGTTTTCTCACCTTGAAGTCGTTTTTCGCTTTCATCTTACGGATCCGACGGACCTTAACCTCGGCGCCCGCCGGCCACGAGACAACCCAGACTGGCCGGAAGTGGGTATCTTTGGTCACCGAAACATGAGACGGATCAACTGGCTTGGTGTGTCGCGCTGCCGTCTGCTCAAAGTGGATGGCCTAGACCTTCACGTTGAGGGGCTTGATGCGGTTGACAGCACGCCGGTGCTTGATATCAAGCCATGGTTTGTTGAGTTCGGTCCCCGTGGCGAGGTGTGTCAAGCGCACTGGACGACCGACATGCTCGGTCACTACTTCGCCGCGCAGCCACCCCGTAAGGAATAGGGCATCGGTCGCATTGGCCTTCGGTGTTCTGAGGACAGCGGATTGGAGAGCGCTCTCGCCGTAGCAATGGCATTCGATTTGGTCCATCGATGCTTGTGCTGATGCTGGCAAGTGGCGTGTGGTCGACCCATGCCCGTCGATGAGCTGGACGAGCGCCTGCCTCCCCCGTTCGGAGGGAGTTGGTTGATCGGGGGTGATGAAGGAAAGGCCGAGGTTCGCGCCCGGGTCTGCTGGCACGCCGGCCGCAGGGGTAGCGCCACACTTCCCCGACGGAAGCTGTGGAGTTGACCCCGACGCAGCGTCATGGTTTGCGATGGTCGTATGAGCAAGGTGTCCTGGGCCTATTTGACCTCCTACGTCCTATCCATGCTGGGGAACTCCATTGCCGGGGTGGTCCTGCCGTTGCTGGTCCTGCAGATCACCGGCAACGTGCTCGCCACCGGTGCGGTCGCCGTTGCCTCGGCGCTGCCCGCAGCCGCCGCGGGGCTGGTCATGGGCGTGGTGATCGACCGGATCAACCGGCGTACGGCCGCCGTGCTCACCGATGTGATCTCCGCGCTCTCGATTGCCGCGCTGCCCTTGGTCGACGCCGCCGTCGGGCTTGCGCTCGGCTGGTTCGTGCTGTTCGCGGTGATTGGCTCGTTCGGCGACGTGCCGGGGCTGACCGCTCGGGAAGCGATGATCCCGGGCATCATCCGGACCGGGCGGATGAGCACCGAGCGGTTGCTAGGACTGCGCGAGGCGCTCGGCGCAATGGTCATGCTGATCGGGCCGGCGGTCGGGGCGGTGTTGATCGCGGCGTTTGACGGAGCCGCCGTGCTGTGGGTGACCGCGGCGACCTCGGCCTCGGCCGCGGCGGTCACGATGTTCATCCCGCGCGAGGCCGGCATGGTCCCGGCTGCTGTGATCCCGGCAGACGGGGCCGTGCCGCAGCGGGTGGTGCTGCGGGACGGCTGGCATACCCTGCGCCGTTCGCCGTTCCTGCTGGCCACCACCCTGATCAGTGCCGGTGGGGTGGTGGTTCTGGCCGGCTTTCAGACGCTGGTCCTGCCGGTATACTTCACCCTGCAGCAGCGGCCTGAGCTGCTCGGACTGGTGCTCAGCTCGCTCGCTGTCGGAATGCTGATCGGCGGCGGGACGTACGCCGCGGCGGGCAGCCGGGGCCGGCGGCGTAGCTGGTTCCTGACCGGAATGCTGATCATGATCGCTGGCATCAGCGCTATGGCGACGCTGGCGAGCCCGTGGCTTGTGCTCGGCGCTGCGGCCCTGGTCGGGCTCGGCAACGGGCTGTTCGGCAGCCTGATCGGCGTGCTCATGGTCGAGCGAATTCCGGACGCGATGCGCGGTCGGGTAATGAGCCTCCAGAACGCGCTGCTCACCCTCGCCCCGGCACTCGGCATGGGCGGCGCCGCGCTGCTGGTCGCGGAGTTCAGCGCTCGGACCGGCGCGATCGTCCTCGCCCTCATCTGGCTCATCACCGGCGTCGCCGCGATCGGCGCACGGGCACTGCGCGACCTGGAGCCAAGGCCGGCACCCGAGGCCGAACTAGTAAGTTGACCTGGAGGAACGGATGAACAGCGGCGAAATCGCCCGGCTGGCCGGAGTCAGCGTCCGCACCCTGCGGCACTACCACCAGGTTGGGGTTCTTCCCGAGCCGGCACGGCGGGCGAACGGCTATCGCGAGTACACGGTGCGCGACCTGGTGCTGCTGCTGCGCATCCGGCGGCTGGCCGAGGTCGGCATCCCCCTCGACGAAATTCCGCCGATACTGGGGGCCAGCAACCGGGCCCACGCTGTCCTCGACGAGCTCGACCGCGCACTGGCCGACCAGATCGAACGGCTCACCGCCCGCCGCGAGGTGATCGCCCAGCTTCGCGCCGTCGGAGCCGCCGCGGACACGCCGTCGGAACTGGCCGGCCTGCTCGCGGGCATTGGCAACGGCGGCGGTCCGGACCTGCCGCCAGAGCTACTCAAACACGACCGCGAGGTAGTCCTGCTGCTGCACCACCTTCTGGACGACAAGGGGCGGGCCGCGTTGATCGGGCTGCTCAGTCAGGCCACCGAGCCGGACAGGCTGGCGGCCACCACCGCGCTGGCCGCCCGGTTCGCCGCGCTCGGGCCGGACACCGGCGATGAGGAGATCGACCGGCTGGTCGCCGACTACCACCTCGCCCTGGGCCAGCTGAGCGTCGACGGGTGGACGGAGTTGGACTCGCGGACCCATGCGCTGCTCATGTCGTACCTGGAAACTGCTTTCAATGACGCCCAGCGTGAGCTTCTCGCCCGGCTGGCCAGTATCGATCAGTCGTGACCGACTGCGCGACACCCCCGCACACCATCGTCACCCTGGCTGACCCGGGCGTGGGACGGATCAGCACCGGCTCACCACTCTTCCGCCGCCCTGGCGGCAGCAGTGAAGCAGCCGTAGCCGTCCGCGACGGCCTCACCGTGCGACGGGACCTCCCCTCCTACTCGGAGATCAGTGCCTGGTCGTAGGACGTCGGGCCACCCCCACGGGGTGACCCGACGTTGTACTGCTGTTGCTCAGGCCGAGCAGCTGGTGGTGGAGGTGGTGCTGCTGCAGGTCGAGGTGGTGGCTGACGAGGAGCAGGAGGCGAGGATCGCCTCGGACGCGTCGGCGTAGTCGGAGATCGCGAAGGTCTCCGACTCCAGCTCCATGATCTCTTCGGCGAGGGCGTTGAGGTCGGTGTCGTGCTCCATGGTGACTCCTCCCGGGTCGGCGTCCGGCCGGCTTGTCCGGTCGGCCCACCGCAAGCACACCCCAGGGCGCTTACCGATCGCCTGGTGCCGGCATCACACACCGCTGTCGCCCGATGTCAGTGAGATGACAGCGGCGTCGGCTTGGCTGACCTCATGGCATTCGTAGCGGCCGATGCGGTAGGCCCGCCGGTTGGTCGGGAGACCGTTGCCGCCGCGGCCCGGCTCTACCGCGACCTGCATGCACATCCGGAGCTCTCCGGGGCGGAGGAGCGCACCGCGGCCCGCTTCGCGGCTGCCCTACGGGGGGTTGGCTACCAGGTCACGACCGGAGTCGGTGGGCATGGCGTGGTCGGCGTCCTGCGCAATGGGGCCGGCCCGACCGTCCTGATCCGGGCAGAGCTCGACGCGCTCCCGGTCGCCGAGGAGACCGGCCTGCCATATGCCAGCACCGCTACCGGCGTAGCCGCCGACGGCCGGACCGTACCGGTCATGCACGCCTGCGGACACGACCTGCACCTGGCGGCGGCGGCCGGCGCGGCCGCCCACCTGGCCCAAGCTCGGGACGGCTGGCGGGGGACGCTGTTGATCCTGGGACAGCCGGCCGAGGAGACCCTGTACGGTGCGGCGGCCCTGCTCGATGACGGTCTCTACCACCGGTTCGGTCGACCCGACCTGCTCCTGGCCCAGCATGCCGCACCGCTACCGGCGGGCATGGTCGCCCACGGCGCCGGTGCGATGACGGCCGGCTGCGTCACCCTGGAGATCATTGTGTCTGGACGGGGCGGGCACGCGGCCACCCCGCAGCTTTGCGTGGATCCGGTGGTGCTCGCCGCGGACATCGTCCTGCGGTTGCAGGCGTTGGTGGCGCGGCAGGCCAACCGGGATGACCCGGTGGTGCTCACCGTCGGGACGCTGCGCGCTGGGCACCACGCTGCGGTCATCGCCGACCGGGCGATGCTCGGGGTGACGATCCGGGCCCGGCACGAGCGGACGCTGGACCAGGTGCTGGAGAGCGTGACCCGAACGGTTCGGGCGGCGTGCGCGGCCGCTGACAGCCCACGTGAGCCGACGGTGCGGATCGCTTCGCGTACCCCCGCCTATGTGGGGGATCCAGCCGTGACCGCCCGGGTGCGGGCCGCCCACCTCGGGGTGTTCGGGACGGCGCGGGTCAGCGGGTGGCCCCCCTCCCTGGCGGCTGAGGACTTTCCGCTGCTGACCGCCGGGGGGATACCGAGCAGCTACTGGATGCTCGGTACCGTGGGCCCACGCCAGTGGCGGGCGGCACCCGGCGCCAACGCGGCCGAGAAGCTGGGTAACCTGCCGACGAATCACAGCCCGCGCTTCGCCCCGAATGTTGAGCTGGCGCTGCCGACCGGGGTGGCGGCTCTCGTGGCCGCTGCCCGAACGCTGCTCGCCGTTGACTGACCCGGCCCTGTCCTGGTGTCCGCTGCTTGGGGCCCGGTCAGGGCGGCTACTTACCGGGGCGGCGGGTGATCACGCTGAACTGGCCGTCGGACTCCATCCGCATCTCCCGGACCTCAGCCAGGCTGTCGATGCCCTGCTCGCGCAGCTGCCCGTACAGCTCGTCTTCGGTGACCAACTCCCGGCGCATGTTGCGGTGCAGCATCCGGCCGTCGCGGACCAGGGCCAGTGGTTTCGGTCGGATCAGTCGGGCGGCGGGTTGCCAGCGGTAGGCGACGGCGTCGAGCAGGTACGCCCAACCGATGATCACCGCGACCAGCAGCACCCCATCGGCGAGCGAGGTGTAGCCGTTTGCCATGCCGTTCTGCGCGGCGTCGGCGATCAGCACGATGACCAGCAGGTCGGTCATTCCGGTGGTGCCGCTCTCCCGCTTCAGCAGGACCCGCAGCAGGAAGAACAGCGTCAGGTACATCACGCTGCCCCGGACGATGATCTCCAACAGCGGAGCGTCCGGCGTGAAGACCGCCCGCCAGTCGACCACGGCAGCGGCTACCCGACGGCGGCCACGTCATGCAGGTGAACTCAGCTCGCTGCTCCGACACACCGTTCCCAGTCCTGCCGCCACCGCCGTTCATCTGGTTCGCCGGCGGCAGCGACCAGCGCCTCCAGCATGTCGATCAGCCCGACGTCGGGTGCGGTGCCGGTCACCGCGACCAGCCGCCGGATCTCGGCGCTACTGCGTCGAACGACCTCGCCGACCAGGTCCCGGCCCGCGACGGTCAGGCTGAGCCAGGAGACCCGGCGGTCGCTCTCGCCGGTCCGCCGGGCGACCAGCCCCCGTCGGGCCAGACGGTCACACCCACGGGTGACGGTGGAGGGGTGGACGTGCAGGGTCGTGGCGAGGTCAACGACCCGGGCCGGCCCCTGGGAGACGAGGAGGACCAGGATTCGGTACTGCGACATCGTGAGGTCGACATCGAGGGCATCGAGCGTGCGGACGGTGACGCCAACCAGCGAGCGGCACAGCGCTGCCAGCGCGTCTACCAGGGGTTCGTCCACCTGAGGCTCGTCCACCGCCGTCGACGACCCCGTTGGCTCCACGTAGAGTCGCATCGGCCCATAGTTGCATGGATACTCGTACCACGGTCGGGGGTGATCATGGGAAACACCGGCTCCATCAGCCGGCGGGAGCAGCGGGTCGCGAGCTGGGAGCGCCTGACCGCACTGCCGCTGACCGTTTTCTCCCTGGTGTTCCTGGCCGCATATGCTGCGCCGATCCTGGATCCGCAGCTCAGCTCGGCATGGATCACGGTCTGTCAGGTGACCACGTTCACCACCTGGCTGGTGTTCTGGCTCGACATGGCTGTCCGGTTCATCCTGCACACGCAGCGGCGACGCTTCCTCCGGGAGCACCTGTTCGACCTCGCCGTGCTGCTCCTGCCGATGCTTCGTCCGCTGCGGGCGCTGCGGTTGGTGACGGTGGTGCTCTCGCTCAGCCGGCGGACCGAGGCCTGGGTCCGCGGCCGGCTCGGCATCTACGTGGCCGCGACCACCGTCTTGCTGGTGGGGGTCGCCTCCCTGGCGGTCCTGGACGCCGAGCGGGCGGCGCCCGACCCGTCCATCACCAACTACAGCGATGCCCTCTGGTGGGCGGCCGTGACCATCACGACCGTCGGCTACGGCGACTTCTATCCGGTCACCCCGGAGGGGCGGCTGGTGGCGGTCGGCCTGATGATCGGCGGCATTGGGCTGATCGGTTTTGTGACCGGCTCGCTCGCCACCTGGATCGTTGACCGGGTGTCCGGCCGGGACCGGCACCCGGCAGCGACCGCCGAGGACGTCGCGGCGTTGCGCCAGGAGATCGCGGCGCTGCGCCAGCAACTCGACCCGTCGCCCGGCGCCGTCCCCGCGGACCCGGTGGCCCCGCCGGTGCAGCCGGCGCGCACGACCCACACCTGACGGGTGACCGGCGGCGGATGACACCACCCGCCGGGGGCGGATTGGCCGACGGCGACGCGATCGGGTGTCGTCCCGGGATGCTGGTGCTCGTGGCGGCGTGAAGCCGCTGGTATGGATGACATGTCCGACCAGCATTGGATGTTGGAGGCGGTGGACCTCCTGGTACGGGTGGTCGAGGCCGCCGGCATCCTCATCATTTTCGTCGGTGCGATGATGGCGTTCGTCCGGTTCGTGGTTGTGGGATTGCGGCACCGGCAAAGCCGGGCGTTCGTGCCGATCCGGCTGACTCTCGGGCGGTTCCTGACCCTCGGGCTGGAGTTCCAACTCGCCTCGGACATCATGCGCACCGCCGTCGCGCCAACCCTGCTGGACATCGCCGAGCTGGCTGCGGTGGCGGCGATCCGGACCGCGCTGAACTTCTTCCTCGCCCGTGAGATCAAGCAGGAGCGCCGCGAGATCGCCGAGGTCGGCTCGCCCGGGCCCGGCGACTCGAAGCGGGCGGGTCCGGAGCCGGCCTCGTGAGCGCCCTGGTCGAGTACGCCGTCCTGGCCTGTATGGCCGCGGGCATCCTGTCGGCCGCGGTGGTTCTGCTGGTGTCCCGGAACGCGGTCCTGGCCCTACGCGTCGGCCTTGACCTGTGGTTGGCCGCCAGCCTGCTGCGAATCGCGGAGCCGCCGGTGGGGGAGCACCTGCTCTACGTGGTGGCGATCATGGTGATCCGCCAGCTGATCCGCGTGGCCCTGGTCACCAGTTGGAGTCAGCGGCGGCCGACGGATCCGGGGCTGTCGCAGCGCCCGTCCGCCCGCTAGCGCGCCGTCGTCAGTCGCCCTGCCACCAACTGCCCGGCGTACGGGACGGGTCGTGCCCCAGCCCGTAGGCAGCGTGGATCTCCACCGCGCTCACCCCGAGTGCGTCGAGACCTTGGTTGAGCTCACGCTCCGCCCTGAACTCGGCCGTCACGTACTGCTCCCCTTCGACCGCGGTCGCGGGCGCCCAGCCGCTGCGACCAAGCGCCGTCATGGCCGTGTGCACCGCTACCCACGGGCGGTGCCCAGTGACACCGACCAGTGCGTACACCCGGGTGAACGACACGGGTCGGCTGACCTCGACCGGACCGCTGCGATCACAGGTCTGCCTGCCGACCCGGTTGGCGAGTGTCGTGGCGACTTCAATGGCGTGGTCCGCGTTGCTGTTCGGCACGTCGACGACCAGCGCCACCCGTGCGGTCGCTTGCTCTCGCAGCCAGCTCTGGAGCCACTGCGGGATCTCTCCCGCCTCGGCGTCGGTGCCACCGTCGGGATCCGCACCGGTCTCCTCAGACCGGTCGGTATCGACGTCAGCCGCCGCGTCGGCACTCTCATCGACGCCAACCCAGCACCCGGTGTCCCGGAAGCGGGCGACCGCGTCGCTCCAGGCGAGAGCGGCCGATTCGGTGGGGCGGTCGGACTCCGGTGGTGCCGGCTCACTGCCGGACAGGTACCCACGTACGAAGTAGCGGGCCTGCGTGGAGCAGTCGCTGATCTCACCCTTCGACACTCGGGTACGGATACCGCGCTCGGCGCAATAGGCGTACATGCGCCCAGGGAACGTATGGGGGTTGCCGTCGAGGAGATAGTGCCGGCCGCAGTGCTCGGTGTCGAACCACAGCTCGGGGTCCACGTCCGGCGGCAATGGTGGGCGAGCGGGGAAGGGCATCCGCGGAAGATAGACCGTTCCGACGGCCCGGACGAGCGCTTTTTTGGCGGTGACCACCTTCTAGCACGTCGTCGCGGTGCCCGGGCCAGTTTGCTGGTAGTTCCGTCGCCGGTGCCGCCGCCGGTCGCACGATGGGGGTACGAGCGCCGGCACGCCAGGTGCCGGTGGTGACGCTACCGGGGGTAGCAAGGTGCAGGAGGTCGTGGTCTCGCCGGTGGAGGAGATCGGTGGGGTGCTGCCGGGGCTGGCCGAGCAGGTGTGGACCAACGCCCGGGAGGACCCGGATGCGGTGCAGTTCGTCCGGCCCGCGCCGGTGTCCCGCGCCTGGCCCGCGCGCCGGTCGGTGCGCGGTGGTGACGTGCCGGTGACGTGCGCCCAGTTCCGGGACGACGTGCTCAGCCTTGCCCGTGGCTTCCTCGCGGCCGGGGTGGGGCACGGTGACCGGGTCGGGCTAGTCAGTCGCACCCGATATGAGTGGACCCTGGTCGACTATGCCCTCTGGGCGATCGGGGCGGTGTCGGTGCCGGTCTTCGAGACGGCCAGCGCGGACCAACTCGGGTGGGTCCTGTCGGATGCGGGCGTGGTGGGCTGCGTGGTGGAGACGTCTGATCAGGCCGAGTTGGTCGCCGGCCGCCGTTCGGATCTGCCGGCGTTGCGTGATGTGTGGCAGATCGACGCCGGTGATCTGATCAATCTTGCTGGCCAGGGGCGTGCGGTTGACGATGCGGTGGTTGACGGCCGGCGCCGTCGGGTGACCGGCGGTGACATGGCGACGATCGTCTATACCAGCGGCACGACCGGTCGGCCAAAGGGCTGTGTGCTGACCCACCGATCCATCCACTGTGATGTGACTGCCGCGGTCTCGGTGTTGCCGCAGTTGCTACACGCCGGGGCGACCACGGTGTTGTTCCTGCCCCTGGCCCACGCGTTCGCCCGGATGATCCAGGTTGGGGTGGTGCAGACCCGGACCGCCATGGTGCACAGCGCCGACATCGCGGGCGTGCTGGAGCAGCTGCGCCGGCACCGGCCGACGTTCGTCCTGGCGGTGCCCCGGGTCTTCGAGAAGCTGCACAGTCGGGGAGAGCAGAAGGCCGAGGAGAGCCACCGGGGCTGGCTGTTCCGGCTCGCCGAGCGGGTGGCGGTGCGGTACAGCCACGGTCTCGATCGTTCCTGGGGCCCAAACCCCCTGCTCCGGCTCGCCCGAGGCGGGTTCGACCTGCTGGTGTACCGGAAGCTGCGGGCCGCCCTGGGTGGTCGGTGCTCCGCGGCGATTGTCGGCGGCGCGCCGCTCGGTGAGTGGCTGGGACACTTCTTCCGGGGCGCGGGCCTGCTGGTGCTGGAGGGGTACGGGCTCACCGAGGCATCCCCGGCGTTGACGGCGAACACGCCGACGTCCCAGCGGATCGGCACGGTCGGTCGACCCCTGCCCGGCGTGAAGATCCAGACCGCCGACGATGGCGAGATCCTCGCCCGCGGCGACCCGGTCTTCCCCGGATACTGGAACAACGCGGCGGCCACCGGGGCGGCGTTCACCCAGGACGGGTGGATGCGGACCGGCGACCTCGGCGAGCTGGACTCGGACGGGTTCCTGCGGATCACCGGGCGGCAGAAGGAGATCATCGTAACCGCCTCGGGGCAGAACCTCGCGCCCGCGCCGCTCGAGGAGGCGATCCGCGCGCACCCGTTGGTCAGCCAGTGCATGCTGATCGGTGACGATCGCCCGTACGTCACCGCGCTGGTCACCATCGACCCGTCCGCCTGGGATCGTTGGCGCTCCGAGCACGGCCGCTCGGACGACGCGACCGTGGCCGAGCTGCGGGACGACCCGGAGCTGTGCGGCGAGATCCAGGCGGCCGTTGACCGTGCGAACGCGACCGTCTCCCGCGCCGAGCAGGTCAAGACCTTCCGCATCCTGCCCCGGGATCTCACCGAGGCCGACGGTGAACTCACCCCCATTCTCAAGATCAAGAAAAGTGTGGTCGAGGAACACTTCAGCGAGGACGTCGACGCCCTATACCAGGGCCACTGAACCGGGCGGGCGCTGGCGTCCGTCCGGCGGCCACCAGCTCGGCCGTGCGGGTCCGGCCTGGATCGCCGGCGTTCGTCGAGGACGAGGCCGCGACGGGGGAGCCGTGGCGGCGTACCGGAAGGGGTGCCATGGCAGCCGGCGTCATCGGCGGGGTGATCGCGGTAGTGGTTGCGGTGCTGCTCGCTGCCCTGAGCCTGCGGATCGTGCAGCAGTACGAGCGCGGGGTGGTCTTCCGGTTCGGGCGGGTGCTGCTCCCCGTCCGGGAACCCGGCCTGCGGCTGATCATTCCAATCGTGGACCGCATGGTTCGGGTGAGTATGCAGACCACGGTGATCGACGTGCCGGCGCAGGGGGCGATCACGCGGGACAACGTGACCCTCAAGGTCGACGCGGTGGTCTACTTCCGGGTGGTGGACCCGGTGAAGGCCCTGGTGAATGTGGAGAAGTATCCGGCAGCGGTGCTTCAGATCTCGCAGACCGCGCTGCGCTCGGTGATCGGCAAGGTGGACCTGGACACCCTCCTCGCCGACCGGGACAAGGTCAATGCCGACCTCAAGTCGGTGATTGACGACCCGACCGAGGAGCCGTGGGGGCTGAACATCGAGCGGGTCGAGGTGAAGGACGTCTCGCTGCCGGAGGGAATGAAGCGGTCGATGTCTCGGCAGGCCGAGGCCGAGCGGGACCGGCGGGCCCGGGTCATCGCCGCCGACGGTGAATACCAGGCATCCCAGCGGCTCGCCGACGCCTCCCAGACGATGGCGGACACCCCGGGCGCGTACCAGCTGCGGCTGCTCCAGACCGTGTCGGATGTGGCGGCGGAGAAGAACAGCACCCTGGTGATGCCCTTCCCGGTGGAGCTGCTGCGCTTCTTCGACAAGTACGCGCGCGGTGCCCCGACCGACCAGGACGAGCCCCGGGCGAAGCAGGGTGCCTCGCACGTGTCCGGCGACGGTCACCGCCGCGACGGCGGGCCCCGTCAACCGGCCCAGTGACACGCTGGCCAACTGGTCCGGTGCCACGATGGCGGACAGGAACGCGCTGGCGGCGGTGTCGGCCAGGGTCTCCCCGGTGCCGAGGAGGAAGAACACCCCGTAGACCAGAGCGACCGTGGTGGTGTCGGTGGCGACGGCGAGGGTTAGTGCGGTGAGTGCCGCGGTGCGCAGTGTGTTGACGGCCACCACCAGCCTGCGGCGGTCCAGCCGGTCGACGTAGGCGCCGCTGATCAGGGCGAACAGTAGCCAGGGCAGTTGTTGGACGAAGACAGCGCCACCGATGAGCGCCGGATTGGTGGTGATGGAGGCGACCAGCAGTGGACCGGCCGCCATGGTGACTCCGTCACCGACATTGGACACGGCTGAGGCGGTCCACAGCTTGGTGAAGTCCGCGCCGAGACGCGCGGAGGCAAGGGCATGCAAAATAGCTCCTCGAGCAAGGGGAAACGGTCGTCGTGGGAGCGACCGCTTCGCGGCGAGGAGCACTACACCGTGGGGCGTGAGCCCGACGGTGGGACCGACTAGCGCGCGGTGTGCTCTCGCGGCGAAGCGGTGACCATGACCTTGCCCTGGCGCATGCCAACTCCTAACTGTCGATCGTGGCCAGGATAGCCACGATCGATCGGATGCGAGGACCGCTCGGCTGGCCGGCAATGCCGGTGAGCACGGGGCCGTCGGTCCGGCCCGGTGAACGGCTACCATCGGCCGCATGACCTGGCGACATTGATCCACCGCTGAGTGCCCTTCCCGTGGGCCACCGCGGTCGCCGTACCTCCGGTGTCCGCACTCACCCCACGGGAAGAAGCGATGATCTCCGACACGACCCCACTGCGAGATGGCCCGCACCCGGGCCCGACCGCCGCGCCCGACCGGCGGGTCCGGTCACTCGCGGCAGCCCTCTACGGCTACGCGTTCCTGCGCGACCTCATCCTGCTATACCCCGTCTACCCGCTGCTGTTCACCGACACCGGTCTGACGGTGTGGCAGATCTCGACCTTGTTCGTCATCTGGTCGGCCAGCTCGATCGTGCTGGAGATCCCTTCCGGGGCGTTGGCCGACGCCGTCTCCCGGCGGCTGCTGCTCTGTCTCGCGCCGCTGGTGACCGCCGCTGGCTTCGCGCTCTGGACGCTCGTGCCCTCGTACCCGGCCTTCGCGGTGGGCTTCCTGCTCTGGGGAGTTGGCGGCGCGCTCGCCTCCGGTGCGTTGGAGGCCCTGGTCTACACCGGCCTCGACCGGCTTGGCGCAGCCAGCCGGTACGCCCGTGTCATCGGCCGGGCCCGTACCGCGGAAACCCTCGGCGTGTTGGCCTCCCTCCTGTTGGCGGTGCCGGTACTCGCCCTCGGCGGCTACCCCGCTCTCGGCGTGGCGAGCGTCCTGGCCTGCCTGGCGGCCGCCGCCGTCGCCACCCGCCTACCTGAGCACCGCGAGCCGGCCGCCGGGCCGAGCGCCGACCGCGACGACGGTGAACACGGCTGGTGGGCCTCCCTGCGGGGCGGGCTGGCCGAGGCGCACGCCGATCGGACGGTGCGCGCGGCGGTGCTGTTGGTCGCCGCCGTCGCCGCCGGGTGGGGGGCGCTCGACGAGTATCTCCCGCTGTTGGCCCGAGACGTCGGGGCGAGCGGGCCGGCCGTGCCGTTACTGCTCGTACTTACCTGGGTCGGTGTCGCCGTCGGCGGCCTGCTCGCCCCGGCGGGGGAGCGGCTGGGCCACCGCGGGTACGCCGGCCTGGTCGGTGGGTCCGCCGGGGCGCTCGCCGCCGGTGCGCTGATCGGTCACCCGGTCGGGTTCCTGCTGGTGGGCGTCGCCTTCTGCGGTTTCCAACTGGCCACTGTGCTCGCCGATGTCCGGCTCCAGACGCGGATCGTCGGCCCGGCCCGCGCCACCGTCACCTCGCTCGCCGGGATGGCGACCGACACGACGATCATCGCGTGCTATGTCGGGTACGGCCTGCTCGCCACCGTCGCCGGCAACCGGGTCGCGTTCGCGGTGGCGGTGGCGCCCTACCTTGTCGTGGCGCTGCTGGTGGCCGTCGTACGACCGGTCCGCCGATGGTCTAGGTCGTGGATGTGACAGCGTGTACGGGTGCCCACCGTCGATGTTGACCTCGCCCTGGTCGGTGGTGGCGGCGCGGCCTCCCTCGTGCTCGCCGCCCTGGATCGGTGCGGCGTGCGCGGTCTGCGGGTGGCGGTGGTCGATCCGGTGCGTCGTCGCGGACAGGACCGGACCTGGGCGTTCTGGGGCCGACCCGACGACGGGCTCGACCCGATGTTGACGGCGAGCTGGTCACAGGTGGAGGTGACGACCTCCGAGCGACACCGCGTGCTCGACCTCGCCCCGCTGCGGTACGCGATGCTGCGCTCGGCCCCCGTGTACGACCGGGCCGCCACCGCCGAGCGGCGGCTCGGTGCGGTCCGCGTCGTCGCCCCGGCCGAGGCGGTCGAGGACGACGGTGACCGGGTCACGGTCCATGCCGGCGGATCGACGCTGCGGGCATCCTGGGTCCTCGACTCCCGGCCGCGCCCGCCCCGGCGGGCCGGGCGGACCAACTGGCTCCAGCACTTCCGTGGCTGGTGGCTCGAGGCTGACCGGCCGCTCTTCGACCCGGGCCGGGCGGTGTTGATGGACTTCCGCACCCCGCAGCCGGATCGGGGGGTCTCGTTCGGGTACGTGCTGCCGGTCACCGACCGGTACGCGTTGGTCGAGTACACCGAGTTCACTCCCGGCCTGCTCACCGACGCCGGCTACGACGCGGCGTTGGCCGGGTACCGGGACCGGCTCGGGCTGGACCCGGTCCGGCTGCGAGTGCGGGAGGTGGAGAACGGGGTGATCCCGATGACCGACGGTCCGTTCGACCCGCGGCCCTCGCCCCGGGTGATCCGTCTCGGCACCGGCGGTGGCGCCACCAGACCCTCCACCGGCTTCACGTTCGCCGCCATGCACCGGCAGGCGGGGCAGATCGCCGCGGCGCTCGCCGACGGGCGGGCGCCGGTGCCGGCACCCGCGTACCCCCGCCGGCACCGGTGGCTGGACGCGGTCGCGTTGCGGGCGCTGGACCGGGGCCCGCTGGCGGGCCCCGACTTCTTCGACCGGCTCTTCGACCGCAACCCGGCCGAACGGGTGCTGCGCTTCCTAGACGGGACCACCAGCCCGGCCGAGGAGGTCGCGTTGATGGGCACCACCCCGCTGGCGCCGATGCTCGCCGCCACCGCCGGCGACGCCGCCGCCCGGCTGCGGGACCGGCTAATGCCGCGGCGGCGTCCCGCCGCGGTGCTGGTCCCGCCACCGGTCACCGGCGCGACGCGACGTCCCCAGCGGGGGGAGTGACCTACCCCGCTGGACGAGTGCCGCGGTGACCGTTCACTCCCGGTTCGGGTCGACGGCCCCGGAAACGTCAGCCACGTCGTAACCGGCCCGACTGATCTCCCGCGCCGATCGCCGCTCTTCGGCGGGAAGGTCGGCGAAGTCGTCACCGACGTCCTCGGTCTGCGGCAGCGAGTCGCCCGGCGGCCGAAGCGACGCCTCCATCGCCGTGGCGCCGTCCGGTTCGTCCGTGTCGGCCAGGTCGAATCGGTGTTGCTCGGTCATGGCGCACTCCCGCCCGTTGGCTCGCGGTGACCACCCCGGCCACCGCACCTGCCGCGGCGACCGGAACCCGGCTTACCCCCGGTCACCTACCCGGACGCCGCCCGGGGAAACGCGCAGCCGCGCCGCGGGCGCGCGGCGGGGCTGCCCAGTGCGCGGGCCGGCTGCGCCGCGGCGGAAGAGCGGTGGCCCGGTCACCGCGGGCCGCATCCAGCTGTGACTGGTGCACGAAGAGAGCGCCCGACAGGTCCGCGCCCCGCAGGTCGGCCCCGCGTAGGTCCGCGCCGGTGAGGTCCACGCCGGTCAGGTCGACTCCGCGCAGGTCGGCACCGAGCAGCTGGGCGCCGCGCAGGCTCGCCCGGCGCAGGTCGACTCGGCGCAGGTCGGCACCGAGTAGGGCGGCGCCCCGTCGGTCAACGCCGGGCCGGCCACCCCGGGCCCGGGCGTGGTCAGCGGCTTGGGCCAGCAGCGGAACGACTCTGCTCCGGTGCGCGTCAACGGCCAGCGACCGCAGCGACTCCGGGTCGCCGCCAGCCAGCCGGTCGGTGGCGGCGAGCACCTCGGTCAGTGCGGCCCGCAGTGGTGCGGGCAGCTCCATCGTCAGCGCCTCGGTCAGATGCCAGAGCAGCTCGTGGAGCGGCCGTACCACGGTGAAGGTGTCGAACATCGCCTGGGCGGTGGGCTGGTCGTCCCGCCAGTCCCGCCCCCCCCCGAAGGTCACCTGGGTCACCCGCTGACCGGCACCGAAGCAGTCGAAGACGGTGCAGCCGGGGAAGCCGCGGCTCCGCAACTTGGTGTGGATTCCGCAGCGGAAGTCCGGGCGCAGGTTCGGACAGGGACGCCCGGCCGGCTTGTCGATCGCGAAGTCGGCCGAGGCGGCGAAGGCGGGCGCCACGCAGCAGAGCCCTACGCATCGGGAGCAGTCGGCGCGCAGCTCCTCCGGACCGACCGCTGTCATGTGACCGACTCTCCTGCCGTGGCGCTCGATGCGAACTCCCTATTCTTCCACGGCGTCGGACGTGCACCGGTTTACGGCGGCCGCGATGTTGAATTCACCCACAATCATCGATCGATGGAGGGTAGGGGATTGTGCCTGCCGGGCCTCCTCTGCCATCCTCCTGGATGGACGCTGCCAGTGACGGTTGCCAATCCCGGAGGCCGCGCTGCGGCGACGCCTTCTTCGGGAGGAACCTTGTGAAGCGCAGACGTCGCCAGCTACTCGCAGGACTAGCGGTCGTTGCCCTCGCCGCGACGACGGGTGTCGCCGGAATCCACCTCGCCGGCACCGAAGTGCCGGCCGCCGCCGCGGCGACCGGGGACGGCGAGCTACCGAACGCCCTCGGGGCCCACCTGGAGCAGATGCGTCGGTCGATACCGGGCAATGACGGCATGTCGCTGGACGGTCCGGGCGGCGCCGCGCAGCAGGAGTTCCTCAAGCGGGCCTACCCGGCCAACGAGGTAAGCCTCGCCGAGGTTGATCGTTCGAAGGCAGCGTTTGCGGCGGCGGAGCGCCGGGGCGGGGGCGGCCAACGGTGGACCAACGTCGGGCCGAGTGAGGCGGTGTACCCGTTCACCGAGTATCGCAACGCCTTCAACTACGTTCCCAACGAGTACGTCGCCGGTGGCCGGGTGACCTCCCTCGACATCAGCCCCGACTGCAACCGGTGGCTCTGCCGGGCGTACGCCACGCCCTCCGGTGGTGGCGTCTGGGGCACCCTCAACATCCTCGCCGCCGAGCCGAAGTGGTTCTACCTGGGCGGGCCGCTCGGCATCAACGCGGCCGGCTCGGTCAAGATCGACCGCAACGACCGGACCGGGCTCACCATCTACGTCGGTACCGGTGAGGCGAACATCTGTGGCTCCGGATGTGTCGCCGGTGTCGGTCTCTACCGGTCCACCAACGGCGGTCTGACCTGGCAGGGCCCGCTCGGCAAGGAGGTGCTCGCCGGCAAGGGCATCGCCGAGATCACCATCGAGCCGGACGACCCGAAGACCATCTACGTCGCCACCACCACCGCGCTACGCGGTATGTCCAGCGCCTGCTGCACGGGCGTGACGCGACCGGTGCCCGACGCCGAGAAGTGGGGTCTGTACAAGACCACCGACGGTGGCAAGAACTGGAACTTCATCCACAACGGATCGGCCGCCGCCACCGACTGCACCGGCGACGCCGACGAGTTTGGCAACAGTGCGGTCTGCTCGCCGCGCGGCGTCCGCTACGTCAAGCTCGACCCGAACAACTCCGACATCGTGTACGCGTCGTCGTACGGTCGTGGTGTCTGGCGCTCCCCGGACGCCGGAGCCAGCTGGACGCAGATCAAGCCGTCGCTCAACCCGGAGCTGTTCCAGACCCGGGCCGCCATCGACGTCACCGCGCTGCCGGACGGCAAGACCCGGATGTACGTCTACGAGGGCAACTTCGGCAACCCGTACTCGCGGTTGCTGCGCAGCGACGACGTGGCCGGCGGAACCCCCACGTTCACCGACTTGAGCAGCTCGAACCCGGCCGACCCGGGGTACGCCACCTACAACCAGTGCACCGGCCAGTGCTGGTACGACATGTTCGTACACACCCCGCCGGGGCATCCGGACATCGTCTACACCGGTGGCTCCTACGTCTACGGCGAGACGGTCGCGCACAAGCGGGCCGTCGTCCTCTCCACCGACGCCGGGGTCAGCGGCACCGACATGACCTTCGACGGCACCGACGAGCTGCACCCGAACGGTCTGCACCCGGACCAGCACGCGATCGTGACCCACCCACGGGACCCGTACCAGTTCTTCGAGGCCAACGACGGCGGGATCATGCGTTCCAGCGGTGACTTCGTCGATCGCTCCGCCTGGTGTGACAACCCGGACCGCAACCTGACCACGGCGGCCCAGCAGGATCGCTGCAAGCAGATGCTCTCCCGGATCCCGAGCAAGCTGGAGAGCGTCAACAAGGGCATGAACACGTTGCAGTTCATCAGCCTGTCGGTCAGCCCGCACGACGTGAACCTGCTGCAGGGCGGCACCCAGGACAACGGGACCTGGGAGAACAACGGCGAGCGGCGGCGCTGGACGAACACGATGATCGGTGACGGCGGTGCCTCCGGCTTCGATGTCGGCAAGCCCGAGTTCCGCTTCCACACCTTCTTCAACGCGTCACCGGAGGTGAACTTCGCCAGCGGCGACATCGCCGAGTGGATCTGGACCGCGGATCCGATCTACGGCCAGCCGGGCACCCTCTTCTACGCTCCGGTGATCAGCGACCCGGTGGTCAGCGGCACGATGTTCGCCGGTACCGGGCGCTCGGTGTACCGGACGAAGACCTTCGGCCTGGGCGACCGGAGCATCGAGGAGGCCAACCGGATCTGTAACACCTGGACCGGCACCTTCGAGGAGCAGTGCGGGGACTGGGAGGCGTTGGGGGCCACGCCGCTCACCGACGAGGCGTGGGGGGACCGGGCCGGCGGCGCGGTCTCGGTGGTCCAGCGGGTCGACACCGACTCCGCCACCGCCTACGCGGCCACCAGCACCGGCCGGGTCTTCGTCAGCCACAACGTTGACGCCGAGTCGGCCGCCGAGGTGACCTGGACCCGGATCGACAACCCGGGCACCCCGAACCGCTTCGTCACCAGTGTCCACATCGATCCCAGCGACCCGAACCGGGCCTGGGTCTCCTACAGCGGCTTCAACTCGAACACGCCGGAGACGCTCGGGCACGCCTTCGAGGTGACGACCGCCGGCACGACGGCGACCTGGACCGACCGCTCGTACGACTTCGGTGATCAGCCAATCACCGACCTGGTCCGGGACGACGTCACCGGTGACCTGTACGCCTCGACCGACTTCGGCGTGTTGCGGCTGGCCGAGGGGCGGACCAGCTGGACCAAGGCCGGCGGTGGGATGCCGAATGTGGAGGTCGCCGGGCTCACCATCGTGCCGGGCGAGCGGGTCCTCTACGCGGCCTCACACGGCCTCGGCGCCTGGCAGCTCAACCTGAAGTAGGTCGATCATTCACACCACCAACCGGGTGGGGGGCCGCGCCAGCGGCCCCCCACCGCTGTCCGGGAGGATCGGCCGGATCTGGCGTGCTCTGGGTGCGCTCTTCGTCCTGCTCGTCTTCGTCCCGCCGTTCCTGCTGCTGGTCTCGGGCTCGCTCACCGAGCCTGGTCTGCCGCCGTCCCCCACCCCGCAGCTGATTCCCGATCCGGTCTCCACCGCCGGCTACCGACAGGCCCTGGAGGTCGGCGGGGTGCTGCGCGCCGCGCTCAACTCGCTGCTGGTCGCGGTCGTCGCCGTGCCGCTGAGCGTGCTGGTCGCCGCGCTGGCCGGCTTCGCGCTGGCCCGGCTCGCACCCCGCGGGGCCGCCCTCGTCATCGTGGCCTCCCTGGTAGCCCTGATGGTGCCGGCCACCGCACTGCTGGTACCCCGATTCACGATCTTCCGCGCGCTCGGGCTGACCGATACGCTGGTGCCCTTGATCGCTCCGGCGCTGTTGGGTACCTCCCCGCTCTTCGTCCTGGTCTACTACCTGGCCTTCCGGGCGCTGCCGCGGGACCTCTACGACGCCTGTCTGGTGGAGGACATGACTCCGATGGGCATCTGGTGGCGGGTCGCGCTCCCGTTGGTGCGTCCGGTCACTGCCGCGATCACCGCCCTTACCTTCGTGCTGACCTGGTCGAACTTCCTCGATCCACTGATCTACGTGTACGACCGTGACCTGTTCACCCTGCCCTTGGCGCTGCGTTCGCTGTCGGTGCTGGATCCGACGAACTTCCCGGTGTTTCTGGCCGGGGCGGTTCTGGCGACCGGCCCGGCCGTGCTGGTCTTCTGGTTCGCCCAGCGCCGATTTTTCCACCACGATGACCAGACAGGACGGAACCGGCCATGAGAAGACCCAGGGCGCTGCTGGCGGCGCTGCTCGCGACCGTGCTCCTCGCTGCCGGCTGCGCAGCCGGACCCGGGGCCGCCTCCGACGGGCCGGTGCGACTGCTGGTCTTCGGTGCCCCCGAGGAGTTGGCCGCCTATCGCACGCTGATCGAGGCGTACGGTCAGACACAGCCCGGTAGCGAGGTGCAGCTCATCGAGGCGAGTGACCGCAAGGACCTGCTGGCCCGGCTCGCCACGTCGGTCGCCGGGGGTGCCCCACCGGACCTGTTCCTGATGAACTACCGCTTTTATGGCCAGTTCGCTGCGAAGAACGTGGTGGAGCCCTTGGACGAGCGGATCGCGGCCTCCGAGAAGGTGAATCCCGCTGACTACTATCCGGTGGCGATGGAGGCCTTCAGCTGGGGCGGCAAACAGCTCTGCCTGCCGCAGAACGTCTCCAGTCTCGCCGTCTACTACAACCGCACCCTCTTCGCCAAATACCAGGTCTCCGAGCCGACGCCGGGTTGGACCTGGAACGACATGGTCGGGACCGCTATCGCGATGACCCGGGACGACCGTGGTGTGGTGGTCAAGGGCACCGAGAGTGAGGGGGCCGCTGCCCGCCCGGCCGTGCACGGGCTCGGCGTCGAGCCGTCGATCATCCGGGTCGCCCCGTTCACCTGGTCCGGCGGCGGTGAGATCGTCGACGACCCGGAGCGACCGACCCGGCTCACCCTGGACAGCCCGACCGGCCGGGAGGCGCTGAAGAACCTGATCGACCTCCGCCAGGCGTACGGGGTGGTGCCCACCGACGCGGAGGTCGAGGCGGAGGACGACGAGTCTCGCTTCGCCAACGGCCGACTCGCCATGCTGATGTCCTCCCGGCGCTCCACCACCACCTTCCGCTCGATCACCGGCTTTGAGTGGGACGTCGCTCCGCTGCCGGTCTACCAGGACCAGGTCGGCGTGCTGCACTCGGATGCGTACTGCATGCCTCGGGGCGCCAAGCGTAAGGATGCGGCGTGGCGGTTCCTGGAATTCGCCATCTCCGCCGAGGGGCAGCAGATCATCGCCGCCACCGGGCGGACGGTGCCGTCGCACATCGGTGTCTCGCAGTCCCCGGTGTTCCTCGACTCGTCCCAGCCACCCCGCAACGCGACGGTCTTCCTCGACACGATTCCCACCCTCCGGACGTTGCCGACCATCTCCACCTGGCCGGAGGTCGAGGATGTGACCGCCGGGATCCTGGAGAACGCGCTGTACCGGGGCGACCGGTTGGACGAGGTCATCCGTGCCCTGGATGAGCAGACCCGCCCGCTGTTCGCCCGTGGTGAGCACGGGTGAACGATGCCGACCTGACCCACGATGCCGTCGTGACTCACGATGCCGGACTGACTCTGGATGGAGTGAGTGCCGCCTACCGGGGCGTCACCGTTCTGCGGCAGATGCGGCTGACCGTGGCCCGGGGAGAGCTCCTGGTGGTACTCGGCCCCTCCGGCGCCGGCAAGTCGACGCTGTTGCGGGTGGTGGCCGGCCTGGAGCCGGTTACCACCGGGCGAGTCTGGATCGCCGGCCGGGATGTCACCGCTGACCGTCCGGGCCGGCGCAATGTGTCGATGGTCTTCCAGTCGTACGCGCTCTTTCCCCACCTGACCGTCGCCGAGAACATCGCGTTCGGCCTGGTGGTGCGGGATGTCCCGAAGGTGGCGGCCCGGGAGCGGGCCCGGTCCGCCGCCGAGCAGGTCGGCGCGGCGCACCTGCTCGGCCGGCGACCCGGGCAGCTCTCCGGCGGTGAGCGACAGCGGGTCGCGTTGGCCCGGGCGTTGGTGCGGGAGCCGGACGTCTTTCTCCTCGACGAGCCGCTATCCAACCTCGACCTTGCGCTGCGGGTGCAGATGCGGGCCGAGCTGCGGGCCCTGCACGACCGGCTCGGCGCCACGATGGTGCATGTCACGCACGATCAAACCGAGGCGTTGGTGCTGGCCGATCGGATCGCGGTGCTGCGCGACGGCCGGGTAGAGCAGGTTGGGACGCCGGACGAGATCTGGCACACCCCGGCGAGCCGGTTCGTGGCGGGCTTTGTCGGCTCCCCAGCCATGAACGTGCTTCCCAGCTCTGGCCCGATCCACCCGTCCGGTGCTCCGCCGGCGGGGATGGCCGGCGACCGGGAGATCGGGTTCCGCCCGGAGGCGGTGGTGTTGGGGGTGTCCGACGGCACGGCGGCGACCGTGGACCGGGTTGAGGTGGTCGGTACGGACGCCTACGCCTACCTCACCCTCCGCGCCGGGAACCCGGTGGTGGCCCGGGTGCCCGCCGCCCATCGGCCCGCCCGCGGCGATGCGGTTCGAGTCGGGGTCCGCTGGGCCGATACGCACGTCTTCGACGCCGCCACCGGGCTCCGGTGCGTGCCTTGAGCGAAAGGAGTGAGCCCGCGCGCGCCAGGGTAGGGCCGGCGGCGCGTGGGCAGCGGCAGGTGGCGGTGATGCTGGCGCCGTATCTGGTCGGTCTGGTCGGTCTGGTGTTGGTCCCCGCCGCGGTCACGCTCACCCTGGCCTTCACCGAGTACGACCTGGTCAACCCGCCGAGTTGGGCCGGGTTGGCGAACATCTCCGAGCTGGTGACGGACCCGGTGTTCCGGGTCGCGCTGGCCAACTCGCTGGTGTTCGCGTTGGTGGCCGTGCCGCTTCGGGTGCTGCTTGCACTGGGCTTGGCGCTGCTGCTGCATCGCCGGTCCTTCGGGGGCCGTCCCGCACGGGTCGCGGCGCTGCTGCCGACCGTGGTACCCGAGATCGCCTATGGCCTGCTCTGGCTCTGGCTGTTCAACCCCTTGTACGGCCCGATCAACCAGCTGCTGCGGGTCGGTGGCGAGAACGGGTTGACCGTGCTCGGACGTACCCCGCCGCAGTGGCTCACCGACCCCACCGACGCCCGCGCCGCGATCATCCTGATGAGCGTGTTCACCATGGGCGAGACCTTTGTGGTGTTGCTCGCCGCCCGGCGGGCCCTGCCAGCGGATGTCTATGAGGTCGCGGCCCTGGAGGATGCCACCGGTTGGGACGTCTTCCGCCGGATCACCCTGCCGCTGATGGCGCCGGTGTTGGCCCTGCTGGTGGTGCGGGATCTGATCGCCAGCCTGCACTTCTCCTTTGTGCCGGCGTTCGTGGTGACCGACGGTGGCCCACCGCCGTATGCCACCACCTACCTGTCGTTGTTCATCTACCGCACCGGCTTCGAGTACCTGCGCTACGGCTATGCCGCCGCTGCGACGTTGGTGATGATGCTGCTGACGGTGGCGGCGGTGGTGGTGCAGTGGCGGCTGTTCCGCCGCTACCGGGCCTTCTACCGGCTGTGATTCGGCAGCAGCGGCTCGACGATCACCCACTCATCGGTCAGGTCAGACGCGCGCCCCGTACCCGATCCATTTCCGTTTACCGACCGGACCCGGGCGTTTTCGTACTGTGGGTGCGAAACGCCCGGACAGTGTATATCCCAAATGCGCCTTAGGGTGCTTCTCGTCGAAAGTAATGTCCGATATTTCTGCTTTATAGTTAACGTTTGTTATCGGCACGGCGTTGATCGAGGCGCTCCAGGAACACATGCGCGATCGCGGTTCCCGGCTGAGCGGGCTCTATCCGGCGCAGCGCTCCTTCTAACAGCGATTCGGCTATGCGCCGCTGCTCACTGGCCTGTTTCCGGTACTGCTGGTGGTGGTGCTGCTCAGCGGGCTCACTACCCAGGCGTACCGGCGCGGCGGCAACCATGCTCAGCGAGCTGATGCCGGGTGACCTGCAGGTGATGGCGTTCGCCATGCTGCGCACCGCGATGAACATGGGGGCGGCGCTGGGGCCGCTGCTGGCGGCGGGGCTCATCCTGGTCGACTGGACCTGCTCTACTGGGTGGACGCGGCCAGCGCGCTGACCTACTCGCTGATCGCGCTGTTCCTATTGCCCACCACGGCCTCTGGTGCTGCTTCGCCCGGCCGTTCCGGATACAGCATGCTGGTGTGGGACACCCGATATCTGCTCTACCTGGGGGCCATGCTGCTCAGCTCCGTGGTCTATCTGCAGTTTATGACCACGCTACCGTTGCAGCTCACGGCGGTGGGGCAGTCGGCGGGGTTCTACAGCGTGGTGCTGACGGCGTCGTCGGTGCTGGTGATCGCGGCCGAGCTGAAGATCACAACGTACGTGCGGCACCGGCCGCCGGCGCTGGCCGGGCCCGGCTGAACCGTCGTCGACCGGGTGGATGCGGCGCGAATATTCCCGGCGGCGGATGCTGCGGTGATGCGAGGATCGCCGTTCGGATCGGGATGGCTGAGGAGGGCGTTCGTGGAGGTACGGCGAATCGGGCCGGAGCTGGTTGACGCAGCGGCCGGGGTGCTGGCCGAGGCGTTTGATGGCTACTCCTGGACCGCGTGGACCGTCGGCGCTGATCGGCATCGGGAACGGCTGGCAAATCTCTTCGCGGTAACCCTGACTACGGTTGGTTTCCCGTACGGGGATGTCTGGGCGGCGCTGGACACCCACGGTCACCCGCAGGCGGTGGCGGTGTGGCTGCGATCGGATCGGCCGGTGCCCGACGAGGTCTGGGCCGACGTGGCTGCCGGGGACGCGGAGTATGCCGGGGACCGGCATCCGGCGATGCTCGCCGCGGAGGCGGCCTGTGCCCCGCTGCGGTCCGCGGAGCCGGCGTTCCTGCTGGCCACGGTGGGGGTGTGCCCGGCGGGCCAGGGTGGGGGAGTCGGCTCGCGCCTGCTTCGTCCCGGCCTGGTCGAGGCGGACCGGGCCGGCCTGCCGGCGACGCTGGAGACGTCCGCCTCAGCGAACCTGCGGTTCTACCGGCGGTGTGGGTTCGAGGTGACCGGGGAGGTGACCGTGCCGGGCGGGGGACCGCGGGTGTGGGCGATGCGTCGTCCTCCGGCCAGCGTGTAGGCCGCACCGGACCGGGTAGGTCGCGCGGGTGGAGCTGGTTGAGGAGTCGCCGCACCGTTTCCGGATCGACCGGCGGGACCCGATGCGGGTTCCCGGAGTGGTGTTCGCGGCCGAGGCGCTGCTGCCGGAGATCGGGGCGGACGGGTCGTTGGAGCAGGTCGCGGCTGTCGCCACGCTACCCGGCATCGTCGATGCCTCGTTCGCCATGCCGGATGTGCATCTGGGTTACGGCTTCCCGATCGGTGGGGTGGCCGCCACCGATGTGGCGGCGGGCGGGGTGGTGTCTCCGGGCGGGGTGGGCTTCGACATCTCGTGCGGCGTTCGGCTGCTCACGGCCGACCTCGATCTGGCTGGGCTTCGTCCCCGGCTCGACGCGGTCATGGATGGGCTGGCTGAGGCGACGCCGCGGGGGGCGGGACGGGGCGCGGCGTGGCACCTGTCGGGCAGCTCGGACGTGGACGGGGTGCTGCGCGACGGGTCGCGGTACGCCGTGCAGCGCGGCTTCGGTGTCGAGCGGGACCTAGAACGCTGCGAGGACCAGGGTGCGCTGGGTGACGCGGACCCGGCGGCGGTCGGTGAGCGGGCGATCGAGCGCGGCGCGAAGCAGGTGGGCAGTCTCGGTTCGGGCAACCACTTCCTCGAGGTACAGGCCGTCACGGAGGTGTATGACCAGCGCGTCGCGGAGGTCTTCGGGCTACGGCCCGGGCAGGTCTGCGTGATGATCCATTGTGGCTCGCGCGGGCTGGGGCACCAGATCTGCGCCGACTATGTGCGCCGGATGGAGAAGGCGATGCGCCGCTACGGCATCGAGGTGCCGGACCGGCAGCTCGCCTGCGCCCCGGTCTCGTCTCCGGAGGGGCAGGCCTATCTTGGCGCGATGGCCGCTGCCGCCAACTACGCCCGGGCGAATCGTCAGCTGCTCACCCACGTGAGCCGGCTGGTCTTTCGTCGGGTCACCGGTGCGAACCTCGACCTGGTCTACGACGTTTCACACAACCAGGCGAAGATCGAGTCCCACGGGGTGGATGGCGAGAGGCGTTCGCTCTGTGTGCATCGCAAGGGTGCCACCCGAGCGCTGCCTCCGGGACACCCGGACCTGCCGGCGGAGCTGGCTGAGGTCGGGCAACCGGTACTCATCCCCGGGTCGATGGGCACCGCGTCCTACGTGCTGACCGGGATCTCCGATGCTCCGGCCTTCGCCTCCAGCTGTCATGGGGCCGGGCGGGTGCGCAGCCGGAAGCAGGCGGTGCGGGCCGAGCGCGGCCAGGTTCCGCGCGAGCAACTCGTCGCGCGGAACATCGCGGTACGCGGTGCTTCCCGGCGGGGCCTGGCCGAGGAGATGCCGGCGGCGTACAAGGACATCGACGCCGTGGTCGAGGCGACCGAGGGCGCCGGGCTGTGCCGGAAGGTAGCCCGGTTGGTGCCGATCGGTGTCGTCAAGGGTTGATGCCCGGGCGGGCCGCGCGGATCTGACGGTTGTGCCGGCTCACACGTCCACGGTGAGCGCGCAGGACCAGCGGGGGCCGTCGGGGCCGAAGCGCAGTTCGTGCAGGGAGATGGCTTTCGGTACGGCGCCGATCAGCTCCACTGCGTCGGCGTCGGTGGTCTGCCAGCGTACGTGTAGCCCGTCGGCGCCGTCGGCGCGAACCTCGGTACGCAGTGGCAGCTCGCCCCTGGTCTCCATCCGGAAGATCACCTCCTCGAGGATGTTCACCAGGAGGTCTGTGTCCTCGTCGGCGGGGGCGTGGTATATCCGTTCGGCGGTGGGTTGCGTGGGGCCCAGGTCAACGAAGGTGTCCACCAGGGCGGTGACCGCCTCGGCCACGCACTCCTCCCGCGTCGGAGCCCACGCCTCGATGCGTACGTCGGCGGTGTGCGGCAGGCAGTGGTGGCCGCGTTTGGGTCGTGGTTCCACGCCACCGATCATCCGCTACGATCGCCTGCTCCGGACCCGGTTCGCCGCGGTGGGTTTCCGGGACCTGTTGAACGCGTTGATGGGGCTGGATAGAGTCCAGTGCACAGGCTCGTTTACGGGAGACACCATGGCCACGAGCAACCATGTTGATGTGCTCATCGTTGGGGCCGGCCTCTCCGGTGTCGGCGCGGCCTGTCACCTGGTTCGGCACTGTCCCGAGAAGACGTACGCCGTGTTCGAGGCGCGTGATGCGATCGGCGGCACCTGGGATCTATTTCGCTATCCGGGCATTCGGTCGGATTCGGATATGTTCACCCTCGGCTACTCGTTCCGGCCATGGAGCGACCCCACGGCCCTCGCCGACGGCCCGTCCATTCGGGACTATGTCCGGGACACCGCCCGCGAGTACGGCGTCACCGAGCATATCCGCCTCCAACACCGGGTCGTCCGCGCCGACTGGGACAGCCAGACCGCCCGGTGGACGGTGTACGCCCACCGGGACAACGGTGCGGAGGTCGTCGTCACCTGTTCGTTTCTCCATGCCTGCGCCGGCTACTACCGCTACGACCGGGGCTACACGCCCCAACTGCCCGGGGCGGAGCGGTTCGCCGGCCGGGTCGTGCACCCGCAGCACTGGCCCGCCGACCTCGACCACGCCGGTCAGCGGGTGGTGGTGATCGGCAGCGGCGCGACCGCGGTGACCCTGGTGCCCGCGCTGGCCGAGCGAGCCGCCCACGTGACGATGCTGCAACGCTCACCCACCTACATCCTGGCGCTGCCGGCGCGGGACGTGGCCGCCACCGCGCTGCGCCGGGTACTGCCGAGGCGGGTGGTCTACCCGGTGGTCCGCTGGAAGAACATCCTGCTGCTCACGGCGAACTACCAGCTCAGCCGGCGAGCCCCCAACCTGGTCCGGCGGCTGCTGCGGCGGGCCATGCGAGGCCGACTCCCGGCCGGATACGACCTCGACCGACACTTCTCGCCCCGCTACAACCCGTGGGACCAACGCCTCTGCGTCGTTCCCGACGGCGACCTGTTCCACGCGATCGCGGTGGGCCGGGCCTCCGTCGTCACCGACACCATCGATACCTTCACCGAGACCGGGCTCCGGCTGGCCTCTGGCGAGGAGGTGGCGGCCGATGTGGTCGTCACCGCCACCGGCCTGGAGCTGCTAGCGCTCGGCGACGCCCGGCTCACCGTGGACGGTGCGCCGATCGATCCGGCCGACACGGTCGCCTACAAGGGGATGATGCTCTCGGGCGTCCCGAACTTCGCGATGACCGTCGGCTACGTCAACGCCTCCTGGACGCTCCGGGCCGACCTGATCGCGAGGTACGTCTGTCGACTCCTCGCCCACCTCGACCGCACCGGACAGCAGGTCGTCACCCCGCTGCCGCCGCCCGACGGCGAGCGGCTCCCCCTCCTTGACCTGACCGCCGGCTACGTGCTGCGGGGCCTCGCCGCCCTGCCTCGGCAGGGGGCCCGCGCTCCCTGGCGGCTGCCCCAGAACTACCTACGGGACCTGTTGCTGATGCGGTACGGCCGGCTCACCGACGAGGGAGTCCGGTTTTCTCAGGCGGGCAAGCCGGAGCGGAGCCCTGCGCGTGCGTAGGTTCGACTACCACTGCGCGAACGCTGTGGTCACCGGTGCAGCCAGCGGTATCGGCGCCGCCCTCGCCCACGGCCTGGCGGCGCGCGGCAGTGACCTGGTCCTGCTTGATGGCGACGCCGAGCGCCTCGCCACCGTGGTGCGCGCGGTCCGCACCGCGTACCCCGACCGGCGGGTCGACTCGGTCGTCGTGGATCTCGCCGACGCGGGGGCCACGGCGGCGGCAGCCGAGCAGGTCCGCGTTCGCCATCCCCGCATCCGGCTCCTGGTCAACAACGCCGGCGTGGCACTCGGCGGTCGGTTCGACCAGGTGACCCTGGACGAGTTCCAGTGGGTGGTTGACATCAACTTCCGTGCGGTGGTGCAGCTCACGCACGCGTTGCTACCTGCCCTGAAGGCGGATCCCGGCTCGCACCTGGTCAACGTCTCCAGCCTGTTCGGGCTGATCGCCCCGCCCGGGCAGGCCGCCTACTCGGCGACCAAGTTCGCCGTCCGTGGCTTCACCGAGGCGCTGCGCCACGAACTGATCGGCGACGGCATCGGTGTCACCTCCGTGCACCCCGGGGGAATCGCCACCCGGATCACCGAGAACGCGCGGATCGGCAGCGGCGTCAACCGGGACGACTACGAGGTGGGCCGGCGGCAGTTCGACCGCCTGCTCAGCATCCCACCCGCCCGGGCCGCCGAGGTGATCCTGCGGGGCGTGGAACGCCGCCGGCCCCGGGTGCTCATCGGCTGGTCGGCGAAGCTGCCCGACCTGATCGCCCGGATCGCACCGGCCTCGTACGGGCGGCTGCTGCGGGTCGGGCTCAACCAGACCGGCGGTGCGCCGACTCGTCGGCTGACCACCGGGGCCGCGCCAGCACCGCAGCCGGCCGACCAACCGCCAGCGTCGCGGCCCCCTCCGGTGGACGACCCGGGGTGACCACCGCCGCCGGGCACGCCGACGGGCGGCACTCCTGATGGGCCAGATGGGGAAGAGCAACGGTCTCCTCCGGGTGCTGGTGCGATGATGCGCAAGCACTACCGGCTGGCGATTGCCTCGCTGGGCATGGGAATCGCCGAGTTCGGGGACGTCGCCTATGTCGTCAGCCTGGCCGCCTCCCTGTACCTGTCGGGATCCCGCTCCGCGATCTACGTCAGTCTCGCGATGGCCGCCTACGGAGGGGAAGTCTGGCCGGATCGTGGCTGGGTGGCGCGCTGGTCGACGTGCTGCCCGCGCGTCGCTGGATTCACCGGGGACCTGCTCGGCGGCAGTCTCGTCAACACCTTGTCCGGTAAGGCACTGCTATCGCCTTTTGCCCGGTTTGCGTGGACTACTGAGACCGCCGATCGTCGGTGACCTGCGCCGCAGCTACTCCCATCCAGGGCTATCCCGGAATGTCGGACATGGTGATCGGGTTGTGTCCCCGGTACCGCCGGAACCAAACCCGCGTGGCGGTTCTCCAAGGAGTGCTCACCCGGAGCGCTTCGCCTGACCGAAAGGGCACATCGTGAAGTATGACTTCACCCGATGGCTCCCGGCCATCGCGAAGACCCCGTACCAATGGCTCTCGACGGAGCCGAACCGCAAACTCGTTCTGAGCGTGGCTGGCGTGGCAGCGGTCGGAGGTCTCGCGCTCGCGCCGACCACCGCTGCGGCATCGGTGACCAGTGGCCCGCATCCGGGCGCCCTGGCCGCCATCGCACTGGCCACCGGCAAGCAGGCCGAGGACCGTGATCCGGACCTCGAGTCGGACCCGACGGCGTCAACCGTCGACCCGGACCGGAGCTCCGAGCCTGCGGCGAGCGACACCGACGGCACCGACTCGCCCACCCGGGAACAGCTGATCCCCTATGGTGTACAGGGCGCCCAGTCCTACATCCAGGTTGACAACGCTCAGCGCACGAACGCCAAGGAGATCATCGAGGTTGCCAAGGCGACCGGGGTCGGCGAGCGGGGTGCGGTCATCGGCGTGGCGACCGCGCTGCAGGAGTCGAAGCTGTACAACCTCGGCCACCTGGGCAGCTACAACGACCACGACTCGCAGGGCCTGTTCCAGCAGCGCCCGTCGACCGGGTGGGGCACGCCGAAGCAGATCACCGACCCGCAGTACGCCGCGACCGCGTTCTTCGAGGCGCTCAAGAACGTCAACGGCTGGCAGGAGCTGCCGCTGACGACCGCGGCGCAGACGGTGCAGGTATCCGCGTACCCGTTCCACTACGCGCAGTGGGAAGAGCAGGCAGCGGAGCTCGTCGCCGAGCTCTGGTGACCACCGGCCGGCCGTTGCCCCGCGGGGCAACGGCCGGCTTTCAGGTCAGCTCAGCGGTGCGTTCTCCTGGCGCAGCCGGGACGAGCCGGCGGTCACCGACCAGCCCGTCACAAAGCGGCTGCCGGTGCTGCTCTGGGTCCGGTCAACCAGGTGGAACCAGTCCATCCGGCACTGCTGCGGCGTCACCTCCAGTACCCCGTAGCCGTGCCCGTCCAGGTCGGTCCAGCGCACGTGCGGGTTGGTCGAGCGGATCAGGCCGGACGCCAGCTCACTGAGCGAGTTGCCTTCCCGCATTCCCAAGAAGTCGTTGATGTTGTCACTGGTCACCGACGGCACCACGAACTCCGCGGCAGCCGGGTTGGTCAGCCCGGTCGACTGCGTGGTCAGCTCGTTCGCCCATGAGGTGTGGATGTCGCCGGTCAGGAAGACCACGTCCCGGGTATCGGTCGCCAACAGGTGGTCAATCAGTTCGTTGCGGTCGGCGTTGTAGCCGTCCCACTGGTCGGGGTTGAGCACCGCGCCGTTCTGCGGGATGCCGAGCAACGTGCCCAGCGGCCCGAGCAGCCAGGAGGGGAGGGCGCCCACGTCCAGCCGGGAGATCATGACCGGGTTGCCGACCAGTTTCCACTGGGCGTCCGAGGTGGCCAGACCCGCCTTGAGCCAGGCCATCTGCGCCTCGCCGGTGATCGTCCGCTCCGGGTCGTCGATGTCCAGACCCGATGCCTGCTCGGACCGGTACGTCCGCAGGTCCAGCATGGACAGATCGGCGAGCCGGCCGAAACGCAACCGCCGATAGATCGCACCGTCCGCCCCGGTGCGCACCGGCATCCACTCCGCGTACGCCTGACGCGCTGCCGCCACCCGGTCGGTGAAGCTGCCCTCGGCGCCAGGAGTGTGGTTCTCCGCGCCGCCCGACCACTGGTCGTTGGCGACCTCGTGGTCGTCCCAGGTGATCGCCCACGGCACCGACGCGTGCAGGGCCTGTAGGTCGGGGTCGCTCTTGTAGAGCGCGTGCCGGACGCGATAGTCCTGCAGCGTCAGCGTCTCGTGTGCCGGTTGGACTGACCGCACCACGGTGCCTCCGGCGGCGAACTCCCCGGTGCCGTACTCGTACAGGTAGTCACCGAGGTGTACCACCAGGTTCAGGTCGCCCCGCTCGGCGAGGTGCCGGTAGGCGGCGAAGTAGCCCGCCTCCCAGTTCGAGCACGACACCACACCCAGGCGGATCCGGTCGATGTCGGCATCCGCCTCCGGCGCGGTCATCGTTCGGGCGGTGGGCGACCAGGCGCCGGCGTAGCCGAAGCGGAACCAGTACGTGGTGGCTGGCGCGAGCCCACTGACGGCAACCTTGACCGTGTGGTCCCGATCCGGGCCGGTAGCGAGGGTGCCCTGCGCCGCCAGGGTGGCGAAGTCCGGGTCGGCTGCGACCTGCCAGGTCACGGTCACCTCCGGGCCGACGCCCGAGCCCGGCTGGGACCCCTCGGTTGGGGTGAGGCGGGTCCAGAGCAGGATGCCGTCGGGCAACGGGTCACCGGAGGCGACGCCGTGCCGGAAGGCGCTACCGGTGGCCCCGGCCCGGCCGGGGAGGGCGGCGCTGGCGAGGACGGCGGTGCCGGCGGAGGCGCCGGCGATACGCAGGAGGGTCCGACGGTCGAGGGAGTTCGTCATGGGCACTGTTTCTACCGGCCGGTAGGGTCCGGCCGCTGCCCCGTGTCGGCGTGTTCGCCGAATTGTCGACTTGGCGTCGCCCGCGTCGTGGTCGGCGCCCTGGCCCGGCTGGTCGAGTCTTCCGCTCAGCGGCGGTCGAGGACGATGTCGGTCAGCGCCAGGCAGAGCGCGAGCATGGTGATTCCGCTGATCAAGAGCATCGCGTGGTGAAAGGCGACCGACCAGTCCCCAGTGGCCCCCTGCGCCGAGAAGATGACACTGCCGACCGTGGCGATGCCGGCGGCAGACCCGATGCGCTGGCCGGTCTGCAGCATGCCCGCGCCGCTGCCGGCACGCGACACCGGCACCTGGGCGAGGGTGAGGGCCTGGTTCGGGGTGACCACCAGGCCGCTGCCGAGCCCTGCCACCAGCAACGGTGTGGCGGTCCACCAGGACACCGTGGCCCCGGTGGGGACCCGGTGGACGACGAGCACCACGACGACGAGGCTGACGGCGACGATGGCCAGACCGAGGGCGACCAGCGGCCGACCAACTCGGTTGACGATCCGGCCGCCCACCACGGAGGCGATGGCGAATCCAACCGTGAACGGGGTGCTGGCCAGCCCGGCGGCGAGTGCGCTGTGCCCGAGACCGTTCTGCAGGTACACCGTGAGGACGAAGAAGACGGAGGTGAACCCGCCGAAGTACAGCAGGGCTATTCCGACGCCGATCCGGTACGAGCGAATGCCGAGTAGGCGCGGGTCGAACAGGGGCTCGTGGCGACGGGCGTACCACCGCTCCCAACCGGCGAAGGCGGCCAGCATCAGCAGGCCGGCCGGAAGCGTCAGCCACCTTTCCGGACTCTTCCAGTGCTGCTGAACCAGAGGTAGCAGGACAAGCAGGACACCCGCGCCGAGCAGTAGTAGGCCGACCAGATCGAACCGGCGACGGTCGGGAACGCCCTGGGCTCGGTGCGGGAGAAGGCGCCAGCCGAGGACGGCGGCGAACATACCGATCGGCACGTTGACGAAGAAGACCCACCGCCACCCGTGCTCGGCACCGCCGATGTGGATGAGGAGGCCGCCGAGCAGTGGCCCGATCGCGGTGGAGATACTGACGGTCACGCCGAGCAGCCCAAACGGGCGGCCCCGCTCGGAGCTCTGGAAGAGTTCCTGGATCAATCCGGTGACCTGGGGGGTGACCAGGCCGGCGGCGGCACCTTGGAGTAGCCGAGCAGCGACCAGCCAGTTGGCGGTGGGAGCCAGCCCGGCTGCCACGCTGGTGAGGCTGAACAGGGAGACGCCGACCACGAAGACGGTCCGTCGCCCATGCCCGTCACCGAACCGGCCGGCGGGTACCAGCATCAACCCGAAGGTCAACGCGTAGCCGGAGAGGACCCACTGCACGTCGCTGGGGGCGACACCGAGTGCCCGATCCATCGACGGGATGGCGACGTTGACGATGCTCACGTCGAGCAACGTCATGAAGACGGCGGCCAGACCAACGCCGAGCGCCGCCCCTCGGCGTTGTTGCTCGGCCAGGTCACCACCGGGTGGGCGGGCCCGTGGACCCGGGGAAGGGCGGTCGTCGTCACCCATCCGGCGGTTGCCGGCCTGAGCCTGAGCCTGGGTGTCGTGGCCTCACGTCAGCTGTTGGGCGCAGAACCGAGGGCCGAAGTCCAGGCCGGCCATCGGCGAGTCCTCGCGGTGCAGCAGGTTCTTCTCGGTGAGTTGGTGTAGGGGAGCGATCAGTTGCTCCTCGGTCAACCCGGTCTCCTCGGCGATCAGGTCCGGGTACGGCACCTGGCCGCGGGCCTCCAGGACCGCAACCGCGTCGTACACCCGTTCCTCGAGCTCCGACAGTTGCACCTGCCGCATGTCGTCCTCCTTCGGAAACCGCCGCGCGGGCGGTCGGCCTGGGCGGTGGATACCCGGCTGGCGACCGAAGATGCTCCCCCGATCGGGTATGTCGCCCTGGCCCGGCAGTGATTCGGGCGGTACCTGCGCCGAGCCTGGGTCGCCGGGTCGCGACGGTGCTGGGCAACCCACCCGCACCTCGGCCAAGAACGTTGACCTGGGCCCTAGGCTGGCAACGGTGACGGTCTGGGATCTTGCGGTGGTGGGTGCGGGCCCGGCTGGCCTCTCCGCCGCCTACGTCGCGGCACGGGCGGGTCTGGCGACCCTCGTGCTGGAGCGGGCTGTGCATCCGCGTTACAAGACCTGTGGTGGCGGCCTGATCGGCACCTCGATGGCCGCACTGGCGGACCGGATCGAGGTGCCTGCGCAGGATCGGCCGGAGCGGGTGACCTTCACCCTGGACGGGCGGCGGGCGTTCACCCGGCGGAGCGCGGCCGGTCCGCTGGTGACGATGGTGCGCCGGGACGAGTTTGATGACCGGCTACGGGCTGCCGCGGTCGCTGCCGGGGCCGAGCTGCGTCAGCGAGTCGCCGTCCGGGCGTTTGAGTCGGAGCCGGACCGGGTCCACCTGCGGCTGGCCGACGGGGCGACGGTGGCCGTGCGGGCGGTGATCGGCGCCGACGGGTCCTCGGGGGTGACCGCACGGCATGTGGGGGTGCGACATCGGCAGGTCGACCTGGGGCTGGAGCTGGAGCTGCCGGTGCCACCGGCACAACGGGCCCGCTGGCGGGGTCGGGTGCTGGTGGACTGGGGTCCGCTACCCGGCTCGTACGCCTGGGTGTTTCCGAAGGACGACCTGCTGACGGTGGGGGTGATCGCGGCGCGGGGGACAGGGGAGCAGACCCGGGCCTACCTGCGGTCGTTCGTGGACCGGCTGGGCCTGGCCGGGATCGAGCCGGCGCACGATTCCGGGCACCTGACCCGGTGTCGGCGGGAGGACTCGCCGCTGCGCCGAGGGCGGGTGCTGGTGGCGGGGGATGCGGCGGGGCTGCTGGAGCCATGGAGCCGGGAGGGGATCAGCTACGCCCTGCGTTCCGGCGCTGGCGGGTGCGGCGGTCGCCGCTGACGATCTGGGCCGGTACGAGTCGGCGGTTGCGGGGGAGCTGCTCCCGTCGATGCGGGCGGGCCAGCAGCTGCTGGAGACGTTCGCTCGCCGGCCGGGGCTGTTTCACGGGCTGTTGGCCACACCGCCGGGCTGGCGGACCTTTGTCGCCTTCTGCCAGGGGCGGGCTGGCTTCGACGACCTGCTCTCTCGGGTGCCGGTGCGGGTGGCACTGGGAGTGCTGGCGGGGCTGCCCCGGCGGAGAAGCGCCCACCCCCGCTGACGCTGTGGGTCTCCGTGTCGCGCGGACAGCAACTCCGCCTCCGCCACCCATCCAGGATCCTAGGATGCTCTCGCGGTGGTGCGGGGGATCACCGCACCTGTGGGGGAGCAGCCCAAACCTGCTGTTCGGTATCCCAACCAGCCGCGACTGAGTGCGCTGCCACCCCTGGTGCCGATACCAGGGGTGGCAGCGGTCACCGGCCCGATGGGAAGGGCCGGAGCGGGTACGCTGTTGACACGGGTGTCGGTGTGTCCAGTGTCCCCGGGCCTCACCAATAAGCCGTCGCGGAATACCGTTCGGCTGGAGCCGCCACGCGCCACGCGCCGAGAGGCGACCTGCACACCGGCACCCCACACCGCCCCCTGCGGCCCAGGCCGTGGGGGGCGGTGCTCTTCACGCCGAAGCCGAAGGCGGTGCTGGGCCGCGGGCAGGTCCCCGAGCTGCCCCCGCGTGCGGGACCAGCTCGGTAGCGTCTGAGTATGGACCCTTCAGCGATCTGGCGGGATCGGCAACACCGGTGGCGGATCGAGGCCTACCGCGCGCCCGATCTCCGGTTCGCGGTCTTTGCCACCAGCGGGACGACCGAGTCGGCGCCGCTGTGGCTGTTCGGAATGTCGGCGTTGGCGCGCTGGCTGATGAGCCACAAGATCTCGCTCGACGACCTGGAGGTCGACTGACCCCGTTTAGGGGAAAAAAGTAGTTTGCTGCCCTTCGCGGCTGGCGCTGGCTAGGGTCACCGAGTGTGAGGGACCGAGGAGTACGTACCGCTGTGGCGGTGCTGACCGGGCTGGCAGTGATCTACTTTGGCACGACTGGCCGGGACCAACCGGACGGTGAGGGCGTCACCAGCGGCCTGATCGCGCTGGCCGTGCTCGCGGCGCTGCTGGTGTGGTATCTCACCCGGCCTCGCGGCGACGCGACGAAGTGACTGGTCACCGGCGCGCCGCCCGCGTCACCGCACCAGCGGACTCCTCGCCGAGCGCGACCCGCACCAGGGCGGAGGCGAAGCGGCCGAACTCCGCCTCCGCCACTAGGCTGGCGAGCCGCCGCGGGGTCTGCGGCAGGCCCAACCTCTCCGCGCCGCTGAGGGTGCGCCGGTCGGCGAAGGGACGCAGGTCCGGCCAGACCGCCTGGGCCTCGCGGAGGAAGATGTCCGCACCGGCGGGCCCGATGCCCGGAAAAGCGGTGAGCAGGCGGCGTAGCTGCGCCGGTTGGCCCTGCGCGGTGCGGTGTAGCCGGCGCAGGTCGCCCTGCCAGCGGTCCAGGCAGAGTCGTGCGCCTGTGCCGAGCAGCGTGGCGGTCCGCTCGTCGTAGCGCCGATAGTGCCCGCGACCGAGCGCGTCAACCCGGTCCTGCCAGGTCGCCGCCTCCATCGCCGACGGGGTGCGGTAGCCGGCGGCGAAGAGCTCCCGGGCGGCGGCCACCGCGACGCCGGCTCGGATTCGTGCGCTCAGCAGGGTGGCGAGCACCAACAGCTGGTAGAGCGGGCCGGGCCGGTCGGCCAGCCGGATCCCGGCCTCCTCGGTGTAGGTCTGTCCTCGTCGTTCCAGCAACACCCGCGCCGTCTCCTGACTGTCTCCCACCGATGGGGTGTACCCGGCGTAGGCCGGGTTAGCCCGCTGCATGTCCGGTGACGTCGGTGGGTATCCGGGGGGTGGAGGCGGCCGCCGCGTACGCCGCCGCCCAGCGGGAAGGAGACAGCGGTGACGAACCCGCAGCAGCAGGAGGTCCGGCGCAGCGCCCGGGGCTCGAACGTGCAGGACACCAAGGGGCCCGGTCCGACGGGTCATCCACGTAACCGTGGCTCGTCGCAGGGCGACCGGGGGCGTCCGGTGCCCCGGGGCCAGGTCTCCGGCTATGGGCCCCCGGGCGAGCCGGTTGCCGAGGACGACAGCTGATCCGTGCCGCCCGCCCTGCGTCTGAAGGGCGGGCGGCACGGTGGCTACGTCTCAGGCGGGTGGCACCCGGAGTCGGTTCCAGGTCGCCGCGGCGACCAGGCCGTAAGCCAGGTGCGGGATGAGGTCGGACAGCCAGTCCCCACGGCTCCAGGTGCGTGGGTCGCTGACTCCGAAGACGGCGTACGAGCCGCCGGAGGCGGTCATCACCCCGCCGCCGAGCAGCCCACTGGCCGGGGCCGGCGGCATGGGCCGGCCCCGGGTCAGCAGGGCGAAGCCGACTCCGGCCGCGATCCCGATGCCGTATCCGAGCAGCGGGCCGAGCCCCGAGCGGCGGTTGGTCGCCTGGGGCTCGGGGCCGAGGTTGAGGTGGGCCACCTCGGCGACCCGACCGGCACTGCGTTCTGGGGTGCTACTCGCCGGCCGGGCTCGCAGCGTCATGTCCAGATAGGTGACGGCGTTGAGGGCGGTGGTGCCGGCCGCGCCGGCGATCGCTCCGTCGACCAGGGCTCCGGCTCTCATATCGGCTCGCCGCCGTGCTGGTCGTACCCGTCGTTGCCGGGTCGTGGTGCGGGCATCTGGGTGCCTCCTCGGTCGTGCTCACCAGTGTTGTCCGCCGGGCGTCTACCCGTCCGGGTGATGACCAACCGCGCCGAGCGGATCAGCCGGGAGCGCGGACAACCGCGACGGGGCAGTCGGCGTGGTGCAGTGCGGACTGGCTGACCGAGCCCAGCAGCAGGCCGGTGAACGCGCCGTGTCCGTGCCCGCCGACCACCAGTAGCTGGGCCTGCTGAGACGCTTCGGTGAGGATCGGTGCGGGTCGGCCGCGGACGATTCGTTGGCGGACGGTCAGATCCGGCCACCTCTCGGCCAGCCCGGCGACGGATTCGGCGAGTAGCTGGCGTTCCTCGTGGCGTAGCTTCTCCTCGTCGTAGACGAGAGGCTGCATGTCGCCGGGTTTGCTGGCGACCGGGTGCAGGTAGGCGTGTATCGCGACGAGGTCGCTGCCGCGCAGCGACGCCTGCTCGGCGGCGAATTCGACGGCGGGAACGGATACCGCGGATCCGTCCACCCCGACGATCACCGGCCCTTCGGTGCGGTCCATGCCGCGCACGACCAGGACCGGGCAGTCGGCGTGGGTGGCGACCTGTATCGCGACCGAGCCGACAACCAGGGCCGCGAAGCCGCCCATACCGCGGTCACCCAACACGATCAGCACGGCGTTCGGTGCCTCACCGACCAGCACGGCGGCGGCCTCGCCGTCGATGATCTCACCGGAGACGCGGAGTCCGGGCGCGGCCGCTTCGGCTTCGGCGACCGCGTCGGCGACGAGCTGCTCCGCTTGATGGCGGAGGCCCGATCCGGGCGGTCCGCCGGGTGGCGCTCCCACCGGCACGTGGAGGAGTGGCCAGATGAAGCCGTGGACGATCCGCAGCGTTCGGTTGCGGCGGGCGGCCTCGGCGGCCGCGAGGCGTACGGCCCGTCGCGCCTGCTCCGATTCGTCCACGCCGACCACCACCGCGGCGCCGTTCGACGAGTTCACCCCCTTCACCCCCCGCGGTCAGTATCGCGGCCGTGGGGTGGCCGGGAGCCGTAACCGGTGGGTTGGCCCCAGCTGGGGCTGCAACCCGGGGACACCGGTCCCGAATAAACCCTAGTATCCTAGGCTGCTGTGCGTCGTGTGTGCCACCACACACCCGGACACCACACATATCCGCCCTGACTCAGCACATCGATGCCGTGACAGGGCGGATATAGTGGCAGCGCAGCTGGGTCGGCCCACGATCATCTGGAATCGCGGGCCGGGTCCAACGGGTCGGTCCCGCGCTGGGGTCACAGTGCTGGTGCCTGCCGACCTGGCAGATGTGGGTCGGGCGCCGAGGCGCACAGTGGAGGAGGTTCGGTGTCGCAGCGGCCGGCTTGGGTTGACACTCCGCGGGCCTCCGGCCACCCCACCGACCGGGTCTTCACACTGCCGAACCTGATCAGCTTCGTCCGGCTCCTCGGTGTTCCGGTCTTCCTCTACCTACTCCTGGTGGCCCGCGCCGATGTCGCCGCGATCGTGGTGTTGGCGGTCGGCGGCACCACCGACTGGGTGGACGGCTGGGTCGCCCGGCGACTGCGGCAGGTGAGTCGGCTGGGCGAGCTACTCGATCCGTTCGTGGACCGCCTCTACATCCTGGCCACGCTGGTCGCGTTTACCATCCGTGAGGTGGTGCCGTGGCAGTTCACGGTGGCGCTGCTCGCCCGTGAGGTGCTGCTGTTGGGTTCCCTTGGCACGCTACGTCGGTACGGATACGGGCCGCCGCCGGTGCACTATGTGGGCAAGACGGCGACGTTCTTGTTGTTGGCCGCGTTCCCAGTCCTGTTGCTGGCGAAGGCGGCGCCGGCAACAGTCATCAGCGCGGCTGGTTGGAGTCTGGCCTGGTGGGGCCTGACCTTGTACTGGGTCGCTGGCGCGATGTATGTGGTGCAGGCCGGGCGGCTGGTGCGGGCGGCGAGGGCACGATGACCGACTCACAGCTTCGATCGGAGAGCCGGGAGCCGACCGGCCGGACGTACGCGCCGGACTTCCTCACTGAATTGTTCCGCAATCCGCTCGATCCGGGGTACGCCGACGCGGCGGCCCGCCAGCGGCAGGGAGCTGCGGTGAGGTGGCGCCGGTCGGTCCGGGCCGTGAGCCTCGTCGTCCTCGTGGCGCTCGGGTTCTTGTTCGCGGTGGCGTACCGCCAGACGGTGGCGGCGGCACCGGGGCGCCAGCAGGCCCGGGAAGGTCTGGTGGCGCAGATCGAGCAGCGGGAGGGCGAGACCGACCAGCTGTCGGAGCGGGCCGACGAGTTGCGGGCGGAGGTGGCCCGGCAGCGGGCTGCTGCGCTGGGCACGGAGGCGGCGCAGCTGCACGAGCTGGAGGCGGGCACCGGTTTGGGCCGGGTGAGTGGGGACGGTGTGGTGGTGCGGTTGGCCGACGCTCCGCCGGACGAGCAGCTGGTTCCGGATCCGGTTTCGGGGCCGTCGCGGGTGATTTACATCGACCTCCAGGGGGTCGCAAACGGTCTGTGGGCGTCGGGGGCGGAGGCGATCTCGATCAATGGTCAGCGGTTGACGGCAACGTCCACGATTCGGTCGGCAGGGCAGGCGATTCTGGTTGATTTTCGGCCGGTGACGGGGCCCTACGAGGTGTCGGCGATCGGCCCGGACGAGTTGCGGGAGCGGTTTGCGCAGACCCGGATTGCGGCGACGATGCAGCAGGTCGCGGCGGATACCGGGTTGGCGTTCGAGGTGCGGGACGCTGATGACCTGACGCTGCCCGCCGCGCCGGATCCGCGGCTACAGTACGCGCAGCCACCGGCGAGTCCGACGTCGTCGGGCCAGTCGGTCAGTCCCGGGACGTCTGGTTCGCCGACGGCTCCCGATTTCGGAGGTGGTCGATGATTGCGGCGTTGGCGTTGCTTGCGGGCGTGCTGCTCGGATTGTGGCTCGATCCAACGGTGCCGGGGGCGTTGCAGCCGTATCTGCCGATCGCCGTGGTGGCGGCGTTGGACGCGGTGTTCGGCGGGGTGCGGGCGAAGCTGGACCGGATCTTCGATGACAAGCAGTTCGTGGTGTCATTCATCTCCAACGTGTTGGTGGCTGCTCTGATCGTGTACGTGGGGGACCAGTTGGGGGTGGGTAGCCAGCTCTCCACGGGTGTGGTGGTGGTGTTGGGGGTTCGAATCTTCGGGAATGTGGCGGCGATCCGCCGGCACCTGTTCCGGGCGTAGGTTTGTCGTGATGAGGGGTGACGAGCACACCGAGACGGGGACGGGCTGGCCGGAGCAGCCAGGTCCGCTGCCTGCGACGGGCCCGGCAGGGGAGCCGGACCCGCGCCCGGATGCGCCGGATCCGGACGAGTTGAGTCCGCTGGCGCCGGAGGTGGAGGTGGATCCGGAGCCGCCGCCGGCCACGGCGGGTGAGTCGAGGCTGGACCGCACGGCAGGGCGTCAGTTCACCTCCGCCCTGGCTCTGTTCGGGGGGTGGCGGCGGACGAGCCCGGCCACCGTGATGATCTTCGTGTTGCTGGCGTTGCTGGGGTTCACGCTGGTGGAGCAGTTGCGGACGACATCAACGGACCCGACTACCTCGGCGGCGCGGCAGGAGGACCTGGTGCGGATTCTCTATGACTTGAATGCTCGGGAGGACCGGCTGCGGCAGGACATCGCGGCGTTGGAGGACAGCCTGCGGCAGCTGCAGTCGGGGGAGCAGGGCCGGCAGGCCGCGTTGGAGGAGGCGGCGCGGCGGGCGGACGAGTTGGGGGTCCTGGCGGGGACGTTGCCGGCGCAGGGGCCGGGCTTGGTGGTGCGGTTTGAGTCCGGTGGTGCGGCGGCGATTTCGGCGATGCGGGTGTTGGACGCGGTGCAGGAGTTGCGGGGTGCGGGTGCGGAGGCGATGCAGATCTCCGGTGGGGACGGAGTGACGGTGCGGATCATCGCCTCGACGTATTTCCTGGATGGGGAGAATGGTTCCCTGTTCGTGGATGGGCGGTTGTTGACGGGGCCGTACACGATCACGGTGATCGGGGATCCGGCGACGATGCGTACGGCGTTGAACATTCCTGGCGGGGTGGTGGCGACGGTCGACGGTGACGGCGGTACGGTGATCGTCGAGGATCGTGAGGTGGCCGAGGTTTCGGCGCTGCACGCCCCGATCGAGCTGGAACACGCCCGTCCGATCACGTGACTGGTGGCGCGGCTGCGCCGTCACGTGGGGGTTGGCGCACGATGGGATGAAGGACGCAGCTGGTGATTCCTGAGGATCTACGGTATACCGCCGAGCACGAGTGGGTTGCGGGTGGTGGCGACGGCGTGGTGCGGGTTGGTATCACGCACTTCGCGCAGGACGCGCTGGGTGACATCGTCTTCGTTCAACTGCCCGAGGTCGGGTCGGCGGTGTCTCCCGGCGATTCGGTGGGTGAGATCGAGTCGACGAAGAGTGTGTCGGAGATCTACGCCCCGGTCACCGGGACGGTGTCGGCGTGCAATGAGGCACTGGGCGACACTCCCGAGTTGATCAATAGTGATCCGTATGCTGCGGGTTGGCTGTTTGAGGTCACCGTGGCTGATCAGGGCGGGCTGGACAGCCTGCTGTCGGCGGGTGCGTATCGCGAGCTCACCGAGGGCTGAGTGGTGCCCTCCTGCCGGCACGGGGGTTGGTTCCGCGCGTCCGGTTGCCCTGCTTTTCGGCGCTGGCTAGGCTCGCCCAGTCGACCGAGAATCCGATAGTTGAGCGTTGTGTAGTTGCCTTCCTGGCACGGGGAGCCAGCCGCCGGGTGCGAGATTGCCCGGCGGCCAGACCCGCTCTTACCCGACGCTGACCGAATAGATCCGTGAGGTGGTCCCATGACGCGCCCAGACGACGAGTTTCCCCCACTCGACGTCACTTCGACGCTCAATCTCGGCTCGCTCGAAGAGGCCCTGGAGGGGCCGGATACCGATGTGATGCCGAATCGGATGTCCGGTTCGTTGCCGCCGGGGATGGCTCTGCTGGTAGTACGGCGGGGGCCGAATGCGGGTGCCCGGTTCTTGCTGGACCACGATGTGACGACCAGTGGGCGGCATCCGGACAGTGACATTTTCCTGGACGACGTGACGGTGTCGCGGCGGCACGCGGAGTTTCACCGGGATGGTGGGACGTTCACGGTGCGGGATGTGGGGAGCCTGAATGGGACGTATGTGAACCGGGAGCGGGTCGAGGCGGCCACGTTGAGCAACGGTGATGAGGTGCAGATCGGCAAGTTCCGGGTGGTGTTCCTTGCCGGTCCGCGGCCCGAGGAGGGGGCCGGCCGGGGGTGAGTGAGCCTGCGGCGTCTGCTGCGCCGGGGTCTTCCCGTCCGCAGCCGTTGATGAGCATCGGTGAGGTGCTGGCCCAGTTGCGGGTGGACTTTCCGGATGCCACGTTGTCGAAGTTGCGGTTCCTCGAGGCTGAAGGCTTGGTGGAGCCGCAGCGGACGGCGGCTGGGTACCGGAAGTACAGCTGGGATGATGTGGCGCGGTTGCGGTTCGTATTGACCGCGCAGCGGGATCAGTACCTGCCGCTGCGGGTGATCCGTGAGCAGCTCGCGGTCTGGGATGCGACGGGTGAGCAGCCGGGTCGTTCTCGGCCGGCGTTGGTGGCGGTGGGCTCGGGTGGGGAGGTGCCCGGGCAGTCGGCGGAGGCCGAGTCGTCGCGGATGCGGTTGGATCGGGCCGAGTTGATTGACCGCAGCGGTGTTGATGAGTCGACGCTGGTGGAGCTGGAGCGGCTTGGTGTGGTGGTGACGGATCCGCCGGGCTGGTATGACGGGGATGCGTTGATCATCGCGCAGGCGGTGGCGGGTCTGGCGGCGTATGGGTTGGAGCCGCGGCATCTGCGGGGGTATCGGTTGGCGGCGGACCGTGAGGTGGGGTTGTTTGCCCAGTTGGTGACGCCGTTGGCGCGGCAGAGTGATCTGGCGGCGCGGGCGCGGGCAGCGGAGACGGCGCGGGAGTTGGTGGCGTTGTCGCAGCGGTTGCACGCGGCGTTGGTGCGGGTGGGGTTGCGTTCGACGTTGGGACGGTGAGGTGGGTGTGTGCGGAAAGATCTGTTCGGTGATGCGTGCCGTAGGCTTGCCGGGGTAACCCCTTTGCGACGCGTGCCGCGCGTGGGACGGCCGGGTCGCGGTCCGTGTACGGTGCAGAAGGGGTGCGGTGCGGCGTAGGTGACAACGACACGGAGGCGGCGGTGCGCGAGCTGAGTGTGGTCGGGGTTCGGGTGGAGCTGCCGGGCAACCAGCCGATCGTCCTGCTTCGGGAGGTCGAGGGGGACCGTTATCTGCCGATTTGGATCGGCGCGGTCGAGGCGACGGCGATCGCCTACGAGCAGCAGGGGGTCAAGCCGACGCGGCCGTTGACGCATGATCTTCTTCGGGATGTGTTGGCGGCGTTGGAAGCACCGTTGCAGGCGGTGGAGATCACCGAGTTGAAGGAGAATGTCTTCTTCGCTGATCTGTTGCTCGGTGACGGGGTGCGGGTGTCGGCGCGGCCGAGTGATTCCATTGCGTTGGCGTTGCGGGTGGGGGCGCCGATTCGGTGTGCCGACGAGGTTCTCAGTGAGGCCGGGATTGTGATTCCGGACGAGCAGGAGGACGAGGTGGAGAAGTTCCGGGAGTTCCTGGACCAGGTGAGTCCAGAGGACTTTGCCGGCTGACTTGGCTGGCCGGTTGATCCGATGGTTATGGGCTGGTTGCGCTGTCGTCACGGTTGGTGACGGTTCTTTGGGCGTGTTGTGGGCACGGCGTGTCGTGTTGTTGTTGCCTGGCAACTGTCGGGTACGGCGTTAGGGTGACCGTATCGAGGGGTGCTCGTCTCGACGTGGACGTGGATGGGGCACCGCACGGCGGGGAGGTTATCCGGATGCAGGAGCCGTGGGATTCCGATTCGGGCTCGGGGCCGGGTGTGCCGGCGATCGATGGTGACGGCGAGGTCGGCTACCGGGGCGTGACGGCCTGCCATGCGGTGGGTATCAGTTACCGGCAGTTGGACTACTGGGCGCGGACTGGTCTGGTCGTGCCGGGAGTGCGGGACGCGTCGGGTTCGGGAACGCAGCGGTTGTACTCGTTCCGGGACCTAGTGGTGTTGAAGGTGGTCAAGCGGCTGCTGGACGCTGGGGTGTCGTTGCAGAACATCCGGAAGGCGATTGAGGCGTTGCGGTCGCGGGGGGTGGCGGACCTGGCGGGCATCACGTTGATCTCCGACGGGACGACGGTGTATGAGTGCCGGTCGCCGGAGGAGGTGGTTGACCTGCTGCAGGGTGGCCAGGGGGTGTTTGGGATCGCGATTGGTGGGGCGTTCAAGGAGATTCAGGGGTCGTTGTCGCATCTGCCGGCGGAGTCGGTGGCACCGCAGCCGGCACCACCGGCTGCGGTGAAGGTGGTGGGGGATGAGTTGGCGGCGCGGCGGGCGCGGCGGCGGGTGAGTTGAGCGGCGACGGGAGTGGGCAGGTGGCCGTGGACGCGGCAGCATGGTTCTGGTGAGCGAACAGGTTGATGTGCTGGCGGGGTTGGTCTCGGCTGGTGGGGTGGTGGTGCTCAGCGGTGCTGGGCTGTCTACCGAGTCGGGGATCCCGGACTATCGGGGGCCCAGTGGTGCGGCCCGGCGCCACTCTCCGATGACGTATCAGGTGTTCACGCGGGATCCGTTGGCGCGGCGGCGGTACTGGGCGCGTAGTCACCTGGGGTGGCGCACGATTGCCCGGGCGGTCCCCAATGCCGGGCATCGGGCGGTGGCTCGTTTGCAGCAGGCCGGCGTGGTGGACGGGGTTGTTATGCAGAACGTGGACGGGTTGCACACGGCGGCGGGTAGTAGCGGGGTGGTGGAGCTGCACGGGCGCCTGGACGAGGTGGTGTGCCTAGCGTGTGGGGTTGGGGTGTCGCGGTGGGAGCTGCATCAGCGGTTGGCGGAGGCGAACCCGGGGTTTGCGGCGTGGGTGTCGGCGGTTAATCCGGACGGTGACGTGGATCTCGATGATTCGGCGGTGGCGGACTTCCGTACGGCCGATTGCGCCCAGTGCGGCACGGAACGCTGAAACCGGACGTGGTGTTCTTCGGTGAGTCGGTGCCGGCGGCGCGGGTGGCCCGGTGTTTCACCATGGTGGAGTCCGCGCGGCTGCTTTTGGTGCTTGGTTCGTCGTTGACGGTTATGTCCGGGCGGCGGTTTGTGGTGCGGGCGGCGAGTTTGGGTATTCCGGTGGCGATCGTCAACCAGGGTGCGACTCGCGGCGATGCGTATGCGGCGGTGACCGTGGATGCTCCGCTGGGTCGGGTGTTGTCGGTGTTGGCCGATCGGTTGAATGCTGCCCCAGACGGCGCGGGTCAGTTTGGTGCCGTCGCAGACAGCGCGGGGGGACCGGTGGTGGTGGGCTGACCGTGGCGGGCTGGTGTGCGGTCGGTAATGGCCCGGGTGGGGACGCCCGGGTGGGGATGGCCGCTGGTAGCGTTGGTCGTGCCGGTCGCACCCGTGTGGGAGAGACCGCCCGGAAACCACCCGGTGCGGCGCCGAAGGGGCAAATCCTCCCCGGAACCTCTCAGGCAAAAGGACCTCACGGGTAGGCACTGTGGAGCGTCTGCGGGCGCGACAGAGGGGGAGGCCGACCTGTCGACCTCATCCCCGGGGAGCACCCCATGTCCCTTGAGCAGTTCGCCGCCCGTCATATCGGTCCGGATCCGCAGGACGAACGCCGGATGTTGGAGGTCGTCGGCTACGGCTCTGTCGACGAGCTGATGGATGCGGCGATTCCGGAGGCGATTCGTTGGTCGGGCACCCTGGACCTGCCGGCGCCGGCCGGTGAGTCGGAGGCGTTGGCGCAGCTGCGGGCGCTGGCTGAGCGCAACACCGCTGCGGTGTCGATGATCGGTCTGGGCTACTACGACACGCACACTCCGGCGGTGATCCGGCGCAACGTGTTGGAGAATCCCGGCTGGTACACCGCGTACACGCCGTACCAGCCGGAGATCAGCCAGGGTCGGCTGGAGGCGTTGCTGAACTTCCAGACCATGGTTACCGATCTGACCGGATTGGCGACCGCGAACGCGTCGATGCTTGATGAGGGCACCGCGGCTGCCGAGGCGATGACGTTGGCGCGGCGGGTGAGCCGCAGCCGGAGCCAGGTGTACGTGGTGGATGCGGACACGTTGCCGCAGACGGTGGCGGTGATCGCGGGCCGGGCCGAGCCGCTCGGTATCGACGTGCAGGTGGTTGATCTTGATGGTGCGGAGCTGCCGGCGGAGTTCTTCGGCCTGCACGTGCAGTATCCGGGGGCGTCCGGGGCGGTGCGGGATCACGCCGCGGTGGTCGACGCCGCGCACGCCGCGGGCGCGTTGGTGACCGTGGCCGCCGACCTGTTGGCGTTGACGCTGCTGCGTCCGCCGGGGGAGATCGGTGTTGACATCGCTGTCGGCACGACCCAGCGGTTCGGGGTGCCGATGGGCTTCGGTGGCCCGCACGCTGGCTACCTGGCGGTCCGCGCGGGCCTGCAGCGGATGCTGCCGGGCCGGTTGGTCGGTGTGTCGCGGGATGCGGGCGGGGAGTCGGCGTACCGGTTGGCGCTGCAGACTCGGGAGCAGCACATCCGTCGGGAGAAGGCGACGAGCAACATCTGCACCGCGCAGGTACTGCTCGCGGTGATGGCCGGAATGTACGCGGTCTACCACGGTCCGGACGGGTTGCGTGCGATTGGGGCGCGGACCCATGCGATGGCGGCGCGGTTGGCGGCCGGGTTACGCGCGGGTGGGGTGGATGTTGCGGATGTTCTGTTCTTCGACACTGTCTCGGCGGTGGTGCCGGGTCGGGCGGCCGAGGTGGTGCAGGCGGCCGCGCAGCGGGGGGTGAATCTGCGGCTGGTGGACGCCGACCGGGTGGGTGTTTCGTGTGACGAGACCACGACGGAGGTGCATCTCGCGGCGGTGTGGGCGGCGTTCGGAGTGCCGGAGTTCACTGGTGCGGTGGATACCGCGTTGCCGGCGGTGCTGGCCCGTACGTCGGATTTCCTTACCCACCCGGTGTTCAGCGCGCATCGGTCGGAGACGGCGATGCTGCGGTACCTGCGTCGGTTGGCGGACCTCGACTATGCCTTGGATCGGGGCATGATCCCATTGGGGTCGTGCACGATGAAGCTGAACGCGACCACCGAGATGGAGCCGGTCAGCTGGGCGCAGTTCGCGCAGGTGCATCCGATGGCGCCCGAGTCGCAGACCGCCGGTTACCGGGAGCTGATCGCCCAGTTGGAGGGCTGGTTGGCGGAGGTGACCGGGTACGACGCGGTCAGTGTGCAGCCCAACGCTGGTTCGCAGGGGGAGTTGGCGGGGCTGCTGGCCATCCGCGCGTATCACCGGTCGCGGGATGCGGGGCACCGGAACGTGTGCCTGATTCCGTCGTCGGCGCACGGCACGAACGCCGCGTCGGCGGTGATGGCGGGGATGCGGGTGGTGGTGGTCGGCTGCGACGCCGACGGCAACATCGACCTGATCGACCTCGACACCAAGATCGATGCGCATCGGGAGACGCTCGCCGCGATCATGGTGACGTATCCGTCGACGCACGGAGTGTATGAGACGGGTATCGCTCAGGTGTGCGCGAAGGTGCACGACGCGGGTGGTCAGGTGTATGTCGACGGGGCGAACCTCAACGCCCTGGTCGGGTTCGCCAAGCCGGGACGGTTCGGCGCGGACGTGTCGCACCTGAATCTGCACAAGACGTTCTGTATCCCGCATGGTGGTGGCGGGCCGGGCGTGGGGCCGGTGGCGGTGCGCTCGCATCTGGCGCCGTTCCTGCCCGGGGACCCGCTCGCGGGGGACTCGCCTCGGCCGGCGGTGTCGGCGGCCCGATACGGGTCGGCCGGGATCCTGCCGATTCCGTGGATGTATCTGCGGATGATGGGCGCGGCTGGGCTGACCCGGGCCACGGCAGTGGCCGTGCTGGCGGCCAACTATGTGGCGGCGCGGCTGCGGAGCGCCTTCCCGGTGCTGTACGCGGGTAACAAGGGTCTGGTCGCGCACGAGTGCATTCTGGACCTGCGGCCGTTGACAAAAGCGACGGGCGTCAGCGTCGATGACGTGGCCAAGCGTCTGATCGACTACGGTTTCCACGCGCCGACGATGTCGTTCCCGGTGGCGGGGACGTTGATGGTGGAGCCGACGGAGAGTGAGGATCTCACCGAGTTGGATCGGTTCTGCGATGCGCTGATCGCGATCCGAGCCGAGATCGACAAGGTGGGGTCGGGGGAGTGGCCGGCGGAGGATAACCCGTTGGTGAACGCCCCGCACACGGCGGCGATGGTCTCGGCTGACCAGTGGTCGCATCCGTATCCGCGGTCGGTCGGGGCCTACCCGGCGGGGAGTCGGCTGGGGAAGTACTGGCCGCCGGTGCGGCGGGTCGACGGCGCGTACGGCGACCGGAACCTGGTGTGTTCCTGTCCCGCGCCGCAGGCGTTTGAGGAGTGAAGGACGGCCGACGGGCCGGGCGGGGTTGTCCGCCCGGCCGGTTGGTGTCGACTCCCAGGTCGGTGGCCTGTTCGGGCGGCTAGCCTGGGGGCCACGAAACCAGATGATTACTGTGAGTTGTCGTCAGGCGACGAGGGCGTGGCGGGCTGGGCCGCGATGCGGGGCGATGCTGCGTCCGTCGGGGAGTATCTCGCCGGTGTCCTCAAAACTGATGACCCCGTTGCAGAGCAAGCTCCAGCCCTGTTCAGGGAAGCAAGCAATGACTTTGGCGGCGTCCCGGTCGGTGGCGTCGGCAGAGGGGCAGGTGGGTTGGTGCTGGCACATCGGGGTTCTCCGGAGGGTGGGGGAACTGTGTCATGGTTCACATGGCCAGTGACGCACAGTACCAAGTTCAAGTGACCAGCATCGAGCGGGTGTGCGCGTGCCGCGTGGAAAATCCACTGAACGGTTGAGACGGAATGGACCGGACAGCGTGGAAACGCTTCCAGTGGAGGTGACGGTGGCGCCGCCGGCGGCGCCGGCCTGCCGGCGCACCCACGTCGAACGCGCCCGCTGGGAGTGGCGCGTCGGCGACGGCGGTGACCCGGTGGCGCTCGTCCAGGAGTTCCTGGCCGCCCACGGTCTCGCCCTGGGCGACCTCGCTCGGCCGGCGGAACGCACCCCGGAGCGGGTGTGCGGGGCTGCCCTCTACGTCTCGGCCGCGGCCGGCGCGCTGGGGGTCGGCCGTGGCCCTGGCCCCGCCACACCGGCCCCCGCGCTGCCCGACGTGGCTGTCGTCGTCTACGGCCACGCTGCCACGTCCCGTAGCCGTCCGGCCCGCCGCCGGCCGTCGGCCTGGTGGCTCGGCGCCTGGGCGGAGAGTTGGACCCCACAGCAGCACGCCGACGCGGTGCGTGCCGTCCGGGCGGCAATCGGCCGTGGGGATGTCTACCAGGCCAACCTTGTGGGGCATGCCGCCGCCCGCTACGCCGGTGATCCGCTGCCCGCCCTGGCCCGCCTCGGTGCGCTGCCGGGTGCCCGGTACGCGGGCGTACTCACCGGCGCCGGGTGGGCGATTGGCTGTGCCTCCCCGGAGACCCTCGTGGAGGTCACGGCCGGGCGGATGATCACCCGGCCGATCAAGGGCACCCGCCCGGCCACCGCCGCCGGCCGGGCCGCGCTGTTGTCCAGCGCGAAGGAGCGCGCAGAACATGTCATGATCGTCGACCTGCAGCGCAATGATCTGGCTCGGCTCGCCCGCACCGGCACCGTCGCGGTTGACGAGCTGTTCGCCGTACGCCGGTGGTGCGACCTGTGGCAGGCGGAGTCGACCGTCTCCGCGGCGGTCGCCGAGGGGGTCAGCCTGGCGGACCTGCTTCGTGCCGTCTGCCCTGGCGGATCGGTCACCGGGGCCCCAAAGCTCGCCGCCCTGGACCACATCGCCGCTGCGGAGCCGGTCGGTCGGGGGGCCAGCATGGGCGCGCTGGGGTGGGTCACCTCCGGCCGGGTCGACCTTGGTTTGACCATCCGCACCGCCGCGGCTGACGCCGATCATCTGCACGTGTGGGCCGGTGGTGGGATCACCTGGGGCAGCGATCCGGAGGCTGAGGTCGCGGAGGCGGCGGCGAAGTCGGCCCCGGTCCGCGCCGCGTTGGCCGCCGGCCCCTGACGACCCACCCGACCGGCAGGGGCAAATTCCATCGATTGACTTGCTTACGCCGGGGGTTCGTACACATGTCCTATCCACAGGTTGTGGACCGGGCATTGGTGGGCCCGAGGCCAGTGGCCGTGGCCATGCCCTCCCCACGCAGATAGCCCCAGACATGGCTGTTGGCCGGCGCCCGGTTTCGGGTGCCGGCCGACAGTTTCTTTCCCCCTTGTGTGGGTTGGGTCTGTGGGTGGGGGTTTGTTGGTGGCTGCTGCGGTGGGTGGGTCAGCTGGTCCAGTGCTCGGCGACGAGGTCGGCGGCCTGGGTCTCCCACTGGGCGTAGTGGAACGGGTACGCCGACACCTGCACCGTCTGCGCGGCCTCGGTCAACGGCATGTCCTGCCAGCCCTC
>NZ_AXVR01000033.1 GCF_000484695.1 Salinispora cortesiana | reverse complement strand
GGCTGTACGAGCAGGAGGGCGACAGCCTCAACTACGTCGGCATGCCGCTGTACAACGACGACTTCAAGGACAAGCGGATCCGCCAGGCGTTCTCGCTGGCGATCGACCGGCAGTCCATCGTCGACGCCGTCTTCGACGGCCGGTACACTCCCGCCACCGGTTTCGTCGCACCGATCTTCGACGGCGCTCGCCCGGGTATCTGCACCTACTGTGAGCAGGACGTCGAGAAGGCCAAGGAGCTGCTCGCGGCGGCCGGCGGCTGGCCGGAGGGCAAGAAGCTGACCCTCTGGGCCAACGCGGGTGCCAGCCACGAGGCCTGGCTGCAGGCGGTCGGCGACCAGATCAAGAACGCGCTGGGCATCGACTACGAGCTGAAGGTCAACCTGCAGTTCGCCGAGTACCTGGAGGTTGCGGACAACCGGGAGTTCACCGGCCCGTTCCGGCTCGGCTGGGGCCCGGACTACCCGTTCCTGGAGACCTACCTGACTCCGCTCTACGCCAGCGGCAACGACAGCAACAACAGCACCTTCAGCAACGCTGAGTTCGACAGCCTGATGAAGAAGGGTGACTCCGCCCCGACCCTGGAGGAGGCCATCGCCTTCTACCAGCAGGGTGAGGACATCCTGGCCGAGGAGCTACCGGTCATCCCGATGTTCTGGCGGAAGGAGGCGGCGCTCTACAGCGACAAGGTTGACACCTTCGTCTGGAACCAGGTATCCGGCGCCGCCTACGGCGAGACCTCGCTGAAGCAGAACTGAGCCTCAGCAGTCTGATCCAGCCAGTGTGGAAGGGGTGAGCAGCAGCCACGGGTCGTCTCGTACGATCTCCGGGCCGAGTTCCTACGGCTGCTGCCACCCCGACTCCAGGAAGGCGACAACGGCGCTGCGGCCCTGGTCGGTGATGTTCACCGACCAGGGCCGCAGCGGTCGCGACTACAGATGACCCCATCCCCGTCCAAAGACAGTGCGGTATTCACCGGACCGGAACGCGCCCTGGACCGTCGGGTACACGCGTGGCTGGAGCACACACCGCGTACCGGCTGGAAGGCCTGGGTGGTGGAACTCGCCGCCTTCACCGCCAAGCAGGCCTGGGCCTGCGTGTTCGGCGCCGCGATGCTTGCGGTGGTGGTCGCGGCCCGACTGTGGTGGCCCGACGACACGGCGCTGGCGCGCAACGACGCTCTGACGCTCGCGGCGCTCGCGATCCAGGTCGTCATGGTCACCACACGTCTGGAAACACTGCGGGAGCTTCGGGTGGTGATCCTGTTCCACCTCGCGGGTACCCTCATGGAGATATTCAAGACCGAGGTCGGCTCGTGGGCCTATGCCGACGATGGCGTCCTGCGGCTCGGGCAGGTGCCACTCTTCTCCGGCTTCATGTACGCCGCGGTCGGCTCCTATCTGGTGCGTGTGTACCGCCTGTTCGACCTACGGTTCGACCGCTATCCACGGCAGTGGTTGACCGCCGGGGTGGCGGCGGCGATCTACCTCAACTTCTTCACCCACCACTACCTCGCTGACCTCCGCTGGCCGATCATGCTCGGGGTGGTCGTGGTCTTCGGCCGGTGCGTCATGCACTTCCGGGTCTTCCGGCGCCGCCTGCGGATGCCGGTGCTCTGCGCGTTCGGGCTCGTCGCAGTCTTCATCTGGCTCGCCGAGAACATCTCGACCTGGGCGCACGCGTGGACCTACCCCAACCAGGCCGAGGGCTGGCATCCGGTGTCCGCCAGCAAACTGGGGTCGTGGTTCCTGCTAATGATCATCTCGGTGGTGTTGGTGACGTGGGTGTATCCGCCGCGACCCGTCGCCGGTTTGCGAGGTGTTGTGGGGAAACAGGAAGAACGGGAGGCGGGAGTACCCGGCCACCCGGATTCCCGCCCCGCCTCCCCGGCGGCACCCATCGATATCAACAGGCGCTGATCAGTCTAGATCAACCCAGTCGAAGGTGCGCTGCACGGCCCGCTTCCAGCGGTCATACCCGACCTCGCGCTGCTCCGACGGCCAGGTGGGCTGCCAGCACCGGCTCTCGTTCCAGTTCTCGCGCAGCTCGTCGGTACTGCGCCAGAAGCCAACCGCCAGGCCCGCCGCGTAGGCGGCACCGAGCGCGGTGGTCTCGGCGACCGTCGGGCGGCTAACCGGGACACCGAGAATGTCGGCCTGCAACTGCATGCACAGGTCGTTCTCCGTGACGCCCCCGTCAACCTTGAGGCGCCCCAGCGCTACCCCGGAGTCCTTCGCCATTGCCTCAGCGACGTCTCGACTCTGGTAGCAGATCGACTCAAGGGTGGCGCGCGCGATGTGGGCGTCCGTGTTGAACCGGGACAGGCCGACGATCACGCCACGGGCGTCGGAGCGCCAGTACGGGGCGAAGAGGCCGGAGAACGCGGGCACGAAGTAGACCCCGCCGCTGTCCTCCACCTGGCGGGCCAGGGCCTCACTCTGTGCCGCAGAGTTAATGATCTTCAACTGGTCTCGCAACCACTGCACGGCCGACCCGGTGACAGCGATCGAGCCCTCCAGCGCGTACACCGGCGGTTGTTCGCCGAACTGGTAGCAGACCGTGGTGAGGAGGCCGGCCTGCGAGCGGACCAGCTCCGTACCAGTGTTGAGCAGCATGAAGTTGCCCGTACCGTAGGTGTTCTTGGCCTCCCCCGGGGCGAAGCAGACCTGGCCGACGGTGGCTGCCTGCTGGTCGCCGAGATCCCCGGTGAGCGGGACCGCACCGGTGAACGGGCCGTGGTCGGCGGTGACACCGTAAGAGTCCGGGTCAGACGACGGTCGGATCTGCGGAAGCATCGCCCGCGGGATGCCGAAGAAGGACAGCAGTTCGTCGTCCCAGTCCAGCGTCGCCAGGTTCATCAGCATGGTGCGACTGGCGTTGGTTGGATCGGTAATGTGCACGCCGCCCGCGGTGCCGCCGGTCAGGTTCCACAACAGCCAGGTGTCGGTGTTGCCGAAGATGGCCTCCCCGCGTTCGGCCGCCTCCCGCACCCCGTCCACGTTCTCCAGAATCCACTGGATCTTGCCGCCGGAGAAGTAGGTCGCCGGTGGCAGGCCGGCCTTCTGACGGATCACCTCTCCCTTACCCGAACGTTCCAATGCGGAGGCGATCCGGTCGGTCCGGGTGTCCTGCCACACGATGGCGTTGTGGTAGGGCCGACCGGTCCGACGATTCCACACCACGGTGGTCTCTCGTTGGTTGGTGATCCCGAGCGCGGCGAGGTCGGTAGCGGTGAGGCGGTGCTCGTACAGCACGGTCCGGATGACCGTCTGGGTGCGCTCCCAAATCTCCACCGGGTTGTGTTCGACCCAGCCGGGCCGCGGCAGGATCTGCTGGTGCTCGAGCTGGTGGCGACCCATGTCGTTACCACCGTGGTCAAAAATCATGAAACGGGTGCTGGTGGTGCCCTGGTCCACCGCGGCAACGAAATCGGCCATTCGGGAGCTCTCCTTCACAGGTCGTCCGGATGAGACGATCAGACGTGGAGCGGATGGGGTACCGCAAATCGGACCAAAATTCGGACGGACAACAGGTCTGGTTCCGGTCGAAATGCTGCCCCGACGCTCCCGGAGTGAAGGAACGGCACGCCCGACGTGAATGCCGAACAGGCGGGTGCCCGGCGCACACCGCTCTCCCGGATGCCGATACGTCGCGCTTCTCCCAACCACCGCGGGCCCGGCCACGTCCCCACTACCGTGCGTCATGTGACTATTCGTCGAATCGCCGTGCCAGCCGCCGTGGTGGCGGTAGGCGCCATCGTCGTGTCGCCCGCCGCACCGGTCACGGCCCAGAACCGGACAGCCGGCACCGGAGCACAGCCTTGCCCCACTGTGGAGGCGCCCACCCGCCCGGGCGGCACGCCCTCGCCGCCCCCGGTCGGCCCCGCCGAAGCGGCCGTCGGCGGTGCCGCGCTGGCCACCACCGGGCTGGTCGTGCCGGCCGGAACCCCGACGGCACCGGCGGTCACCGCGACCTCCTGGATCGTCGCCGACCTCGGCAGCGGCCAGGTCCTGGGGGGCTGCGGGCCACACGAGCACCGCACCCCCGCGAGTGTGCAGAAGCTCCTGCTCGCCGCGGCCCTGCTGCCCCGGCTCGACCCGACGGCGGCCGTCGAGGTGACCCGCGACGACCTGCACGACCTCGATCCGGCGAGTTCGCTGATGGGAGTGGTCGCGGGCGGTCGGTACACGGTTGAGGAGCTGTGGCTGGGGCTGCTCCTGGAGTCCGGCAACGACGCAGCCAACGTACTGGCCCGGCTCGGTGGTGGTGCCGCCGGCAGACCGGGTGGGGTGCAGGTGATGAACGAGGAGGCAGCGCGGCTCCGGGCCAACCAAACCCACGCGGTCACACCGTCCGGTCTGGATGGCACCGACCAGTACACCAGCGCCTATGACCTGGCGCTGATCGCGCGGGCCACTTTCGAACATGACGACTTCCGCCGGTACATCGCCACCCGTACGGCGAGCCTGCCGTCCGCACCGGGCCGCTCCGCGCTCACCCTCACCGGTGACAACACCCTGCTGGGCAGCTACCCGGGAATGCTCGGCGGCAAGACGGGCTTCACCGACCTGGCCCGGCAGACCTACGTCGGCGTGGCCGAACGCGACGGCCGTACGCTCGCGGTAACACTGCTCGGTGCGGAGAACGCGCCACTGGGCAGCCTCGGCGAGGCGACGGCGCTGCTCGACTGGGGGTTCGCCCTCGCCCCCGACGAAGCGGTCGGCCACCTGGTCTCCCCGGATCAGGCGAACCAGAAGAAGGACGAGCGGGCAGTCGCCGCCGGCGATGAGGGCCCGGGGACGGGCACCTATTCCCCATCGGTGCTCTCGGTCGTGGTCGGCACCGTGGCCGCCCTGGGGACCGTCCTGGTTGGCGTGTTCGCCGGATGGCGGCGAGCCAGTCGACGCATGGCCGGCTGAACGGCACCGTAGGCGCGCATCCACCCGGACCCGCGTCGGGAACGCCCGTCCGGCGAGGACGGAAGGACGTCGTCAATCCGTTGTCTGGACTGCGACCGACCCATCCCGCTTGACAGTGTACGGCGTACACCTTACCTTCGAGGTCGCGGTGTACGCCGTACACATGGGTCTGTCCCCGCCGGGCGGATCACCACACCCACGACGAACAGGGGCATGCCGTGCCTGCACCACCCAAGCGAGAGTGGCTCGTGCCCGCCGGGCTGATCGCGCTCAGTGCCATCCCAGCAATCGCCGGCACATTCCGAGTCACCGAACTGACCAGCAACGCAGCAGTCACGCCAGACAACGCCCGATTCTTCGCCGCACCAACGCCGGTGCTGGTGCACATCGTCAGCGCCACCCTCTACTGCCTGTTCGGCGCGCTTCAATTCGCCCGTGGTTTCCGCAGCCGCAGACGCGACTGGCACCGCCTGGCCGGGCGCCTACTTGTCCCGCTTGGGCTCGCCTCGGCACTATCCGGCCTATGGATGACGATCTTCTATGACCGCCCAGCCCAGGACAACGAACTCCTCACCGGCATCCGACTCGTCGCCGGGGCCACCATGGTCGGCTGCCTCGTCCTCGGCTTCACCAGCATCCGACAGCGGAAGATCACCCGTCACCGCGCCTGGATGGCACGCGCCTACGCGATCGGCCTCGGGGCGGGCACCCAGGCCCTGACGAATGCACCCTGGATTCTGCTGACCGGCGAATCGACCGGAACCCCCCGGGCCTTGCTGATGCTCGCCGGCTGGCTGATCAACGTTGCCGTGGTGGAGTGGGCGCTCCGCAGGAGACCGAGCCCGCCACGTCGCGCCGCTGGTGGCCGAATCGCCACGAACGCGAGGCCCCGAACCGTCCCGGCCGGCGGGCAGCAGGCGCGCCCAAGGATCGACAGCAAGAGCGCGGCTCGCCTCGGCTAGCTTGATCTTTAACCTGGGTCGGCCTATTCCGTCGCCAAGTCGCTTCGGGAGGCGGCACAGCCCATCGTCGCCAGCGACACCGCTGCCGCGGCGCCGAGGCTCCGCCCGCCACCTGTTCCTGCGGCAGTCGCCCTGACGTTGACAAAGCGGAACACTGATCCGTACAGTTCCGGAACGCCGCTCCGCTTCTGCTGTTCGGGTCTGGCCCGGCGCGAAGCAAGCCAGGGCAGCTATCCAAACGGAAGGACCAGACGACATGAGTAAGCCGACCCAGCCAGCCGACACGTTCGGCAGGTTCCCCACACCTGCCCTGTCCGTCAGTCCAGTGGTGCTGCCAGCTCCCGGACGCGCCGTGGACCTGCAGGTGCGGGTCTCCGCGCCCACAACCGGAGGTGAGCTTCCGATCATTCTCCTCTCCCACGGGCACGGCCCCTCACACCACCTGTCCTCACTAAACGGCTACGCCCCGCTCGCGAACTACTGGGCAGCACATGGCTTCGTCGTAATCCAGCCGACCCACCTGAACTCGAGAACGCTGAACCTGGACCCCAGTGATCCCGAGGCCCCCCTGTACTGGCGGTCACGGGGTGAAGACATGAAGCGCATCCTCGACCAGCTCGACCAGATCGAAGCCGCCAGCGGACAGCTGCACGGGCGCCTAGACCGAGACCGGGTCGCCGTGGCCGGACATTCGATGGGTGGACACACCGCGAGCCTGCTGCTGGGCGCACGGCTGACCGACCCGCGCGACGGAACGGAGGTGGACCTCTCCGAGCCCCGGATCAAGGCGGGTGTGCTGCTCGCCGCGCCCGGCAGAGGAGGCGAGGCCCTCACCGACTTCGTGCTCGACAACTACCCCTTCTTCTCGACCACCGACTTCTCCACAATGACGACACCCGCCCTCGTGGTCGCCGGCGACCGGGACACCTCCGCCCACCTGACGGTCCGGGGTCCGCACTGGCACACCGACCCCTACTTCCTCTCCCCTGGCCCCAAGTCCCTGCTCACCCTCTTCGATGCGGAGCACGGGCTCGGTGGCGTTTCTGGATACGACGTGGCCGAGACTACGGACGAGAGCCCCGAGCGGGTCGCCGCCGTCCAGCGACTCACCTGGGCCTACCTCCGCACTACCCTCTACCCCGAGGCACTCGCCTGGAAGGAGGCACAGGACGAACTGACCAGCGGGCCCAACCCGATCGGCCGAGTCGAGTCCAAGTCGACGCTCGCACGGTAGCCGCGGCGAGCTACCCCTGCCCGGCCAACGGAGCAGCCGCGAGCTGAGCGAGGGCTCAGGTCGCCCTCGACAGCGCTTCGAAGAGCTCCAGGTGGATGGCGGCGTCGCGCGCGCAGAGGAAACCGATGATGCCCACGATCCAGCCGGTGGTCTCGGCCGCGTGGCGGGCCATCCAGCGGTTGACCGCCGCAAGCACCGGCTGCACCAGCCCGGCCGCGACCAGGCGCGCCGCGAGCAACACGAGCGCGGGCAGCACCATGACGACGCAGTAGCCGGCGAGCACGGCGATGCTCGCGGGTAGCGTCAGCGCGGACGCACCGAGCAGCCCGATAGCCGCCAGGTAGGGAAGCATCGTGGTGGCTTCCAACGTCACGGCAGTCAGGGCCAGCCCAACCAACGCCGAGGCAGACTCACGCCCGCTCATCGCCCGTTCGCGCCAGCGCAGCAGGCGACCCGGCTGGGGATCACCCGAAGCGCGCTTCCGGCCGATGAACAGGCCGAAGCCGAGCAGCCCGATCCCCACGACGAGTTGCGCCACCCGGAACGGCGTAGTTTCCAGCGCGGGACGCACCTCGTCGAGCAGCGCCGCCGCTCCGACGAGCAACAGCACGCCCAGCACGAGATAGCAGGCGGCGACCGTGGCAAGGAAGACCAGCAGCCGGCTCGGGCGCAGCCGACCCGGCGCCAGCATCATCCAGATCGGGATGAGCAGCGTTCCGAAGCTGGTGCTGTCGATCAGGGCCAGGACGACGAGCGATCCGATCAGAGCCAGGTCCACGGCGCGCTCCCCCTCTTACCGGACCCACCCATGTTGCACCACGACCGGAGGGCGAATACCGGCCACAGAGTTTACTGAGGTCACTTTAATGACGTGCGGCCCGTTCCGCCGACCGTAATGGCCACCTATGCGGTAACCCGGCTACTCGAAGCGAGACGGGTCCCCCGCGCCACGACGTAGCACCTCTGGCTCGTCGCCCGACAGGTCAACCACGGTCGTCGGGTCCTTGCCGCAGTCCCCTGCGTCCACCACGCCGTCGAGCACGTGGTCCAGCCGTTCCTTGATCTCCCACCCCTGGGTCAACGGCTCCTCCTCCCCGGGCAGGATCAGGGTGCTGGAGACCAACGGCTCACCGAGCTCGGCCAGCAACGCCTGGGCGACGGCGTGGTCGGGCACCCGCACTCCCACGGTGCGCTTCCGCGGATGCAGCATCCGACGCGGCACCTCGCGGGTAGCCGGCAGAATGAAGGTGTAGCCACCCGGGATGCAGGACTTGACCAACCGGAACACCGCGTTGCTGATCTGCACGAACTGACCCAGCTGCGCGAAGTCCCGACAGACCAACGTGAAGTGGTGCCGCTCGTTGAGCCGGCGAATGTCCCGGATCCGGTCCAGCCCGTGGCGGTCGCCCAGCTGGCAGCCGAACGCGAAGCAGGAGTCCGTGGGGTAGGCGATCAGGCCACCGTTACGGACCAGCCCGACGACCTGCCGCAGAGTCCGGGGCTGGGGGTTGTCCGGGTGCACGTCGTAGTACCTCGCCATGGGCTGAGCCTAGTAGCCCGGATAGGTGCCGCCGAGGTAGCCCGGTGCCCGGCCCGACGTTTAGGGTCCGGTCGTGCCCGTCAACCCCGAGGTGGTCGATGTTCTCCGGGACGATCCCACCGCCAGTTCCCTACGCCCCTCGCTCGACCTCTCGTACGGTGACCCCGGTCGAGCCGCCGCCATGGACCGCTTCCACACCCAGTTTGTCCGCCGCGACGACCTCGTCTTCGACGTCGGGGCCCACGTCGGTGACCGCACCGCCAGCTTCCGCCGGCTGAGTGCCCGGGTGATCGCCGTCGAGCCGCAACCACTCTGCGCCCGGAGCCTCCGGGCCCTGTACGGCGACGACGATCAGGTCACCGTGGTGGAAGCGGCGTGCGGCGCGGCGATCGGCCTGCTGGAGCTCCACATCAACTCGGCCAACCCCACCGTCTCTACCGTTTCACCGCACTTCGTCCAGGCCGCCGACGGCGCCGAGAACTGGCAGGGGCAGATCTGGGACGCACGGCTGGCCGTCCCGGCCACCACCCTCGACGTCCTCGTCGCCGAGCACGGCCTCCCCGCCTTCGTCAAAGTCGACGTAGAGGGCTTCGAGGATGCCGTCCTCGCCGGATTGAGCCACCCGCTGCCGGCGTTGTCGTTCGAGTTCACCACGGTCGACCGGGCGGTGGCTCGGCGGGCGCTCGACCGCGCCGTCGCGCTCGGCTTCACCCGCTTCAACCTGGCCCTCGGCGACACTATGGCGCTGGCTGAGCCGGCCTGGCTGACCGCCCCCGCGCTGGGTGCGCTCCTCGACGCCCTGCCGCACTCCGCCAACTCCGGCGATGTCTACTGTCGACGTTAGGCCTACTGTGGACCGATCCTGCCAGCGATACGCCACCAGCCGGGGGACGGATTGACACGAAACACTATCCCGGCCGCCTATCCGCGTGACCCGAGCGGGCCGCCGCTGCCACCCGCTCGTGCAGGCCGGCCAGCTCGGGGCTGACCGTGACGGCGGGCGACACCGGTTTGGTCAGCCGTCGGGCTGGCTCGGGCAGCCACGCCAGGTCCGCCTCGAATCGGTCCCGTGCGACCCGTACCGCCTCGGCCGCGGTAGCGGTGTCGAGCCGCCGTCCGGCGCGCATGACCGGCACGAGCAGCGGCTCCCGACCTGGCGGCGACGCTTCGGTGTGCAGCCCGAGAAGGTCGCCGTCGGTGCCGCTGGGGTCCCGGAAGACCTGCTTCGCACCCGGCAGGGTGACCTTGCCCGACGACAGCTTCACCACTGGTCGGTCACCGTAGCTGACCAGTTTGTACGCGCTGTCCAGGGACGGCGCGTCCGCGGAGACCCCCATCCTGGTGCCGACGCCATACCCGTCGATCGGGGTGCCGGCCGCGACCAGCCCCGCGATGGCCTCCTCATCGAGGCCCCCGCTTGCCATGATCTTGACCTCGGTCAGACCCGCCGTGTCGAGGATCTTGCGGGCCTGCCGGGCCAGCGCGGCCAGGTCCCCGGAGTCCAGCCGGACCCCCGCCGGACCACTCCGGCCCAGCTCGGTGAGGACATCAACGGCGGCCCGTACGCCGGCGGGCGTGTCATAGGTGTCCACCAGGAAGATCGGATTGTCCGGAAAGTCGCTCGCGAAGGCGCGGAAGGCGGCCCGCTCGTCCGGGAATGCCTCCACGTACGAGTGGGCCATCGTGCCGGACGGTCGCAGCCCATACCGGCGAGCTGCCTCCACGTGGCTGGTCGCGGCGAACCCGACGATCACGGACGCCCGGGCCACACCGGCACCCGCCGCCAGCCCATGGGTACGGCGGAACGAGAAGTCGATCAGCTCCGCCCCCTCGGCGGCGAGCCTACAGCGGGCCGCCTTACTGGCGATCGTGGTCTGGAAGGTGATCAGGTTCAGCAGACCGGTCTCGACCAGCTGCGCCTCGGCGAGCGGCGCCGTGACCTCGAGCAGCGGCTCGTCGGCGAAGACGATCCGTCCCTCCGGCACCGCCCGCACGTCTCCGGTGAACCGGAGCGGGGCAAGCGCCGCCAGGGTTGACTCGTCGAACCCATGGACGTCCCGCAGGTACGCCAGCTCGTCGCCGGCGAACGAGAAGGTCTCCAGGAACGTCAGCGCCTCGTCGAGTCCGGCGGCCACCAGGAAGCCGCGGCGGTCCGGCAACCGGCGGGAGAAGAGGCTGAAGGTGGCGGGTGCGGACAGGTCGTGGCGCAGATAGCTGGCGGCCATCCGAAGCTCATAGAGGTCGGTACGGAGACCGGTCATGTCGCCTCCTCCGCGGGTGTCCGGACCGTCCGACGCTGGGCGGCCCGGACACCACAACTCTGGTGGAAGCGGGGTCGGCACGTGCCGGGAACGGCACATGCACCGCCAGACGTGTCGAGCAGCTCCGGATCAGCGCAGTCGACGGGCGGTGAAGGCCGGCGGCGGGCTGGCGATCGACTCCTGGGCCGCGATCAGCTGGAGCTCCCGGGTACCCGCCGCCAACGTGGCCTCGAAGACCCGGAAGATGCTGGCGCTGGTGCGCTCCAGCGCGGTCGCGGGCGTATCGGTGGTCGACAGGTGCGCGAGGTAGAGCGCGGCCGTGACGTCACCGCCACCGTTCGGGCTGATCGGCAGCATCGGTGTGGTCACCGCCCAGGCGCCTTCGTCGGAGACGGCCACCAGCTCCAGCTGCTCCTCCGGCAGGTCCCGGTGAAGCACGCTGGTGACCAGCACGTGCCGTGGCCCGGTCGCCCGCACCTTGTCGACCGCCGCGAGTAGCTCCGCCAGCGTCTCGGTCCGACCGCCGGCGAGATACTCCAGCTCGAACTGGTTGGGGGTGATGATGTCCGCGTTCGGTACGACCGCGTCCCGCAGGTACTCCGGGATGCCGGGACGAGCGAACATCCCCCGCCCCACGTCCCCCATCACCGGATCGCAGCAGTAGACGGCGGCCGGGTTGACCGCTTTCACCCGGCGGACCGCGTCGATGATCACCTCACCCATCGCCGGGTCGCCCTGGTATCCGGAGAGCACCGCATCGGCCTGGGCAAGCACTCCACGGTCGGCGATGCCCGCGATGACCTCGGCGACGTCCGCAGGTGCCAGCAGCGGCCCGCGCCATGCGCCGTAGCCGGTGTGGTTGGAGAAGTGGACCGTCAGCACCGGCCACACCTCGTGCCCGAGGCGTTGCAGTGGAAAGACGGCGGCTGAGTTACCGACGTGGCCGTAGGCGACCGACGACTGGATAGACAGGATTCGCACCCGACCATCATCGTGGTTGTCGTCGCGCCAGTTCCCACTACCCCGCCCTGACATGCCCGTTCAGCAGGAGATCCGCGGGGTGGAGGTAGTATCGCAGCAGCTCATAAGGGGGGACCGACATGTCCGACACTACCCACCATCGGCCCGCACCCGGCGTCGGCCGTCCGGACGAGGTGAGCGACCCACTGCTGTGGGGGCTGGCCCTCAACGTGGCAGACGCGCACCAACCGGACGTTGCGGGCACCGATTGTGTGAACCTGCTCTGCGCCGGCCAGGTCTGGCCCTGCACCGCCTGGCAGGCCGCCCAACGGGCGCTTCGGATGGCCCAGACACCACCCGGGCAGCAGCCCGGCGTCCCGTCGCGAGGGCGGACGGACGAGTGGAGCGCGTCCCACGCCGGCCCGCCACCGCCCACCACGCCGGAGCAGCAGCACCACCGCGGCATCGCCGCCTGAGCGCACCCTCGCCGCGCGGCGAGGCCACCTCGGGCACCGCTACGGGGGCGCCGGCAGCGCGCCGACGCCCCCACGCGGATCAGAGGGTACGAGCGAGACGCTCGGCGAGGATCCGAGTGAAGCGGGACGGGTCGGCCAGTTCGCCCCCCTCGGCGAGCAGCGCCATCCCGTACAGCAGCTCGGCAGTCTCTTTCAGCGACTCCTCGGTTACACCCTGTTCCCGGGCCTTGCGCAACCCACTGACCAGCGGGTGCGTCGGATTCAGCTCGAGGATCCGCTTGACCTGCGGGACCTCGTGCCCCATGGCGCGGTACATCTTCTCCAGCGTCGGCGTGATGTCCTGCGCGTCACCGACCACGCAGGCCGGTGAGGTGGTCAGCCGGGCGGAGAGGCGGACCTCCCGGACCTGGTCGGCGAGGGTACTGCCCAGCCAGGTGAGCAGGTCGGCGTACTCGGTGCGCTGGCGCTCCCGTTCGGCCTCGGCCGCCGAGCGCTCCTCCTCGGTGTCCAGGTCAACCTGACCCTTGGCGACCGAGCGCAGCGTCTTGCCCCCGTACTCGCCGACCCGCTCCACCCACACCTCGTCAACCGGGTCGGTGAGCAGCAGCACCTCGAAGCCCTTGGCTCGAAACGCCTCCATGTGCGGGGAGTTCTCAATGGTGGTGCGGTTCTCGCCAGTGGCGTAGTAAATGTCAGTCTGGCCGTCCTTCATCCGCGTGAGGTAGCCGGCGAGGTCGGTCGGCTCGGCCGAATCGTGGGTGGAGACGACGGAGAGGAGTTCCAGGAGCGAGTCCCGGTTCTCCGTGTCGTCGATCAGCCCCTCCTTGACGACGGCACCGAACTCGGTCCAGAACGTGCGGTACTTCTCCGGCTGGTTGGCCTTGAGGTCCTTGACGGTGGCGAGGATCTTCTTGACCAGACGGCGGCGGACCACCTGAATCTGCCGGTCCTGCTGGAGTAGCTCGCGGGAGATGTTGAGCGACAGGTCGTGCGCGTCAACGACGCCCTTGACGAAGCGCAGATACCCCGGCATCAGCGCCTCGCAGTCATCCATGATGAAGACGCGCTTGACGTAGAGCTGCACACCACGTCGCCCCTGCGGGGAGAAGAGGTCCAGCGGTGCGTGCGTGGGCAGGAAGAGCAGCGCCTCGTACTCGAAGGTGCCCTCCCCCCGCATGTGCACGACCTCGAGCGGGTCGGCCCAGTCATGGCTGACGTGCTTGTAGAACTCGTGGTACTCGGCCGGCTCCACCTCATCGCGGGACCGCGCCCAGAGCGCCTTCATCGAGTTGAGCGTCTGCACCTCGGTGGTCGGCTCACCGCCGTCGGTGCCGGGCCGCTCGACCGCCATCCGGATCGGGTGGGCGATGAAGTCGGAGTACCGCTTGACGATCTGCCGAACTGTCCACTCGGCGGCGTAGTCGTGCAGGTTGTCCTCGGAGTCGGCCGGCTTGAGGTGCAGCGTGACCGCCGTTCCCTGCGGAACGTCCGGGGCCGAGGTGATCGTGTACGTGCCCTCTCCGCTCGACTCCCAGCGGGTGCCGTCGGTCGCCCCCGCCTCACGGGTGACCAGGACAACACGGTCGGCGACCATGAACGCCGCGTAGAAGCCGACGCCGAACTGGCCGATCAGCTCCTGCGACGCCTCCGCGTCGGCCGACTCGCGCAGCTTACGGAGCAGCTCGGCGGTGCCGGACTTGGCGATCGTGCCGATCACCTGAACGACCTCGTCCCGGGACATCCCGATCCCGTTGTCCCGCACGGTCAGCGTCCGTGCCTCCGGGTCGACCTCAATCGCGATGTGCAGGTCGGCGGTGTCGACGTCGAGGTCCTTGTCCCGCAGCGACGCCAGGCGCAGCTTGTCCAACGCGTCGGAGGCGTTCGAGATCAACTCGCGCAGGAAGACATCCTTGTTCGAGTAGATCGAGTGAACCATCAGCTGAAGCAGCTGGCGTGCCTCAGCCTGGAACTCCAACGTCTCACTACTCACGCCGTGTCCTTTCGTCCGCATGTCCGGCTCGTCGGCGGACGGCGATGTCCCCGACGACGTGTCGCCCGAAAGGATACGAGCACCTCCCGCGGGACGGGGCCCCGACGCCCCGACCGTGCGTCGGGCCTGGTCAGGCCCGACGTCGCCCCCGCCCACGACGACGCCGCCCCGGACCACGACGGGGGCGACGGGCCAGGCGCACGAACAGCACCACCAGCCCACCCACCCCGACCACGGCCGCGACCAGCAGCGGCCCGGGGCCGGTCAGCCCGTCCGGGAGCGAGTCGTCGGCGGCGGGCCGCGCATCGGCGGCCACGGGCGGGGCGGACGGCGAGGCGGTCAGCTCACCCGGCTCGACGAGTCGACCGACCGACGCGTCCTGAGGCAGCGCGAAGCCCCAGTCGAGCAGAGCGGCACCCTGCTCCCAGCCACGCAACGGCCGCGCCTCGGCGCCCAGCAACGTGACCACCAGGCGCCGGCCCGCACGCTCGGCCGCGCCGACGTACGTGTGCCGGGCCAACGTGGTGAAGCCGGTCTTGCCACCGAGAGCCCCCGGATAGTGGTCGATGAGGGAGTTCCCGTTCTGGATCTGGAAACCCTTCCTGCCGAGCGCCTCCTGGTCGGGGATCTGGTGGGTTTCGGTCAGCGCGTACCGCTGGAAGGCCGGCTCGGCAAAACAGGCCCGGGCGATCAGCGCGAGATCGTACGCGCTCGTGAACTGGCCCGGCCCATCCAGCCCGGACGGTGTGACCGCATGCGTCTGCCGAGCTCCCAGCTGCTCGGCGAACTCGTTCATCGCGCGGACGCCCCCGGCCCGGCCCTCGGCACCACCCCCGAGGCGGGCGAGGACATTCGCCGCGTCGTTGCCGGATTGCAGCAGCAGGCCAAGCCAGAGCGTCTCCACCGGATACTGCCCGCCGACGAGCAGGCCGACCGCCGACGAGCCGGGCTCGATGTCCAGGTCCTCCTTCGTCACCTTGACCACCTGCTGCGGGTCAAGGTCTGGCAACAGGGCGGCGGTCAGCAGCAACTTCTGCACACTCGCCGGGGTGGCGTACTCGTGCGGGCCACACGCACCCAGCACGTCACCGGTGTCAAGGTCCGCGACCAGCCATGAGGTCGCGGTCACCTCGGGCGGCTGGGCACCATCAGCCGGCACCACCAGGCCGGGGGTGGCCAGCGCCGCACCGCCGACCACCTGGTCCTGTGCCACCGCCGGCGGCGGGGAGGTCCGGGGCGGCCGGGACGGTGTCGACGCCGGCACGCTGGCCTGCGGGCACGGCACCACCGTCGGCGTGGGTGCGGCGACGGCCGACGCGGGCACCACGACGGGGAGCAGCAGGACGCTTGAGGCAGCGGCCAGTAGCCGATTTCTCACGTCCGGGATCCTAGCTAATAAAGATCAGCAAACCGGACACGGGCACCATAACCGCCACCGGGAGTCGCGCTGCCGTGGCCGGCCTCAGGTCAACGGCCGCTTGAGGTGATAGCGGTGCACCTCGGTGCTGCCCTGGACATTGTTCACGTCCTCGCCCGCGGCGACCAGCTCCCACCCCTCACGCCCGACCCGGTTGAGGTGGGCGATCGCGGTGTCGCCGTAGGTGGTGACATCTCGGCGGGATCCGTCTGGGCCATACCAAACGAAGCTGACGTGAAAGTTGCGGCCCTGCCCTTGGTAGCGGCGGACCAGCAGTGCGTATTCCCAAGCGACCATGGGCTCCATTATGGGCGTCCATCGAGGACCGCACATAAGGGGGTGGTCACTCCTTGACATTCGATGGACGCGAAGAGTCAGCGCGCCCCTGGTCCCGAGTCCCGCCGCGTCACCTCGCCCGCGACGAGCGCGGCGAGCCGATCCAGCCCGCGGTCGATGTCGTCCCGGGTGACCGCGCTGACCGACAACCGCAGCGCGTACACCGGCGCACCGTCGCCGTAGAAGTGCGCCATCGGGGTCCACAGCACCCCGTACTCCCGGGCGGAGCGGTGCAGCAGCGCGTCGTCCACCGGAAACGGCACCGTGACCACCACGAAGAACCCGCCGGCGGGCACTGTCCAACCTACTGACGAGCCGGCCGGGAACCGACGAGCCAAGCCGTGAACCAGGTGACGCAGGTTGTCGGCGTAGACGGCGCGCTGCCGGACCGTGGCCGTCACCAGGCTGCAATCGTGGGCGAGGAGCACACCACCGACCACCGCCTGGGCCACCGGCGAGGTGTTCACCGAGACCATGCTCTTGACCTTGGCCAGCTGGTCGGCGAGGAGGCCCTTCCCCCCGTCGGCATCCACCACCGGCTGGTCGGCCACCACGTAACCAACCCGTGCGCCGGGTAGCACCGTCTTGGCGAACGACCCCAGATAGACCACCCGACGATCGGTGTCCAAGGCCTTCAACGTGGGCAGCCGCCGGCTCTCCGTGGCCGGGAAGAGTCCGTAGGGGTTGTCCTCGAGCAGCAGCAACTCTTCCTCGGCGGCCAGGTCCAGCAGCGCCCGCCGGTCGGCCAACGAAAGGCTGGTACCCGACGGATTGGCAAAGTCTGGCATCAGATAGCAGGCACGCGGACGCAGCCCCTCGGCCCGGGCCCGATGCACCTGAGCACGCAGGTCCGCCAGGTCCACCCCGGAGTCCGTCGTCGCCACCGGGCGAACCGGAAGGTCCAGCAGCCGCGCTGCGCCGGTGAGCCCCACATAGGTCGGCGCCGCCGCCAGCAGGACGTCCCGAGGATCGGCGCGCAGCGCCCGTAGCACCAGGAACATCGCCTCCTGGCACCCGACGGTGACCACGATCGCCTCCGGGTCGACCGTGATCCCCTCGTCCACGGCGAGGTTCCGGGCGACCAGGTGGTGCACGATCCCTTTGGTCCGCCCGTACTGGAACAGGGTGCGATGCACCTGCACCGGGTCCTGCCCAAGGTCATCGACCAGGTGCTGCCGAAAGAGATCCAGGTACCGGTGCAGCGCCGAAAACTCGAAGAACTCCTCATACGGCCGGCCCGCGGCAAGCGACACCGCGTCCGGGTAGTCCTGCGCCACCTCGTTGAGGAAGTTCATCGAGTTCAGAGCCGGATCCTCGAGCGCCGGATGCAGGTCGGCCAGGTGTAGTTCCACGATCACTGCACCGTCGTCGTCCGCAGGTGCCGTGCCGCCGCCACGTCGGCGCACCCCGCCAACGTGAGCGCGTCCCGAAACTCCTCAGCCAGCAGCGACAGGGCCTTCTCGGCACCGGTGCGGCCACCGGCCGCCAACGCCCAGAGCAGCGGGCGACCCACCAGGACACCCTGCGCGCCGAGGGCAAGGGCCCGCAGCACGTCCGTTCCGCCGCGAACACCGCTGTCCAACAACACCTCACAGCGGTCGCCCACCGCGTCAACGACCGCCGGCAGGGCGGTCGCGGTGGCCGGTGCGCCGTCAAGCTGGCGGCCCCCGTGGTTGGAGACCACCACCGCGTCCGCTCCGGCCGCCACCGCGCGGACGGCATCACCCGGATCGAGCACCCCTTTGACAATCAGCGGGACCGCGGTCCGCTCCCGCAGCCACTCCAGGTCATCCCAGCTCACGGCCGGCGCGAAGACCGCACCGGTGTGCGCGGCCACCGCGGACACGCCCGGGGCCGCCGTGTGGGCGAGGTTGTCCCGGCCGGTGGGTAGATTCGCGGCGACCACATCCGCGGGAATGGCGAACGAGTTGCGCAGGTCCCGCAGCCGACGGCCGAGAATTGGCACGTCCACGGTGAGCATCAGCGCGGTGCAGCCGGCCGCCTCAGCCCGGTCCAGCAGGTCGGCCACGAGCCCCCGGTCCCGCAGCCAGTACAGCTGGAACCACACGTCGCCACCGGCTCGCGCGACCTGTTCGATCGGGACGCTGCCGAGCGTGCTGGCCACATACGGGATGCCAGCCGCGCCGGCCGCCGCGGCAAGGGCCACCTCCCCGTCGGGGTGCAACAGGCGCTGATACGCCATCGGCGCGACCGCCACCGGCAGCGCATGGACGGCCCCCAACAGCCGGGCCTCGGTCGACGGCGTCGGCGAACCGCACAGCACGCGGGGCAACACGCCGGTCCGGTCCAGGTCTCGTCGATTCGCAGCCAGCGTCGTCTCCGCGCCGCTGCCACCGGCCACGAAGTCCCACACCTCCGGCGGTAGTACCGCGCGGGCGAGGTCGGCGAAGTCGGAGAGCGCCACCGGCGGTTCGCCGGGCTGCGCGACCGGCGGCTCAGCCATCGTCGGCCGGTGTCCGACGGAGGCGGCGGCGCAGGAAGGTCGCGGCCGCGGCCTGAGCCTCCTGCCCCGCAGCGAAGACGCCGGGCATGGTGAAGAAGCCGTGGACCATGCCCGCGTACCGGGTGAGGACGGTCTGCACGCCGGCGACGCGGAGCCGGTCGGCGTACCGTTCGCCCTCGGCACAGAGCGGGTCGTGCTCGGCGGTGACCACGAACGCCGGCGGCAGACCGGTCAGGTCGTCGGCGAGTAGCGGCGACGCGAGTGGGTGCTGGGCGTCGGTCGGGTCGGCCAGGTAGTGGGACCGATACCAGGCGACCGAGCGGCGGTTGAACAGCAGCGGATCCTCGCCACCGGGCGGCTCGATCGTCTGGTCGGTGTTCGGGTAGACCAACAACTGCGCTATCAGTCCGGGACCGTCCTTCTGGGCCAGCAGTGTGACCGCGGCGGCCAGGTTGCCACCCGCGCTGTCCCCGCCCACCGCGAGCCGCTGCGGGTCCGCGTCGAAGTCCGCTGGATGCGCCGCGATGTGGCGCAGGGCAGCGTGGCAGTCGTGCACGGCCGCCGGGAACGGGTGCTCGGGAGCCAGCCGATAGCCGACAGTGATCACCTGGCAGGGCACCGCATTGGCCAGTCGCCGGCAGACCCCGTCCGCGGTGTCGATGCTGCCCAGCGTCCACCCACCGCCGAAGAAGTAGAGCAGTGTCGGCAGCGGCCCGGTCTCGGCGGGGCGATATATCCGGACCGGTATGTCACCGGCCGGTCCGGGGACGCACGCGTCGCGTACCTCGTGGACCGGCTCGACCGGGCCGGAGCCGGCCCGGATCGCGGCGAGGTCGGCCGCACGGGCCTCGGCGAGGGTCTGCGTGTACAGCGGTGGGGTGCTGGCCGCCGCGCGGTTCGCCCGGTACGTCTCCGCCTCAGGATGCAGGCTCACGGCCACCACCCCGTACCGATTGGTCGCTCACTCACGGATGCTCCCTTCCCCCCGGGCTGACCGAGAGTTTGTCGATTCCACGCAGGAAGAGGCTGCCGCTGTACACCGGCTGCTCCAGAATTCGCAGCCGCGGGAAGCGGGACAGCAGCCGGGGCAGCGCCAGCCGGCCCTCCAGCCGGGAGACCGCAGCGCCAAGGCAGTAGTGCAGGCCGAGACCGAACGCCAGCGACGACGGACCCCGCCGCCGGGGATCGAACCGGTCCGGTTCTGGGAAATGGGCCGGGTCCCGGTTGGCGGCGGCGATCAGCAGCAGAACGTTCTGGCCCTGAGGGATCGGCACTCCGCCGAGCACCGTGTCCCGGGGCGCGGCGCGGGCCAGCAGATGCACCGGCGTCTGCAGCCGCAGAATCTCGTCAACGGCACCAGCGGCCAGCTCCGGGTCGTTGGCCAGCGCAGCCGCCAACTCCGGATGCGCCAGCAGCACCGGCAGGCCATTGCTGAGCAGGTAGACGGTGGTGACGAAGCTGGCATTGAAGAGCACGACCAGGTTGCTGATCAACTCATCCTCGGTCAACTCGACACCACCCGCGTCGACCGCCTCCACCAGCCCGCTGATCAAATCATCGCCCGGTGTTCGACGACGACGCGCGAGCAGTTCGCCGTAGAAGGCGCGCAGTTCGGCCCCGGCGGCGTTCGCCGCTGCCAGCCGCTCCGGTGTCTTGCCGGCCACGTCCAGGAACGCGTCGATCCGGTCCACCCGCTCCCGGTACCAGGCCAACTCGGTCGCGGGAATCCCGATGAACTCGGCCATCACCCGAGCTGGCAGCGGGTACGCGAACTCGGCGACGAAGTCCACCTCACCCGGCCCAACATCGGCCATCCGGTCCAGCAGTTCGTCGGTCACGCGGTTGATCACCGGTTCCAGGGCACCGAGCCGACGCGGTGTGAAGGTGCCGGCGAACACGTGCCGCATCCGGCCATGATCGGGAGGGTTGATGAACATCATCGACGACTGGAGGGTCCGGAGTATCTCCTGTTCCGTCCAGTCCGGTGGCGGCTGCTTGAACCACTCCGGGTCCCGCAGCACCGCAGCGACCAGGTCATAGCCGACCGCCACCGCAGCGACCCGCTGACGCTCCGGTCGCGGCGCCAGGGCGGCGATCGCTCCCTGCGCATGGAGGTCGGCGTAGACGGGATAGGGATCCTGCCGGCCCTGCGCGCTGTAGAGACGGGCTAGCAGCCCTTCGACATCCAGCACGGCACCTCCTCACGATAGGGCGGTTCGGGCGACGGACTTCTCCGCCGCCCGAACCGATGTCACAGACCGAGCAGGCGCAACGACACCGCGCCGGCCATTGCCTCGCTACCGGCGTCGTTCGGGTGAATATGGTCGCCCGAGTCGTACGCCGGCAGCAACCGGCTGGGCTGCTCCGGGTCACGCAGCACCCGATCGAAGTCAACGACTCCGTCGAACTCCTTGCTGGTACGCAGGTACTCGTTCACCGTCTGCCGGGTTTCTTCCTTCTCCGGCGTCCACACACCCGGCTCGCCGTGACCCTCGTAAGGCGTCAACGTGCCCACCAGGCTGCGCAGGCCACGTGCCTTGACCTGCTGGTTGATCTGCCGGAGCGAATGAATGATCGCCTCGGCGGAGTCGTCGGACATCCAGATGTCGTTGATACCCAGGTGCGTGATAACGGCTTGGGCATCGTTCTGGGCGAAGATGTCCTCGTCGAGCCGGGCGAGCGCGTTCGGCCCCAACTCGTTGTAGCCGGGGAAGCCGCCTGCTCCCGGCTCCGGACCCTCGTGGTTGAGCCGGTTCCCGGCGAGGCTCATGTTGAGCACGGCCGGGGTCCGGGAATCCGGGCGGGCGTCGATAAACCGGTCGGCCAGCAGATCCGGCCAGCGCTTGTTGGCGTTGACCGTGTTGCCGATACCGTCGGCGATCGAGTCACCGAAGACCACCACTGAGCCGGGGCTCTTGCGGCGCTCTACATCGACACCGGACAGGAACAACCAGCAGCAGTCCGAGAGCCTTCTCAGGCCGGCACCCGAATCCGAGGTGACATCATCGTCGCCGATGAAGCTCGTCTGGCGGGACTGGCCGTGGAAGGTCACCAGGCCGGTCAGGACCGGGTAGTAGACCGAGATCACCAGGTCCTGCTGGTCACCGATCGGGAAGTCGATCGGGTCGCTGATCAGCTCGGCGCCCTGGTTCATCGTCGCCGAGGTTGACCCACCGAACGTGAGCTCCCGCAGCGTACTCGGGTCGATGTCGGACAGATCATCGGGAGTCGTCTCGTCCGGCCGAGCGATTGTCGCCCGGCCGATCTGGATGTCCTTCTCGCCGTACATGTTGCTGAATCGGACCCGTACCGCCGACCCACCCACGGTGGTGTGCACGATGTTCCGGATCGTCTGATTCTCAAAGCCCGTGTTGGTCGGGCCGCCCGAATTTCCCCCGGCCACCGCGGTCGCCCAACTCGCGGACCAGGTCTTCTTGCCGTGCCTTGCTACTTCGGCGGCCGACTCCGCGTTCGCCACCACGCTGGGCGTACCCACCATAAGCAGCGCCGCGGCAGCCGCCACGAAATGCCATTTCCTCGGGGTCGACATTGAACCTCCATTGTTGGCAGCCCAGCGTCCGGCCCGGCCACTGCCGGGGCTCAACTGGGCGTGCTGCGGAACGTATCCGCCGTCGCGCGGAGGCGTCAATCAACCTGATCGACGTGATCACGTGTCCTGCTGGCCTGGTCGAAGGCCCCCTTCGGCTCGTGTTCATTTCCGTTGTCTGCCCTAGGCTCACAGGTGGTGGCGCGGTCGCCCGCGGCCCGCACCGTGCCCCGGGAACCCACCCTGGGCACATCGCTGCCATGGATGGGGGCGTCCGGATGGCCGACCGACCGCAGCCGGGCTACGTGCACCAGGCATTGGCACTCTTTGCCGAGTTTGGTGACCGTGCGGCAATCGTTGCCGGTGCGCGACGACTCACCTACGCCGACGTGCATACCCAGGTACGCGGATTCGCCACGACGCTGCTCCACCATGGAATCCGACCCGGTGCCGCGGTGCTGGTGTCGCTCGGGAATCCGGTCGAGGGCCCGCTGCTTCAGCTCGCGCTGCACCTGCTTGGCTGCCGGACGATGTGGATCGCTCCGGTGACGTCCCGTCGGGAGATCGGGGAGTTCGTCGAACTCGCCCGGCCCGACGCCCTGCTCTACGACGCCCGCGACCCGGCCAACATTGGGGCAGAGTTGGCCACGGGGCTGATTGACCGGCCGGTGCTCCGCCTCGGCGTGGACCTGGTCCCCGCACCGGACGTCGCCGACCTGCCCATCCCGGTGCCCGCAGCGGAGTCTCTCCTGCAGACCTCCGGCACCACCGGCACCCCGAAGCTGGTGCAGCACCAGGAGAGCTTCTACGCCCAGGTCCTCGCCCTGGCCGCCGGCTTCCGCACCGCCGGAATGCCGCTGCTGCGGCACCTGTCCTACTCCCCCATGTGGCTGGCCAGCGGCCAGATCACCACCCTGTTCAACCTCTTCACCGGCGGCGTGCTGTTTCCCCGGGAGGGTTGGGACGCGGCGGAGTTCATCCAGACCGTGCCGGCCGAGCGGATCACCTCCACCTTCCTGACCCCGCCGATGCTCTACGAGGTCCTCGATCACCCCGCCCTACCCGGGGTCGACTTCTCCTCGATGTTCATGTTCAACGTGGGCGCCGGTCCCGCCGCACCCGCCCGGCTGCGCCAGGCGATCACCCGTTTCGGTCCGGTGCTGCGCATCGTGTACGGGCTCAGTGAGGCGGTGGTGGTCACCGCGCAGCCGGGCCTGACCGAGGACCCGGCGCACCCGGAGCGCCTGCGCTCCTGCGGGCAGCCGTACGGCGACGTGCGAGTCGAGATCCGTGATCCGGACGGGACGGCACTGCCGCCCGATGTGGACGGAGAGGTATGGGTGCAGACGGCGCTCCGCTTCGTCGGCTACCACGGCAACGCCGACCTGACGGCAGACACTCTGGTCGACGGTTGGATACGTACCCGAGATGTCGGCCACCTCGACGTGGATGGCTACCTGTACCTGGTTGACCGGTTGCAGGACCGGATCCTCACCCGTCGGCGTAGCTGGCCGATCTACTCCCGGCCGATCGAGGACGCGCTGGCGGGACATCCCGATGTCCGGGCGGCGGCGGTGATCGGCGTGCCCGACGAGGTGGCCGGCGAGCTGCCGTACGCCTACGTGGTACTCAAGCCAGGTGCGACGGTGACCGGCGCGGAGCTGATCGACGTGGTGACCGCAGCGCTCAGCGACACCTGGGCACCCGGCGGGGTGGAGTTTGTCGCCGCACTGCCCCTGAATCGCGCCAACAAGGTCGACAAACGTGCCCTGCGGGCAGGATTTGCGGCCAGCCACCCGTCGGCCGTCGAGCACCCGGAGGCGTCGATCGGCCATCGCGCGTGACCCCACGGCGAGAACTGGTCGCGCTCGTCGGCGCCGACCTGCTGTCCAACCTCGGTAGCCGAATCTCGATCCTCGCCATTCCCTGGCTGGTGCTGGAGACAACCGGTAGCCCGGCGAAGATGGGGTTGGTCGCCGCCGCCGAGACCCTGCCCTACCTACTCTCCAGCGGCCTCGGCCCCCCGCTGGCCGACCGGATCGGTCTGCGCCGCACCTCGATCGTCGCCGACCTGGGTAGCGCCGCGCTGATGGTGGCGGTGGCGCTCACCCCGTGGCTCGGCTTCGGCGCGCTGCTGATCCTGGTGGCCCTGGTGGGCACGCTGCGCGGAGTCGGCGACCGGGTCAAGCACGTGATGTTCCGCCCGGCCGCGGAAGCTGCCGGGGTCCGGCTGATCCGGCTCACCTCGATCTACGACGGGCTGTCCCGGCTGACGACCCTACTCGGGGCGAGCGTCGGTGGCCTGCTCATCTGGTGGCTCGGAGCCACCCTGGCGATTCTCGTTGACGCGGCGAGCTTCGCGGTCTGTGCGCTTCTGATTTCCGCCCTGGTGCGTCGCAGCACCGGTAGGCCGACCAGTTCGACGCCGGAACGCTATTCGCGGGCGCTCGTCGGCGGCCTCCGGTATCTCCGGCAGGACCGGACGGTGCTCACCATGCTGCTGGTGATCTCGGCCCTGAATATGGTGGTAAACGCGAGTATCGCGGTCTACATCCCACTCTGGGTGGCAGACGTGTTAGGCAACCCAGCCGGGCTGGGGCTGGTGCTCGGTGCCTTCACCGCCGGATCCCTGCTGGGCAACGTGCTGTTCACCAGCTTCGGCTCGCGGCTTCGCCGGGACCTGACCTTCGCGATCGGCGCCGCCGTCAGTGGCCCACCCCGCCTGCTGGTCCTGGCCCTCAGCGACAACCTCACGGTGGTGGTCGTGGTGACCTTCGTTTCCGGAGTCGGCATCGCCGTGGTCAACCCACTGCTCGGGGTCGCGCTCTACGAGCGTCCCCCGGCCGAGCTCCAGTCCCGGGTGATCGGGCTGGCCGGTGCGCTTGCCTTCGCCGGCCTACCCCTGGGTGCGCTACTCGGTGGCGCTTCCGTCACCACCCTCGGCCTCGAGTCCGCACTGCTGACCGCGGCCCTGTTCATCTTCACCGCCACCGCTGTTCCCCTCGCCGCCGTCCTGCGCCGGCTGCGGACGGAGACGCCGTTGGCCGACACCTCCGGCCAAGGACCGATCTCCGCTTAGCGCCCCGGCGTCTCCTGCGCTAACGTCCGAACATGGCAACGATGCACAGCGAAGCCACCGACCCTTACTGTCTGCGGGCGCAGGAGAGCCAGGCCCTGCTCCAGGGGCATCCATGGCGACGCTTCGTGGTGCTGGGCGACAGCGTCGCGGAAGGGCTCTGCGAGCCGGTCGACGGCTATCCGGATGTGCAGTTGGCCGACCGGATCGCGGCCGAGCTGCGCGCCCGAGCACCGGAAGTCGCCTACCGCAATCTCGGGTTGCGCGGCCTGCGGGCCTACCAGGTCCGGGCCAGCCAGCTCGGCCCGGCACTGGAGTTCGAGCCGGATCTCGCCCTGGTCGTCTGCGGCGGCAACGACGCGTTCCGGCCCAGCTACGACGCCGCTGCGGTGGACGCCGAGATCGCCCGGATGATCGAGGCACTACAGCAGGCCGGGGCGACGGTCATCACGGTGGGAATGTTCGACGTGTCGCATAGCCCCGCCGTGCCCGAGGCGCGCCGCGCCGGCCTCGGTCTACGCCTGCGCCGGCTGGCCGAACACACCCGTGCGGTGGCCAACCGTATGGGCACGGTCCACGTGCACCTGACCGACCACCCGCTGACCGCCGACCCCTCCATCTACAGCAGCGACGGCCGCCATGGAAGTGCCCGCAGCGACGCCATCGCCGCCGCGGAGACGCTCCGTCGCCTCGCGGACCATCTCGGTACGACGAGCACTGACCGGAGCAGCCTCCGCTGACGCGGCGGCCAGCGCCGACCGGAGCGGCCGCAGCTGACAAACCGCCTCCACTAACAGAGCGGCCTCCGTTGACGGGGCCGGCTCCCGGTGGGAACGACCCCGCACAACCGGTCAGGACGGCGGCGAGTCCGTCACCAGCAGACCGGAGATGAGCACGCCGCGGGCCAGGTTGAGCACTCCCGCGCTACCGGGGTAGCCGATCCGCACACAGGCGCCCGCCGGCTGACGGCCGAAGAGATACGGGGCGATGCTGTACGGCACCTCCGCGGTGACCAGTTCCCCGGTCTCCATGTGCACGAACTCCACCGGCACGTCGTCGGCGCGCACATAGCGTTGCAGAATGAAGCCGCCCTGCCGGGCAAACCGGCCCACCGCCTCCCGCCAGGTGTCCGCCTCGGTTTCCCGGCCGATCAGCACGTCCACCCCGGCGGATCCTCCGGACGGTTTGACCACCAGGTCGTGCCGGTCCGCCACCGCCTGCTCGACCAGGTCCGGAGTGAACAGCCAGGTCTGCGGCACATACCGGTGGATCAGATCCCGGTCAGCCGTCGGCAACGCATCAGCGTCCGCCCAGAGCCAGGCGAGCACCTGCTTGTTCCCGAGCAGCCACGCTGCCGCCGACACCCACATCGGTACGGCTCCTGCCCGCACCGCCGTCTCCAGGGCGTCTGCCCCGGCGCTTGGCGTGAGGCGGTTCGGTACGAAGAGCCGGAACAGCCCGTCAACCGGGGCGCCCCGGATGACCAGCCGCCCCTCGGTGTCCCGGGTGGCCTCGGAAACCGGTGCAACGACCAGATCCAGGCCGGCTACGGCGGCGGCGCGGTCAACCACCGGTGCCAGCTTCCGGTAGAAGCGCGCCGGGTCCTCCAGCCCCGGATACTCGGCGTCAAAATCGATCAACAGTGCGAGCCGCGCCCCGGCCGCCAGGCCAAGACCGTCCCGAATCGCCGCGAACCGCATGTCCACCGCGGAGGGCGCCGGTTCCATCCGGACCCGGTCGAGGCCGCGCCGCCGATAGAGATCAGCGAAACGACGCACCGTCGTGTCCGCGTCGAGTGCCCCGCCGAGGCTACTGTCGATGTTGTACTCCACCACCCGCGGCACTCCGTCACTCAGCAGCACGTCCGGGCGGAACCCGGCCAGCAACGCCTCCGTGAGCGGCTCGGCCTCGTCGAGCAGCCGGTTCTGCCCCACCGGCATTCCGAGTAGGTGGCGCAGCTCCCCTGCCGTCCTGGCCCGCCGCCGACACGACTCGAAGATCAGCTGGGCGAGCCGATCGCAGACGGAGTTGAGCACCCGCAGTGAGACCCGGTCCATCACCGGTGGTCGAGCCAGCCGCCACTGCTGGTTGTATGAAGCCCGGCCGTCAAAGATCTCGCGCCAGGACTCCACCCCGGCGGAGACCAGGTCGGAGCGGAGGTCAGCGGGCAGGTCCAGCCAGGCCTGCGCGGCGGAGGGCCAACGGTAGTCAACATCGATCATGTGGTCATCCATCCTTGCTGACGTGGGCGATGGCCTGCCGCAGCAGCTCACGGCCCGGTTGTACGGCTCGGTCCAGGGCCGGGGCGAACGGCAGCACCGCACCGTCCGGGCGGGTCACCCGACGCGGCGGCGCATGCAGTCGAACCTGTTCGACCACGGTGGCGATGACCTCGCCGGCGATGCCGCAGGAACGGTTGGAGTCGTCCACCACCACCAGGCGCCCGGTCCGGGCCACCGAGGCGAGCAGTCCGTCCCAGTCGAACGGGTAGAGGGTGCGCGGGTCGAAGACCTCCACCGACACCTCGCCGGCCAGTTCGTCGGCGACGGCAAGCGCATCGTGCACCAGATGCCCGACGGCGACCACCGTGACATCGTCTCCGGTTCGATGCACCCGCCCCCGCCCCAACGGCACCGGCGCCGGGTCACTGACCTCGGCGCGGAGCTCCATCGCCGCGGCCGGGGCGAACACCACCACCGGGTCGTCGCAACGGATCGCCGACACCAACAGTCCGTACGCGTCCGCCGGGGTGGCCGGCACCACAGTGGTCACCCCGGCATGGACGAAGAGGCTGTACGGATGGTCGGAGTGCTGCCCCGCCCACCCGGTACGCGACCCGGACCCGGGCACCAGGTAGGTGACCGGCACCGCGCACTGTCCGCCGGTCATCAACGGAAACTTGTGCGCGTGGTTGACGATCTGCTCGAAGACCAGAAACAGCAGTGCGGGGATCTGGAACTCCACCACGGGCCGAGCCCCGACCAACGCCGCACCGGTGGCGAAGCTGGTGAACGCCTGCTCCGAGAGTGGGGTGTCGCGGACCCGCTCCGGGCCGAACCGCTTCAGCAGACCGGCGGTGACCGCCGACGCGGCGACCCGGATGTCCTCCCCGAGCAGGAACACCTCCTCGTCGCGGGCCAACTCGTCGGCGAGCGCCCGGTTGAGCGCCTTGCGGTAGGACAGCCGTGGCATCTATCCACCTCCGGTACGGGCGGTCAGCCCACTGGCGTACAGGTACTCCAGCGCGGTGGCGGGGTCGGGCTCGGGGGCGGCGAGCGCCTGCGCCACCGCCGCCTCGAGCACCGCCTCCACGTCGGCGTCGACCGCCGCCCGCTCGGCGTCCGGCAGTCGGGAGCCGGCGATCTGCACCGGATCCCGGGACCGGCCCCGAGCGACCTCCTCGGGCGAGCGATAGTCGAGGCGGACCGCGTGTTCGAAGGTGTGGTGGGCGTCGAACCGGAAAGTGCGGGCCTCCAGGAACTCGGGACCACCGTCGGCGCGCATCCGGCCAAGGGCGGCCGCGGTGGCGGCGTGCACGATGGCCGGGTCCTGACCGTCCACCGTGCTCGCTCGGATACCGAACGCCTCCGCTCGTGCCGAGATGCTGCCCGCCACCGCGTCGGCCACCGGCATGGTGGTGGCGTAGCCGTTGTTCTCGCAGACGAACAGCACCGGCACCCGCCAGATTGCGGCCAGGTTGAACGCCTCCAGCAGCATCCCCTCGTTGACCGCGCCGTCGCCGAGGAAGCTGACCCCCACCAGGTCCTCGCCGCGCCGACGCCGCGCCCAGACGGCGCCGGTTACGATCGCGCCGCCCGCACCGACGATGGCGTTGGCGCCGAGGACCCCTACGGCGAAGTCAGCCGCGTGCATCGACCCGCCCCGGCCTCGGTTCAGGCCCGTCACCCGACCACACAGCTCCGCCATCATCCGGCCCGGGTCGGCACCCTTCGCGAGCACGTGCCCGTGCCCGCGATGGGTGCCGGCGACCACGTCGTCGGGGCGCAGCGCCGCGCACACCCCGGCCGCGATCCCCTCCTGGCCCAGGTACGGATGAATGCCGCCGACGATGTCGCCAGAGCGGACGAGCTCGATCGCCCGCTCCTCGAACCGGCGGATCAGCCGCACCGTCCGGTAGAGCCGGATCGGGTCGGCTCCGCTCACCCCCGCCCCGCTGCCGCTGCCGGGGCCCCCTTGACCGCGGCGAGGATGTCGTCCCACAACCGGGTGCGGGCGACGAGCGCGGCGTTGACCGTATCCGCGCACTCCTGCCACTTGATGTCGTCGTCGCCGCAGAGGTCGGCAAGCATCTGCATGGCCATGGGCGTGTGCTGCTCGCCATCGACCTCGATGTGTCGCTCCAGGTAGTCAACGAACTGGGTCAGCCGTCCCGACTGGTGGTTGACCGCGACAACCTGGGTGAACATCTCCGGGATCAGATCCTCCCGACCGAACGCGAACGCCGCAGCCTGGCAGTGCACCGGGGTGGTTTCGATGATCCGCCAGGTGGTGCTCGCGAACGCCGCGGACGGGGCGGGCGCTCCGGCCGCAGCCAACGACTCGGTAACCGGGCCGCCGGCGCGCAACAACTCGATCAACTTCTCTACCGGCTTGGTGTCGGCGCCGGCCTCGGTCATGCCCTGCACGTACAACTCGAAGTGGCTGAGGTAGCCCGCGCCCAGCTCGTCGCTCTCCTCCACCATCACGATGTCGTTGATCAGGCGGCGGCTACCGGTCGGCCCGGTCGGGATCCAGGGCACCGTCACGCAGGTGAGCTGCCGTTGCAGCGACTTGAGCAGGGACATGAAGTCCCAGACCGCGAAGACGTGGTGCTCCATGAAGGTGACCAGCGCCGCATGGTTGTCGAGGCTGGCGTAGAGCGGGTGCTTGACCACCCGGTCCCGACTGTCGGCCACCGCCTTTTCCAGCCGCTCGATCCCCGGGTGCGTCTTTCCCCAGTCGTACCGTGACATGACTCAGCCTCCCTGTTTGGCGTGGTGACGCCAGATGACCGGGCAGTATTCGGGATCCGCGTAGTCCGGCCGCCCGTCGTCGGTGCGGCGAACCAGCACGTCGTGGTTGTACGCGGCGTTTTCGCCGGTAGTGAGCGGATACTCCCGCCAGCTGTTGTCGCCGTCCTGCAGGTGCAGTGAGATCGCTTGACGGGGCCGTCCGCTGACGTTCGCACCGCTGCCGTGGTAGGTCCGGCAATGGTGGAAGCTCATGTGACCCTTCGGGATCACCATCGGGATCTTCCGGATTTCGGCGTCGTTGTGTCCGGCGTTGCGGGCCAGCATGTCGTCGAGTTGGTCGTGGTCGCGGTCGGCGAAGTGCCGCACCACGGTGTCGTCGGCACCGACCTCGGCCCACCGGTGTGAGCCGTCGACCATGACAATGGTGCCCAGCTCCTCCCCGCAGTCGTGGAACGGGATGAAGGCGGTCAGCATCTGCTCCGACGACGAGGACGCCCAGTAGTGCTTGTCGAAGTGCCAGGGCACGATGTTCGACGGCTCCCCGTCAATCGGTGGCTTGAGGATCAGCGTGGACTGGAAGATCCGAATTTCGTCGGCCTGTGCCAGTCGGGCGGCGACCGCCCCGATCAGCCGCTTGCGCAGGATCGCGCCGAGCCCGTCGTGCTCGTGGTGGACATAGTCGTTGTGCCGCTGCACCGCACCCTTGGCCGGCTCCCAGTAGGCGAGCTTCGGGGGCCGTACCGGTAGTCGGCGGTGCCGCTCACCGGCGTAGTACCGGTCGGTAGCCGCGGCGAGGGCGTCCACCTCGTCGTCGGTGAGCAACTTCTTTGACAGATACCAACCGTGCTCGGCATAGAACGCCACGTCCTCGTCGGACGGGAGCAGCGCCATCTCCTCGTCGGTCAGACGTGAATCGAAATCAGTAATGGTCATCCCGTCACCTCCTGAGTAGCGGCCGGACCTCCGGCGGAGGCCGCCACCGCCAGTTCCCGCTCCTTGGCCTCGTAGAGCGCCTTGATGTTGCCGCTGCCGAAGGTTCGCGCCCCGCGCCGCTCGATCAGCTCCAGGAAGAGCGTGCGGCGCACGTGCATCGACTCCGTGAAGATCTGCAGCAGTTGGCCGTCGTGGTCCCGGTCAACCAGCACCCCGAATTCGCGCAACTGCTCCACGGACCCGTCGATCTTGCCGACTCGGGTCTCCAGGTCGTCGTAGTAGGCGGCCGGGGTGCCCGCGAATCGCACCCCGCGCTGGCGCAGCGCGCCGATCGCCGCGATGATGTCGTCGGTCCGCAGCCCGAGGTGCTGCACGCCCGCGCCGGAGTGCTGGGCGAGGAAGGCGTCGATCTGCCCAGCCCGCCGGCCGGTGTCCGGTTCGAGCAGCACCAACGTCACCCGCCCGGACCGGCTCTGCACCACGGTGGAGTTCATCGCCTGGCCGTCGACCTCCACGTACTCGTGGAAGATCTCGTCGAAGCCGAACACCTCCCGGTAGCCGCGAACCGTCTCGGCGAGCTGCCCCGGCGGCACGCACACCGCCAGATGGTCAATCTCGGCGAGCAGGTCCTCGGCGCCACCTACCGGCGGCAACTCCGTCAGGCCCGGCAGGAAGTCACCACCGCCTCGACGGCGCTCGACCAACCGGTGCCGCACATCGGCGAACCCCGCCACCTCGGCGATGACGACCTCGGCGTCTGCACTGGTGATGGTGGTCGGCGGAAGCTCACCGACCGCGCCCCGGGCGAGCAGCTTGGCGTACGCCTCGGCGGCGTCGTCCACCGCCAGGGCGACCACAGCGATACCGTCGCCGTGTCGCCGCACATACGCCGCCGCCGGATGATCGGCGGTCAGCCCGGAGGTGAGCAGCAACCGGATGTCGGCGTGCCGCAGCAGCAGCGACCGCTGACCGATCAGCCCGTTCTCCGGGCCACCCTGGGCGCGCGGCCGTAGCCCCACCGCGTTGCCGAAGTAGGCGGCGGCCTGGCGGGTGTCGTCTACGTAGATTTCGATGTGGTCTATTCCACGGATGTCCATGTCCCAGCCTTTCCCACAGTTCCCCCGCGCTGGTCGTACGGGCGCTCCGCCCGCGAAAGTTGCACCGTCAAGTCCGCGGCCGGGTGGCCCGCGCGAGCAGCAGACTCACGTTCTGCCCCCCGAAACCGAAGGAGTTGGTCAGCGCATAGCCGGTCTCGGTGGCCCGGGGCTCCTTACGGATGTGATCAGCCGAGCACGCCGGGTCCGGGTCGTCGAGGTTCCAGGTCGGCGGAAGCAGGCCCCGCCCGAGTGCCAGGGCGGTCGCCGCCGTCTCCAGCACTCCAGAGGCCCCCAGCAGGTGACCGGTGAGGGCCTTGGTGGAGCTGACCGGTACCCCGTTCGGGCCGAAGACCTCGGTGAGTGCCGTGGTCTCGGCGATGTCGCCAAGTTTGGTCCCGGTGCCGTGCGCGTTGACGTAGCCGACTTCGGCCACCGGCACCGGCCCGCGGCGGCCGGTGAGCGCCCGCCGGATGGCCTCCGCCGCGCCGGTGCCGTCGGGCCGGGGTGCGGTCGGGTGGTAGGCGTCGGTCGTCACGCCGTACCCGGCGATCTCCGCATACCCGGTAACCCCCCGGGCCGCGGCATGGGCGGCGCTTTCCAGCACCAACAGCGCCGCTCCTTCGGCGAGTACGAACCCGTTCCGGCGAAGGTCGAACGGTCGGCTGGCCTCGGTCGGGTCGGCCCACCCGCGGGCAAGAGCCCGGGCGTTGCCGAAGGTGTCCGCGAAGGTCGGGAAGAGCGGCGCCTCGCTGGCCCCGCAGAGCACCACGTCGGCCTCGCCGGCCCGGATCAGCCGAACGGCGTCGGCGACCGCCTGGACACCAGAGGCGCAGGCGGTGCCGACCGAGGAGCTGTAGCCCCGGATGCCGTGCCGGATCGCGATCCGGGCCGACGGCATGTTCGGCAGCACCCCGGTGAGCAGGTACGGGCTGACTCCCGCTCGCCCCCGGGCCGCCCGGGTGAGCACCTGCGTCTCCAGGGTGGCCAGTCCACCGACCCCACCGACGATGACCGCCGTTCGCTCCGGGGCAACATCCCGGCCCACCTCGAGGCCGGCATCGGCGAAGGCATCCGCGGCGGTGAGCAGGGCGAGCAGCACGATTCGGTCCAGGACCTTGGTGTCCGGACCGGACGACACCGACCGCGGGTCGATCGCCGGCAGCACCCCGGCCACCTCCAGGCTTCCGGCGGCGGGGTGGTCAGCCGGCGGGCGGACCAGCCCGGAGCGGCCGGTGCACAGCGCCGTAAAGGTGGCCTCGACCCCCCGGCCCACCGGGGTGTGCAAGCCCATCCCGGTGATGACCGCGGTCATCGGGACGCCTCGCTCAGGTAGCGTTCCCGCAGCGCCACCTTGCGGACCTTGCCCGTCACCGTGACCGGGATGTCGGCGGAGCGGACCGGCACCACCCGCCGTAGGGTCGCCCCGACCTCCCCGCCCAGCGCCTCCCGAACCGCCGCGGTGCGGTCCGTGGTCTCGTCCGCGTCGGTGGCCAGTTCCAGCAGCACGTCGGTGACGACACCGGCCGGCTGGCGCACCATGACCACCGTGCAGTCGGTGACATCGGGGCAGGCGGCGAGGATCCGCTCCTCGGAGAGCGCGGTGTAGAAGCGCTTCCCGTCGGCTGAGTCGACCGAGTCGACCGCCCGGTCCAGGTGGTAGTACCAGCCGTCGGCGTCGGCGTAGACCAGGTCCCCGGTCAGGTACCAGCCGCGCTGACGGTATCGGTGGGTGGTGACCGAGTCGTTCCAGTAGCCGCGGAACAGCGACGGCGAATCGATACCCAGCCAACCGGCCTCGCCCGTGGGCACCGGCTCGCCCGCCGCATCCAGCACGGCGACCTTCGTGAATTGGTACGGCCGGCCGATACACCGTCCGTACCGGTCGGTCTCCTGGGTGTGGGTGATGTGGAACATGGAGTGTCCCATCTCGGAGGAGCCGAGACCGTCGATGAACACCGAGCCCGGTACCCGGGTGACCCCCGTGCGGGTCATCACGTCCCGGGAGCCGACCGCGACCAGGTGCCGGATGTGTGGCTCGTGCGACGAGTCGCCGGTGTTGAACCACAGCCGCACCGATTCCAGGTCGTACCCGGCCAGGTCGCACCGGGCCAGCTCGGCCCAGGTGACCGAGAAGCCGAACACCCCGTCCGGTCGGCAGCGTTGGATGGCGTCGAGAACCCGCTCTCCACCTTGTTCGGAGAGGAGGAGCATCTCCGCGCCGTTACCGAGCACCTGGTTGACCATGAGCACGGTGGCGGTGTGGGGGGCGGGCAAGGCACTCAGGATCCGGCTGGTGCCCTGCGCCTGCGGCATGCTCAGCAGGTGCCGGGTCGCCGCGAAGAGGCTGGCGTGCGAGTGCAGCACCGCCTTCGGCACTCCGGTGGTGCCGGAGGTGTGGGTGATCACGATCGGGTCGTCCGGGTGGTGCCGGTAGTGGGCGGGCGCCGTGGCCGGGTCACCGCTGCCGGCCTCGGCCGGCGTGCCCAGCACCGGCACTCCAAGATCGTGTCCAGCGAGCAGCGTGCGGTGTGCCTCGTCGGCGAGCACCGCCACCCCACGCAGCCGCCGGATGTACTCGGCGGCGATGGCCGGCTGCAGTTGCCCGTTCATCAGCGCCGGGATCGCGCCTAGCCGGGTCAGCGCGAGGTAGCTCAGCACCATGTCCGCGACCGCCGTGGACCAGACCGCCACCGGGTCACGGGGGCCGATGCCCCGTTCGTGCAGCCAGGCGGCCCGGGCAGCCACCCGACGGTCGAGCTGTCCCAGCGTGAGCGCAGTCTCGGCGGGGTGCCCGTCCAACGGTGTGTCGAACGTCAGGCAGGGCGTGTCCGGGTCGGTGCCGTGCGCAAGCACCCGCTCGAGCACATTCCCGGCGCCAATGTGACTGTCGGCGGCGAGCAGCCCACGGATTCCCCTGGGTCTCATGGTCGGTCTCCTCCCCCCAGCAGCACGGCGACGGCTGACTCCGCATCACCGTCGTCCGGTGCCGTGTCGATCAGGATCAGCAACACCGCGTCGGCGTCGCCGTCGTACAGCAACAGGTCGGCCTCGGCGAACCCGGCCGCCTGCGGGTCGCCGGTCGGCGCGAGGCAGACCACCGGCCCACCCAGCCCCCAGCGGGCGGCCAGATGGCCGACCACACTGTTCGGCACCGACTGGAAGAAGAACAGCGGTCCCGGCCGACGATCAGCGGCCACCGCGGCCCGCACGTACGCCGCACTGGCCTCGTCGCCGGTCGGGCTGACCAGCACGATCGCGGTGCGCTCTCCGTCGGTGACCGGCGCGGCTTGGTACGCCCGGCGCAGGCATCGATCTGCTACCGCCACCACCAGCGGGTTGAACGCCGAGTGGACGAATCCTGGAAGTGGTGGCACCGCTACGTCGCCCGGCTCCGGCCAGGCCGCCTGGGCCCGAACGGTCGGTCCACCCGGGCCGGTCACGTCGCACCCAGCAGCAGGGCGGTGCTCGCACCGCCGAAGGCGGCGTTGAGGGTGAGCGCGTAGCCGGTGGTCGCCGGTTGGGGTGCGTCCCGGATGACGTCGAGTGGGCAGTCCGGGTCCGGTCCGAGCCAGCCGGCGTTCGCCGGCAGCTTGCCGCGCTGCAGTGCGAGCACCGTCACCACCAGTTCCAGCAGGCCAGACGCCTCCAGGGCGTGCCCGTGCAGAGCTTTGGTGGAGCTCACCGGTACCCGCCCGGCCGTCGAACCCAGCGCGGTCCGCAGCGCCGCCGCCTCGGCCGCGTCGCCCGGGCCGGACCCGGTGGCGTTGGCGTTGACGTAACCGATGTCCGCTGGGTCACAGCCGGCACGGACCAACGCGGCGGTGATCGCCCGGGCCAGGCCACGGCCCTTCGGTTCCGGCTGGCATGGGTGGAAGGCGTCACCCGCCCGCCCCCAGCCGAGCAGGCCGGCGATCGGTTGCCGCGCGGTGTCGGCGCGCTCCAGCACCACCGCTGCCACTCCGTCGCCGAGCAGCAGGCCGGTCCGCCCGATGCTGAACGGACGCGCCGCCGCATCGGTGGCCAGCGCCCGGCCGACGTCGAAGAGGGCGTACTGGTCGGGCTCGACCAGGTAGCCGGCGGCGACCACGGCCCGGTCGACCTCGCCGCGACGCAGCAGCACCGCCGCGTCCGCGACCGCGTTGGTTCCCGAGACGCACGCCGTGGTGTACGTGCGCACGGCCGGGAAGCCGGTGGCCGCGGCGAGGCCAGCGCTCAACGCCGGTACGGACCTCCCGCCGTGCACCGCGAGCAGCAGCGCCGCCTCAGCGCGGTGCGACGCAGTGAGCCCCGCCGACCGGCACGCCGCCGTCACCGCCTCGGTCAGTTCGTCGGCGAGCGGACCGACATCCGGCAGGGTGGCCGCCGCGTTGACCCGTCGGGGGCCGGTGTTGAACCGGTGGACCGGCCGGAACGCGGGGACGCCGGCAAGTACCCCGGCCAGCTGTGCCTCGGCACCCCGACCGAGTGCACTGGTCGCGTGGACACCGGTGAGAAGAACATCGGCCGGCTCAACCATCGGCGGCGGCCAGGGCGGTCTGGAAGACCACCAGTGCGTCGTCAACGGTGCGAATCCCGGCGAGCTGGTCGTCGGTGAGGTCGAGTCGCCGGTCATGGCGCTGCTCGACCAGGTGCACGAGCCAGGCCAGCTCCATCGAGCCGATCCGCTCGGGCTGGTCGGTGGGTCGGTCGGTGAGCTGGGCGAGCATGGCCACCAGGTCGCCTCGCCCCAGGTCGGGCTGACCGGCCATCAGGAGTGGTCGCTCGGCGCCCCGGCAAGCCGGTTGGCGACCATCGTGGTGAACTCGCCCACCGTCATCAGAGCCAGCCTCTCCGACTCCTCCTCGGCGAACGTCAGCCCGTACTGGTCCTCGACCCGGACAGCCAGGTCGGCGAGGGCCAGGGACTCCAGGTCCACCCCCGCAGGCCCGAGAGTGGCGTCGTCGTCGACTCCCTCCACGTCGTAGTTCATGTCGGTGAGTTGCTCGATGACGAAGGCGCGGACCTCGGCTCTCATGGTTAACCTCTCTCCGTGAACCTGTCACCGGTGTCGGGTCGGGACACCGTCTACATCTGGATCGGTCGGGGTACTGGCGGTCAGCCGGCCTCAGTCGAGCGGCTGCTGCGACAGGCGGCCGCCGGGGTGCTGGACTGTTCGGAGGCGGACATTGTGGTGAGTCACCGGCTCGGCGCAGCTGCGCTGGTCACAAAGGACACGGGCCGGGGTCAGGTCGCCGTGCCGGCGAGTGTGAGCCGTGGCGGCGGGGTGACGGTGGTCGCCGTCCGAACCGGCGGGCCGGTGGGGGTGGACGTCGAGCAGTGCCGCCAGCTGCCCGCGCTGGGCCTTGCCCACCGCTGGTACGACCCAGCCGAGGTGGCCTGGCTCGCCGCCCGTCCCGAAGCGGGCCGGAGCCGGGACTTCCTGCGGTTGTGGACCGCGAAGGAGGCTGTCGGCAAGGCACTCGGCCTCGGCCTGCGCGCCGGCGGTCCACGTCGGCGGATGCCGGTCCCCGTCCCGGGACGGATGCGCCCGGCGCCAGCCGCCGCCGATGTCTGGGTCGGCCATCCCCACTGCCCCGGGACGCTGCTCCTGGCGGTAGCGGTGGTCGGCGGCGAAGCTGAGATGGTCGTCGTCGGGGAGGCGGAGCGGCCCGGTCACGACGTCCCTGCCGTCCGTAGCGTGTCCACCGAGCGGACCAGCTTGCCGGTGGTCGTGCGGGGCAGCTGGTCGAGCAGCCGCAGGGTGCGGGGCCGCTTGTAGCTGGCCAGCCGCTCGGCGAGCTGGTGGTCCAGGGTCTCCTCGGCGAGGGTGCCCGCCGGTTGCACGTACGCGGTGATGCCGTCGTCCCAGACCACTACCGCGGCGGCGACCCCCGGTAGCTCGGCGACTGTGTTCTCCACCTCGGTGAGGTCGACCTTCATCCCGCCGACCGAGACCTGGGAGTCGAGCCGGCCGCGGATAGTCACCAGGCCACTATCCGGGTCCACAGTGCCGGCGTCCCGGGTGTGTAGCCACCCGGAGGACCAGCGGGACGGATCGGCGCCGCCGAGGTACGGGGAGGCAGGGCAGCTCACCCGCAGCTCGCCGGCGACCTCGCGAACCTCGATACCGGGGGCGGGGACGATCCCCGGCCGGTGCCGTCCATGGAGGTCGGTGCCGATGACGCCAACCTCGGTCATCCCATACATGTTGCCCAGTGGCACGCCGAACCGGTCGGTGAAGGAGCGAACCGTGGCGGCCGACACCAGTTCCCCACCGGTGATCATCCGGGCGAACATGGGCAGTGGCCGGTCGAGTTGGGTCGCGGCCAGAAGTCCGATATGGAATGGAACACCGAGGACCGTGGCTGGGCTGTCGGCTGCGCCGATCGCGTCGAGTACCGCCGCGCCGCTGAGTCGTTCCGGCGGGACCAGTTCGACGCCGGCGTGCAGCCCGTAGAGCAGGCCGCCGACGAGGCCGAGCACGTGCACCATGGACGGAAGCAGGATGAGTCGTTCGCCGGGTAGGGCCACGCCGTCGAGCTGGGTGTAGCGACGCACCTCAGCGACCAGGTCGGCGGCGGTCCGACCAATCACCTTGGAGGGCCCGGTGGAGCCGGAGCTGAGTTGGACCACCGCGTGGTCAGTGGCGGCCGGGCGATCGCCGTACGGAGTGACCCCCTCGGTGACCTCGACGAAAACTCGTAGTGCGGCGCCACCGGTGCGAACCGGCGCCACGACCACCTGTGGGGTGAGCCGCCGCAGCGCGCGGTCGGCCTCGTGGTCGGTGAGGCGATGATCCAGCAGGATGGCCTGAGCGCCGCTGCGCCAGGTGGCGAGCAGGTTCACCACGTACGCCAGGGACGGCGGCAGCCGTAGCGCGACGGCACCTCCGGGGCGCAGTCCAGCGGCGCCGAGGCGGGTTTGTGCCTCGGCGACCAGCCGGTGCAACGTGCCGCGGTCAACCGGGTCGGGGAGCCGGAGGCAGACGTCGGTCGGCTTGCCGGTAAACAGAAAGTCGTCTACCCAGTCGGGATCGATCGCATTGGAATCGCGGGACGAGGGGTTCCCGTTCACTGCCGTTCACCGCCCAGCACAAATAAGGGCATTCCTGCCCTTGAGGAAGTTTCACTGAGGTGCTGCGGCCGACCCTACGGCAGACTCCAGATCCGCTAACAGGTGCGAAAGGATAGATCAAAAAAAGCGGCTGGCCGGATTGCCGGCAACCACTTCGCCGTGCAGGATCGCGCGCGTGCATCCACACCGAAACCAACGGGTGACCCTTCATGCGTTAGGAGGACCTTCAACACCCCGAACGCATGATGCGCCACACCCGCGACCGTCTCCCGTACCCGCCGGTCACCGCTTCCGCCCGGCGATGCCCCGAAGGTTGGCGCCTCGGCGGGCACGGATTGACGGCGACACCGACACCAAGGCTCGACCCGGGCCGCCGCAAGCAGGTGTCTTCGGCCGGAACAGACCGAGGTGTCGATCGAGGCGGGTGCACCGCCACGACTCGACCAACATGGACGCAGCGGCGTACAGTGCCGCCTGCCGCGGCCGGCGGGTCAGTTCAACAGTGGACCGCGCGGATCAAGGACACACGCCACGGCCATGCCAGACGGGCCGGCATGGCCGTTCCGGTCAGGGCAGGGTGGGAGTCTGGGCAAGAATGTGGAAGCGCAGGGAGCGGGCATCGGTGAAGCACTCCCGCATCGGGCGGACCAGGTCGCGGTGCTCCGGGCTCCGTTCCCACGCCTCGAAGTCCGCCAAACTCGCCCACTCGCTGGTGATCAACCACTGCTCCGGGTCCGCCGCCGACCGGCACACCTGGTCCACCCGGTGTCCCGGCACCCCGTCCGCGACGAGGTGGCGCACCGCCTCGTACGCGGCCAGGAACGCCTCCGTCCGCTCGGCTGGCACCCGTACCAGGAACACCACCCGCGCCCGTGCCGCATCGACGCCAGGCCGGGTCGACGCCTTTCGTTCATCCAGCTCGGTCACTGCTCACCGCCGTCACTCGGCGCCGCCCCAAGCAGGACCAGCGCACTGTTGAACCCGTCGAAGCCGCGGGCGCAGACCATCGACAACCGGTTCGCCGGCCGCCGCTGCTCCCGCAGGAAGTCCAGCTCGCACCCCGGCGCGACCTCATCCGGTCCGGCGGAGGCGGGCAGCGTGTCATGCGCGAAGGCGAGCAACGCGGTCGCCACGTCCAGGGCAGCGCCCCCCTGGTGGGCCCGCCCGGTCAGCGACTTCTGCGTGGTGACCGGGGGCAGCCGATCCCCGAAGACAGCGCGCAACGCGATCGCCTCGTTGCGGTCGTAGCGCGGCACCCCCAACGCATCCGGCACCACCACATCGACCGCGTCCGCGCCGACCCCGGCCCGGTCCAGCGCCAGCCGCATCGCCCGGGCGTACTGCCCGGGATCGCCCGCTGTGTCCGCAGTGGTGTGTGCGCCGTCGTGGGTGGCACCCCACCCCATCAGCTCACCGTAGACCCGGGCTCCGCGGGCCAGGGCATGGCTCAACTCCTCCACGACGAAGACCGCGCCCCCCTCCGCCGGCAGGTAGCCACTGGCCGCCGCATCAAACGGTCGGTACGCCCGCTCCGGGTCCGCCCCCTCGCTGAGCATCCCGGAGGCGAGCTGACACGCCAGCGCGTACGGGCTCAACGGACACTCGGTGGCGCCGGCGATCACCACCGGGGTCCCCCGGCGGACCGCCCGGGCCGCGTGTGCCAGGCTGTCCAGCCCGCCGGCGGTCTCGGCGACCAGTACCCCGCACGGCCCCTTGAACTGATGGTGAATCGAGAGCTGACCGACGCTGGCGGCGTAGAACCAGGCGATCGACTGATACGCCCCGACCGTCCGGGTGGACCCACCCCACAGCCGTTGCAGCTCCCGCTGCCCGAACAGGTTTCCCCCGGACGAACTGGCCAGGGCGACCGCGTAGCCGTACGGGTCCGGAGCCCGCAGGGGCAGCCCCGCGTCGGCCAGGGCCAGCCGGGTGGCGGCGAACCCGAGGTGCGTCCACCGGTCGGTCTGCACCAGCCGGCGGTTGTCGGCGAAGGCAGCGGCATCGAATCCTGACACCTCACCGCCGAAGCGGGTCGGGTAGCTGGACGGATCGAACAGGGTGATCGGCCCGGTACGCCGGGTTCCGGTGAGCACCGTCTGCCAGTGCGCGTCGGCACCGATACCGCTCGGCGCGACCACCCCGATCCCGGTCACCACTGCCCGGGCGGTCACGACGTCACCGCCGACAACCGCTGGAACACCATCGCCGACTGGAAGCCACCGAATCCGCTACCGACCGACAACGCCACGTCCACCGGCAACTCCCGCGCCTCGTTCGGCACGTAGTCCAGGTCGCACTCCGGGTCGCGGGTCGCCCAGTTGGCCGTCGGCGGTACCACGCCGAACTCGATGGCCAGCGCGCAGGCGGCCATCTCGATCGAACCGATTGCGCCGAGCGAGTGCCCCACCATCGACTTGATCGAACTGATCGGCACCCGGTACGCGACCTCGCCGAGCGCCCGTTTGAACGCGGCGGTCTCATGCCGGTCGTTCTGTCGGGTCCCGGAGCCGTGTGCGCTGATGTAGGAGACCTGGTCGGCCCGGATCCGCCCCTGGCCGAGCGCGTCGGTGATGGCCAGCCCCATCTCCAGCCCATCCGGGCGGAGCCCGGTCATGTGGTAGCCGTTGCTGCGGCTGGCGTACCCGGCGACCTCGCAGTAGATGTGCGCACCCCGCCGCCGGGCCCGCTCCTCCTCCTCCAGCACCAGCACCGCGGCGCCCTCGGCGAGGACGAAGCCGTGCCGGTCGGCGTCGAACGGGCGGGAGGCGTGCTCCGGGTCGTCGTTGTCGGGGCTGGTCGCCTGGATAGCGTCGAACGAGGCGACGGTAACCGGGGAGATCGGCGAGTCGGCGGCACCGGTGAGCACCACGTCGGCCTCGCCGTCGACGATGAGCTGGTGGGCGTAGCCGATCGCGTCGATGCCCGACGTGCAGCCGGTGGAGACCACCTGGACCGGGCCGTGCAGCCCGTACCGGCAGGCCACATCGGCGGCGAGGCTGCTCGGCACCAACGCCTGGTACAGGTACGGGCCGCCCCGGGCGGCGTCAACCAGCCAGTTCCGGCCGCCGTCGCTGACCGTGACGTACTCCTGTTCCAGCGCCATCGTCCCGCCGACGGCGGTGCCCAGGACCACCCCGGTGCTATCCCGCAACGCGTCGGTGAACTCCAGGCCCGCGTCAACGACCGCCTCGGCCGCGCACGCGAGCGCGAACTGCACGTACCGGTCGGCACGACGATGTTCGGCGATGCTGAGGCCGGCGGCCACCGGCTCGAAGTCGCACTCGGCGGCGATTCGCGACCGGAACGGCGACGGGTCGAAGAAGGAAATCCGCCGGGTCGCCGTACGCCCCTCGGTGATCGCCTTCCAGAACCGGTCCCGAGTGGCGCCACCCGGCGCGACCACCCCGACGCCGGTCACCACCGAGCGGCGCCCGGTCACGGCGCCACTCCGATCTTCGCGCTCACGGTACCCTCCACTCGCGACTGCGGGGCTCGCAAGCCCGGCTCACTCCTCGCGCTCACGACCTACCGCCGCGTTGGGTGACGAGTTCGGTGTCGACATGCCCCAGTTCGGGGCGCGGGGCGAGCGGACCGAGGTGGAACACGACCTCGGCGTCCTCGGTACCGGTGTTGCGCAGCCGATGCCGGACGTTGATCGGGACGTAGAGCGCCTCGCCGGTCGCCAGCGGGACCGGCGCGTCATCCAGGTCGACGGTGATCGTGCCCCGGGCGACGTAGAGGAACTCCTCGCTGTAGGGGTGGTAGTGCTCGGCGATTCGCTCCCCCGGTCGTAGCGTCGCCACGCCCATAAACCCAGAGGTGCTGCCGACCGTACGCGGACCGAGCAGCACCCGCAGTTCGGCACCGCGGCGGGTGTCGGCGGCCACGTCCGCCGCGGCCACCAGCCCGGGGACCTGCTCACTCATCGCCGGCTCCCGTCTCCTGCGCGGCCCGCCGCTCGATCTTCTCTTTGATCACCGCGAGCTGCACCGCGCTGTTGGTGTTGATCCGGTCGGTCATCTCGGCGTTGGTGAGCGGGGCGGTGGGCTTCATGGCGAAGTCCTGCGTCCAGAACATCCGGGTACCACCGGCCTCCTCGGCGTAGCGCCAGTGGATCCGCATGTACTCGAACGGGCCCGGCTCCACCCGCTGCGCGTGGACCTCCCGACCGTCCAGGTCAGCCGTACGCTCGCTGACCCAGCTCCAGGCGATCCCGTTCTCGTCGGGGTGCATGGTGAGCCGGAACCGGACGGTGTTCCCCTCCTGGTGCAGGATCTCGGCCACCGAGTACTCGGTGAACAGATCGGGCCAGCCGGCGACGTCGTTGGTGACCTCCCAGACCAGCGGTAGGGGGGCGGCGATCAGGATGTCATTCTCGGTGTGCCCGGCCGGCTCGACGCCGCGGGCGACCAGATCCGCGACGCCGGCGATGCTGAGCTGCCCGGTCTCCTCAGGGATGCGCACCTGCCAGCGGTCGGCGACCACGGCGGAGAGCTCGAGCAGGGCGAGCGAGTCCATGCCCAACTCCTCCAGGGAGGCGGCCGGGGCGCGGGCGGCGTCGTCGGCGTCGAGCCCGCAGTGGGCTACCAGGATGTCGGTGATGTCGGCAGCCAGTGGGCGGCCGTCGGTGACGGTCATGCGTTCCTCCTCGATTGCGTGGGCAGGTCGGCGAGTAGCGTCTCGACCAGACCGGTGCAGTGGCGGCCCTTGCGGAAGCCGGCGTCGTCGAGTACCCGCCGGACGAACGGGATGGTGGTGTGGACGCCGGGGCCGGCGACGTCGAACTCGCCGAGCGCACGTTCCAGCCGGTTGAGGGCCAACTCCCGGTCCGGGGCCCAGACCGCCACCTTGGCCAGGAGCGAGTCGTAGTGGGGGCCGACGACGTAGCCGGGATACCCGTGGGTGTCGACCCGGGTGAAGGGGCCACCCGGGGGGACGAACCGCTCCAGCCGGCCGGGAGTCGGTGCGAAGTCCCGATCGGGATCCTCGACGTTGACCCGGCATTCGATCGCCACCCCGTGTGTCACGATCTCCTCCTGCCGCCACCGCAACGTCCCGCCGGCGGCCAGGTGCAGCTGTTCGTGCACAAGGTCGATTCCGGTAACCATCTCGGTGACCGGGTGCTCCACCTGGATCCGACAATTGATCTCCAGGAAGTGGAACTGTTCCGCCGCGTCCACCAGGAACTCCACCGTCCCGGCACCGGTGAATCCGACCTCCAGCGCGCCACGTAGCGCACTGTCGGCGACAGCGGCCAGGGTGGTCATGGACAGCGCCGGGGCGGGCGCCTCCTCGACAAGCTTCTGGTGTCGGCGCTGCACCGAGCAGTCCCGGGTCCCCAGGTGCACTCCGTTGCCGTGGGTGTCGCAGAGCACCTGCACCTCCACGTGCCGGGCATTGCCGAGGTACCGCTCGACGTACACCCGGTCGTCACCGAAGGCGACCTGGGCGGCGGCCCGGGTTCGGGCGTATGCCCGAGGCAGCTCGGCCGGCGTGGAGACGACGGTCATTCCCCGGCCACCACCCCCGGCGGCGGCTTTCACGATCACCGGATAGCCCACCTCGGCGGCGACCCGGGAGGCGTCGGCAGCGGTCGGTACCGGTGCGATGCTGCCCGGTGGCAGCGGCAGGCCGGCGCGGCTCATCAGCGCCCGAGCGGACGACTTGTCGGCCAGCGCGGCCATCACCTGCGGTGGCGGCCCCACGAAGGTGAGACCGTTGTCGGCGCAGATCTCGGCGAAGTCGGCGTCCTCGGAGAGAAAGCCGTAGCCGGGGTGCACGGCCTGCGCGCCGACCTGGCGGGCGGCCTCGACGATGGCCGCGGGGTTCAGGTAGCTGCGGCGGCTCGCCGCCGGTCCGATCAGGACCGCCTCGTCGGCGAGCCGCACCGCGGTCGAGTCAGCATCCGCCGTGGAGTAGACCACCGCGGTACGAATTCCCAGCTCGCGGCAGGCTCGCAGCACCCGCAGCGCGATCTCGCCCCGATTGGCGATGAGTACCTTGCCGAACATCAGTCCACCCGCCTCAGACCGGATCCACCGCAAGCAGCGGCTGGTCGTACTCCACCGGTTGGCCGTCGTCGGCGAGGACCTCGGCGATTCGCCCGGCCCGATCGGCGGTCACCTCGTTCATCAGCTTCATCGCCTCGACGATGCCGACGACCTGGCCGGGGTGGACCCGATCGCCGACGGCGACGAACGGCGCCGCGCCGGGCTCCGGCGCCCGGTAGAAGGTGCCGACGATCGGTGACCGCACAGCGTGCTGAGAGGCGGGTGCGGCGACCGGTGGTGGGGGGACGACCGCCTGCGGGGCGAGGACCGATGCCGTCGGTGGCGGGAGCAGTTGATCGGCGGCGCCCGCCGGCTGCCACTCCACCTCCAGCATCGTGTTCCCGCTACCCAGCCGGATCCGCCGTACCGGCCCGGCCAGGTCGGCGAGGAGTTCCCGGACCTGGGTACGCAGCTCGGCCAGCCCGACCTCCGCCGCGGTGACGGATACCGGGGTCGGAGTGTCGTCGAGGGCCCCGCCGGACCGGGGTGCCACGTCCACTACCGCCTCACCGTTGAGCTTCGTCGCGCCGGTCGGCGCCAGTTCGGCGCTCATCGGGCACCCGCCCGGGCGCCGAGGCCGGCGGAACCGAACCGGCGGAACCGCCGCCTTCGGCGGCGAACCAGGGTCGCGGTGGGCACGTCGAGCAACGGCACCAGGTGCGCCAGCACCGCCTCCCGTACCGCCTGCATGGCGGCCGGTGGGTCGTGGTGCGCGGCCGGTGCCGGTTCCGGCACCACCGCGTCTACCACCCCGAGATGACAGAGGTCGGCGCTGGTCAGCCGCAGCGCGCGGGCCGCCTGCGGGGCCGCGGAACGGTCTGGCCAGAGGATCGCGGCGCACCCCTCTGGGCTGATCACCGAGTAGACGGCGTGTTCCAGCATCAGCACCCGGTCGGCGACCGCGAGCGCCAGCGCACCGCCGCTGCCGCCCTCGCCGGTGATCACCGCGACGACCGGGGTGGGCAGCATCGTCAGGGTCAGGATGTTCTCCGCTATCGCCGCAGCCTGGCCCTGTTCCTCCGCGCCCACTCCCGGGTCGGCGCCCGGGGTGTCAACGAGGGTGACGACGGGCAGCCCCCACCGCGCGGCCAGCCGGACCAACCGGAGCGCCTTCCGGTGCCCGGCCGGGCTCGCCATTCCGAAGTTGCGGGACATCAGGTCGGCGGTGGTGTGGCCCTTCTGGTGGCCGACCACCAGTACCGGCCGGCCAGCCAGTTCGGCCAGCCCGCCGACGACCGCCGGGCAGTCCGCGCCCAGCCGGTCACCGTGCAGCTCGACGAAGCTGTCGAAGGCCGTCTCCAGATAGTCCAGGGTGGTCGGGCGACCCGGGTGCCGAGCCAGCCGGACCGTCTCCCAGGCGTCCCGCTTGTCCACCCCACGCCCCTGCATCGATGGGCTGTCCACGGTGGGGGACTCTGATCCGGGCCCGGCACCCACCGGTTCGTGCCCACCGGATGCGGCAGCGAGCAGCGTGGCGAGGCAACCGCGCAGGGCGTGCCGAGGCACCACCAGGTCGACCTGGCCGTGCCGCAGCAGAAACTCGGCGGTCTGGAACCCGTCGGGCAGCTCCCGGCCGGTGACCTGGCGGATCACCCGGGGGCCGGCGAAACCCATCCGAGCACCACTCTCGGCGACCACCACGTCGGTGTTGGTGGCGAACGAGGCGGCCACCCCGCCGTACGTAGGGTCGGTGAGCACGCTGACGCTGGGCACCCCGGACTCACGCAACGCGGCGACCGCCTGGCTGACCGTCGCCATCTGCATCAGCGACAGCACCCCTTCCTGCATCCGCGCTCCGCCGGAGGCGGTCACCACCACCAGCGGAACCCGGTCGGCGAGGGCTCGCTCGGCGGCCCGGGTGATCAGCTCCCCGACCGCGCAACCGAGGCTGCCACCGAGGAAGCGGAAGTCCATCACGGCGATCACGCAGCGGCTCCCGGCCACCGTGGCGGTGCCGCAGACAACCGCCTCGGCCAGCCCGGTGCCGCTGCGCGCGGCGGTGAGCCGGTGGGGGTAGGGGAGCACGTCAACGAAGCCGATCGGATCCACCTCCGGCGCCGGGTCGGCGAGCGCGGTAAACGACCCGGGGTCCACCAGCTGGGCCAGGCGGGCCGGCGCGTCAAGCCGGGAGTGCGCGCCGCACTCCGGGCACACGTCCAGGTTTCGCCGCAGCCGCTTGCGATACAGCAGGCTGGCGCAGCCGCCGCAGCGCGACCAGAGCTGCCCGCCCCGGGGCGTGGTCGGGTTCATGGCCGGTCTCCGGGAGCGTCGAACCGGTACACGCACCGGGCCATCGCGTCTCGCGGCTCCCGCCAGGTCGGCAGATACGGCGAGACGTACGGGCGCAGCCGCTCGCTGACCCGGATGAACTCCGGGTGGGACCGGGCCTCGGCGACCGCCGTCTCCCCCGGCAGCTCCGTTTCCAGGAGGTGTAGATACAGGTCTTGCAGCCGGTACAGCGACCGGTGCTGGACCCCGGCCAGGCGAGGCAACTCGGTCGCGTCGGACTCGGCGAAGATCTCGGCGATCCGCTCCTCCGCGCTCGGGTCGACCTTCGCGACGATCAACGAACGCTCCATCGATGAACCTCCCCCAACGGCTTCGGGCGCCGGTGGCGCCGTACGCCGACAAGCCGGACGACTATCCGCACCTTGGCGGCGCCACCGTCACCGGCGCGTCACCGGAGCCGTCTCCAGCCCAGACTTTGGTGACGGTGCGTTGACGCTGACTGTGTAGGAGCTGTGACATGCAACCTGCACATAGTGGTCTATCCGCAGTTCAGAGCGGGTTTCATAGCAGTTACACGCCCGACAGCATGTTGACGGTGCGTGACCAGATTGATAATCTCCGTCACGGTTAACCCGGTGGCCGTGACCCGACGCCGTGCCGCGGGACCAGCTACCCGACCTGTGGGTCACGGGCAGCCGCGCCGGGGGACACAGCCGAGGAGCAATCCGCAGGGGGTCCGCCATGGCCGCTGGTCCGTCCATGCCGACCGCCGGGGACCGTCCGGGTACCCCGATCCGGCTGCACCTGCTGGGCGGGTTCCGGCTGTTGCATGGCAACGCCCCGGTGGTCGTGCCGCGCGGGCTGCAACGCGTACTCGCGCTGGTCGGCCTGCGCCCCGGCACCACCCGCAGCCACCTCGCCGGGCTGCTCTGGCCGGACAACCTGGAGGAGCGCGCCCTCTCCTCGCTGCGCACCGCCCTGTGGCGACTGCGGCAGGACCCCTACTGTCCGCTGCGTACCAGTGGAGACACCCTCCGACTCGGGCCCACCGTCCAGGTTGACGTGGACGCCCTGGTTGGCATGGCTACCCGGGTGCGCGACGGCGATGACCCGGACACCGCCGCGACCGTGCTCGCGAAGGGCCGCCACGATCTGCTGCCCGGCTGGTACGACGACTGGGTGTTGGCCGAACGGGAGCGGCTGCGCCAACTGCGGCTGCACATGCTCGAGGAGCTAGCCGACCACTACCTGACGGCGGGCCGACACGGTGAGGCGCTCGAGGCGGCGTTGGAAGCGATGGCCGCCGAACCGCTCCGCGAGACACCGCACCGCCTGGTGGTCCGCATCCACCTCGCCGAGGGCAACGCCTTCGAGGCGGTGCACGCGTTCTATGTCTACCGCGACCTGCTGCGCCGGGAGCTGCGACTGGAACCGTCGGCCGCGATGACCGCCCTGCTCGACGAGACGCTCCGGCCGATCCGACAGGCCAGCCGCGAGCCCGAGAGACGCCGGCAGACGCCCCCCACGCCCCGCGTCACCAGAACGGACATTGATGTGACGGGCAGGTGACAGTGGCCTCGGCAGCGTGGAGTGCGGTACCCGCCCCGGCCCGGCCGCACGGGGCACCATGGCGGAAGGAGTCCCCAAATGAGCCGACTACTGATCGTCAGCAGGATCGTCCCCGGTGCGGAGGGACGGGTGGCCCAGATCTTCGCCGAGTCCGACGCCACCGAGTTGCCCAGCCTCACCGGCGTCCGGCACCGCTCCCTGTATTGCCTGCACGATGTCTGTATCCACCTGATGGAGACCGCCGACGTGGACCCGGACACCCTGGCCGGCGCCCGGAACCATCCGCTCTACCGGCAGGTCAACGAGCGGCTCTCCGCGCACACCTCCCCGTACCTACCGACCTGGCGCTCACCACGCGACGCCATCGCCGGCTGCTTCTACCGTTGGGACTCCGCGGCCGCCGCCGCGCCCCACGTGGCGGGCTGACCGCCACGTGTCCCGCAGTCGACCGCACGTTCTGATCATCGGGGCGGGGACCGGTGGACTCTGTCTGGCGCAGGGACTGCGCCAGGCCGGAATCGCCGTGACCGTCTACGAGCGCTACCGCGCCCGGGGCGATGGCCTCCTCGGCTACCGGGTCGGTATCGGACCAACCGGCAGCCGGGCGCTGCGCGAGTGCCTGCCGGTCGACCTGTTCGGCATCTACCGGGCCACCTGCGCCAAGTCTCCCCGGTACTTCAATGTCCTCACCCAACGGCTCCGGCAGACCGCGTCGTTTCCGCTGCGACCAGAGACCGAGGAGGTGAACACCGAACGCTCCGTCGCCCGGATGACCCTGCGCCAGGTCCTGCTCACCGGGCTGGAGGACGTGGTCCACTTCGACAAGGCCCTCACCCACTTCGAGCAGCGGGATGACGGCAGCGTCACCGCGTACTTCGCCGACGGGGACAGCGCCACCGGCGACCTGCTGGTGGGGGCGGACGGCACCCACTCGGCGGTTCGGCGCCAGTACTTGCCGCACGCCGTGACCAGGAGCGCGGGCACCATCAACATCGCCACCCGAATCCCGTTCACCGAGGAGGTACGGGCGCTGCTGCCGGAGCGGATCGAGAAGGGCATCTCGCTCATCTTCGGCAGCGGTGGCGTGATGGGCGTCCTGCATGTCATGGAGTTTCCGTGGGACCGCTCCGGCGCGCTCAAGAGCGGCCTCGATCCCGCCGATGCGGCGCTGCTGAACAGCTGGCCGGGCCGGGCACACGACAACACCCGCGACAACGTGAACCTGGTTGTCTGGAGTGCCGCTCGGCGGTTTCCGCCCGACATCATGCGGCTCCGTGGCGAGGAGTTGATCCAGACCGCGCTGGGTCTGACCCAGAACTGGCACCCGCACCTGCGCCGGCTGTTGGTCCTCGCCGATCCGGCCAGCGCCCTGCCGATCAAGGTCTCCACCAGCGAACCGGTTCCACCGTGGAAGAGCAGCACCGTCACCCTGCTCGGCGACGCCATCCACACGATGACACCGGGGCGCGGGGTGGGTGCGAACACCGCCCTACGGGACGCCGCCCTGCTGAACCGGCAGCTACGCCACACCGCCGCCGGAACGAAGACGCTGTTGCAGGCGGTGGCCGACTACGAGGCGGCCATGTTGCCGTACGGCTTCGCGCGGGTGGCCGACTCGTTGAACCGCAGCGGCACCAGCGGCGACGACCCCATGTACCGGCCCGTCGTCGGCCGCCTCGCCCTGCTCGGTGCCCGCGGCTACTTCGGCATCACCAGCCGGGTGCCGCGGCTCGCCCGACGGTTTGTCGATGACTTCTACAGCTACCGGGGCGAGGAGGAGGACTGACCGCCACGGCCGGGCCCCAGGTGCTGGGGTCCGGCCGTCGGGTGCTAGTCCGGGCGTCCGGTCACTGCCGACTGCCTATTCGACGTTGCGTCACACCGCGACCACCACGGGTGTGATCCGGTCCGGCCACGTGCCGGGTTACCAGGCCATGCTGTCGTACCGCACCGGACATGTGGCAAGCTGCGGCGAGCTTTTCTCGACTAACTCACCATACGAAAAGGGGAGGTCTGCCGTGGCCTGGTCGGACTGGCCGTTGATTGTCGTGGCCCTGCTGGTGGGCGCCGCTGCCGGTTGGGTGGTCCGCGGCCGGCGAAAAGCCGCGCGGGCTGGCACCACTGGGGATGCTACGCCGGCGTCGTCCACGACAACGACGGCCGTAGGCGAACCCACGTCCACTTCCGCTGGCACCAACACCAACGGTGACACCGACGCTGACCGGTCCCGCGCGACCGACGCAGCACCGGAGCAGGCCCCCACCGCGCCGGAGCAGGCCACTACCGCATCGGAGCAGGTCGACCCGGCACCGGCCCAGGAGCACACTCCGGCGGCCAACGGCAGCCAGACCGAGCCGGCCGATGCCGACGCGGCGACGCCCCCGGTGGTCGCAGAATCCCCCGTGCAGCCCGACACCGAGGCGGCGGACCGGGGGCCGGTTCCCACCGAGCCTGAGCTGCAGCCGGCTGCGTCCAAGCTGGAGCCCGACGCCGCCGACGACTTCCGCCGGATCCAGGGAGTCGGACCGAAGATGGCGGCGGGGCTGCAGGCCGCCGGCATCCGCACCTACCAACAACTCGCCGAGCTGGACGAGCCGGCGCTGCGGGAGCTAATTCGCGCCGCCGGCCTGCGTGGCGCGGCGAGCCTGCCGACCTGGCCGAGGCAGGCGAAGGCCCTGGCCGAGGCGGCGGTGGCGTCCTCAACCGGGGGCAGCGCGGACGCCTGAGGGTGCCCTCCGGTGGCGCCGCCGACAGACGGGTATACGACCGCACCGGGGAGCGGCAAGCCGTCCCCGGTGCGGTTGTTCACCCAACCAGCCGCGCGTGGTGCTATCGGAAGCAGTTTGGAACCGGGCTGGTGCTACCCAGGCAGTTGGTCGGCTGGTTCTCCACGATGACGGACTTCGAGTCCACCGTCGCCTGCGCCTTGTCCACATTCAGGCCACCGGCGGGCAGCGTGGACTGGTTCTCGACGACGAGGCTGCGGTAGAGCGCGACCCGGCCCATGCTGACCGCGATCCCACCGCCGGTGGACTTCGCCTCGACGGCGTGGTTATTCCGGACCTTACTGTCTCGAACCAGCAGGTTCGACTTGGTCGCGTGGATGCCACCGCCGGAGCCGTGTGCGGTGTTGCCCGCCACCACGCTGTCGTCCAGCGGCACGAGGCCCTGGAAGGTGGAGATGCCGCCGCCATCGCCGGTGGCGATGTTGTCCCAGATCTCCATCCCGCGCAGGAAGATCAGCGCATCCGAGTTCGCGATCCCGCCCCCGGTTTCCGCCCGGTTGCCGACGACCTTGGAGTCGGAGACGCGGGTCCGGGCGGAGAAGCTGGCCAGGCCACCGCCCTGCTCCGCCGAGTTGTGCGTGAAGGTGCTCGTGTGCACCTCTGCCGCGGCCTGGTAGTTACCCAGCCCGCCGCCGTAGGCGGTGGCGCTGTTGCCCTTGAAGGTTGAGGAGTGCAGGGTCAACACCCCGTTGTTGAGCAGGCCCCCGCCCTTGCCCTCTGATCCGTAGGCATGGTTGTCGATGAGCTTGCTGTCTCGAACGACCATGTTGCCGTCGTTGAACAGTGCTCCCCCGCCGCCCTCCGCCGAGGACGAGGCGTTGTGCATCGCCGTAACCCGCTCGATCATCGCCGACGCGCCGTGCACCACGTGGACGGCACCTCCCTCGGCAGCAGAGCGACCGCCGACAAGCCGAACGTCACGCAGGGTCAGCTCGCCGCCGTCACGGACGGTGAAGAAGCGGAACACCTCGGCGTCGTGCGCACGTTCGATCGTGGCCTGCTCGCCTTCGATGGTGACCGGGTGGTAGATAACCGGCAGCCCGGCCTTGTCGTCGGCGGGATTCCGGGGCGGCTTGTCGTCGGCCTCGCCGGGATTCTCCGCCGAATCCGCCGCCTCCCGCGCGTCCCGGATCCCCCCGTCGTACTGGTCGGGCTGATGGAAGGCGTCGGTGAGTGTGTAGGTGCACTTCGGTGCCAGCCGCAGCACCCCGCCGCCTTCGGCGTTGACCCGAACCAAGGCGGCGATCAGCTTGGCGCTGTCGCAGGGCACCGGGATCGCCCGGGACTTCCCGCCGTGGTCACGGGTGGAGTCGCCTCGGGCGACGGCGGCGTTCTCGCCGCCGGGTGGCCGCTCGTGCGCCGCTGCCGCGCCGCCGAGCCCCGCCGCTCCGACGACCAGGCCACTGGCGACCAGCCCGCCGGCGAGCAGCCGTCGAGACCGTCGCCGGCCCCGCGGCAGTCGCTGGCTGTCGTGATACGTGGACATCGTGCTCTCCTGCCTCTCCCTCACAGCTGAGCCGGCCGGATGTCTCCGGACGGTAGGGCAGCGACCACGTGGTCGTCACCGAACGTCACGGTACGGGGAGAAAAGTGGGCAGGACCGTCAACATGAATAAATCACCTGTTTACCTCACATCCTGCAGCCCCGCGCCGGCGGGACACCAGCCGCCATCCGGACGAAAGCAGTCATCGTCGGTACTCGCACCTCGCCGTCCCGACGGCCACACGACAACGGGACGTGGCCAAATACCCCATTTGGGGATTTTCTTCGTATTCATGTCTATTTGATGCCTATGTCGGATTAGCTCGAGGATGGTTGCTACCACCGACCTGGTAGCCGAGGAACAGCACCCGGCCCTACCACCCGGATGACTGGCTTCTCGTCCGCGACGGGGGAAGGACACCGAGACCGCGATGAACCATCCGCACCAGGACCACGAACCGAACCGGCCAGGTGGAGGCCGGACGAGGGGACGGTGGTGGACCCTCGGGCTGGCCGGGGTAGCTGGCCTGGCCCTGACCACCGCCGCCGCCACCCCGGCCGCCGCCGCCATCGGACATGCTCTCAGCGCCGACGACCGGCCCTCCGCCGACGGGCACCGCAAGGCGGGCAAGGGCGACGACAAGAGCAAGGGAGGTAAGGAGAACAAGCCCACGGGCACCCCGGTCCCCTGCAGCGCGGACCAGCTGATCGCCGCGATCACCCTCGCCAACGCCAACGAC
>NZ_AXVR01000032.1 GCF_000484695.1 Salinispora cortesiana | reverse complement strand
CGGCGACGTGCGGCGGGGCGCCGCGGTGCTGGCGCAGACCGTGCCGTACCTGCCAGCCGCCGTCCACCTCGCCGTGGTTGACCCGGGAGTGGGCACGGCTCGTCGGGCGGTCGCCCTCGCCGCCGGGGACGGACTGCTGGTCGGCCCGGACAACGGGCTGCTGCTGGATGCAGCGGCGGCGCTCGGCGGGGTCCGCACGGCGGTGGAGCTGACGAACCGGGACTGGCTCGGAGCGCAGCGGTCCGCCACCTTCCACGGTCGGGACGTCTTCGCGCCGGTCGCGGCCCGGCTGGCGCTCGGTGCGCCGCTCGCCGACGCCGGCCCGGCCATCGAGCCCAGTACCCTGGTCCGGCTACCAGTGCCGCTGGTCCAGCCGGAGGCCGACGGGTTCACCGCCGAGATACTGACCGTGGACCACTTCGGCAACGTGCAGCTCGCGGCGTCGGGGGACCTGCTGGAACCACTACCCCGGTCGCTCCGGGGGTCGAACGCCAACCGGCGGTACGCGTCCGCACCTTCGGTGACGTGTCGCCAGGCGAACTCCTGATGCACGTCGACTCGGCTGGCCAGGTCGCGGTCGCAGTCAACGGTGGGCGGGCCGCCGACCTGCTCGGAGTGGCGCCCGGCGACCGACTGCGCCTCACCGCCGGCTGACGCCGGGCGCGACCGGGGTCAGTGCCGCAGGTGCAGCCCAAAGCCGGTGCGGCCGGCGAGCTCCACCCCCTCCTTCAGCCGTAACGAGGGGATCTCGTAGTCGCCGGAGTTCTGCTGTCGGAACGGGATCGGCTCAGTCGAATCCAGGGTGAGCAGGCGTTGCTTCCAGGCTTTGGCGACGTCCGAGTAGTCTTCGCTGGTCAACCGGTCGGCGCCGTAGAGCACGAACGGCGGCAGCACCTCGATGCCTGGGTGGTAGAGGATGCCGTGCTGGATCGGAAACAGGAGGTCCTCGATCGGGCCGTTGATCCCGCGAGCGCAGTAGTGCGACTCCGATCCACCGACGGTCACCGACAGCAGCGCCTTCCTGCCGGCCAGGGTGCCTTCGCCGAAACGGTCACCGAACCTGGTGTCACTGTGCTCGCCGACGCCGTACGCGAAGTGGGCGCTGAACACCCGGTCCACCCAGCCCTTGAGAATCGCGGGCATGGTGTACCACCACAGCGGAAACTGAAAGATGATCACGGCAGTTTCTCCTGCTCGGTGAGGACATCCGGGGTGAGTGTTCCGGCGTCGAAGGCGCGGCCTGAGTCCCGGGCGACCCGGAGCGGATTGGCGGCCTCGGGGCCATAGTCCGTGGCGTCCACAACCGCCTTCCAACTCATCGCGTACAGATCGCTGACCCGCACCCCGTGCCCGGCGGTCCGCAGGGTGGAGATGGCGAGGTCCTTCAGCGAGCCGTTGAGCGACTTCGGCTCCGGGTGGGCGTAGACAATCAGCGAGTTCATGGGGCTCCTTCGGATCATGGGTCTCAATCCTGGGCCCCTCGGCACCCCGACATTCAGGGGCACCGCTTCCTCGGACTGGATGTCCTGGTAACGGCAGGACCACCCATCCGCCAACATTCCAGTGATACTGGGAGGATGGATAGTCTCGCGGGCTTCCTACGGACCCGGCGTTCCCGGGTCGATCCGGCAACTTTCGGCATCCCCACCGACCGGCATCGCCGGGTCCAGGGGCTACGCCGCGAGGAGGTCGCGCACCTGTCCGGAGTCAGCGTCGACTACTACGTACGTTTGGAGCAGGGCCGCGCGACCCAGCCCTCCGACCAGGTCCTCGACGCACTCGCTCGCGTCCTCGGCCTCGATGAGACCGAACGCGGGCACCTGCACCGACTCGCCCGGCAACGCCGCCACCGCGCGCGGATGCCAGGTGGGCGGATCCGGCCGGAGTTACTCCGCGTCGTCGACCTGATGGCCGACTCACCCGTACTGATCATGAATCATCGGCTGGACGTGCTCGCCGGCAACCGTCTCGCCCGGCTCCTCTACGGCCTGCCGATGCCGGGCTCGAACACCGCCCGGCACGTCTTCCTTGAGGAGAGAGAGCGCGGCCTGTACGCCGACTGGGAGGCGTGCACCCTCATCGTGGTCGGGCACCTGCGTCTGGCTGCCGGCAAGTACCCCGAGGAGCCCCGCCTCACCTCGCTCATCGGCGAACTGGCGATGAATAGCGAACGCTTCCGCGGCCTCTGGGCACGTGCCGACGTACGCGCCCGCCCTTACGGGCGGCGGTCCTACCGGCACCCGCTGGTCGGGCTGCTGGAACTGCACCAGGAAAGCCTCGTACCCCCGGACGACTCCGGTGTGGAACTGCTGGTGCTGTCCGCCTCTCCCGGCAGCCCCAGCGAGGATGGGCTACGTCTCCTCGCTGGCCTGGACCGGGACGACGCGGCGGGCTGGCCTAGAAAGGGACGATTGGGCACTTCCAAACCCACCCCTTAGGTCCCATGCTGCAAATAAGTGCTCATACACCGTCTGTTCTGCGCGTCCACCGCCACGCCGAGGTGGCCGGTACCGCGCCCGACGCCGGGAGAGCCATGGACCTGTTCCGCAGACTCCGGATCCCCTGGGCCGAGCGACCCGCCACCGACCCGACGCAAGCCACCGCCAATGGCTCCGACCCGCTGGTGCCGGCAGCCCGGGGTACAGACGGCACCGCGACGGCACCGCCGACATCCGCGACGCCGGCCCCGGCAGCCGGGCCAGCACCAGCGACACCAGCCCCAGCGACACCGGGGCCAGCAGCGACGCTGGACCCGGCGGCGCTGCCCCGCTACTTCGGCCCGGTGCCGAACCACGCCCACAGTCCGCTGCCGATTCTGGACGATGATGGCGGCGTGGTGCCCGGCACCGGAATCCGCAAGTTCGTTGACCCGCTGCCCACGCTCGGCTCAGCCAACGACCCCGGCCGCCTGCCGGTGGCCGTACCCGACACGATCACCTACCCGGGGTGCGACTATTACGAAATCGGTCTGCAGGAACACGCGCAACGGCTGCACCGGGACCTTCCGGCCACCCGACTGCGGGGATACCGGCAGCTGAACCTTGGTACCGACTCGACCGGACACAACACTGTCGCCCCGCCGAATCGCCCGGTCCACCTCGGCCCGGTGATCCTCGCGCGGCGCAGCCGACCAGTACGAGTCAAATTCATCAACCAGCTTCCCACCGGTCGAGCCGGTGAACTGTTCCTACCGGTTGACCCGACCATCGACGGCGCCGGTCACGGGCCATTCCACGGGCCGGCACCGTACCCACAGAATCGGGCGGTGCTGCACCTCGCTGGCGCGCAGACCGGTTGGATCAGCGCCGGCAACCCATGGCACTGGATCACGCCCGCTACGGAGATCACCCCATACCCGACCGGTCCCGGGCTGACCCCCGTGCCGGACATGCCGCCGCCCGGCAGGGGGGCCACCACCTTGTACTACCCGAACGAGCAGAGCGGTCGGCTGCTCGCGTTCCACGACAACACCGTCGGGCTGGCCCGACTCACCAGCTATTCCGGACAAATGGGTATCTACCTCATCACCGATCCGGCTGAGGAGGACCTGGTCGCCGACGGGGTGCTGCCCGCCGACCAGATCCCGCTGGTCGTCGAGGACAAGACCTTCGTGCCCGACGACAGTCAGCTGGCCGCCACCGACCCGACCTGGGACCGCGACCGGTGGGGCGCGCGGGGCAGCCTCTGGCACCCACACATCTACCAGCCCCGGCAGAACCCCTACCGCGACGACGGCATCAATCCGACCGGGCGCTGGGACTACGGGCCGTGGACGCGAACCGCCGAGGAACTCGGGGCAGACAGCGCCGCCAGACCCAACGGCACCGAACCCAACGCCGTCAGGCCCGACGGCACAACCGAACCCAACGGCACCGGACCGAGGCCGGTCCCGAACCCCCACCACGACCCGATCGGCGACGACTCGGATGAACCGCCGCTGGCACCCGGCGTACCCCACCCATCGGCGGTACCAGCCGCGTACGGCGACACCGTACTGATCAACGGCGTCGCGTACCCCTGGCTGGCGGTCGAACCACGCACCTACCGGTTCCGCGTCCTCAACGCGTGCCTGGACCGCAGCCTGAACCTCCAGCTCTACCAGACGCGCTCCGCTGGCCCGATGTGGGACAGCGACGGCGGGCTGGCTGACCCGGACGCCGGCGAGGTTCCGATGGTGGCGGCGATTCCGGTGCCCGGCCGACCTGGCGGGTGGCCGACAGACGGGCGGGAGGGCGGGGTGCCGGACCCGCTCGCCGCCGGCCCCGACCTGGTGCAGATCGGCAACGACGGGGGCCTCCTACCGGCCCCCGCGGTGCTCCCCAACCAGCCGGTGACCTACCGATCCGACCGGCGCGACCCCACCGTGCTCAACGTTGACCGGCACACGCTGCTACTCGCCCCCGGGGAGCAGGCCGACGTGCTGGTGGACTTCGCCACCGTCGCCCCCGGCAGCACCGTGCTCCTCTACAACGACGCCCCGGCCCCGCTACCTGACCTCGACCCCCGCTATGACCACCACACCGAAGCCGCGGACCAGACCGCGGAGGGCGGGACACCACCGAGCCGTCCCGGCTATGGGCCGAACACCCGTACGCTGCTGCAGTTCCGGGTGAACGGCGTCCCGGCGCCCCGCTACGACCTGGCCCGACTCCAGGAGCGGCTACCTCGGGCGTACGCGGCCAGCCAGCGCCCGCCGATCGTGCCGCAGTCCGCCTACGACGCTGCTTTCGGCACCCACACGGCTCGGGAGACCACCGTCCCGGTACATGCCTCCACGGTCGCATTCACGCCGGCCGGAGACGTGACCCCGGTCCTGCTACTGATCGCTGTAAAGATCATCGAGCAGGTCTTCGAGCCCACGTACGGCCGACTCGCCGGCCGCTTCGGTGTCGGCCCGCCGCCCGGAGGGCCACTCACGCCGGCCGTGGTGCCGCTCGGCCCGACCGACCCAGCCACCGAGGTGGTGCCGGTCGTCGAGCCGGCGGCACCGGGAGGCTCGGCCAGCGATGGCGTGCAGCTGTGGCGGCTGCGCGGTACCAACCGGCAGACCCAGCCGGTCCGCCTCGACGGTGTCGACCTGCAACTGGTCAACCGAGCCGGTTGGGACGGCACACTCCGCCCACCGGCACCGAACGAGGTGGGCTGGAAACAGGTGGTCCGGGTCAACCCACATGAGGATGTGGTGGTCGCGCTGCGCCCGGTCGCGCCGCCCCTCCCATTCAAGATCGCGGACAGCGTACGGGCGGCGGAGCCACCCTCGCCGGGCGGCGTCCACCTCGGCGGGGCACCGCGCGACGGCGGGGCGGCGCCGGTGACCCACCAGCCGGTCAACCTGGGCTGGGAGTACCGCTGGCACAGCCAGCTCGCCGGCTATCGCGACCAGGGCCTGAGCCGGCCGCTGGTGCTGCGGGTCGCGCCGCAGGCCCCGACCGGACTGTCTGCGACCCCGGGACCCGGATCGGCCACCGCGCTGCCGGCGATCCTGCTCGCCTGGACCGGCAACAGCAGTCGGCCCGCCGCCACCAGCCACCAGCTCCAACGAGCCGTTGACCCGGCGTTCACCGCTGAGCTCGCCACGATCACGGTGGCTGCCAGCGCCACCCACTACACCGACGCGACCGTCACTCCCGGGGTGACCTACTACTACCGCATCCGGGCGGAGAACACGGTCAGCTGCTCGGCCTGGTCGAACTGCGTGCCCGCCTCGGTGCGGCTCACCGCCCCCACCGGCCTGGCCGCGGCGGTGCCGCCGGCGGCACCGCTACGGGTGGGGCTGCACTGGCGCAACCACTCCTTCGCCACTGGCGTTGACGTGCAGCGCGCCACCAACCCGACCTTCACCAGCGGGCCCGGCACCACGGCCATCAGTGTTGGGGACACCCATCTGGACACCGCTGTGGTGCCGGACACCCGCTACTACTACCGGGTGCGCACCACCTACCTGGGCGCGGCCTCACCGTGGTCCACGGTGGCGCAGGTAACCACACCGCCCCGGCCAGGCGTACCGGATGCGGTGACGGTCACCACCGCCACGTCCGCACCGGACACCGCGACGGTCATCCTCGGCTGGGCGGCGAGCGTACCCGCCGGTTCCGGCGCCGGATTCACCGTGCAGCGGGCCACGGACCCCGCGTTCACCCAGGATGTAGCCACCTTCACCGTGAACGGGCGGGGGTTCACCAACACCGGCCTGGCTCGCCGCGCCACCTACCACTATCGAATCCGCGCGTTCAACGTCGTCGGGATGTCCCCCTTCACCGCCCCGATCACCGTGACGACACCGGGCTAAGCGGCCTGGTTCGCACCGTCGACGACCAGGTCGTCGAGGAGTACGCCCAGGCGGTCGTGCCCCCTGGGTCAACGCCGTGCCGCACGGCACAGGCAGCCCGCCGGTGCGGGCAGCCCGGTCGATTCAGGAGGTACGGAAGGTGGGGTCGGTGGCGCGCAGCTCCGCCAATGCCGAAGCCACCCCGTGCAGCAGGTCGGTCGCCTCGGTGAGCCGGACCACCGCCGGTTCTTGGACGTCGGACCGTACGTTCTCGGCCACGTAACCAGCGGCGGCCGCCACCAGCCGTTCGTATGCCGCGACGCCGCTGTGTAGCTGGCCGGCGAGGGCCGTCCGGGCCTGCTCAAGCGGGGGCCGGGTCTCGGGCGGCGCGAACCGAATGGCCCGTTCGACGTCCGCGACCCGGAGGGCGAGGTCCCGCAGGGAGCGGTCGGCCGCGGCGGCCTCGGCGACCGCGGGTGCCGCCAGGCCGGTCAGCCGGTCCCGCAGGCCGGCGAAGGTCGAGCCGGCCCGATCCAGCCGGCCCCACTGCTCGGCGGCGCTGGTGCCGCGCAGCGCGACCCGGGACCGCACCCGGCGGACCTCGGCGAGTAGGCCGGAGCCGGCCGGGAGGCGCTGCACCGCCGCGACCAGCCGGGCCCGCGAATGGGCCGCCGCCTCAGCCGGGTCCAACGCCGGCGGCGCCGGCTGGGCGGCGAGCGCCCGCAGGTCGGCCCAGCGCCAGGCGGCGAGCACGATCGCCCCGCCCGCACCGGCGGCCCAGGCCGCGTCGGGCAAGCCCAGACCGGCGTACGGCGTCAGCACCGCCGCCGCGCCACCGAGCCCACCGGCGATGACACTCCACCGGCGGGCAGACCGCCGGCGGCGCCTCAGCCGCCGGAAGTACCGCGTCCGCTCGTCTGCCACGTCGCCTCCCCACCCGCGCCGCTCAGCCGGCGGCAGTGCTGTCCCCGGTGCCGCGTTCGCGGCCCAGAGTGGAGCGAATCTCGTCGAGCCGGGCCGCGGCGGCCGGGTCGGCGACCGGAGCGCCCTGCTGCTCGGGTCGGGTGACGGCGGGCCGCTCGGTGGTGCCGCGGAGCTGCTCCCCGGCCATGCCGGCACGGATCTGATCGAGTCGGGCGGAACCCGCCGCGTCGAGGGCGGCCTGCTGGATGTCGAGCATCTGTCCCTCGACCGAGTTGCCGGCGAGCTCGGCTCGGCCCATCGCGTTGGCGTAGCGCCGCTCGATGCGCTCGCGCACCTCGTCCAGGGTGGGGGTGGTACCTGGGGCGGTGATCGCGGACATCGACTCCAGCGACGCGGCGACGTTCTCCTGCATCTTGGCCTGCTCGAGCTGGCTGAGCAGCTTCGCCCGCTCGGCGAGCTTCTGCTGGAGAATCATCGAGTTGTTCTCGACCGCCTTACGTGCCTGCGCCGCCGCGCCGAGCGCCTGGTCGTGCAGGGTCTTGAGGTCTTCGGTGGCCTGCTCGGCGGTGACCAGCTGGGTGGCGAGCGCCTGGGCGGACTGCTCATAGCGGGTGGCTTCGGCGACGCTGCCCCGAGCGCGGGCCTGATCGGCCAGGACCAGGGCCTGGCGGGCGTTGCCCTGCAACCGCTCGACCTCGGACATCTGCCGGGACAGCTTCATCTCCAGCTGCCGCTGGTTGCCGATCACCGCGGCGGCCTGCTGGACGAGCAGCTGGTGCTGCCGCTGAGACTCCTCGATCGCCTGCTGGACCTGCACCTTCGGGTCGGCACGCTCGTCGAGTTTGGTGCCGAACAGCGCCATCAGATATTTCCAACCCTTGACGAACGGGTTCGCCATCTCCGCGGTATCCCCTCACTAGCGTCGCGGCCAGCCGCGACCTGGCCGGCCGCGACGGCAGTGGTTCCATCGTCGCAGGCGGATGCCAGTTTGGGCAGCCGCCGACAACGCAGCGGGCCACGTTCAACCCTACGCGCGCTCAGGCGGCGCAGACCACATCCCGGTCCGTCTTGCGAACCCGGGTGTGCAGGGTCGCCTTGAGCGGCGACTCCTGGCGGACCTGCACCGACACCGTGCCGTCCGAGGAGACCTGGCGGACCGACCGGCGGCCGGCGGTCTTGCCGTGGCTGGCGGCTGGGACCGGGGCGGGCTGCTGCCCGGTCGGCTCATCCTGGACCGGCACCAGCACCCCCGGCATCTGCTCGGCGAGCGCCACCGTGTCGCTCACCTCACGCAGCAGCTCGGAGAGGCGCGCGCCAAGCGCGTCACAGATGGCGGCCAGCAGCTCACTCGACGGTTCCTTGTGCCCACGCTCGATCTCGGAGAGGTAGCCGAGACTGACATTGGCGGCAGAGGAAACCTCGCGCAGGGTGCGGTGCTGCCCCTGCCGGCGTGTCCGTAGCGCGTCACCGATCAGCCGGCGTAGCAGGACCATCGCACCTCCCCTGGAGGAACACTCCGTGCCTCGACGACCCGGGGAATCCGGGCCCCGACCACCGGAACCTTCCCGCAACCGTACCCGGTGCCGGCCTGACCGACATACCGCCCCACCTGCCGAATCGGGCTGCGGGCCAGCGAGCCCACCAAGCGGCAACGCTGTCGACAAAGAGTGCCGACCGTATCACGGTCGGTGCAGCTATGCACCACCGCCGGCAGCGGGGGGCACCTCGGCCAGCTGCTCACCCAGCAGTCGAAGCGCCTGCACCACGGTGGCGGACCGGATGAGATCACGGCCCCCGCCCAGCTCCAGCCGCCGGACCGCGCTGCCGCTCGGACCGGCCACGGCCACGTAAACCAAGCCGACCGGCTTGCCGCCCTGCGGCCCCGGTCCGGCCACCCCGGTGGTGGCCAGGCCCCAGTCGGCGGCACACCGTCGCTGGCCCCCCAGCGCGAGCGCCACGGCCACGTCCGGGTCAACCGGACCGCGCCCGGCGAGCAGCTCCGCCGACACTCCCACCAGCTGGGACTTCAACTCGGTCGCGTAGGCCACCAGCCCACCGCGGTAGACGCTGCTCACCCCGGCGACCTCCACGATCGTGGCGGCGAGCAGACCACCGGTCAGCGACTCGACGGTGGCGAGCGTCTCCCGCCGCTTCGTCAGGTTGTGCACGACGCTGGCGGCCGGGCCCTCGGCCGGCCGCTCGCCATCCGCTCCCAGCCCCATGGGGGCTCCCCCTTCGGCCGGACCTGGTCAGCCCTCTTTCCGCCGCCGCAGACGCAGCGCCTGCGCCACGTAGTCGAGGCCACTGACCACCGTAACCGCCACCGCGGCACCCATGACCCATGGTCCGACCAGGTCGAGGGGCGCCGGCATGGGCCAGAGATACCAGACGATCGCGAGGGTCTGCAGGGCCGTCTTGATCTTCCCGCCCCGGCTGGCGGCGATGACGCCGTGCCGGATCACCCAGAACCGCAGCGCGGTGATGCCCAGTTCCCGAAAGAGGATCGTTCCGGTCACCCACCACGGAAGCTGGTCGTAGAAGGAGAACAGCAGCAGCGCGACTCCGGTGAGCGCCTTGTCCGCGATCGGATCGGCCACCTTCCCCACCGAGGTGACCAGGCCGAACCGGCGAGCGATCCACCCGTCCACCAGGTCGGTGAAGGCAGCCCCGACGAAGATCAGGCAGGCCACGATCCGCCAGCCGACGTGAGTCATCTCGGAGACGACCACCGAGACGGCGAAGACCGGCACCAACACCAGCCGCAGCAACGTCAGCGCGTTGGCGGCGTTGAGCACCGGCACCCGGGCAACCGCCGGGGCCGGCTCCGCCGCTCCGGTCATCGCCGCATCCCGCCGCCCCGGCCCCGCACCAGGTGCGCCGGCCGAATCCCCTGGACCCACCGTCACCGTGCCACGCCAGGAGCCGCCGAGATCATCGCATCCGGTACGGCGATCAAGTCCACACCCTCGGTAGCGGTGACCGTGCACTCAACCAGGTCACCGGGGCGCAGAGCGGTCAGGTCCACCCCGCCCTCGGGGGGCGCGACCAGGGTAGTCGAGCCGTCCACCTCAGGAGCCTGGTGCGCCGCCCGGCCTTCCACCACACCGCCGTCGACCGAGTCGACCAACACCTGCACCGTCGAGCCGAGCCGCTGCTCGGCCCGCTGCGCGCAGAGCTCGTCGGCGAGCGCGCTGAGCCGGTCGTAGCGGCGCTTGACGGTGGCGGCGGTGACCTTGCCGGGCAGACCGGCGGCCTCGGTGCCGTCCTCGTCGCTGTAGTCGAACACCCCGATCGCGTCCAGCCGCGCCTCCTCCAGGAAGCGGACCAGTTCCGCGACGTCGGCCCGGGTCTCGCCGGGGAACCCAACGATGAAGTTGCTCCGCGCACCGGCTTCCGGGGCCAGCGCCCGGATGCTGCTCAGCAGCTCCAGGAACCGATCGGTGGAGCCGAACCGACGCATTCGCCGCAACACCGTCTCGCTGGAGTGCTGGAACGACAGGTCGAAGTACGGGGCGACGCCCGGCGTGGTGGCGATCGCCTCTACCAGCCCGGGACGGGTCTCGGCCGGCTGGAGGTAGCTCGCCCGCACCCGAACGATGCCGTCCACCGCAGCGAGCTGGGGCAGCAGCTTCTCCAGTGCCCGCGGGTCGCCCAGGTCCTTGCCGTAGGAGCTGGAGTTTTCACTGACCAGCACCAGCTCCCGCACCCCGGTCCGGGCCAGCCACTCCGCCTCGGCGAGCAGCGCCTCCGGCGGACGGGAAACGAACGCACCGCGGAAGGCGGGGATGGCGCAGAAGGCACACCGTCGGTCGCAGCCGCTGGCCAGCTTGAGCGACGCGACCGGTCCGGTGTCGAGCCGACGCCGCAGCACCGGACGCAGATGCGCCGGCGTACGCTCGTCGACCTCGATCGGAGCGGATCGCACCCCGGGCTGCGCCCCGGCGGCCGGGGTGCCATGGCCCGGCAACGACACCGCCGCCTGGGCACGCCGTACCGGGGTGAGCGGTAGCAGCTCCCGCCGGTCCCGCGGGGTGTGCGCGTCAACCGCGGCTCCGGCGAGCACCGCTCCGAGTCGATCGGAGATGTCCGGGTAGTCGTCGAAGCTCAGCACCGCCTGCGCCTCGGGCAGGCTCTCCGCGAGCTCCCGCCCGTACCGCTCGGCCATGCACCCCGCCGCCACCACCTTCGCGCCGGTTTCGGCGGCGGCCAGTAGCGTCTGGATCGAATCTTGCTTGGCCTTCTCGACGAACCCGCAGGTGTTCACGACCACCACGTCGGCGCCTTCACCGTCGGTGGTCACCTGCCAGCCGTCGGAGTGCAACCGGGCAGCCAGTTCCTCGGAGTCGACCTCGTTGCGGGCGCAGCCCAGGGTCAGCAGGGCGACACGGCGGCCGTCGGCGGGTGCGGGAGGGGTGGCAGACACCATCCGAGGGTACCGGGCGTGGGTTGACCTCCCAGCAACCGCCAGCAACCGGCCTCGACGGGCTCCCGTCCGGGATCAGCCCGACACCACCGCGCCGGAGGTCGGCCCGCCACTGCAGCCATTCCGGCGAATCAGCCAGCCCACCGCAGCCACACCGGCGGGTCAGACCGTCGCGGCGACCCGGACCAGACGATCGAGCAGGAAGACCTCGGTACCGCCCAGACCGGTGGAGCAGAAGGCGGAGATCTGGTCCGCGCGGGTCCGGCCGGGCACCACCGCCGCCAGGACCGCACCCAGGTCGCGCAGCCGTCCGGCGTACGGGGGCAGGGCGGCGAGCATCGGTGGGGCGTACCCGGCGGCCTGGGCAGGTGAGTCGGTGACCAGCACCTCGGCCCGGTCCAGCAGATCTGGGCCGAACTCGTGCCGGTCGACCTGCTTGAAGCCCACCGCGTTCACGTGGGTGCCGGGCGCGAGGTCCGCGGCATCCACCACCGGGGTGGTGCTGGAGGTGGCGAGCACCACGATGTCCTGGTCGGCGACGGCCGCCGTCGCGGAGTCGACCGCCCGCGCCGGTACGCCCAGTTCGGCGCGGACCCGGTTGGCGAAGGCGGTACGCCGCGCCGCCGAGCGGCTGTGCACACGCACCTCCCGCAGCGGCCGTACCGCCGCGGCGGCCCAGACCTGCGCCCACGCCTGCCGGCCCGAGCCAACCACCCCGAGCGTGGCCGCGTCCGGGCGGGCCAGCACGTCGATGGCGACCCCGCCCAGCCCACCGCTGCGCCGGGAGCTCAGCTCCGCCCCGACCGCGACCGCCCGGACGCCGCCGGTGCGGGCGTCGTGTAGCACCACCACCGGTTCGCCGCCCGGCAGCCCGAAGGTGTCGTAGGAGCAGAGGCCGTACCACTGACCCACGAGGTGCCCGGCGGCCAGCATCATCCGACCCCCGTCCAGCGGCGCGATGGCTCGGGGCGGGGCGACCAGTCGACCTTCGCGGGCGGCGTGCAGCGCGTCCCGCATGGCGGCGACGGTCGTCGGGGCGTCGAGCGCGGCAGCGACCTCTGAGTCGCTGAGTAGCAGCGGCATGGACCGATACTGCAAGATAAAGTCAGGTTCAGCTCTAGCTACAGTGGCGAAGATCACCTTCGCCGAGCTGCTCCGCTGCGGCAGCTGCTACCGTCCGGCAATGGCCTGGATCGTGCTGGTGATCTCCGGACTCCTCGAAACCGCGTGGGCCATCGCCCTCGACCGCAGCGCCGGCTTCAGCCGGCTCGTCCCCACGATCGTCTTCGCCATCACGGCCGCGCTGAGCATGATTGGCCTCGCCTACGCACTCCGCGAGATCCCGGTCGGCACCGGATACGCGGTCTGGGTCGGCATCGGCGCGGTCGGTACCGCCGTGGTGGGGATGGTGGCGCTGAACGAGTCAACCAGCCTGCCGCGGATCCTCTGCCTCCTGCTGGTGATCGCCGGCGTGGTGGGCCTGAAGATCTACCACTGACGGCCGAACCGAGGCCAGGCCGACCCCGCCGGGCACAACGGCGGTCCCGGTCAGTCGTCGCCGCCGCGCAGGCCAACCAGAACCTCGGTCAACTCGTCCGGCTTCACCAGCACATCCCGGGCCTTGGAACCCTCGGACGGACCAACCACGCCGCGGGTCTCCATCAGATCCATCAGCCGACCCGCCTTTGCGAAACCAACCCGCAGCTTGCGCTGCAGCATCGAGGTGGAGCCGAACTGCGAGGTCACCACCAGCTCAACCGCCTGCACCAGCAGGTCGAGGTCGTCGCCGATATCCTCGTCGATCTTCTTCTTGCCCTCCTGGGCCACGGTGAGCACGTCCGAGCGGAACTCCGGCTCCCGCTGCTCCTTGCAGAACCGGACCACATCGGCGATCTCCCGCTCGGTCACCCACGCGCCCTGGATCCGAATTGGCTTGGCGGCACCCATCGGCAGGAAGAGGCCATCACCGCGACCGAGCAGCTTCTCCGCGCCCGGCTGATCCAGGATGACCCGCGAATCCGCCAACGACGAGGTGGCGAAGGCGAGTCGGGACGGCACATTGGCCTTGATCAGACCGGTCACCACGTCCACCGACGGACGTTGGGTGGCGAGCACCAGGTGGATACCGGCGGCCCGGGCGAGCTGGGTGATCCGGACGATGGAGTCCTCCACGTCCCGCGGGGCGACCATCATCAGGTCGGCCAGCTCGTCAACGATCACCAGCAGGTACGGGTACGGCCGCAGTTCCCGCTCGCTGCCGGGCGGGGCCGTGATCTCACCGTTGCGAACCTTGCGATTGAAGTCGTCGATATGCCGGACGCCGTTGGCGGCCAGGTCGTCGTAACGCATGTCCATCTCGCGCACGACCCACTCCAGCGAGTCGGCGGCCTTCTTGGCGTTCGTCACGATCGGCGTGACCAGGTGCGGAATCCCCTCGTAGCCGGTCATCTCGACCCGCTTCGGGTCGATCAGCAGCAGCCGCACCTCGTCCGGGGTGGCCCGGGTCAGGAGCGAGACCAGCAGGGAGTTCAGGCAGCTCGACTTCCCGGCGCCGGTGGCCCCCGCGATGAGGATGTGCGGCGTCTTCGCGAGGTTGGCCACCACATAGCCGCCCTCGATGTCCTTACCGAGCGCGACCACCATCGGGTGATGGTCGCTGGTGGCCGCCCGGGAGCGCAGCACATCGCCGAGGGCGACATTCTCCGGATCGGTGTTCGGGATCTCCACCCCGATCGCGCTCTTGCCCGGGATCGGGCTGAGGATCCGCACGTCCGGCGACTTCACCGCGTACGCGATGTTGCGGGAGAGCTGGGTGATCCGCTCCACCTTGACACCCGGGCCCAGCTCGACCTCGTACCGGGTCACCGTCGGCCCCCGGGTGAAGCCGGTGACCGCGGCGTCCACGTCGAACTGCTCGAACACCCCGGTCAACGCGGCGATCACCTCGTCATTGGCCCGGCTGCGCTTCTTCGGGGCGGCACCACTGCCCAGCAGGGTCGCCGGGGGCAGCGCGTAGTCGCCCGCCAGCCCGGTCAACGCGAGCTGCTCGGCCCGGGTGGGCAGCGGCGAGTGCTCCGGCGGCTCCGCCGGCTTCCGACTGGCCGGCACCTTCGCCGACGACTTGCGGGGCAGCACGAGAGTCTCCTGCAGATCCGCGCCCGCCAGGTCGTCGGCGAAGTCATCCGGGTCCGGCGTTGGTGGCGGCTTCCGCTTCGTCGTACGTTTGCGAACCGGCTTGCCGGTCTCCGCCGCGGCCTCCTCGGTGGCCTCCGCGCCGGCCGGGGCGCCGACCACCGTGCCGGCCAACAGACCGAGCCGCTCCGGAATCTTGTTGATCGGGGTCGCGGTAACCACCAGCAGCCCGAAGACCAGGAGCAGCAGCAACAGCGGTACGGCAACCCAGGCGGTCACCGCCCGCTCCAGCAGGCTGCCCACCCCCGCACCGATCAGGCCACCCGCGAAGTCCCGCTGCTCCTGCGAGGTCGGCTCCTGCCCGATGTGCAGCAGCGCGGCCGTAGCGACCAGCATGGACCCCCAGCCGACCGGGCCCCGCCCCCGGTGCTTCGCAGCGGTCTGCTCCCGCATCAGCCGCCAGGCGCCAATCATCAGCAGCACCGGCACCACGACGGCGATCGCACCGAGAAACAGCCGTACGGCATCGGCCAGCCGCTCCCCGACCGGTCCGGCCTTGGCAAACCAGATGCTGGCCGCGCTGAGCAGCGCGAGGCCGAGCACCAGCAGCCCGGCGCCGTCGCGCCGGTGCTCGGGGTCGAGGCCACGGGCCGCGGCGGCCTGCCGGCCAGCGGCGCGAACCGACCAGCCCACCCCGTGCGCGAGACCCATCCACAGTGCCCCGAGCGCCCGGCCCACGGAGCCGGCCGGGTTGGTGCGGGCCGGCGGACGACGCTTGGCGGCAGCGCGGGGCTTCTTCGCCGGCTGCCGGGCACGGTTGTTCGTGCTGCCTCGCGGCGACGCGCCGCGCCGCCGACTCGCCTGAGAGGTACGGCCCGCCATAGCATCAACCTAGCGGCGGTACCCGGCGGATCGCCGCTATTCCAGGTCGTGTCTGCGCGTCGGCACGCGAATCCGCCGCCGGTCGTGATATTCGCCTCAGAAGGGATGCCGCATGGCGTCGCCGACCGGGGACATTCCGGACCGCCTCCTGGGCGGCTACCCGGGCGCCCTGAGCCCACTCAGCGATGAGCTGATCGCCACCGTACTCACCCAGCGGGGATACACGGTGGAGACCGACCCGGCCGGGGAGCTGGTCGGCCGGTGGGCCGACAGCCTCATCTGGTTCCTGCGGCCCGGGACCGCCGGCGAGCTACTCCAGGTTCGCACCGTCGTGGCACCCACGTTCGCGATCGAGTACGTTCCCACCCTGCACGCCTTCTGCAACGCCTGGAACCACGACCGGCTCTGGCCCAAGGCGTTCGTACACGTCGAGGATGACGGGCGGGCGCGAATCTGCGGGGAGGTCATCACCGACCTCGAACGCGGCGTGACCCCGCACCAACTCGACCGGCTCCTCGACCGCGGTATCACCACCGGCTGCCAGCTCGCCGCCGAGGTGGCGCGGCTGCCCGGCGGGGTGCGGTCGTGATCGGGCAGCCCGGCGGCCGCGGGCTGGAGGAGTTCGGCTGGGCGGGGTGGCCACCGCGCCGCCAACGACCCGGGCGGGACGGCCGTCCCCTCGCCGAGGAGCTGGCCGACGCCCGGGACTCCCCCGACGGCGAGGCCCGCAGCGCCGAGCTGGAACGGATCGCGGCGCGCGCCGACGCCGCCGGCGACGACCAGTCGGCGCTGGACGCACGGCTCGCGCTAATCGAGACCTACCTGCTCGACGAAGGGCGGTGGCGCCTGGTCGAGCCGGTCCGCCGCTGCCTCGCCGCCGTGGACCGGCGGCCCGACCTGCTGCCGCCCGACGGTCACGAAACCCTGGCCCGCTACCGGCGGTACGCGGTCGAAGCCCTGCTCGGCAGCCCGCGTGGTGGCCTGGACCAGGCCCGGTCTCTCCTCGACGACCTCGGCACCACCGACACCGCGACCGCCGCCGAACTCTACTGCCGGATCGCCGACCACCTCGGCGACGAACCGACCGCCCGGTCCTGGTACGACCGCTGGGTAGCGGCGCCCGCCACCCCGGCCGACGGCTGCCTCAGCTGCGCCGCCGTCCGACGGGCGGAGCTGCTCGCCGGGTGGGAGGAGTGGTCCGCCGCGCTGGACGTCCTGGCCGGTGTGGACCCGGACGACTGCACCGGAGCACCCGAGCGGGGGCTCGCCGCGGGGATGCTGCCGTGGCTCCGCGTCGGCGAGACCGAGTCGGGCGCGGCGGCGCACGTGCGCGCGTACCAGCGGCACCGACGCGAACAGGCCGGCTTCGCGCACCTCGCGGCGCACCTGCGCTTCTGCGCGCTCAGCGGGAACCCGGTCCGCGGGCTGGCCCTGCTCACCGAGCAGCTACCCCGGCTGGATCGGGCTCCCGACGAGTTGTCCGCGATGGAGTTCGCCGCCGCCGGGGCGCTGGTGTGCGGGGTCGCGGTCGCCGCCGAACTCGGTGAGCAGCAGGTCCGCCGCCCCGCGTACGGGCAACGGCCCGCGGCCGACCTGGACGTCGCCGCGCTCGGGGCCACGCTGACCGACCTGGCCACCGGGCTCGCCGGCAGCTTCGACGCGCGCAACGGCACCGGGCACCAGTCCGGGCGGGTCGCGTCCTGGCTGGACGAGCGGGGCGCAGCCGAACGGGCCCTGGCCAACCCGGCGGCGCTGCCGTTCGAGAGCCCGGACGACGACGAACCCGACCGCGAGCCGGACGACCAACCGGCCGACCAGCCCGCCCCGCTCAGCCTGGCAGCGATCACCAACGCCCTGGACCGGCGCGGCGACCAGTACGTCCTGGATGCCACGGACACCGTCGTGGGGCGCTGGGGTGAGGCGCTGATCCAGGTACGGCGGGCCGGTGAGCGCGGCGAGGTCCTGCACGTACGCGCCGTGGCCAGCCGCCGGTTACCGGCCGATCGACGCGCCGAGGCGTACGCGTTCTGCAACGCCTGGAACCAGGACCGGCTGCTACCGACGGCGTACGTGCACGACTCCGGCGCCGAGCTGGTGTTGGCCGGTGATGTCAGCACCGACCTGTCCCACGGGGTCGCGCCCACCCAGCTGGATGTGCTGCTGGCCGCCGCAGTACGCACCGGCTCGGCGTACGCCGACGCGGTCGCGGAGCTGCCCTGACCCGGGCCGGCTCCCCGACCTCGCCACGCCTCGGCTCAGACCTCCACCACGTTCGGCACGATCATGGGCCGACGGCGGTAGGCGTCGTTGACCCACCGCCCCACCGTGCGCCGCACGATCTGCTGCAGTTGGTGCGGGTCGGTGATGCCATCGGAGGCGGCCCGGTTGAGCGCCTCGGTGATCAACGGCACCACCGGGCTGAACGCCTCCGGATCCTCGGAGAAACCCTTGGCGGAGACGGTCGGCCCACCGACCACCTTCCCGGTGACCGAGTCGACCACCACGGTGGCCGCGATGAAGCCGCCGTCGCCGAGGATCCGCCGCTCGGTGAGCAGCGACTCCGACACGTCCCCGACGGCGAGGCCGTCCACGTAGACGTACCGACTCTTGACCTGCCCGACCAGGCTGGCCCGCCCCTCGACCAGGTCGACCACGTCGCCGTCCTCACAGAGCACCACCCGATCGGCGGCGACGCCGGACTCGATGCCCAGCCGGGCGTGGGCGCGCAGGTGTCGCCACTCCCCGTGGACCGGCATCAGGTTGCTCGGCCGAACGATGTTGAGCAGGTAGAGCAGCTCGCCAGCGGGGGCGTGCCCGGAGACGTGCACCTTGGCCACGTCCTTGTGCACGACGACGGCACCGGCCCGGGCAAGACGGTTGATCACCCGGTAGACCGAGGTCTCGTTGCCGGGCACCAGCGAGGAGGCGAGCACCACGGTGTCGCCGGGGGCGATGGTGATGTGCCGGTGATCGCCGCTGGCCATCCGGCCCAGCGCGCTCATCGGCTCACCCTGGCTGCCGGTCGACATCAGCACGATCTGGTCGGGTGGCATGCTGGTGGCCTCGTCGAGCCCGACGACCAGACCGGGTGGGATGTTCAGCAGACCGAGGTCGCGGGCGATGCCCATGTTGCGCACCATCGACCGGCCGATCAGGGCCACCTTGCGACCATGCTCCACCGCGGAGTCGAAGACCTGCTGGACCCGGTGCACGTGGGAGGCGAACGACGCGACGATGATCCGGCCCCGGGCCTTGGCGAAGATCGAGTCGAGCACCGGGCCGATCTCCCGCTCCGGCGTGACGAAGCCGGGAATCTCGGCGTTGGTGGAGTCGGACAGGAGCAGGTCCACCCCCTCGGCGCCGAGCCGCGCGAAGCCGGCCAGGTCGGTGATCCGACCGTCCAGCGGGAGCTGGTCCATCTTGAAGTCACCGGTGTGCAGCACCAGACCGGCCGGGGTACGGATAGCCACGGCGAGTGCGTCCGGGATCGAGTGATTGACCGCGAAGAACTCACACTCGAAGGGGCCCAGCTGCTCCCGACCCCCCTCCCGCACCGTCAGCGTGTACGGCTGGATCCGCCGCTCGGCGAGCTTCGCCTCGACCAGGGCGAGGGTGAACTCCGAACCGACCAGCGGGATGTCCGGCTTGTGGGCGAGCAGATACGGCACCGCACCGATGTGGTCCTCGTGACCGTGCGTGAGCACGATCGCCTGCACGTCATCGAGACGGTCCAGGATCGGGGCGAAGTCGGGCAGAATCAGATCCACACCCGGCTGCTCCACGTCCGGGAAGAGCACGCCGCAGTCAACGACCAGCAGCTTCCCGGCGTACTCGAAGACGGTCATGTTCCGACCGATGGCGCCGAGCCCGCCCAGCGGGATGATCCGCAGCCCGCCCTCGGGCAGCGGCGGTAGCAGTTCTGTCTCGATCCGCGCCTCGGTCACGCGTTCACCTCATTCTGCGACGCCGTCACCGGGCGTCCGTCGTGTCGTTCGTTCATTCAGGGAGGTCCAGGCCCGCCGCCGCGCAGTCGGCGCGGAGCTGGGCAAGCTGGTCGGCGGTAGCGTCCACCAGCGGGGATCGGACCGGACCGGCGGGCAGTCCCTTCGCCGCCAGGCCGGCCTTGACCATAATCGTGCCCGGGGCCCGGAAAATGCCCGTGTACAGCGGCAGCAGCCGCCGGTGCAGGGCGAGCGCGGTGGCGTTGTCCCCCGCGTCGAACGCCCGGATCATCTCCTGGGTCTGCGCCCCGGTGAAGTGGGTCGACGTGCCAACCACCCCGACCGAACCCACCGCCAGCGCGGGCAGCAGGAGCGAATCCTCGCCGCTGTAGAAGGCCATACCGGTCCGGCTGGTCACCCAACTGGTGGCGGTCAGGTCGCTCTTGGCGTCCTTCACCGCGACGATCCGGCCGTGCTCGGCCAGGCGCACCAGCGTCTCGGTCTCGATCGCCACCCCGGCGCGGTGCGGAATGTCGTAGAGCATCACCGGCAGCTCAGTGGCGTCTGCCACCGCGGTGAAGTGTCGCACCAGGCCCGTCTGCGGCGGCTTGCTGTAGTACGGCGTCACCACCAGCAGGCCATGCGCTCCGGCCTTCTCCGCGGCAGCGGCCAGCTCGATGGTGTACCGGGTGTCGTTGGTCCCGACCCCGGCCACCACCTTGGCTCGATCGCCCACGGCCGCGACCACCGTCTGGATCAGGCGTTCCTTCTCCGCGTCGGTCGTGGTCGGCGACTCACCGGTGGTGCCGTTGACCACCAGCGCGTCGTTGCCCTGCTCGTCGACCAGGTGGTTCGCCAACCGGGCCGCACCGTCCAGATCGAGCGCACCGTCGGCGGTAAAGGGCGTCACCATGGCCGTGAGCACCCGCCCGAACGGCCGGGAGGCCGTCCGGGGCGGAGTGTCGGGGAGGTCACTCGTCATGCGTCCAACCTAGCGGACGGCCTCCGAGCCCCCGACGGGGAAGGGCTCAGGACACCTCCGCGTGCGGGCTGGCCGCCACCTCGGTGCCGTCGGGCAGGGAGGAGATCACGAAGTCGTTGAAGACGCTCGGGGCCACCCCCTGCAACTGGCGGAGGCACTCCACCGCCAGCTCGCGGATCTCCACGTCGGCGTGCTCGGTCGCCCGCATGCCGATGAAGTGCCGCCACGCCCGGTAGTTGCCGGTGACCACGATGCGGGTCTCGGTGGCGTTCGGCAGCACCGCCCGCGCCGCCTGCCGGGCACGCTTCCGCCGCAGGGTGGCATTGGGCTCGTCGGTGAAGCGCTGCTCCAGGCCCTCCAGCAGTTCGGTGTACGCCCGCACGCTCGCCTCGGCGGCCTCCACGAACCGCTTGTGCAGCTCCGGGTCGTCGGCGATCACGGCCGGCTCCACCATCGCCGCGTCCCGCTCCGGCACGTACCGCTGGGACAGCTGCGAGTACGAGAAGTGCCGGTGCCGGATCAACTCGTGGGTGAGCGACCGCGACACCCCGGTGAAGTAGAAGCTCACCGAGCTGTGCTCCAGCACGCTCAGGTGGCCCACCTCGAGAATGTGGGCGAGGTAGCCGGCGTTGGTCGCCGTCGCCGGGTTTGGCTTCTTCCAACTCTGGTAGCAGGCCCGGCCAGCGAACTCCGCGAGCGCCTGCCCCCCGTCGGCGTCAGTCGACCACCCAACGTCGTCTGGGGCCGCAAATTGGGTCCACGCAATGAGCTTGACCTGGGGCTGCACCATGTCCGGCATTCCTGCGACTGTAGTGGCGCGACCGGCGCCGACGGAAATCGGACCCCGCAGTCGGCGAAGATCAGGCCCGGCCACAGCACTCCCCATGCCGGCCGAAGGCGCACCGCGCGCACAAGCGCACCGCGCGCACAGGCGCGGCGGGAGTGGTTGCGTCCACGGGGGGGCGCAGGCACGACCGAAGCGCAGGCATGACGGGAGAGATAGCAGCCGTGTGGCGAGCGCCACGCAATGCCGGCCGCCACGGGAGCAGCCGGGGGTGCCGGCACCTTCCTGTCGAGCTGCCCACACAAACGGGCACCCCCCACCACCCAACAGACCACCCCACGACACGCCCCCACCACAGAGCGGAACCGGGGCAGTGACCAGTTCGCGATAAGCCGCCGGTCAGCCGCCCAGAGCGGGCCGACCGTCAGCGGCTGCCCGACCACCTGGACGTGCCGTCCCAACGCGGGCCACCACCCCGCACCTTTCGGCCGGCTACCCACAACGGCAAGGCCTACCACCTGTGCACGGACTCGCCAACGGGGCAGCTCGACAGTGAAGAGAACGGGGTACACCGAAGGGCGGGGCCGAGAGGCAAAACCCCGGTCGGCCGGACGATGTCGTCGGGGGTGTCGCTGACAGCAACAGCAGCAGCAGGCACCAGCGGCAGGCAGCGCGAAGACGAGGAAGAGTCAGACGTAGAGCGCGGTGAACGGCGCCCAGGGCAGGTTACGCACCACTGAGAAAGCCAACCAGGCGGCCAGGAAGACCCCGATCAGCTTGTTGCTGATCCGCAGCTGGGGCAGCCGCCACCCGAAGGCCTGCCGGCCCGCCCACGCCACGAACAGATACGCCAGGAAGGGAAGCGCGAAGACGAGGAGGAGATGGTGCCGGGCAGCGGCCGGCAGATCGGCATGCAACAGGTACCAGAGGGCTCGGGTGCCGCCACAGCCCGGACAGTCGAGCCCGGTCGTCAGCTTGAGCAGGCAGGTGGGGGCCGCATCCGGCGCGGACCGGGTCGGGTCGATCATCAGGGTGTAGCCAATGCCGGCGCCGACACAGCCCAGGGCGGCCAGCGGCGCCGCCCACCGAGGCGAGCGTTCCTGGAGACGAAGTACGAATCGGGTCAGTCGGTCCGGCTGCGGAGCCGGATAGACCGGTACCGCCGCCACGGGCCAGCCATCAGGCGCCGGGGCAGCAGCCACAGTCCGCTGGCCAGCAGCAGCGTCCGACGCCCCGCCAGCACGGTCAAAGGACCCAACAGCACCGTCCGAGGGCCGCACAGCACCGTCGGGAAGAGGCGGGGCGTCGGGCGCCGCGGCGGCCCGGCGCTGCGGCCCGTCAACGCTCGTCACGTCGATCACGGTACACCCGCCACGCTCCTCAGGGCGGCGGCCAACGGCACCGCCAGGTCACCTGCCGTCGGTGGCGCCACGGCGTCCAGGCCCAGCCAGCCGGCGAGCCGGTACAACTCGGCGGCGAGCGCGAGCGCCGTCTCACCCACCTCAACGCCCGGCTCCGGCCAGGCTGCCGGCACGAGGAGCACACCGCTCTTCCGGTCGGCCTTCAGGTCGACCCGGGCGGTGAACCGCTCCCCCTGGAGGAACGGCAACACGTAGTAGCCGTGCACCCGCTTCGGTGCCGGGACGTAGATCTCGATGCGGTAGCTGAAATCGAACAACCGCCGGGTGCGGCCCCGCTCCCAGACCAGCGGGTCGAAGGGGCTGACCAGCCGGTTTCCCCGCACCCAACGGGGCAACCGGGCCTCGGCGTGCAGCCAGGCCGGCTGCCGCCAGCCCGACACGGACACCGGGATCAGCTCACCCGCCTCCGCCAGCTCGGCGATCGCCGCCCGAGCCTGCGCCAGTGGCAACCGGAAGTAGTCCCGCAGCTCCGGCTCCGCCGCCACGCCGAGGCAGCGGGCAGCCACGGCCACCAGCGTCCGGTACGCCTCGGCGTCGCTCGGGGTGGGCGCCGCCAGCACCGCCGCCGGCAGCACCTGCTCCGGCAGGGCATAACGGCGGGCGAAGGACGTCGTACGCTCGGCGGCCGTCACCTCGCCGGACCAGAACAGGTACTCCACCGCCCGCTTCGTCGCGGACCAGTTCCAGCCCCAGCTACCGGTCACCCGGTCAGCATCGTGCTCGATCTCCGCGGCGGTGATCGGCCCACGGGCCGCTACCTCGTCCCGGACCCAGGCCACCAGATCCGGCTGCTCCTCGGCGATCCGGCGCATGCCGCCCCAGGCCTGGCTACGGGCGCGCGCCATCCGCCAGCGCAGTGCCGGCTGCAACGCGACCGGCACCAGCGACGCCTCGTGCCCCCAGTACTCGAAGAGAGCACGGGGTTGGCGGTACGCAGCCGCGTCGAGCAGCGCCGTCGGGTAGGGGCCGAGGCGGCTGTAGAGCGGCAGATAGTGCGCCCGCTGGAGCACGTTGACCGAGTCCAGCTGGATCAGGCCGACCCGGTCCAGCACGCGACGCAGATGCCGGCGAGTGGGAACGCCGGTGGGTGACGGATCGGTGAAACCCTGGGCTGCCAGGGTGATCCGACGGGCTTGGGCGAGCGAGAGCGACTCCGGCACAGTCATCGCGGGGACACTAGGTCACCGGTACGACACCGCTGCGGGCCGGCCCTCCTCCTGCCCGGCCGTCCCACCCGCAGTCCGATGCGCCGCGGTCCGAATCGGCAGAAACGCCAGCAGGGCCAGGCTGATCCAGACATACGTGTTGCTGCCGAGGAAGCCGTCGATCCCGGAGAAGTCCCGCTCCCAGGCCCACACGATCCGGCTGATCAGGAACGCGTACGCGATGCTCACGGCCGCCAGCAGTCGGCGTCGCCGACGGCTGCCGGCGGGCGCGGCCATCGCGTTGTCCAACAGCAGGAGGAGCGCCGGCAGCAGCCAGACCAGATGGTGCACCCAGGTGACCGGGCTGACCAGACACATCAGCACACCGGTCAGCGCCAGCCCGGTCGCCTCGTCGCCGACCGCCACCGCGGACCGGGCTCGCCACGCCCAGAGCGCCAGTACGGCCACCACCAGCACCAGCCAGGCGACGGTGCTCGGATCCTCCGGGTTCAGCCGGGCCACCACCCCGCGGAGTGACTGGTTGGAGACGAAGGAGAGCTGGCCCACGCGGTTGGTGTTCCACAGCGCCTCGGTCCAGTACTCCCGGGAGGCGTCCGGGAAGAGGGCGGCGGCGAGCAGGGTCGCGCCGGCGGCGGTGCCCATCGCGGTTACCGCCGCCCGCCAGCGCCCGGTCACCAGCAGGTAGACGATGAAGATCCCCGGGGTCAGCTTGATCGCGGTGGCCAGGCCGATGGTGGCGCCGGCCCACCGGCTACCCGAAGGCAGTAGCCGCAGCAGATCCACCGCCACCAGGAACAGCAACAGCATGTTGACCTGGCCGAAGTTCACCGTCTCCCGCATCGGCTCGTACGCCGCGACGAGGCATAGCGCTACCGCGATGGCGAACCAGCGAGTCCAGCCGGCGCGGCGGGAGATCGGGTCCAGCAGCCACCAGAACAGCACCAGGGTGACCACCACGCTCGCGGAGACGCTGAGCACGATCGCCACCGTCCAGGAGACGTACGCCATCGGCAGCATGACCAGGGCTGCGAACGGCGGATAGGTGAAGCCGTACTGGGTGAACGGGCGCAGGAAGTCGTAGATCTCGCCGCCGTCGTGCACCCAGTAGCGGATCGCGCCGTAGTAGACCCCGAGGTCGAAAAAGCCGTGCCGCACGGCCGCCACGGACAGGAACAGGGCCACCCCGACCGCGAGTCCGGCCACCCCGACCGCCTGTCTGACCGTCCGCCTGGCACCCTGCGCCATCGTCGCCTCCTCCACCCTGCGTAGGCTTTCGTGCCATGGCTCTCGGCTACGTCCGCCCGGCACGTCCACAGGACGCCGGCGACATCGCACGCATCCAACTCGCAACCTGGCGGGTCGCGTACCGCCGCATCCTGCCCCGACAGGTGCTCGCGAACCTCGACGAGGCGTGGCTGGCCCAGCGGTGGACCGCAGCGGTGCAAGAGCCGCCCTCGGCTGCCCACCGGGTGCTGGTCGCCGTCGAACAGGCCGAGCAATCTTATCTGGTGGGTTTCGCCGCCTCCGGTCCGGCCGACGTCGAGGCCCAGGCGCCCGGCGAGCCCGCCGAAGCGCTGGGTCCGGATGTCGTCGCGGTTACCGACCTACTGGTGGAGCCACGCTGGGGTCGGCGCGGGCACGGCAGCCGACTGCTCGCCGCGGCGATGGACCACTGGCGTGACGACGGGTTCACCCGCGCGGTGGCGTGGGCGTTCGACGGCGACGTGGCGACCCGGGGGTTCCTGACCGGCACCGGGTGGGAGCCGGACGGGGCGACCCGCGCGCTGGACGTGGACGACATGTTGGTCGCCCAGTTGCGACTACATGTCGCGGTCCCCGCGGAGCCGACCCGGCTCCCGGATGCGGCTCCCTGACAGCCCCGACTCCCTAACGGCCCCAGCCCCGGCTCCCTGACAACCCCGACTCCGGCTCCCTGGCGGCCCCGACCCGGCCCCCTCCCGGACAACCCCGGTTCGCTGATGGTGCGGGGCAACCCGCTCAATCGAGCAGGGCGTCCAGACCGACCGTCAGGCCGGGCCGGCTGCGCACCTTGCGGGTAGCCAGCAGCACCCCGGGCATGAAGGAGGCCCGGTCGTAGGAGTCGTGCCGGATGGTCAGCGTCTCGCCAGTGGTGCCGAAGAGCACCTCCTGGTGGGCGACGAGACCGGTGGCGCGGACCGAGTGCACGCGTACGCCGTCGATGTCGCAGCCGCGGGCACCGGCCACCTCGTCCCGGGTGGCGTCCGGTGCTGGACCCTGGCCAGCTGCGGCGCGGGCCCCCGCGATCAGGCGCGCGGTGTGCGTCGCGGTGCCACTCGGCGCGTCCAGCTTGCGCGGGTGATGCTGCTCGATGATCTCGGCCGACTCGAAGTGGCGGGCGGCCCGTTCGGCGAACTGCATCATCAGCACCGCCCCGATGCCGAAGTTGGGGGCCACGACCACCCCCACCCCCGGCTTCCGGGCCAGCCAGCCGCGCATCCGCTCCAGCCGCGCCTCGGTGAAGCCCGTGGTACCGACCACGGCGCTGATGCCCTGGTCGATGCACCAGTGCAGATTGTCCATGACCACGTCAGGGGTGGTGAAGTCGACGACCACCTCGGCTCCGGCGTCGGAGGCGTTGAACAACCAGTCGCCCTGGTCAACCATGGCCACCAACTCCATGTCGGGGGCCGCGTCCACCGCCTTGCACACCTCGATGCCCATCCGGCCCCGGGCGCCCAGCACACCGACCCGGAGCGGCTCGTCCGCGCTCTTGTCCTGCTCGTCAGTCACAGCCGACAACCTATCCCAACCGGGACATGAGTATCGCTGGGTGGGGGCCGTGGTAGCCCCGATGGCCCACCCGCCCGGATTTCGGATACCGGCGCTCCGGCTGGGGTGATTCGGAGGCGGTCCGGCGGAGGCGGTCGGGTGGGCGGCTAGGCGGAGGCGGTCGGGGTCGCTCCGGCGGTGAAGTCGGACTCGCCGAACGGCCCCACCACCGCCAGCGACATCGGGCGTCTCAGCAACTCCGCGGCGAGCGTGTTGACGTCGGCAATGGTGACCGCGTCCACCTGAGCCAGCAGGGTGTCGACCGGCATCAGTTCGCCGTAGAGCAGCTCCCCCTTGGCCAGCCGGCTCATCCGGGAACCGCTGTCCTCCAGGCCCAGCACGAAGGCGCCCTTGCTCATGCCCTTGCCCCGGGCCAACTCGGCCTCCGTGAGCCCGTCGGCGGCCACCCGGGCCAACTCCGCGCGGATCAACTCCAACACCTCGTCGGCTCGACCTGGCGCACAGCCGGCGTAGACGGAGAACAGGCCACTGTCGGCGTGCTGGCTGGCGTAGGAGTAGACCGAGTAGGCGAGCCCCCGCTGCTCGCGGATCTCCTGGAAGAGCCGGCTGGACATGCCGCCGCCAAGGATGTTGTTCAGCACCCCGAGGGCATACCGACGCTCATCCCGCCGATCGATGCCGGTGCAGCCGAGCACGACGTGTGCCTGTTCGGTCTCCTTCGGCGCAACCAGGGTGGTCGCGGGCTGCGTGCGTACCGCCGGGGTGGCGCTCCGGTACGGTGCGGGCGCCGCCGGTTCGGCGTCCAGGGGCGTGCCCCGCAGCGCCTGCCGGACCAGCTTGACCATGCTGGAGTGGTCAAGGTTCCCGGCGGCGGCGATGACGATCCGCGGCGGGGTGTAGTGCCGCCGGTAGAAGCCCTGGATCTGTCGCCGGGTCATCGGGGTGACCGTCTGCTCCGTCCCCGAGATCAGCCGGCCGAGCGGGTGCTCACCGTAGACGGCCCGGGCGAAGAGGTCGTGCACCTCGTCGCCGGGCTCGTCGTCGTGCATGGCGATCTCCTCGAGGATCACGCCCCGCTCGACCTCCACGTCTTCCGGGGTCAGCACCGAGTCGGCCACCAGGTCGCACATCACGTCGATGGCGAGGGGCAGGTCCTCGTCGAGCACCCGCGCGTAGTAGCAGGTGTACTCCTTCGTGGTGAAGGCGTTGGTCTCGCCGCCGACCGCCTCGATCGCCGACGATATCTCCAGCGCGGTCCGCCGGTGCGTCCCCTTGAACAGCAGGTGCTCAAGGAAGTGGGCGGCACCGGACTGGGGGCCGTTCTCGTCCCGGGAGCCAACCGACACCCAGATGCCGAACGAGACGCTGCGCATCGCCGGGATGGCCTCGGTGAGTACCCGCAGCCCGCTGGGGAGCACGGTCCGGCGGACCGTGCCGCCCAACGGGTCGTCGCTGAGCGTACGGGTTACGGCGCGGCTGGCCGCGCCGCCGGGAGCGCCCCGAAACGCGGCCACCCCCCGTCGTTCCGGTATGGACGGTACGGAGACAGTCCGGCTCACGAAGGGCTCCCGGTTCGACGAGGGGTGGATGGTGCGTTGGTCCGACGGTCAGCTGCGCCGGGTACGACGGCGCGGACGCGACTCGCCGCCCTCACCGCCGTCGCCACGGTCGCCGCTGTCACCGCGGTCCGGACCCCGGCCACCGCGCTCGCGGTCACCGCGGTCACGCGGTCCCCGGTCGCCCCGGTCCCGACCCGCCGGCCGCTCGCCAGCGCCCTCTGCCGGGGCCTCGGCGCCCTCCGGGCGCACCTTGTCCAGGTAGATCTTGCCCCGCTGGTCGATGTCGGCGATCTCCACCTCGACCTTGTCACCGACGTTGAGGAAGTCCTCGACCTTCTCGACGCGCTTGCCGTCGCCCACCTTGGAGATGTGCAGCAGACCATCGCGGCCGGGAAGCAGCGAGATGAACGCGCCGAAGGCGGCGGTCTTGACCACCGTGCCGAGGAAGCGGTCGCCCACCTTCGGCAGGGTCGGGTTCGCGATCCCGTTGATCCGCTCGACCGCGGCCTGCGCCGCGGGGCCGTTGGTCGCGCCGACGTAGATGGTGCCGTCGTCCTCGATCGAGATCTCGGCGCCCGTCTCGTCCTGGATCGCGTTGATCGTCTGCCCCTTCGGGCCGATCACCATGCCGATCTTGTCGACCGGGATCTTGACGGTGGTGACCCGAGGCGCGTAGTCACTCATCGTGGCCGGTGCCTCGATCGCCGCCTGCATCACCTGCAGGATCGTCTGCCGGGCCTCGTAGGCCTGCTGGAGCGCCGCGGCGAGCACGTCCGACGGGATGCCGTCGAGCTTGGTGTCGAGCTGAAGCGCGGTGACGAAGTCCGGCGTGCCGGCGACCTTGAAGTCCATGTCACCGAAGGCGTCCTCGGCACCGAGGATGTCGGTCAGCGTCACGTACCGGGTCTTGCCCTCGACCTCGTCGGAGATCAGGCCCATGGCGATGCCCGCGACCGGCGCCTTCAGCGGCACACCGGCGGAGAGCAGGCCGAGGGTCGAGGCGCAGACCGAACCCATCGAGGTCGAGCCGTTGGAGCCGAGCGCCTCGGAGACCTGCCGGATCGCGTACGGGAACTCCTCACGCGAGGGCAGCACCGGGATCAGGGCCCGCTCGGCGAGCGCGCCGTGGCCGATCTCCCGCCGCTTCGGCGAGCCGACCCGGCCGGTCTCCCCGGTCGAGTACGGCGGGAAGTTGTAGTTGTGCATGTAACGCTTGGACTTCTCCGGGGAGAGCGTGTCCAGGGACTGTTCCATCCGGAGCATGTTCAGCGTGGTGACGCCCATGATCTGGGTCTCGCCCCGCTCGAAGATCGCCGAGCCGTGTACCCGGGGCAGGACCCCAACCTCGGCGGTCAGCGGACGGATGTCCCGCGGGCCACGGCCGTCCATGCGGACCTGCTCGCGCAGCACGCGGTTGCGGACCTCGGACTTGGTCAACGACCGCAGCGCGGCGGAGAGCTCCTTCTCCCGGCCCTCGAAACGCGGGCCGAGCTCCTCCACCACCCGGGCCTTGATCCGGTCCAGGGCCTCCTCGCGGTCAGCCTTGCCGGCGATCTTCAGAGCCTCGGCCACGTCCTCCCGGGCCAGCTCCGCGACCGCGTCGTACGCGTCATCGGAGTAGTCGAGGAAGACCGGGAACTCGGCGACCGGCTTCGCCGCCACCTCGGCCAACTCGCTCTGCGCGCGGCACAGCTCACGGATGGCCGGCTTGGCTGCCTCCAGCCCGCTCGCCACGACCTCCTCCGTCGGTGCGGAGGCGCCGTCGGCGACCAACTTCGCGGTGTGCTCGGTGGCCTCCGCCTCAACCATCATGATCGCGACATCGCCGTCGGGCAGGGCCCGACCGGCGACCACCATGTCGAAGGTGGCGCGCTCCAGCTCCTCGTGGGTCGGGAAGGCAACCCAGGAGCCGTCGATGTGGGCCATCCGGGTCGCCCCGATCGGGCCGGAGAACGGCAGGCCGGAGAGCTTCGTCGACATCGAGGCGGCGTTGATGGCCACCACGTCGTACGGGTGGCTGGGGTCGAGCGCCAGGACGGTCTCGACGACCTGGACCTCGTTGCGCAGGCCCTTGACGAACGAGGGGCGCAGCGGCCGGTCGATCAGCCGGCAGGTGAGGATCGCGTCCTCGCTGGGGCGCCCCTCCCGGCGGAAGAACGAGCCGGGGATCCGGCCCGCCGCGTACATCCGCTCCTCGACGTCAACGGTCAGCGGGAAGAAGTCGAACTGCTCCTTCGGCTGCCGGCCAACGGTGGTCGCGGAGAGGACGACCGTCTCGCCGAGCTGGGCGACGACGGAGCCGGCGGCCTGACGGGCCAGCCGGCCGGTGGAGAAGGTGATCACACGGGTGCCGAAGGCCCCGTTGTCGATCGTGGCGGTACGAGACTGGGTACCGAGGTTGCTCTCGGTCATCTGTGGTTGCGCTCCTTCGCGTCTACGGACCGCGACGCGCAGCTGCTCAGACGGCCGGTCTTCGATCGAAGCGCCCGGGCGGGTCGGCGAGGTGCCGGATGCCCGGAGGCCACTACCGGAGACCGGTGCGCTGACCGGCTCCCGGTGGGTCGGGGGGTCGTGCGGCCCTGGTTGTCGGAGTTCCTGGCGGTGAACTGGAGCGGGGGAGCGGCCGGTCGGCCGCTCCCCCGTCACGTCACCGGCGCAGACCGAGCCGCTCGATGAGCGACCGGTAGCGGTTGATGTCCTTCTTCTGCACGTAGTTGAGCAGCCGACGGCGGCGGCCGACCAGCAGCAGCAGCCCACGGCGGCTGTGGTGGTCATGCTTGTGCACCTTCAGGTGCTCGGTCAGGTCCGCGATCCGCTTGGTGAGGACGGCGACCTGCACCTCCGGCGAACCGGTGTCGCCTTCGACGGTCGCGTACTCCGCGCGGATCTTGGCCTTGGCTTGCTGGTCGAGCGCCATGTTCTCCCTGTTTCGGTGAGTTGATCGATGTCGTGTCCGCCAGAGCGGGCTTACCCGGAGGGCCGGGCGGTGCCCGGCGGCGGACGGTCCTCGCACCCGCGGCGTCGTGCAGGCACGCCAGGACCCACGTCGGTGCGCCGACGTCTCCGTCAGGCTACCAGCCCCGGTCCGCACGGGCCGGGCAAGGGGCCACCAGGTGTCGAACCCGATCACTTTCCGTGATCACCCCAGGGCTTGGCGGGTATGCTCAACGTCCTCGGCCATCTGCGCCACCAACGGCTCAATCGAGTCATAGCGGACCTGCCCGCGCAGGTGCGCCACGAAGTCCAGGGCCAGCCGCTCGCCGTACAGGTCCGCGTCAAAGTCGAGCACGTACGCCTCGACCCGCCGCTCCCGGCCGGAGAAGCTCGGGTTCGTGCCGATCGACACCGCCGCCATCAGCGGCTCCCGCTGCCCCCGCCGCACCAGGCGGGCGGCGTAGACCCCGTCGGCCGGGACCGCGGCGTACCGGTGGCAGAGCAGGTTGGCGGTGGGGAAACCCAGCTCGCGACCGCGCCGGTCGCCGCGGACCACCACGCCCTCCAGCCGGTGCGGCCGCCCCAAGGCGCTGGCAGCGGCCACCACGTCCCCGGCGGCGACGCACGACCGGATGTACGTGGAGGAGAAGACCGTCCCCGCCTGGGCCACCAGGGGTGCCCCCTCGACGGCATAGCCGAAGGTCCGACCGAGCTGCTCCAGCAACGCCACGTCCCCCGCGGCCCGGTGCCCGAACCGGAAGTTCTCCCCCACCACCACCAACGCGGCGTGCAGGTGCTCGACCAGGACGTCGTGCACGAACGCCTCCGCCGACAGCCGGGAGAAGTCCGGGGTGAACGGCACCACGCAGAGCACGTCCACACCGAGCGCCTCGATCAGCTCGGCCTTACGGGTCGGCTCGGTGAGCACCGCCGGGTGCGAACCCGGACGTACCACCTCGGCCGGGTGTGGATCGAAGGTGACCACCACCGACTTGACCCCGAGTTCCCGGGCCCGTGCCACCGCGTGCCCGATGATCGCCTGGTGCCCCCGGTGCACGCCGTCGAAGACGCCGATGGTGACGACCGACCGCCCCCAGCCGCCGGGTGCCGCGTCGTACCCCCGCCACCGCTGCATAACGCTCCTCCCCTGTCGCTGTCCCGACCGCCGCGCCGTCAGGCCGGGGCCAGCACAATCTCCGCACGGGCCCGACCGGCCCGCTCGCTGACGATAGCGACCAACCCGCCTGCCGGGCCGAAGACGGCGTACGGGCCGTCGATCCCCGCGGGGTCCAACGGACCGCCATGGGAGAGCACCCGCTCTTCCTCGGCGGTCGCCTCCCGGCGCGGGAAGAACCGGTCAGCCGCCGCCGCGAGGGAGAGCGTGACCACCTCGGGTGCCCGGCGCTCCAGGTCATCGAGGGTAGCGGCCTCGGCGAGGGGAAAACCGCCGACGGCGGTACGCCGCAGCGCGGTGAGATGCCCCCCGACGCCGAGCGCCCGGCCCGTGTCCCGGGCGATCGCCCGCACGTACGTGCCGGAGGAGCAGGTGACGTCCACGTCCACGTCCACCACGTCCGGCTGGTCCCGTCGCAGCGCCCGCACGTCGAGCTGGGAGATGGTGACCCGCCGGGGCGGCAGGTCAACACTGGCCCCTTCCCGAACCCGGCGGTACGCCCGCTGACCGTCGATCTTGATGGCGCTGACCGCGCTGGGCACCTGGTCCACAGCACCGGTCTGCGCTGCCAGCGCGACCCGGACCGCCTCCTCGGTCACCTGACCGGCCGGGGCACTGGAGATGACATCCCCCTCGGCGTCGTCGGTGACCGTCGCCTGCCCCAGTCGAATCGTGGCGGTGTAGCTCTTGCCGGCCCCGATGACGTAGGTCAGCAGCCGGGTGGCTCGACCCACGCCGAGGACCAGGACCCCGGTCGCCATCGGATCGAGCGTGCCACCGTGCCCGACCCGCCGGGTCCGGGCCAACCGGCGCACCCGGGCCACCACGTCGTGCGATGTCATACCGCCGGGCTTGTCGACCACGATCAGTCCGTCTGCGCTCACGACCGCCAAGCCTGCCAGACGGGCTGGCCCCGCCAGCACCGGGACGCCCACCCGGACGGCGCGCCCCGCCTCTGCCGGGACGAGACGCATTGACGCCGACTGCTACCACTGGGCTGATCAACCACGGGAGGGTTAGGCAATGTCACGCCAGCGCCAGGATCAGGACCAGCAGCGGTCCCCCCGACTGCACCAACCGGAGCAGCCGCCCCGCCGCCCCGCCTGGATGCTCGACCCACCGCCCCCACGGCGCACTGCTGGGGACCGGATCGCCGCAGCGCTGCTCGCGCTCCCGGGCGCCGCCGCCCTGCGCCGGCGGTGGCAGGTGTGGCAGGGTCGGCGTCGGCTGTACCAACGCTTCCCGAACACGATGAAGGTGGCCGGCTTCGTCGTCTCCTTCGCCGTGGCCCTGGGGCTGGTGATGGCCGTATACGTCCTGCAATCCAGCTTGGTCTCGTCCTAACTCAGGCACCGCTGGCCGCTCCGGCCGGTGGTGAATCCGTCCGGCGTGGTCCGACCCAGAGCACGCCGGCGACTCAGGACCGGACCGCGCCGACGACCGCCCAGCGACCGCTGCGCAGCCGCAGCAGCAGGGCGGCGAGCCGGAGCACCACGAAGAAGGTGAGCCCCGCCCAGATCCCACCGAGTCCGAGGTCCAGTCCGTACGCCAGCCAGATGGCCGGCAGAAATCCCCCCAACGCCGCCACGATCGTGAGGTTCCGCAGGTAGCGGATGTCCCCCGCGCCGATCAACACTCCGTCCAGGGCGAAGACGACGCCCGCCAGCGGCAGCATCGCGACGAACCAGGGCCAGGCCACCATCGCCTCCTCGCGGACCTGCCCGTCGGCGCTGAACCAGCCCGGGACCACCCCGGCTCCGGCGGCGATGACCAGTGCGAACGCCACGCCGCAGCCGGCGCCGAGCAGCCCGATCCGGCGGGCCAGTCCGCGGGCACCGGCCGCGTCGTCGGCCCCCAGCGCGGCGCCGACGAGGGCCTGCGCGGCGATGGCGAGCGCGTCGAGTACCAGGGCGGTGAAGAACCAGAGTTGCAGGACGATCTGGTGGGCGCCGACCGCCGCCGCGCCGAAGCGGGCGGCCACCGCCGTGGCGGAGAGGAAGCTCGCCTGGAAGGCGACGCCGCGGATGAGCAGGTCCCGACTGAGCACAAGCTGCTGGGCGAGGACCCGGGGCCGGGGGCGCAGGGCCACCCGCTCGGAGACCAGCGCCCCGGCGAAGAGCGCACCGGAGATCGTCTGCGCCACGACGTTGGCCACCGCCGATCCGGGCAGGCCGAGCCCGACGGGGTAGACCAGCACCGGGCAGAGCACCGCGGAGAGCAGGCTCGGGCCGAGCACGAACCACAGCGGCCGGCGGGTGTCCTGGACGCCCCGCAGCCAACCGTTGCCAGCAGCGGCGAGGAGCAGCCCGGGTGCGCCGAGCGCCGCGATCCGCAGCCACTGCGCGGCGGCCTCCGCCACGTCGTTCTCCGCCCCGACGAGGGCACGGGCGAGCACGCCGCCGCCGGCCTGCATGCCGACCGCGACGAAGACCCCTACCGCGAGCGCGAGCCAGGAGGCCTGGACCCCCTCGGCGACGGCGGCGGTGCGGTCACCGGCTCCGTACCGCCGGGCGGAACGCCCGGTGGTGCCGTACGCGACGACCGTGCCCAGCCAGGCGATGAGCGTCAGCACGGTGCCACCGATCGCCAACGCGGCGAGCGGGACCCGGCCGAGGTGTCCCACCACCGCCGTGTCCACCAGCACATACAGCGGTTCGGCGGCGAGCACCACGAGGGCGGGCAGGGCGAGCGCGGCGATCCTGCGGGGCGAGGCGGAGCGGGGTGCGGTGGCGGCCGGCGAGTTCATCGTCGCCGATCCTGACACGGGCTCCGTAAGGACCGCAAACAGGCCCGTCACTTACCATCGGCGGGCGGCGCCGGACGACGGGCGGCCAGCGCCGCCCGCCGGTGGGGCGTCAGCCGATCGGCGACGTCACTGGCGCGTGTCCATCGAGGTCTGCAGCGCACGGCGCAGCTGCTCCCGCGCCTCGTCAGCGGTGTCGGTCTTGGGCGTGTTCGACATGGGAAACCCCTTCCAGGGCGCGAGCCACCAGCGCAGCGGTGGAACTCACGGGCAAGGTCTGCCACCCGCGGGCGTCCGGGGTCGCCGGAGCAGCACGCGGAGCAGCGAGCCCGGGTCGGTCCGACCCTGGAGAGCGGCGACGCCGGGTACGGACCCACCGCTCACGACCGACACCGTCAGCACGGCATCGGTCAATACCCAAGCTATCGTTCAGGTCCACCTACCGCCGGTTGTTCCCACCATCCGGGCGGAGCCACAGCGCGGGCAACGGCACCTCAACGCGCCAGGAAGTGCCAGCCCAGCCACCACCAGAAGCCGAAGACCCCAATCCGGCCGACCGGCACCGAGCCGACCTCGTACCGCATCACATACGCGCAGACCTCACCCAGGGTGGGGATGCGGGACCCCTCCCGACGGGCCGCCAACTCCACGGCGACGAAGAGCGCCACCGCCACCAGGAAGCCGCTGATCGCCAGCGTCCGCATCATCGCCGCACCAGCCCCCAGAACGCGGACAACCAGGCCAGCCAGCTCACTGAGCGGATCACCCCGTCCTCCAGCAGTGGATCCGCCAGTCGGGAGAAGGTCGGGAACTCGTCACCCGCTGCGGCCGCAAAGGTGGCCCCCTCGAAGACCACAAACACCACCACCGGCAACGTCCACCACACCGCACCCTGGTCCAGCCGTACCGGTGCGGGCCGCCGGGGCACCCGGTTACCCAGGCCAAGCCAGATCAGGACACCACCGGTGCCGAGCGTCCACAGATTTGCCTCGACCGAGAAGGACGGAAACCGGCCACCCACCAACGACAGGCAGACGAGCACCGGCACGGTGACAGCGGGACGATCCCAGGCGCGTGGCGCCTCGAGTGTCAGGTCACGGGGCTGTTCCATGCCGCAATTCTGCCGACCGTTCCCAACGGCGGGAAGACCGAACACCCGTAGGCCGACCCTGATCTTTGTCGACAGCTCATCAGCCGAAAGGCCAGTCGACAGGTAGCCGCAAGGCCGACCCAACCCCCGTCACCATAGGGCGACCCTGGCCGTTTCCGCAGGGCAGCGCCAACCGCTATCGCAGGGCCGGCCCGCCCCCGCCCGTCGGGGTGAGCAGCGCCCCGGCCAGCTCCCGTCGGATGGCCTCCACCACCTCGTCGGCACTGCCCCGGCCAGTGAAGCCGGCGGCGAGCCGGTGCCCTCCGCCGCCCAACGCCATCGCCACCCGGCTCACGTCCACCGCGCCCTTGCTGCGCAACGACACCGCCCACTCCCCGTCGGCGGTCTGCTTCACCACGCAGCTCACGTCGGCCTCCGCCGTGCACCGTACCGAATCGATCAGCGCCTCCAGCACGTACGCGGGCTGCCCGTGCCGGGCCAGGTCCTCCTGGGTCGCCCAGGTCCACACCAGGCCATGCCCATCCGCCGCGGTGGGCTCCAGCCGGGCCCGACCGACCACCTCGGCGTAGAGCCGCACGGCACCGAACGGGCGGGTGTCGAAGACGCGACGAGAGATCTCACCGGGACGGATGCCCGTGGCGAGTAGCCGGGCCGCGAACCGGTGTACCGCCGCGGTGGTGGCCGCGAACCGGAACGAGCCGGTGTCGGTGGTCAACGCCACGTAGAGACACTCCGCGATCTCCGCGTCGAGCGGCACCCCCAGCCGGTCAAGCAGCTCGTCCACGAGCACCGAGGTGGCCGCCGCCCGCGGGTCAACCAGATTGATCGCAGCGAAGCCGGGATTCGACGCATGGTGGTCGAGCACCAACGTGCTGCCGGCGGTCGTCAGCCGGTCAGCCAGCTCCCCCAACCGAGACTCGCTCGCCGCGTCGAAGCTGATCAGAAGGTCCGGATCGGCAACCGCCTCCGCCGCCGGGACCAGCAGCTGCTCACCGGGCAGCCCGCGCAACGGCTCCGGGAGCTGCGGCGGGCCGGGAAAGGCAGCCTGCACCTGACCCAGACCGAGCCGACGCAGGCCGAGAGCGAAGCCGAGCATGCTGCCGAGCGCATCGCCGTCCGGATTCACGTGACAGACCAGCAGCACCCGCCCCGCGGCCGGCACCGCGCGGACCGCGGCCACCGCCGCCGCCCAGTCGGCCTCCACCGGCACGGACCCGGCGGCGGATTCGGTCACCGTTGGTCTCCGCCCGGCGGCGGCAGCTCGTCCCCGGCGGCCTCGGGCTCCTCTTCCAGCCGGTACGGCTGGGCCTCGCCCGCATACTCGGCCCGAGTGGCGAGGCGCTGCACCTCGGCATCCGCGTGGCGGGCCTGGGCGAGCAGGTCGTCAATGTGCTTGACCTGGTCCTGCACGTCGTCCAGGACGAAGGTCAGCGTCGGCGAGTGACGCAGCCCCAGCGCCTTCCCGACGGTGCTGCGCAACATGCCCTTGGCGCTCTCCAACGCCGCGGCGGTGCTCGCCTGGGCGGCCGCGTCGCCGAGCACCGTGTAGAAGACCGTGGCGTCGCGGAGGTCGGCGGTGATCCGCGCATCCGTGATGGTGATCATGCCAAGCCGGGGATCCTTGATCTGGCTGCGCACCACCGACGCCACCAGCTCACGCACCCGCTCCGCGTGCCGGCGCACCTTGGCCGGATCCGACATCTCGCCACCTCCAGGCGTACCGCTCCCGACCGCCGGGCACCTGGGGTGCCCAGCCGCCGGCCAACACCACGAAGACTACCCGCGCCGCCGGTCCGCCCGTACGCGGCCGGTCTGGTGACCGCCCGCGGAGCAGCCCCGCGGCGGCGTCGGTGGATCAGTCGTCCGCGCCGTACAGCCGCCGACGCACCGACAAGAGTTCAACCTCGGGACGGGCGGCGACCAGACGCTCACACGAGTCGAGCACCTCACGTACGTGGGCCGCCGTCGCGGACACCACCGCGACGCCGATCTCCGCCCGCCCGTGCAGGTCGAGCGCCCCCACCTCGGCGGCGGAGACCTCGACGCGGCGCAGCGCCGCCACGATCGGCCGAACGTAGGACCTCTTGGCCTTCAGCGACCGGGAGTCGCCCGGCAGCAGAAGGTCGAATACCGCAGTTCCGGTGTACATCGTCCCGGAGACTACGGACGAACCCGGACATGATCAAGGGGTTTACGCAGCATGGCGTAAACCCCTTGATCTGTGTCCCTACCGGATCAGGCGCGCGCCTTCTCCCGCATCTCGAAGGTCTCGATCACGTCGCCGACCTGGACGTTGTTGTAACCGGACAGGGTCAGACCACACTCGAAGCCCTCGCGCACCTCGGTCGCGTCGTCCTTGAACCGCTTGAGCGAGCCGATGGTGAGGTTGTCCGCCACCACCGCGCCGTCGCGCAGCAGCCGAGCCTTGGCGTTACGCCGCAGCAGACCCGACCGGACAATGCAGCCGGAGATATTGCCGACCTTGGACGAACGGAACACCTCGCGGACCTCCGCGGTGCCCAGCTCGACCTCCTCGTACTCCGGCTTGAGCAGGCCCTTGAGCGCCGCCTCGATCTCCTCGATGGCCTGGTAGATGACGGTGTAGTACCGAATCTCCACGCCCTCGCGGTCGGCCATCTCGCGGACCTTGTTCGCGGCCCGCACGTTGAAGCCGATGATCGTGACCGCCTCCGACGAGGCGCTCGCGAGCATGACGTCGCTCTCGGTGATCGACCCGACGCCCCGGTGGATGATCCGTAGCTGGACCTCCTCGGGGATGTCGAGGTTGAACAGGGCGTCCTCGAGCGCTTCCACGGAACCGGAGACGTCGCCCTTGAGCACCAGGTTGAGCGAGGTCTTCTCGCCCGCCTTGAGCTGCTCCATGAGCGTCTCGAGGGTGGCCCGACCGCGGGAGTTGGCGAAGGCCGCCGCCCGCCGCCGCGCCTGCCGCTGCTCGGCGATCTGCCGCACGGTGCGGTCGTCCTCGGCGGCCAGGAACGTGTCGCCCGCCCCGGGCACCGCGGTCAGACCCAGCACCAGCACCGGACGAGACGGACCCGCCTCGGCGACCTGGTTGCCGTTCTCGTCGAGCATCGCCCGAACCCGGCCGTGCGCCCCGCCAGCGACGATCGAGTCGCCCGCCCGCAGGGTGCCCTTCTGCACCAGCACCGTCGCCACCGCGCCCCGGCCCTTGTCCAGGTGCGCCTCGATCGCCACACCCTGCGCCGGGCCGTCCGTCGGAGCGGTCAACTCCAGCGACGCGTCCGCGGTCAGCAGGACCGCCTCGAGCAGGCTGTCGATCCCGGTGCCCGGCTTGGCCGCCACGTTGACGAACATGGTGTCGCCGCCGTACTCCTCGGCGACCAGTCCATACTCGGTCAGCTGCTGGCGGACCTTGTCCGGGTTGGCGTCCGGCTTGTCGACCTTGTTGACCGCCACCACGATCGGCACGTCGGCCGCCTTGGCGTGGTTCAACGCCTCGATCGTCTGCGGCATCACCCCGTCGTCGGCCGCGACAACCAGGATCACGATGTCGGTGACCTGGGCGCCACGGGCACGCATGGCGGTGAACGCCTCGTGACCGGGGGTGTCGATGAAGGTGATCGCCCGGTCCTGGTCCTCGTGTGGAACGTGGACCTGGTAGGCGCCGATGTGCTGGGTGATGCCACCCGCCTCGCCGGCCACCACGTTCGCCTTCCGGATCGCATCCAGAAGCTTCGTCTTACCGTGGTCGACGTGACCCATGACGGTCACCACCGGCGGCCGGCTGACCAGACGGTCCTCCGCCACCTCGGCGTCCAGGTCGATGTTGAACTGCGCGAGCAGCTCGCGGTCCTCGTCCTCCGGGCTGACGATCTGGACGACGAAGCCCAGGTGCTCACCCAACAGCAGCAGGGTGTCGTCGGAGCAGGACTGGGTCGCGGTCACCATCTCGCCCAGGTTGAACATCTCCTGGACCAGCGAACCCGGGTTGGCGTTGATCTTGTCGGCGAAGTCCGACAGCGAGGCGCCTCGGGACAACCGGACGGTCTGGCCCTGCCCCCGGGGAGCACCCGAGGACATGGTCGGGGCCGACAGGTTGTCGAACTCCTGTCTGCGCTGCTTCTTCGACTTGCGACCACGGGTCGGCCGGCCACCGGGACGCCCGAAGGCACCCGCGGCACCGCCACCGCGACCGCGACCACCGGGACGGCCGCCACCGGGACCGCCGCGGAAACCACCGCCGCCACCGCCACCGGGGCCGCCGCGGTAACCACCGCCACCGCCGCCACCGCCACCGGGGCCGCCGCGGTATCCACCGCCGCCGCCACCGCCACCGCGGTAACCGCCGCCGCCACCGCCACCGGGGCGGCCGGCGCCGGCGCCGGGACGACCGGAACCGGGACCGCCGGGGCGGCCGGGACGCTGGCTCGGCATGGAAGCCGGGCTCGGCCGCGGCGGCATGGACGCCGGGCTCGGCCGCGGCGGCATGGAGGCCGGGCTGGGCCGTGGACCACCCGCACCGGCGGCCGGGGGACGCTGCTGACCGCCCTGGATGCCGAACGGGTTGTTACCGGCGCCACGCGCCGGCGGACGACCGCCGGACCGGGGACCGGGGCCCGGGGTGGGCCCGCCGGAACGTCCGGCGGCCGGAGAGCCGGGCCGGGGCGGCATCGTGCCGGGACCAGGGCGGGGACCCGGACGCGGACCACCCTCGGTGGGCGGCTCCCGCCGGACATTGTCCCGCTGCTGCTGCCGGGCAGCCTGCGCGGCCTTGACCGCGGCCTCCTGCTCGGCCTTCAGCGCGGCGGCACGCGCCTCGGCGGCCGCCACCTCGATGTCGTGGGCGCTCGCCGGCTTGGCGGCCGGTGTCGCGGACTGCGGCGGACCCGGAACCGGACCCTTGGGCTTCGGGCCGGGCGTCGGGGCACCCGGCCGCCGCGGCGGCATGGGCTTGGCCGTGACGCGGGGGCCGCCCGGGGGCGGCGCCGGGGTTGGGGTCCGAGAAGGGGTCGGAGTCGGGGTCGGGGTCGGGGTCGGCGGGGTCGCCGCCGGCGGAGCCGCCGGCGCGGGCGAGCCGGCGTTGTTGACGAACGCGTTACGCAGCCGTCGGGCGACCGGCGCCTCGACCGTGCTGGACGCGGACTTCACGAACTCGCCCATCTCCTTGAGCTTGGCGAGAACGGTCTTGCTTTCGACCCCGAGCTCCTTGGCGAGCTCGTGTACGCGGGCCTTTCCTGCCACTGCACTCCTCATTCCGAGGTCGTGCGGGCAGCACCCGCAGCGACCTCACTCGTGCACTTGAAGCCTGGTCATTTCTGCGACTTCATCGTGTGCTCATGTCGGTCGTCCTACCTTGCTAGCGACCCGCGTCCGGTCGGGTTGGCCGGACGTCGTGGTTGGCGCATCGATATGCTTCGCAAGCTCACCATAGTCGGGGACCCCGGTGAGGCGCAGCGCCCGCCCGAAAGCACGACGCCGCACCGCCTGCGCGAAGCAGGCCGGATCTGGGTGCACGTGCGCCCCCCGACCCGGCAACCTGCGGGCCGGGTCGGGACGAAGGCTGTGACCAGCCCCATCACCCACCGCGACAACCCGCAGCAGTTCCTTGGTTGACGCTCGAGACCGGCAACCCACACAGGTGCGCTCCGGCAGCGCGCGTCCTACCACTGGGAAAGTCTACCCCTAGCCTCCGGAGATCGCGCGGCCCGGCTCCGGGACGTGATCGGCGGCGGCGTCGCCCGCCGGGCGAGCCGGCTCGGCGTCGGAGCGAATATCAATCCGCCAACCGGTCAATCGAGCGGCAAGCCGGGCATTCTGCCCTTCTCGCCCAATAGCCAGTGAAAGTTGGAAATCTGGCACAGTCACCCGGGCGGTACGGGAGGCCAGATCAACCACCTCCACCCGGAGGGCCTTGGCTGGTGAGAGTGCGTTACCGACGAAGGCCGCCGGATCCTCGGACCAGTCAATAATGTCGATTTTTTCCCCGTGCAACTCACCCATGACCGCCCGCACCCGCTGCCCCATCGGCCCGATGCAGGCGCCCTTGGCGTTCACCCCCGCCGCGATGGAACGGACAGCGATCTTCGTACGGTGACCCGCCTCACGGGCGATCGCGGTGATCTCCACCGTGCCGTCGGCGATCTCCGGCACCTCGAGGGCGAAGAGCTTCTTCACCAACGCCGGGTGCGAGCGGGACAGGGTCACCTGCGGACCGCGTACACCCTTGGCCACGTGCACCACGACGCAGCGCACCCGCTCGCCGTGTGCGTACTGCTCACCGGGGACCTGCTCGGACTGGGGCAGCACCCCCTCCAACTTGCCCAGGTCCACACTGACGATGCCCTTCTCGGCACGCGCCTCGTGTGCCTGGACCACCCCGGTCACCAGGTCACCATCACGACCCACGTACTCGCCGAAGTGCACCTCGTCGGTGGCCTCCCGCAGCCGCTGAAGAATCACCTGCTTGGCGGTCATCGCGGCGATCCGACCGAAGTCGTGCGGGGTGTCGTCCCACTCCCGCACCACACCGCCGTCGGGCTCCACCTCCTGGGCGAAGACCAAGGCCGCACCCGTCTTACGGTCGATCTCCACCCGTGCGTGCGGCTGCGCACCCTCGGTGTGCCGGTAAGCCGTCAGCAGCGCGGTCTCAATCGCCGCGAGGATCGTGTCGAACGGGATTTCCCGCTCACGCTCCAATGCGCGCAGCGCCGCGAGGTCGATGTTCACCTCTCCTCGCCCTCCACATCATCATCGTCGTCGAAATCGCCGGCCTCGTCGGCACCGTCAGCGCCATCCGCCTCGCCCGGGCGAGTGAACTCGACCTGCACCCGACCTGGGCCCAACTCGGCGTAGCGCCACCCCGCCCGACCGGCGTCGGTCTCCAACACCACCTGCTCGTCGTCCGCCTCGACCACCCGGCCGGTGACCTGGCGGTCACCAGTGTCTGCCCGCACCATGACCCGAACCAGACGGCCGGTGTTGCGCCGCCAGTGCCGGGGGAGGGTGAGCGGGCGGGACACGCCCGGCGAGCTGACCTCGAGCTGGTACTCCCCGGCAACGAGGTCCCCGCGCGCCTCCTCGGCCGCGTCCAGGGCGGCGGAGACAGCCCGGGAGACCTCGGCGACGGCGTCCAGGTCGATTCCGCCGTCGGCGTCGACAATCACCTGCACCACATGGCGCCGGCCGGCCCGGGAGATTGACAGCTCCTCCAGGTCGTATCCGGCCTCGCCGACGACTGGTTCGACGACCTCGTGCAACCGGGCCCGCCGGCTGGCGAGATCACCACCACGGCTGACCCGACCGGCGCTGCGTTGGCCACCCGTACGCCGCGGTCGCCCCGTCGGCCCGGTGGGCCTGGTGGCCCGGCCACGCTGGCTCATCTAGCGCCCCTATCTGCTGTTGGCGGCGCCCGGTCGGTCGCCATAGCTACACGCCACCGGGGCGGACGCGCCGGTGGTTGCGCAGAGCGTAACGCGCCGTCCGCCAGTCGGATGGGCCGGCGCACCGACTCCGGCACGCGCGGGGATAGCCAACATGGTGTTGACTTGGGCGGTGATGGGCAAAACGACACAGCGGGATCCACTTCCGGACGGAAGAATGAGACATTCCCGACGAAAAGCGCTACGAGTAGGCGCCCTCCTGACCCTCGGCGCCGCCGTACCGTCGCTCACCGGCTGTGACCCGTTCAACGAGGAACCGCCCCCACCCGACCCGCTCGCCCCCATGGTGGGCGAAGCGCTCGCGCTCGCCGCGGCCTACCGGGACGCCGCCACGACGCACCCCGCGCTGGCCGGCCGACTGACGCCGATCACCGAAGCGCACGCGGCGCACGCGGCGGAGCTGGCCCGGATCACCAAGGTGGCCCTACCGTCGGCCACCCCGACCGCCAGCACCCCCGCCGACCCTGAAGCGACCCTCACCGGGCTACGCGAACACGAGCGGACGGCCGGCGAGTCGGCCACCCGGGCCTGCCTGGCCGCACCGGCCGAACGGGCCGCGCTGCTCGCCAGCATCGCCGCCGCCCGCGCCAGCCACCTGGAGGCGCTGCAGTGAACACCCCCGCCCCGGGCGCGAGCTCCGCCCACGCCGCAGCCCTGACCGCCGAGTACGCCGCCATCTGGGCCTACGGCCCGATCGGGGTACGCCTGACCGGTCCCGCCCAGGAGGCGGCCCGCGACGCCGAGGCGACGCATCGGCGCCGTCGCGACGACCTAGTGCTGCACCTCACCGACACTGGCGACAGCCTCCCGGCTGACCAGGCCGGCTACGCCCTGCCGTTCCCCGTCACCGACGAGCAAAGCGCCCTCCGGCTCGCCGTTGACGTCGAGGAACGTACGGCGGGATTCTGGCAGGCGGCGGTGGCCGCCACCAGCGGCGCCGAGCGGGAACGTGCACTCGCGGCGCTGGTTGACTGTGCGGTGCGGGCCACCCGCTGGCGGGCAACCGCGGGGATCACCCCGCTGACCACGCCCTTCCCCGGACGGACCGCCTGACCCGTTCGGCGACCGGGGCCGGAGCATCGACGCGGGCCGCAGGTCGCGGCAGAATGCTCTCCATGTCCATTCTGGGTTCCCTCACCCGCCGCGTCGGGCACCACCGCTGGTTCAGCACCGCCGCCCGGCTCCTCGTCCCGGTTGACCGCGCGGTCGGGCGGCTCAGCCGCGGGCGGATAGTCGCCCTCGGGCTGCTCCCGTCGCTGGTCATCACCACGACCGGCCGTCGCTCCGGCAAACCCCGCAGCAACCCCCTGCTGTACGTGCCGGACGGGGACGGCTACGTGGTGGTCGGGTCGAACTGGGGACAGAACCACCAGCCCGCCTGGGCGTTGAACCTGCTCGCCGCCCCCCACGCCGAGGTGGACATCAAGGGGCGCCGGTTTCCGGTCCGCGCCGACACGCCCGAGGACGCCGAACGGGACCGACTCTGGCAGTTGCTGGTGACCGAGTGGCCGGCCTACCAGACCTACGTGCAGCGGGCCGGCGACCGCAAAATCCACATCTTCCGGCTGGCACCCGTCGCCGGGTAGCCGGAACTCCTCCTACAGCCCACCCTGAATACCGATCATGGTGCCGATGCCGTAGGTCGCGGCGGCGGCGAGGCCACCCAGCAGCAGCTGACGCAGGCCCGCCGCCCACCAGCGCCGGCTGGTGAACCGGGCGACGATCGCGCCGGCCAGGAAGAGGCCGAGGCCGCCGACACCGAGCGCCAGCCAGAGACTGGTGCTGCCGAGCAGGTAGGGCAGCAGGGGCATCAGGGCGCCGACGGAGAAGCAGACGAAGGACGAGATCGCCGCCGTCCACGGGCTCGGCTGGTCGTCCGGGTCGACGCCCAACTCCTCCCGGACGTGTACCCGCAGCGCCTCCTCGGGGTTGCGCCGCACCACCTCCGCGACCTGCGTCGCAAGCTCCCGGGGCAGGCCGCGGGCCACCCAGGTGTCCGCCAGTTCACGCGCCTCGACCTCGGGATGCCGTTCCAGCTCCCGCCGCTCCTTGGCCACCTCCGCGGCGACCTGTTCGTTGGCCGACCGGACGCTGGTGTATTCCCCCAGCCCCATGGAGATGGCCCCGGCAACCAGGCCGGCGGTGCCGGTGAGGAGCACGGCACGCGCCGACACCCCGCCACCCCCCACCCCCGCGATCAGGGCGATGTTGGTGACCAGTCCGTCCATCGCTCCGAAGACCGCGGGGCGCAGCCAGCCGCCGGAGACGTCCGCGTGGTGCGCCTCCCGCAGCGCCGCCGGGGTCTCGGTCACGGCAGGGTGAGGATCTCGTATCCGTCGTCGGTCACGAGAATCGTGTGCTCGAACTGGGCGGTCCACTTTCGGTCCTTGGTCACCACGGTCCAGCCGTCATCCCACATGTCGTACTGGTGGGTGCCGAGGGTGATCATCGGCTCGATGGTGAAGGTCATGCCCGGCTCCATCACGTCGGTGGGCCGGGGGCTGTCGTAGTGCGGCACATAGAGCCCGCTGTGGAACGCCGCGCCGATGCCGTGCCCGGTGAAGTCACGCACCACGCCGTAGCCGAAGCGCTTCGCGTACGACTCGATCACCCGACCGATCACGTTGATCTGCCGACCGGGGGCGACCGCCCGAATGCCCCGCATCGTCGCCTTGTGGGTCCGCTCGACCAGCAACCGGACCTCCTCGCTCACCTCCCCCACGCAGAAGGTGGCATCGGTGTCGCCGTGCACCCCGTCGAGGAAGGCGGTGACATCGACGTTGATGATGTCACCGTCCTGAAGCACCGTCGAGTCGGGGATGCCGTGGCAGATCACCTCGTTCAGGCTGGTGCAGCAGGACTTGGGGAACCCCCGATAGCCCAGCGTTGACGGGTAGGCGCCGTGGTCACAGAGGAACTCGTGCACCACCTTGTCGATCTCGTCGGTGGAGACCCCCGGCTTGCAGTGCTCGCCCGCGAGCGCAATGGCCTGCGCCGCCAACCGCCCGGCGGCCCGCATCCGCTCGATGGTCTCCGGAGTCTGCACGTGTGAGCCACGCCATTGTTTGGGCTCTTTCTTGCCCACGTACTCGGGTCGGGGAATGTGGGCGGGCACCTGTCGCCAGGGAGAGAGCGTGCCGGGGGTCAACGGTGCACGGACGGTCATGGCGCAAGCCTAACGCTGCGACCTCGACACCGCGGGGCGCCCATCGTGCCCCGGCCGCCACGGCCGAGCGTGCGCCGCCCGAAATGATTTGCCTCACTGCCGGCCCCGGCCGCATCCTGACTGCGGTGACCAGGCCCGATCCGGACGGGCCAGCGCCGGGCGCTCGGCAACGCCCGGCGGAGCGGTGGCCGGGACCCGACCTCTCTCTCACGTACGGTGACCGCCGTACCCGACGGGTTCCGCGCCGCCGCTCCCTGCCCCACAGCGCCGCTCCCCGCCCACGGCGCACCTCCGATCCAGGGCGCACCTCCGATCCACGGCGGCGAACGCTCGGTTGGGCGGGGAAATGCCCTCAGGTGCGCTGTCCCCGGAGCCGGGCCGTGATCTCACCCGCCGGCCCCGGCACACCGAACCAGTAGCCCTGCCCGGTGTCGCACCGCAGTGCCCGCAGCCGCTCGGCCTGCACCCCGGTCTCCACCGCCTCGGCGGTGACCGACAACCCGAGCGCCCGCGCCAACCGCACCAGGGCGTCCACGATCTGCTCGTCCCGATGGCCGACCGCCCGCTCTGTGCCGTCCTCGCGCAGCCCCTCCACGAACGGGCCCGCCAACTTCAGCGTCCGGATCGGCAACCGGCGCAGATACGCCAGATTCGAGTAGCCGGTGCCGAAGTCGTCGATCGCCAGCCCCACCCCCAGCTCGGCGAGCCGGTGCAACGCCCGCAGCGGCTCCCCCGCGGTACCCATCACGGCGCTCTCGGTCAGCTCCAGCTGCAGGAGCTCGGCGGGGAGCCCACTGTCGGTCAACGCCTCCGCCACCATGTCCACGATGTCGGGGTGTTCCACCTGACGCGCGGCGAGGTTGACGCTGACGACCAGGCGAGCCTCCGGAACCTCACGTCGCCAGGTATCGGCGTCCCGGCACGCCTGGCGCAGCACCCACTCCCCGAGTTGGACGATCAACCCGGTCTCCTCGGCCAGCCCGATGAACCGGGCCGGGCCAAGCCAACCCAGCTGGGGATGCTGCCAGCGGACGAGCGCCTCCACGGCCAGCATCGATCCGTCCTGCAGGGAGACGATCGGCTGGTAGTCCAGCACGAACTCACCCCGCTCCAAGGCCGCCGGCAGCCCGGCGGCCAACGTGGACCGGGCGATCTCACGTGCGCTGCGCTCCCGGTCCCAGACCGCCCACCGGCCACGCCCCTCGGCCTTGGCCCAGTACAGCGTGGTGTCGGCCGCCTTCATCAGCTCCGACGGGTCGGTCGTGTGCACCGGGCACTCGACGATGCCGACGCTCGCCGAGACCATGAGCTGGTGGTCACCGATCCGAATCGGTGCGGCGACGGCCGCGAGTGCGGCCTCCGCGACGCTCACCACGTCGTCGAGGGACTCCCCGTCGTCGACCAGGATGACGAACTCGTCGCCCCCCATCCGGGCCACCAGATGCCCGAACCCGGCGACGCAGTCCGACAACCGATCGGCGATCACCACCAGCAGCTGGTCGCCCAGATCGTGACCGAGGCTGTCGTTGACCGCCTTGAACCCGTCCAGATCCAGGAAGCAGACCCCGACCGGGCGGCCGGCGCCGGCGTTGTCGAAGACCACCCCGAGGGTCTCGAAGAAGAGGGTCCGGTTGGGCAGGCCGGTGAGCGGGTCGTGCAGTGCCTGAAACCGAAGGCGCTGCTGGAGCTCGTAGCGCTCGGTGATGTCCTCGACCACCGCGACGGTGAACCGGGGACGGCCGTCGTCATACCGGACCAACGACACCGCCAGGTCGGTCCAGACGGCCGTGCCGTCCTTGCGGTAGTACCGCTTCTCGACCCGGACGGAGTCCCGCTTGCCCTCAACGACCTCCTGGTACAGCTCCCAGATCCCGGCCGCGTCGTCGGGGTGAAACAGCGACGACACGTTGCGCCGCCGCAGCTCCTCGATCGTGTAGCCGAGCATGTCGGCGAAGACCTGATTGACATCGATGATCTGGCCGTCGACCAAGCCGATCCCGATCCCGATGGCGGCACCGGAGAAGACCGCGCGGAACCGGGCCTCGCTGTCCCGCAGCGCCTGCTCCACCTCGTCCCGCGCCTGCCAGGCCGAGCGCGCGATCCGCTCCTGCTGGGTGAAGGTACGGTCCCGCAACGCGCCGGCGAATCCGGCTGCCATCGCGCCCTGCAACGCCGCGACCCGAGTCGCCGCCTCCGCCGTACCGACCAGGTCGGGCAGCACCCGGGCGAGGAACCGGTCACCGAGCGCCCGGACCGACCAGTCGAGCACCCCCGGCTCGGTCAGGTGCGCCTCGGCCAGTGCCTGGCCGACCTGGGCCGCAGGTTGGGACGAGAAGGGCTCGGCGCGCAGCGCCTGGGCCAGCCGGACGGTGTGCAGGTGCAACAGCCGCTGGGTCTCCTCAGCGCTGAACGGGACGAAACCGAGCCGGCGTACGGCGCGGGCCCACTCGGCCGCATACCCCTGGGCACCGGCCTGGCTGCGGTCACGCCCTCCGGACTCCAGGACGACGGCCACCGCGATCAGCCGACCGATTGGTCGTGGCGGGCAACCCCGCCGAAGGCGCCGAACTGCTCCGGATTGTCATCCACGTCGGAGGCGGAGTCCGGCCGCCACAACGGCATGTGGACCACGCCCGGCTCCAGGAGGGTCCAGTCCCCGAAGAAGCCGGTGATCTCGGCGCGGGAGCGCAGCGTGATCTCGGTGTCGGTACGCGCCGACAACCGCTGGGCATCGAGCATCTCCCGTGGCTGCTCCTCGAATGTGGAGTGCGAGATCACCAGGCAGCTGCCGGGCGCGGCGGCGGCCCGAAGCGTGGCGAGGAGGTCCCCCGGGCGGTCGTCGTCACCGACGAAGTGCACCACCCCGGCGAGCAGGATGCCCAGCGGCCGGTCGAAGTCCAGCAGCTTCAGCTCCCGGGCCTGCGCCAGGATGTACTCGGGATCGCGCAGGTCGGCGTGGATGACTCCGGTCCGGTCGTTACCCACCAGCAGTTCCCGGCTGTGCGCCACCGCGACCGGGTCGATGTCGACGTAGACGATCCGGGCGTTCGGGTTGACCGCCTGGGCCACCTCGTGCACGTTTCCGACGGTCGGGATGCCGGAGCCGATGTCGAGGAACTGGTCGATGCCATCGTGCAGCAGCACCCGGACCGCGCGGCGGAGAAACTCGCGACCGGCGCGCATGGTGCCGGCGAGGTTCGGCGTCATGCTGGCGATCTGCTCGGCGAGCCGCCGATCGATCTCGAAATTGTGGGCCCCGCCGAGAAAGTAGTCATACACCCGGGCCGCGCTCGGGCGAGAAAGGTCGATCTCGGCGGGAAGTCCGTCCTGCTTCTGCACAGTGTTACACCCCAGTTCGCCGCCGCGGTGCGGGAGGGTGCCGGTGTCGAGACGCGTGCGGACACGCGGAGGCCACCGGCCGACCCGCGGATCGTTTGATGCAGACAACTGTAGGCGCGCGTCAATCCGGGCGGGAGGGCCCAGGCGGGGGCCGCCACCGATCACCCCACGGACTCCAACAGCAGCGAAAAGCCCTGGCCCACCCCGACACACATGGTGGCCAGCGCCCGCCGGCCGCCCCGGCGACGCAGCTCCAGGGCAGCGGTCAGCGCCAGCCGGGCCCCACTCGCGCCGAGCGGATGCCCCAACGCGATCGCGCCCCCGTTGGGGTTGACATGCTCGGCGTCCTCCGGCAACCCCAGTTCCCGCAGGACCGCCACCGCCTGCGCGGCGAACGCCTCGTTCAGCTCGACCACGTCCAGGTCGCCCACCCCCAGGCCGAGCCGGTCGAGGAGCCGGCGGGTGGCCGGCACCGGACCGACGCCCATCACCCGCGGTGGCACACCGGCCGCGGCGGAGCCGACGACCCGGGCCAGTGGGGTCAGGTCGTACCGCGTGAGTGCCGCCTCGGAGGCCACCAGCAGCGCCACCGCACCGTCGTTGACACCGGAGGAGTTACCGGCGGTGATCGTGCCCCCCGCCCGGAACGGGGTGGGCAGCGCGGCCAGCTTCGCCAGCGACGTCTCCCGCGGATGTTCGTCGACCTCGACCAGCGTGGTCCCCCGCCGACCGGCGGGAGCCGACACCGGCACGATCTCCTCGGCGAGCCGACCGTCGGCCTGGGCCTTGGCCGCGCGCTGCTGGGAGCGGTACGCGAACTCGTCCTGGGTGGCACGCGCGACGCCGTACTCGGCGGCCACGTTCTCCGCGGTCTCCGGCATCGAGTCGATGCCCCACCCCTGTTCCAGCAACGGGTTCACCAGCCGCCAGCCGATGGTCGTGTCGTAGACCTCCGCGTTACGGGAGAACGCGGTCTCGGCCTTGGGCAACACGAACGGCGCCCGGCTCATGCTCTCCACCCCGCCGGCCAGCACCAGGTCAGCCTCGCCGGCGACGACGGAGCGGGCGGCGAGGGCGAGGGCGTCCAGGCCGGAGCCGCAGAGCCGGTTGACCGTGCTGCCGGGCACCTGCTCGGGCAGCCCACCGAGCAGCGCCGCCATCCGGGCCACGTTGCGGTTGTCCTCACCGGCCTGGTTCGCGCAGCCCAGGAGCACATCGTCGGTCCGGGCCCAGTCCACCGTCGGGTGCCGCGTGACCAGCTCCCGGATCACGTGCGCGGCCAGGTCGTCGGGGCGGACGCCGGCGAGCGCCCCGGCGTACCTCCCGATCGGGGTACGGACACCAGCCACCAGATATGCCACGGTCATCGCGAGTCCTTCGGGGATGGGAAGGGTCGGGGGGTGGAACGGACCCGGATCCCGGGCGACGCTCCGGCGTCAGGATATCGATGCCCGGACCGGCGAGGTCGACGGTGCAGGGATGCCGGCCCACGTCGGCGAGGTCGACGGTGCGGTGCCGGCCCGGACCAGCAGAGTGGGGAGGGTCACCGGTTCATGGCCCCCCAGCCAGCGAAGAGCCGTGTAACGTCGTCCGGCAATGACCAACGTCTGGAATCTCACCGTGCGCTTGTACGTCGATCTTCGACGGCAGGCCAGCGGTGTCTGTCCGGCGCGGCCGCACCTCTGACGCCGCCCGCACCTTTCGCTCTTCCAGACTTGGACCTTTCATGCGCAAGATCCCCTTTTCTGTGCAGATTCTGCTCGGCCTCGCCCTCGGCGTGGCCCTCGGCTACCTCGCCCGGGCCGGTGAACTGAGCTGGCTGGCCAGTGGCCTCGACATCGTCGGTGGCCTCTTCGTCCAGCTACTCAAGCTCGCCGTGCCACCCCTGGTCTTCACCGCCATCGTGATCAGCGTGGTCAGTCTGCGGGGCGTGGCCAACGCCGCCCGGCTGGCGCTGCGCACCCTGCTCTGGTTCGGCGCCACCGCGCTCATCGCGGTCAGCATCGGCATCGGCCTCGGGCTTCTCACCAACCCCGGCCGCGGGGTCGCCCTGGACACGGCCGACGCCACCGCCCCGACCAGGACCGGCTCCTGGACCGACTTCCTCACCGGCATCGTCCCGACCAACCCGGTCGGTGCCTTCGTCGAGGGCAACGTCCTCCAGATCGTCTTCCTCGCCCTTGTGATCGGCGCGGCGGCCCTGCTGGTCGGCCCGCCCGCCGAGCCGTTCGTCGCACTCAACCGGGCCCTACTGGAGATCGTCCAGAAGGCGCTGTGGTGGGTGATCCGGCTCGCCCCGATCGGGACCCTGGGCCTGATCGGCAAGGCCGTCGCCACGTACGGCTGGGACCTGCTGGCCCCGCTGGCCCGCTTCACCACCGCCGTCTACGTCGGCTGCGCGATCGTGCTGTTCGTGGTCTACCCGCTGCTGCTGCTCGGCGCCGGCCGACTCAACCCGCTGCGCTTCTTCGCCGGCGCCGGTCCGGCGATCCAGCTGGCCTTCGTCTCCCGCTCCTCGGTCGGCACCATGCCGGTGACCCAGCGCGCGGTCGAGCGGCTGGGGGTCCCCCGCGAGTACGCCTCGTTCGCGGTCCCGTTCGGCGCCACCACGAAGATGGACGGCTGCGCGGCGATCTACCCGGCCCTGGCCGCCATCTTCGTGGCGCAGGTCTTCGGGGTGGAGCTGGGCGTCACCGACTACCTGCTGATCGCCTTCGTCTCCGTGGTCGGCTCGGCGGCGACCGCCGGGCTCACCGGCGCGATCGTCATGCTGACGCTGACGCTGAGCACGCTCGGCCTGCCGCTGGCCGGCGCGGGCCTGCTGCTGGCCATCGACCCCATCCTGGACATGGTCCGCACCGCGACCAACGTCGCCGGGCAGGCCCTCGTGCCGACGATCGTGGCGGCCCGGGAGGGCACCCTCGACCGGACCGCGTACGACTCGGCCGGCCGGCGGAGCCTGGTTGACGAGGACCCGGTGGAGCGCGATTCCCGGCCCGGCCAGCGCGAAGAGCCGGCCCTGGCTCCCGCCTGAGCGGATCCCCCGCCCGGCCCCGCCCCGGTACTGGGGGCGGGGCCGGCGTCGGTGCTGGGGCGGGGGCCGACGTCGGTCCCGACCGACCCGACCGGCACCCCGCGCCCCAGCACCGGGGCTTCCCGTCAGCCGGCCAGGTGCGACCACTGGGCCGCCAGCTCACACCAGCGGCCCTGGGCGGCCACCCGGCCGTCGTCCAGCACCAGGACGTGGTCGGCGCGGAGCAGCGCCGCCCGTTTCGAGGTCGACCCCAGTACCGTGACCCCGTGCCGTCGCAGCGCCGCCCAGAGCGCCAGCTCCGTGGTGACATCCAACGCGGAGGAGACGTCGTCGGCGACCAGCAGCTCGGTCCGCGGGGCGAGCGCACGGGCCAGCGCGAGCCGCTGCAGCTGCCCGCCCGAGAGCCGGGTGCCCTTGTGCCCGATGACCAGCCCGAGACCGGCCCCGGAGGCCGCCAGGTCCGGCTCGAGCTGGGCGGTGGACGCCGCCGCGGCGGCGTCGGCCGGATAGCCGAGGGTGATGTTGTCGGCGACCGTCCCGGAGAGCACCCGGGGCTGCTGACCGACGTAGCCGACCTGGTGCGGGCGGAGAAACAGCTCCGGCTCGGTCACCGGCACGCCGTTCCACATCAGCCGGCCGGTGTGCGGCACGATCCCGGCGAGGGCCCGCAGCAGCGACGACTTGCCCGAACCGACCGGACCGACCACCAGGACGAGCTGGCCGCGTTCGATCGTCAGGTCGACATCGCGGACCGCCGCCACCCCGTCCGTGTGCCGGACCCCAAACCCGGCCAACTCGAGCCGACGCAGCGGGTGCCGCGCCGGCGCCGGCGGCACCGGAGCGGTACCGGCCGCCGGGTCGACCCCCGGCAGCGCCGCCGAGTACGCCGGCGCCCCGGTCATCGCCACCGTCCGCTGGGTCCATACCCGAGCCGACGGCACCTGGGAGAGCAGCGACGCCGCGGTCCAGGCGATCCAGCGCGCCGCGACGAGCGTGGAGACGGCGACCAGGGTCGCGCCGGCCGACAGAACACCGGCCAGGAACAGCGCCCACGCACCGATCGGTAGCAGCCCGCTGACCAACGACGGCGTGGAGCGGGACCACACCTGGGTGGTGATCTCCCGACGCTGGCGCTCGCTCCGGATGGCATCCAGGTCGGCGAGATGGTCGAGCACCGGCCCGGTCGCGCCGGCCAGCTTCACCGTCCGCGCGGCGGAGAGCCCGGAGACCAACGCGGTCGCGTACGCGGCCCGCGCCGTCACCGTCCCCCGTGCGCTGCGCTCCAGGGCCGGGCCGAACAAGGCGGCCACCAGCGCGGACACCACCATCGTCCCGAGGAAGAAGAGTCCGGGTACGACGCTGCCGGAGATCACGGTCATCGCCACCAGCAGGACCAGGCCGAAGAACTGGTCCACCATGTTGTCGGCGAGCTCCACGACCCGTTCGGTGTCACCGCCCTGGGCGACCACCTCGGCGGGGGTGTAGCCGCTGACCCGCCGGTGCCCGGTCTGCCCATGCACCAGCCGAAGGTTGATCCGCAGCATCTGTCGCACCCACCAGTTCTGGAACCACAGCGCCGAATACCAGTGGATGGGCAGCGTGACCAGCAGCCCGGCCGCGATGCCGAGCGCCGGCAGCAACGGCTCACCGACGCCGTCGACCACATCCGCCCAGAGCCACGGCAGCACCGGGCCGTCCAGGCCGACCAACACCAGCACCACGAAGGGTGCCATGGCCGCCAGCCCGTACCGTGGGTCGTTGCCGAGCAGCCGGAAGACCTCCCGCAGCGTTCGACCAAGGGACGCCACTGGTGGGGGCGAGGTATCCCCAGCCGCCGGCCGGCGTTCCTCGGCCGACGGCGAGACGTCCACGGGGACCGGCGCCGTGGGCGTCGCCGGGGCGGGTTCGGGCCCGGCGTCCGGCTCCGGCCCGTCCAGCAGCCCAACGCCGACGCCGATGCCGACGCCGCTACCGCTGGTGGGGCCGGGACCACCACCGCCGATGCCGACCTGAACGGGCGCGTGGACGCCGGTGCTGACGGGGGTGCCGGCCGGGGTGACAGCGTCGCTGATCACGCCGTCGCTGATCACGCCGTCGCTGATGGCCAGCAGTTCAGCAAAACGACCCGACTCCCGCAGCGGCCCGGCCTCCAGTACCGCGCCGTCGGCCAGCACCACCACCTCGTCGCAGTGCCGGACCGAGGAGAGCCGGTGCGCGATGACGATGCCGATCCGGTCGCGCAGCAGCCGTTCGGTGGCCGCCTGCACCCGCGCCTCGGTGACCGGGTCGAGCCGGGCGGTCGCCTCGTCCAGGATCACCACGTGCGGGTCCCGCACCAGAATCCGGGCGAACGCGACCAGTTGCTCCTGTCCGGCCGAGAGGACGTGCCCACCCTCACCGAGCCGGGTCCGCAGCCCGTCGGGGAGTTCGGTGGCCCAGCCGTCGAGGCCCAGTTCGCGCAGGGCGTCGGCGGCGGCGTCGAGCAGGTCCGGGTCGAAGAGGGCGATGTTCTCGGCGAGGGTGCCGGCCAGGATCTCGGTACGCTGTGGCACCACCGCCACCCATTGGCGCAGCTTCTCGACATCGATGTCGCGCAGATCGCGGCCGCCGAGCAGGACCGTCCCGGCCGGCACATCGACCGCCCGGGTGAGCACCTTCGCCAGCGTGGACTTACCCGAACCGGTCCGGCCGACCAGGGCGTACGAACGGCCACGGGTGAAGGTGAGGTGGATGTCGCGCAGGGCCGGCCCACCGCTGCCCTCGGCCACCGGGTACTGGAAGGTCAGACCCCGCACCGTCAGCTCGCCGTCGACCGGCGTCAGCCCGCCCACCGGCTCCTGCGGAGAACCCGCCAGCAGCCCTACGCGACCCCAGGCACCGAGCATGTACTGGATCTCCGGCACCAGCCGGCTGACGTGCTCGACGGTCACGCCGAAAGCGACGGCGAGCAGCCACACGGCGGTCAGCCGGGCGCTGTCCACCCACCCGTTGGCCAGCGCCCAGGCTCCCGCGAGCACCACCGCGGCGATCCCGACGCTGGTGACGCCGACCGCGGTGGTGGCGACCCGGGTCGACATCCGCCACACCGGCATCGCCCGGGCGAGCACGGCCGCCGCCCGGGTGGCCCAGAGCCGCAACACGTACGGCTGGGCGAGGCTGGTCCGCACGTCATCCTGGCCGTGGACGGCCTCCTCCATCACCGCAGCCAGGTCGGACCAGGCCGCTTCCTCGGCCATCCGGGCCGGAACAATGCGGGCGGTGGTCCGGCGCAGGCCGACGGCGAGGACACCGACGAGCAGCAGCATGGTCAGCCCGGCCGGCCACCAGACACCTAGTGCGACGACCGCGGAGAACAGGCCCGCGGTCAGCATCTGGGCGATGCGGATACCCTGCGATCGGACCCCGGCGGCTACGTCATAGACGTCGCCGTCGATCCGGTCAAGCAGCTCGCCAACCGGTGTCGCCTCCAAGGTGGGCAGGTCCTGCCCGAAGGCGACCCGGCAGAGCCGGCGCCGGACGGCTGCGGACCAGTCGGCGGACACCCCGGCCAGCACCAGATCGACCACGAGAGCACTGATCACGGCGGCGATCAGCGCCACCGCGAGCAGGGCGAAGGCACCCACTGAGCGGTGCACCAGAACCGGCCCGGCCAACGCGGCGGCAGCGGCCTGACCGCTGGCGCCGAGCAGAACCAGGATGCCCACGATCGTCATGCGGCGGGGCGCGGTGGCCCACAGGTCACGGAGCAGGCGCACGGGAAACCCTTACGACGAGCGGCGTTGGAACGCCCAGCCTCGCCCGGCGGGGACCCGTCGCTCAACGCATTTTGGCCCTGCCGACCGGGGGCACCCCGTCGGGACGCCAGCCAAGCTGACTGCGAGTACCGGATTGGCGACAGACCGCGCTGCGCGTTGTCTGGGGCTCTTCAGCGCACAGTTCACTGGTATCCGATTGATGCCCATTTGGTGGTGTGGTCGGGGGCATGGTGGTCGTGGAATCTCGGGGGGCGTGGGGGTGTTACACCCTGCGTACGGCCGAGCAGGCGCCTCGCTCAGGTGGGTGACGCCGGGTGCGGGTCGCCGGGAATGGTGGTGGCTGGTCGGTCGTTACATCTGGACCCGGCGCCGTGCGCGTCCCCCGTGAGACCCGCGGTCGCCGCCCTCTTTTTCTTGTGATCTTTTGAGCGCCGGACGGTGCTTGCACCCCTTTTGCCGCCTGACCCCCTGTGGGCGTG
>NZ_AXVR01000031.1 GCF_000484695.1 Salinispora cortesiana | reverse complement strand
CAGCACCAGAACCGCCGCTGGACGTCCTGGCACCGCTGGACCACCCTGGCGATCCTCGCCCACGCCTTCCTCGCCGCCGCGACCACGCACCGCAGCCGCCCCGACCCGGCCGGGCTGATCGCGCTGACCGTCAACGAACTACGCCACCTGTTCAACACCCTGATCATCGAACCCGGCCGCCGCCGCTACGACCCACTGCTCTGGTCCGTACGCCGACGCCGTCACCAAGCACGAGCCACGACCAGCCACTACGCCCGACAAGCCCTCACCGAACCGTGATCACAATCCCCGGCTGGAGTACTAGCCGCTCCACAACACCCGACTCGATACATCGTCGGACAGGCCACAAACAGCCAAACGCACAACCAAGTCGCACTACCAGCCAACACGGGCCACTCGTCTCCGGCACGCCGGAGCGGGTGGCCCGTCGTCAGCTCAGGCAACGGCCCAACAGCGCAAACGCACCGCGCCGTTTACGTACCCAACCGTGGTGAATCAGCCAGCCAGCAGTGCAACCACCACGCGCCGCGTGGCGACACCGGTCGAGTCCGGCGCTCCCGGGATGGTTCGGCTGTTACCCCTGAAGGATCTACCCGATGTCTACCCTGCAGCGCTGCCGCCGTGCGAGACGCTGCTGCAGGACCGAGCGCAGTCCCAAGTAGGCGACCACGCCGGCGGCCAGGTAGAGCACGGCCTGCACGTTCAGGACAAGTACATGGGCATGGCGACGTCCCACGTGCTACCCGACGCGCTACCCCAACTCTGGACTTCCGAGACGTACGTTCCCTTGCCCTGGCGTCCCTCGACCAGTCCACGCTCCCGAAGTATGCGCAGCGCGGCTGGAGGAATGGCCACGAAGACGCCCATTCCCTGCCTACCCAGCAACTCGCCAGATTCAATGAAGATATCGATGGATTTACACACGGTGGCTGGACTCGTCTCGTATTGGTCCGCAAGTTCCCGCGTGCTGGGTAGCTTGTCACCGGGCTTGAGGATGCCCGCCTTGATCGAGCGCGAGGTCATCCCGGATGACTCTTCAGAGCGGGACGGCATGAGGCATTACCTCATCCAACCACTGGCACCTGCCAGGCCCATGACGACGCCCGCTGGGGCGCCTCCGAAGGCGCCCCCCGGCTTGGTGCACCGGAGCAGCACGGACGTGACCCAGCGCCGCAGTTCCCGACGGGCAGGACCGAGCTTCAACGGTTCGGCTGCCGGATATACACCCCTCGTCCCGGTGCGCCGACAGCGACTCCCCGATCACGCAGCAGCGCCACGGCGCGGGCAGCCGTGGAGATTGAGACGGAGTAGAGATCGGCGAGCTGGGAGTAGGACGGCAACTTGGCACCTGGCTCATACTCGCCAGCTTCGATGCGGGCGGTGATGTCCGCAGCGATGTCGGCATAGCTGAGCGGCAGTGCAGGCACGTCAGAGTCCTTTCGCCTAGGAGCTGGGACGACCCACCCGAGATGCAAAGGCCACCCACACCGAGGGCGAGCTGATCCGGCAGGGCTTTCGGCAGTGGCAGCCGCACTCACCCGGGCCAAGTACGAGGCAGGGCCACATCCCACGTGCTACCCGACGTACTACCCTAGCTCTGGGCGTTCCGAGACGTACGTTCCCTTGCCCTGATGCCCCTCGCCCAATCCACGCTCCCGAAGTATGCGCAGCGCGGTTTGGGCGGTGGTGACACTGATCTTGAAGTGGTCGGCAAGCTGCGCGTAGGTCGGCAGCTTGTCTCCAGGCGCAAGCTCACCCGCTCGAATCTGAGCAGTGATCGAATCCACGACCCGAATGTAGTCAGCGGTACGGCGGGACATGACGGTGCACTCCTCGCGTGGTAACTCTCCGCTAGCAAATTTCATGCAACCCTGGACACCGACTCGGCCTGGGAACGCGCTATGTCAGCAACTACACCCTCGACCGGCGACCTAGATTGCAGTCCCCTGCGGCGACCGGTGTCAACAAGGCTCGCCACGGACGGTCGCGAGGTCCGCCGGCGGCATCTAGCGCCTCAACGATCACTCGCTGGCGGAATGGCCACGAAGACGCCCATTCCCTGCCTACCCAGTAACTCGCCAGACTCAATGAGGATATCGACTGCTTTGCGCACTGTGACTGGACTCGTCTCATACTGGTCCGCAAGTTCCCGCGTGCTGGGCAACTTGTCACCAGGCTTGAGGATGCCCGCCTTGATCCGAGCGCGAAGGTCATCTCGGATGACTCTCCAGAGCGGGACGGCATTAGGCATAAGTTCATCTGACCACTCGCATTTTTGATCATGGTCGACAACCTTGTCTTTACCTGCATTGCTTGTAAAGTGTGCTACTGTCAGCTTCGGATTGAACACGAGCGACAAGAAGCGGGGGCGACAGTGTGTCTACCTGGGCCGACGGCCAGCGCTACCGGGGCGATCGAGCAGGTGACGGCGTACCCACGCGGGATGTGTCCCGCCGTTTCTTCTGCCACCGCTGCTGGGGCGGAGGGGCGAGGTAGCGCAGACGTGCTGGATCTGGGCGCCGACGCCCTGAACACCAGACGCCCGCTCGCGAACGTGTGCGACGTGGGAAAGGGCCCGGGGCGGGTGCCGGGCTCCGGCCGGTACGCCACGCGCGGACGTGCCGGTCGCCCCCGCCCGCCTCGGCGCCGCCCCCAACCCCCCGACCCGAGAGGACATGACCGCCATGATCCACCGAGCCCGACGCCTGTTCTCATCCCAGGTTCGCGCCGCGACCTTCGCCCGGCGACGTTGGCACGGCGACCTGGACCCCGAGCAGGTGTACGCCTATCTCGACCGCGTCGCCGACGAGCTGGAACGACTCACCCGGGAGGCGACCACCGCCCACGCCGAGGGTGAGCTGATCCGGCAGGCGTTGCGGCAGTGGCAGTCCCGACACACCGACTGCCAGCCCGCCACCACCCCGAACAGCCGATGGCGCCGCTGAACGCGGTGGACCGACCGCAACTGCCTGCCGCCAGGCGCTGAGCGCGGTGGACCGACCGCACCCGAAATGCCGTTAGGACACGACGTCCTTGCGGGTGAAGCGCCAGAAGGCCAGGCCCCAGAAGAGCGTCGCGTAGCTGATCGCCGAGATCGCTCCCCGGACCACGTCGTCGGTCTGGATCGGTGTGGACAGCAGGCCCAGCCAGGCGGTGCTGTAATGCGTCGGCAGGAAGGCCCGCAGCACGCCGAGGGCGGTGATCTGGTCGAGGATGCTGGACAGGATCCAGAGCAGCACCGCCCCGCCGACCGCGCCCAACGCGGCGTCCGTCGACACCGACAGCAGCACGGCCAGACCCGCCACCACCAGCAGTACGACGGCCAGGTAGCCGAGCACCGCCAGCAACCGCAGCAGCCCCTCCCCCGGCTCCAGCTCGGCGGCGACCGTGCTGCGCAGCGGCCCCCACCCGTAGCGCAGGGTGCCGAGCAGCAGCGCGGTGCCGGCGAGCAGGAGCAGCGCGAGCGCCGAGTAGGTGAGCGCCACCAGCAGTTTCACCGCGAGCAGTCGGGCCCGCGGCACCGGCACGGCGAGCAGGTAGCGCAGGCTGCCCCAGCTCGCCTCGCTGGCCACCGTGTCGCCGCAGAAGAGCGCCACCACGACCACCAGCAGGAACGACGCGGAGACGAAGAGGGCGAAGAGGGTGAAGTTCAGTCCGCCGGAGGTGGCGAACTCGACCAGGCTGCCGAACTCGCCGCGCCCGTTGTCGTCGTCGCCCGAGTCAAACTGGAACGCGATCAGGATGATCAGCGGCAGCAGCACCATGAAGCCCAGCGCGAGCTGGGTCCGCCGCCGTGACGCCTGCCGCCGGAACTCGGCCCGGAACGGCAGCGTGGCGAAGGGCCGGTAGCCCGCCGCCGCGCCGGACGGGGTGCCGCCGGAGTCGCCCGCGTTGGGCTCGACCGTTGTCTGCGCCATCATCGATCCCCGCTTCCCCGAGAGTTCTCGCCGACCAGGGCCAGGAACGCGTCCTCCAGGCGCCGCCGGGGCACCACCCGGTCCACTCCGATACCGGCCCGCACCAGCTCGGCGACCACCTCGCTGCGGGCGGTGCCGTTGGTGTCCACCACGAGCTGCCCGTCGCCGTCGGGCAGCACCGAGACGCCCGCCAGCCGGTCCAGCACCGCCCGCGCGGCCACCGGGTCGGTGACCTCAAGCAGGACGCTCGGCGACTCGCCGACGATCTCCTCGACCGGGCCGGACGCGACGATCTGCCCCTTGGTCACCACCACGGCGTGGGTGCAGGTCTGCTCCACCTCGGCGAGCAGGTGGCTGGAGACCAGCACCGCCCGGCCTCCGGTGGCGTACCGCCGCAGGACCCGGCGCATCTCGGCGATCTGCGGCGGGTCCAGGCCGTCGGTCGGCTCGTCGAGCACCAGCAGCTCCGGCAGGCCAAGCATCGCCTGCGCGATCGCCAGCCGCTGCCGCATGCCGTGGCTGTAGGTCCGGACCTTCCGGTGCACCGACGTGCCCAGTCCGGCGATCTCCAATGCCTCGTCGAAGTGCGCGTCGGCCCACGGCCGCCCGGTCGCCCGCCAGTACGCCGTCAGGTTGTCCAGCCCGGACAGGTGCGGCAGGAAGCCGGGGCCCTCCACCAGGGCTCCGATCCGGGACAGCACCGGGGCGCCCGGCACCAGCCGGTGCCCGAAGACATAGACCTCGCCGGCGGTCGGCTGGGTCAGCCCCATCAGCACCCGCAAGGTGGTGGTCTTGCCCGCGCCGTTCGGCCCAAGCAGGCCCACCACCTGCCCGGGGTGCACCTCGAAGTCGACGTTGGAGACGGCGACGAAGCCGTCCGCGTACTCCTTGCGCAGTTCCCGGACGGCGAGCGGGACGCCCGCGTACGCCGGGTGGACCCGGCTCTCCCGACGCCGGTGCCGGCGGCGGAGGACGGCGACGACCACGACGAGCCCGACCGCGATCGTGGCGAGCAGCCCGGCGAGTACCCAGCGCCAGACGACGGCGTCGGTGGGGATCGGCTCGCTGGCGACCGTGGGCAGGGTGACCGCCCCGCTCGCCAGAGCCACGCTGTAGACGGCCGGTTCGACCGGGGTGGCGTACGCCTGGTCGGAGGTCGCCACCACGACCCGCACCCGGTGCCCGGCCTCGACCCGGCGGACGATCGCCGGCAGGGTGACGGTGACCGGTTCGGCGTCCTCGACGGCCGCCGGTAGCCCCTCCAGCCGGATCGGCGCGACCAGCCCGTTCGGCAGGGTCGCTGACCCGTCTGCGGCAACGTCGTAGAGCTTGACGAAGAGCACAGCCGTGCCGGTCGGGGACGCGGCCCGGATGGAGACGGTCGGCGCTCCGACCACGTCCACCGCCGCCGGCAACGGTGCGGACTCGAACCGGGCGTGCTGGCCGGGGATGTCCCCGGCGACCCCGTCGAGCAGCGACGAGAGCTCCCCGGCGAAGGGCACCGACGAGATCGCGGCCGGGTTGCCGGCCGGCGGGTTGGCGATGGACTGCGCCGGACCGCTCACCGACACCGGCTGCTGGCCGGTGCCGTCAACGCCCGGGTAGCCGGTGGCGCGGAAGCCGGTGGCGACCAGACCCCGGTCGAGGGCGTCGAACCCGGCGATCCGGGAGAAGGTGAAGTCGTCGGCAGGGGCCGCGCCCTCGCCCTTGACGTAGTGGTCGAGCCACCGCACGGTCAGGTGCAGCACCCGGTCCGAGTCGGTCTTCGGGCCGTCGCCGCCGTCGTGCCCGCCGGTGAACCAGGCCACCTGGACCGGGGTGCCGGTCGCGGCGATTTCCCGGGCGTTCGCGTCCGCCTCGGTGAGCGAGAAGAGGGTGTCGGCCGCCCCCTGCACCAGCAGCGTCGGCGCCTCGACCCGGTCGAGCTTCCCGGCCGGGCTGGAGCGGCGCAGCAGTGCGACGGCGTCCGGGTCGGCCCGCCCGGTGGTGGCGATCCGCAGGTACGCGGCGCACACGTCGGCGGCGAACCGCCCGCAGGAGGGGTCAACGGCGCCGGCCGTGGTGGCCGCGTTCTCCGGGAGGGAGCCGCCGGGCACGGAACCGCCACCGGGGGCAAGGCCGCCGGGCGGGCCGGAGCCACCGAGGGGGGCGGGGCCGGGGTTGCCGCCGCTGCCGAAGAAGAGCCCGGCCCAGCCCTTCTTGAACACCCCCTGCTCCGGCCCCTCGCCGCTCTGCTCCGGCAGGAAGGAGCGCGCAAGGTCGTTCCAGGTGATCATCGGTACGATCGCGTCGACCCGCTGGTCCTGCGCGGCGAGCAGCAGCGCCAGCGCGCCGCCGTAGGAGCCACCGACCACCCCCACCCGTGGGTCACCGGTGGCGTCGGTGACGACCTCCGGGCGGGCGGCCAGCCAGTCCAGCAGGCGCTGCGCATCGCGGACCTCGTAGTCCGGGTGGTCCAGGTGGATCTGCCCGCCGCTACGGCCGAAGCCCCGCGCGGTCCAGGTCAGCACCGCGTACCCGCGGCCGGCGAACTCCTCGGCGTCGGCGCGGACCGACTCCTTGGTGCCGCCGAAGCCGTGCGCGAGCAGCACCGCCGGCACCGGGGCGTCGGCGGCCGCGGCGGGGGGCAGATACAGCGTGGTGTCCAGCTCGACCGGCTCGTCGCCGCTCGGCCCGGACCGGACGGTGATCAGCGCCGCCTCGGTGCGCAGGTCCGGCTCGGCGGGCCGGAGGGTCCCGGCGACTCCGGCGGCGAGCAGGACGACGACCACCGCCGCCGCCGCGGCCAGCGCACGCCGACGGGTGGACAGGGCGCGCCGGATCCACGCGGCCGGTGACGGCGATCTCATGTGGCACACGCTACGGGGGGAAAGCTGAGGATTGCCTGAGTGAACACAGAACGCACCACTGTCGGCGGAGAGCACCGGTCCGGGGCCGGGCTCGCGACCGGCCCCGGCTACCAACGCTGGCTGGGCGCCGGTCCGGTGCGGGACTGGGCGCCGGTCCGGTGCTGCCGACATCAACCGATGCGGCGGGCGGTGAGCACGGTGTCGTGGATGGTCACCGGCGTGCCGTCCGGTGTGGTGGCGGCGCGCGGGCGGGCAGCGCGGGTACGCACCTCCCAGTCGTCGGCGGGCAGGGCCTGCGCCAACTCGTCGGCCGTGTACAGCAGGTCAGGTTCCTGTAGTCGGCGCACGGCGGTGTCCAGGTCGCTGGGGTGGTGCCCGACGATCAGCAGGTGGCCGTCCGGGGCCACCCGGGTGGCGAGCGTGGCGAACACCCGTCGCCGCAGCGCCCCGGGGAAGTGCAGGTAGGACGTGGCTACCAGGTCATAGCGGGGGCCGTCGTCGGGCTGCCAGTCGCGAATGTCCGCCCGCTGCCACCGCAGTCGCTCGGCCAGGGAGGCGGGTACGCGCTCGGCGGCGCGGGCGAGGGCCTGCGCGGAGAAGTCCACGCCGGTGACCTGCCAGCCGTGTTCCGCCAGCCAGATGGCGTCCGCGCCCTCGCCGCAACCCACCTCCAGGGCCGTACCAGGGGCAAGGGGGGCGACCTCCTCGACGAGCACGGGATTGGGGTCGCCGCTCCACACCTGCCCGGTCGCGCTGTATCGCTGGTCCCAGTAGTCAACGTTGAAGATGGCGTCCAAGTCAGTCATCACAGGCTCCTCTGCCGATAACCGGATTACGCGGAAGTGCCACCCTCCGGCAGCACCACCCGAGCTCGCAAAGGTCCTTGCCAAATTGGCAAAGCAGGCGGGTGCCGAGTCCGCGCCGAAGCCGAGCCAGGTCCACCACGACCAGCGCCGTACCGGGACCTGGGGACGGCTGTCGCGCCACCGCAGCGGTTACCGAGACCCCTTCCGCGCACCGGCTAGGGTTCGGTGGGTGGGGGGACCGGAGCTCGTACTCACCGCCAGCCGACAGCCAGCCGCGCTCGACGCCCGACGGGGCGTCGTGCGGCTGCACCCGGAGGTGCTCACCACGCTGGGGATCCACCCCGGCGACCCGGTCCGGCTGGCCGGTCGGCGGGTCACCGCCGCCCGTGCCGCGGCGAGTGAGCCGGAGGCCACCCCCGGGCTGCTATACGCCGACGACCTGACCCTGGGCAACCTTGGCCTGCGCGACGGCGGTGAGGTCACCGTCGGCCCCACCCCGGTCACCGCCGCCACCCGGGTGGTGCTCACCGGCGCGCCGCAGGTGGTCGCGGCCATCTCCCCGGAGCTGCTCCGGCTCGCCCTCCTCGGCAAGGTGGTCACCCCCGGCGACGACATCTCGCTGCTGCCGCAGGAGTTGCCGCCCCCGGAGGCGCTGCCCCCGGAGGCGCTGCCCGACCCGGCGCTACGTGGCCTCCTGACGGCGGCCCGACAGAGCCTGGCCAACCGGGTCGGCTACGCCTGGACCAGCACCCTGCTCACCGTCACCGCCGCCGCACCGGCGTCGGCGGCGCTGGTCACGATGGAGACCACCGTCGGGTGGGAGCACGGCCCCGCCACTCACGGCCTGGCGGCGTCCCGGGCACTCTCCCCCGCCGAGGCCCTGCCCCGGGCCGCCTCGCCCACCGGGGCACGGGACGCCGAGCCGACGGAGACGACCGGCCCGACGGCGCCCACAGTGGAGGAGCTACCCGGGCTGCGCGCCCAGGCCGAGGAGCTGACCGAGCTGCTCGACCTCGGCTTCCACCGCGGTGCGGTGCTGCGCCGGCTCGGCACCACGGTGGCACTCGGGGTGCTCCTCGACGGCCCGGCCGGGTCCGGCAAGTCCGCGCTCGTGCGCGCGGTCGCCGACCGGGTCGGTGCGCGGGTTCGGCCGCTCTGGGGGCCGGAGCTCGCCGCGTTGACCAACTCGGCCGCCGCCGAGCAACTGCGGGCCGCCGCCGCCGCGGTACGCGTTGACGAACCCGCCGTCCTGCTGGTCACCGATGTGGAGGCGCTCGCCCCGGCAGCCGCGCCCGGCCCGGTGGCCACCGTCTTCCGCCAGGTGGTGGCCGAGGCCGTCGCGGCCGGAGCCGCCGTGGTCTGCACCACCAGCCGTCTCGACGCCGTGGACCCCGCCCTGCGTGCCCCGGACCTGCTCTCGCTGCGGATCAGCGTCCCGCTACCGGACGCCGCCCTGCGCCGGGAGCAGCTCGGGGTGCTGACCCGACCGGTGCCGCTCGCCGAGGACGTACGGCTGGACGAGGTCGCGGCACGTACGCCCGGTTTCGTCGCCGCCGACCTGGCCGCGCTGGTCCGCGAAGCGGGGGTCCGGGCCGCCCTGCGGCAGAAGACGGTCGAGCAACCCCGCATGACGATGGCCGACCTGCACGCGGCGCTGGCGGTGGTCCGCCCGACCACGATGGCCGCGTCGACCCTGGAGCTGGCATCGGTGACCCTCGACGACGTGGGGGACCTAGCCGAGGTCAAGCAGACCCTGACCGAGTCGGTGCTGTGGCCCCTCACCAATCCGGACACCTTCGCGCGGCTGGGGGTGCAGCCGCCCCGCGGGGTCCTGCTCTACGGCCCCCCGGGCTGCGGCAAGACGTACCTGGTGACGGCGTTGGCCGGCTCCGGCCGGGCGAACGTGCTCGCGGTGAAGGGCGCCGAGCTGCTGTCGAAGTGGGTGGGTGAGAGCGAGCGCGCGGTGCGGGAGCTGTTCCGCCGGGCCCGGGAGGCCGCGCCGACGCTGGTCTTCCTGGACGAGGTGGACGCGCTGGCGCCGGTACGCGGTCTGGCCACCGACGGCGGTACGGCCGACCGGGTGGTGGCCGCCCTCCTCACCGAACTAGACGGAGTGGAATCCTTACGCAACGTGGTTGTGGTCGGTGCGACCAACCGCCCGGACCTGGTCGACCCGGCTCTTCTGCGTCCCGGCCGGATGGAGCGGCTGGTCTACGTCCCGCCGCCGGACGAGGCGGGACGCGCGGAGATCCTGCGGGCGGCGTCGCGCACCGTGCCGCTCGCACCAGAGGTGGATCTCGGCGCGCTCGCCGGAGACCTGGACGGCTTCTCCGCCGCGGACTGCGCGGCGCTGGTCCGGGAGGCGGCGCTCGCCGCGATGCGCGAATCGCTCGCCGCGGCGACGGTGACCACCGCCCACGTCGCGGTCGCCCGCACCCGCGTACGCCCCTCCCTGGACCCGGCCCAGGTCACCTGGCTGGCCGAGTACGCGCGGAAACGTCAGTGAGCAGTCGGCGTGGCGTCCAGCGACAGCTCGGCGTGGACCTGGCCGTCCGCTTCGCGCAGCCGCGCGCCGCAGGTGATGAGAACGGAGAGCGCACCCCGGTTGTCGGGGGTGGTAGCCGCGACCACCCGGCGCATGCCGGCCGCGGCGGCCTTGTGGAGTAGTTCCCGGAGCGCGGCCGATCCGATCCCGCGGCCCCGCGCCGAACGCCCCAGCCACAGCCCGGTTTCGACCGCCTCCGGCTCGTCGCAGCGAGTCATCCGGATCACCCCGACGACCTCGCCGGCGGCCAGGACGGCGTACATCCGGGTGCGGGTCGGGCCCGGCAACCCGGCGAAGCTGGCCCGGTGGAACTCGCGGAACGCCTCCCGCCGGGCGTACGACCAGCCGGCCGGCGCCTCGACCGGCGGCATGACATCGGCCGGATCCGCCTCGGCCGCAGCTACGGAGAGCAACGACTCGAGGTTCCGTTCACTCACCGGTTCCAACCGCACATCACTCGCCACGTGAGGCAGTGTGCCGGGCCGATCAGCGAGCGTCCAGCTCAATCGGGGCGGACTGACGATCCGGACGAAGGGATCAGCCAGTTGGCCCTATCTGAATCTTCCTCACACTCCGTTGCTGAATCCTCCGTCCCCCACCACGGCAGAAGGTAGCGTCAGCACTGGTGGCCCGCCGGGCTTCCGTGGCACGAGCCGACCTTTGCGACAGGGGGATCGCGGATGTTGCAGCGCCTACACGAGACCGGCTTCCGAGCCGAGCACGCCTATCTCGCGGGTTTCGTAAGCATTGGCCTGTCGTTTGGCAGTTGGTTCCTCTCCAAGCATCTGGAGCGGGCGGGCATGGCCCGCGCCGACCGCTGGGGAATCTTCATCGGCGAGTGGGCTCCGACCTTCTTCGCCATCGGCAACGGCCTGCGCATGCACGAAAAGCGCTGACCTGGCCGCAGGGGCCGGTCGTGCCGGCCCCTCAGCGACGTCGGTCGCGGGCTCGGGCTGAGCGCAGGCGGCGCAGCCGCCCCACCAGGAGCGGCTCGGCCGCCAGGGCAGCCGGGTTGTCCAGCAACGCGTTCAACAGTTGGTAGTAGCGGGTGGCGGTGCAGCCGAACCGGTCTCGGATCGCCTGTTCCTTGGCGCCCGGGTGCCGCCACCACTGCTGCTCGAAGTCGAGGATGTCGCGCTCCCGCTCGGTCAGCCCGGCGGTCGAGCCGACGGCTTCCCCTGGCGCGGCGTCGGTCGACGGCGCACCGCCGACGGCCTCCCCCGGCGCACCACCGTCAACCCCCACGGCGTCCGGCTCGAGGCTGGCCGACGCGACGGCCTCCACCTCGGGCACCGGCCGGGGCGGCGGTACGACCGAGCGCCCACGCCCATCGCCAGGTCGCCCGTCACCGGAGGGCTCGGCGGCGGTCGGGGCGGTGTCGGACGGCATGACACTCCTCGCGAGGGCGGTCGGCCCGGTACGGCCGGCCCGGGGGTGCCTCAGCCTAGTGCGCCGCTCGGCCAGCCGCACGAGACGGCCAGCCGAGCGGCGCGGCGGGCCGGCCGGCGAGCGGGCTCACCGGACGGCCTCACCGGACGGGCGAGCCTGTCCGACGAGCGCGGTCCGGGGGCGGTTCGGCGGGCGTCAGGAGACGTCCCGACGACGAATCGCCCAGCACGCCCCGCCGAGGATGAGCACCAGCCCCGCCACGAGTAGCCCGGACGTGTGTTGCCAGGTGAGGGTCAGGGTCTCCGGATCGCATTGACCGAAGGGATTGACCCGACACGTCTGCCAGTCCTGGAGGACGACCTCCTTCTGCATCCAGGCCTGCACGTACGTGGGAAGCAGCCATGCCTCGACAAACTTCGCTCCGGTCAGGCTGAGCAGCACTCCGAGACCGAACTGCCCGACCACCACCACCCCGACCGCGCCGCCCAGCGCCATCGCGGTGTGCCGGCCGAGCGAGGCCAGCCCAAAACCGAGAACGGCGGCGACCAAGGCGAGCACCACGCCACGCAAGCTGGTCAGGGCGAAGGACTGCCAGGCGCCGGTGGTCATCCCTGCGGTGCTGCCGCGCGTGCTGGCGATCAGCCAGAAGCTGCCGAACCAGAGCACCGTCGTGGTCACCGCCAACGCCAGCAGCCCGGTGAGCAGGGCCGCCAGCTTGGTCAGCAGAACGCTCACCCGCTTCGGCCGCCACAACAGCATGGTCATCATGCCGCCGGTGTTCCACTCGGCGCCCACGAAGGAGGAGCCCACCACGAAACCGACCAGGGCCAGGATCGCCGCGAGCGCGATCAACGTCCCGCCGAAGCTGGCCCGAAAGTCGAAGGTGGCTGGTAGGTACTGTTCGGCCAGGTAGACGTCTTGGGGTGGGGGCGAGATCTGGGAACAGTCCGGGGGAAAGCGATCCGACTGGTCACCCCGGGCCGCCGCCTGCTCGCACTCGGCCCGAATCTCTTCGGTCTGCCGCACCTGCTGCTGCCAGTACTGCTCGGCGGCCACCTCGGCCTTGGCCCGGGCCGCGTCGTCGATCTTCTGGTTCGACAGGAAGACCCCGATGGCCACGGTTGCCAACACCGCCAGGCCCAGCACGGTCGCCCAGCGGGTGAGGCGCCGCAGCACCAGCCGGCGTAGTTCCGCACGGTAGAGACTCACGCGCCCCACCCTCCTGTGCTGCGCTGACCCACCGCCGCGGGCCGCGCCGGCTGGTCAACCTGCCGGCTTTGGCCTGGGGCCGGGGCGGTGGCGGTCAGGTCGAGGAAGACACTTTCCAGATCGGCGTCGACCCAGACCAGCTCGCTGACGTACAGGCCCTGACCGGCGAGGAGGCGGGTCACCATGGCGGCTTCCTCCACCCCGGCGAGCAGCAGATGGCCCGGCTCCCGGGTGACGTGGAACCCAGCCCGGGTCAGCGCCTCACTCGCCTCCGGCAGGTCGGCCACCGCTTCCAGGCGCACCCGGACGGTGCCGGCCGAGTGGGCCGCCAGCACCTTCTCCACCGGGCCGAACGCGACCCGGCGGCCCAACGAGATGATCGTGACCGAGTCACAGATCAGTTGGATCTCGGCGAGGATGTGGCTGGAGAGCAGCACCGTGGTGCCCGCTTCGGACAAGTTCCGCATCAACGCCCGCATCTCCCGGATGCCACCCGGGTCCAGCCCGTTGGCGGGCTCATCCAGGATCAGCAGTCGCGGCTCCTTCAGCAGGGCGGAGGCGACGGCCAGCCGCTGCTTCATGCCGAGCGAGTAGGTCTTCACCCGCTCCCGGGACCGGTCTCGCAGCCCCACCAACTCCAGCACCTCGTCGACCCGGGTGGAGCGGACCTCGCCCGCGGTGGCCAGCAGGGACAGGGTGTCCCGGGCGGTGAAGTGTGGGAAGAACTGTGGGCTCTCGACGATCGCGCCGACCTGACCGGCGACCACTGACAGGTCGGCCGGGACCTCGTGCCCGAGCAGTCTCATCCGACCGCCATCGGGCCGGATGAGACCGAGCAGCGTACGAAGGGTGGTCGTCTTACCCGACCCGTTCGGGCCGAGGAAGCCGTGCACCTGGCCCGACTCCACCCGCATGTCAAAGCCGTCGAGCGCGTTGCGGGTGCCGCGCCTTCGACTTCGATAGGACTTTTGCAGACCTTCTATTTCCAGGACAGCCGTCAAGCTGCACCTCCCCGTTGGCGGTACTCACGACACAATACGCGGTACTACCCTTTGCGCAATACCCAATCCGTGCATCGTGGCGGAAAGCGGTGATAGGAGGTTTGCTCGTACGATTCAGGCGCAGACAACCCGCACGTCAGCGGCGCGGAAGGCGGCGACCACCTCGGGCGCCGCACCGGAGTCAGTGACCAGGGTCTCCATCCGGTCCACCGGGCAGATCCGGGCAAAGGCGTGGCCACCCAGCTTGGACGAGTCGGCGATCACCACCACCCGCTTCGCCCGCGCCACCATCAGGCTGTTCATCGCCGCTTCCCCCTCATGATGGGCGGCGGCGCCGAGCTGCGGGTCAACCGCGTCCACCCCGAGCAGGGCCACATCCAGGGTGACCTCGCGCAGCAGGGCCCCACCCAGCGGGCCGACCAGCTCGAACGACTTCGGTCGCACCACCCCACCGGCGACCACGACCTTCATCCGGGACCGGACCAGCAGCTCGTTGGCGATGTTGAGGGCGTTGGTGACCACGGTGAGCTGGGCACCCTCGGAGTTGGTGTTCAGATCCGGCCGTACGGCCAGCGCCCGCGCCACCTCGGTGCTGGTGGTGCCGCCGTTGAGGCCGACCACCGTGCCCGGGGACACCAGCGCGGCGGCCGCCGCGCCGATCCGCTGCTTCTCGGCCGAGTGCTTCGCGGACTTGTACCGCAGCGGCAGGTCATACGAGACGCCGTTGGCGACCGCCCCGCCCCGGGTACGCGTGATCATCTGCTGCTGGGCGAGCTGGTCGAAGTCCCGACGGATGGTGGCCTGCGAGACGGCCAGGCGCTCGGCGGCCCCCTCGACACTGACCCGTCCACTGTCGGTCAGCATCTCGAGCAGGGCGTTCCATCTCGCGTACCGGTCCACCCCGAGCCCTCCAGCGGCTGCACGATTGGTGATTGTGCGTGCACACTAGTGCGCGAAACTACGTAAAGGCAACGCCAGTTCTGCTCGATCCCCGGCCTGGTTGCCATCACCACCCAAATCGGCGCACAATAGCGCGCGAAAGCCGGGCCTAACGAGCCAAATCGCGCACGTTTCTGGAGAACCCTGATGTCGTACGTCGACATGGAGATCGCGAGTCAACCCGACTGCTGGCGGACCGCGGCACGGCTGGCCACCTCGGTGGTCGACCGGCTGCCCCAGCCCGGCGAGCGAGTCGCCGTCGTGGGATGCGGCACCTCCTGGTTCATGGCGATGGCCTACGCCGCCCGCCGCGAGCGCGCCGGCCACGGCGAGACCGACGCCTTCCAGGCCAGCGAATTCCCCGCCGGCCGCCGCTACGACCGGCTGATCGCGATCACCCGCTCCGGCACCACCACCGAGGTGACCGATCTGCTCGCCGCGCTCCGCGGAGTGCTGCCCACCACCGTCCTGGTCGGTGACCCCGCTGCCCCGGCCACCGACCTGGCCGACGCCACGGTGCCGTTGGCCTTCGCCGACGAACGCGCGGTGGTGCAGACCCGTTTCGCGACGACCGCGCTGGCCCTGCTCCGTGCCCACCTGGGCGACAACATCCCCGCGCTCTCCGCCGACGCCGAGGTGGCGGTGCGCGCCCCCCTACCGATCGACCCCGCCCAGATCGAACAGGTCACCTTCCTGGGCCGGGGGTGGACCGTCGGGCTGGCCCACGAGGCGGCGCTGAAGTGCCGCGAGGCCGCCACCTTCTGGGCCGAGGCGTACCCGGCCATGGACTACCGGCACGGCCCGATCTCCGTCGCCGCACCGGGCCGGCTGGTCTGGGCCTTCGGGGAGCTGCCCGAGGGGCTTGCGGAGGATGTGGCAGCCACCGGCGCCGCCTTCGTGCACAGCCGCACCCACGGGTGCCGCAGCGTGATTGGAAACTGGGCCGCCGGTCGCACACCACTGGACCCGATGGCCGACCTGATCCTGGCGCAGCGCTTCGCCGTCACGCTCGCCACCAGCCGTGGCCTCGACCCTGACGCACCGCGGCACCTCGCCCGCTCCGTGGTTCTGGCATGAGCAGCGGGGAGCTGGGCGGGGCGCCGGGCGCTCCGGTCGGCGTACCCGACCGACAGCAGGTCGTGGTCGCCATCGATGTTGGCGGCAGCGGTATGAAGTGCGCTCTGGTGCATCGGGACGGCGCGGTCGCGCGCACCGAGCACCACCCGACCCAGACCGCGCGCGGCCCGGTGGCGGTGGTCGACACCATCCTCGACGTCGCCGCGGCCCTGGCGGACACGGCCCGCCACGACGGGCTCACCCCGGTGGCGCTCGGCCTCGCTGCCCCGGGCGTCATCGACGAAGCGGCGGGGGTGGCGATCTGGTCGTCCAACATCGGCTTCCGCGACGTGCCGCTGCGGGCCCTGGCCACGACCCGGCTCGGGATGCCGGCGGTGCTCGGCCATGATGTCCGCGTCGGCGGTGTCGCCGAAGCGCGCCTCGGCGCCGGCCGGGCCGACCGACACGTCCTCTTCGTCGCCATCGGCACCGGCATCGCCGCCGCTCATGTGATCGACGGAACAGCCGCCACCGGGGCGCACGGAGCTGCCGGGGAGCTCGGCCACATCCTGGTCCGCCCCGGCGGACCACGCTGCGGCTGCGGGCAGGTGGGCTGTCTGGAGGCGATCGCGTCCGCCTCGGCGGTCGCCCGCCGCTATGCGGAGCTGGCCGACAGCACACCGGGGCCGAGCGCGGCCGAGGTGGCCGCCCGCGCCGCCGCCGGCGACCCGCTGGCCCAGCAGGTCTGGACAGAGGCGGTCACGGCCCTCGCCGACGGCCTCGCCATCGGCCAGGCGCTCTTCGACGTGGAGACGGTCGTGCTCGGCGGCGGGCTGGCCCGTGCCGACGCCCAACTTCTCGACCCGCTGCGGGCCGCACTACACGACCGGATGACCTTCCACCGCGAGCCGCGGCTGGTCCCGGCGGCCCTCGGTGCCGAGGCGGGCTGCATCGGCGCCGCCCTGCTCGCCCTCGACAGCCTGGAGAAGCGATGACGGTACGGGTGACCGGCAGGGTGGTGACCCCGGCCGGAGTGATCCACCAGGGCTGCGTAGAGATCAACAACGAGCAGATCACCGCGGTCGCCGAGTACCCGTCCGGGCGCGACGGGCACTGGATCCTCCCCGGCTTCGTGGACATTCACACCCACGGCGGCGGTGGGCACACCTTCACCACCGGAGACGCCGACGAGGCCCGCGCCGCCACCGGCTTCCACCTCCGACACGGCACCACCACCCTGCTGGCCAGCCTGGTGAGCTCGCCGTTCGAGCTGATGCGCGCCGCCACCACCGCCTACCGGCCGCTGGTGGCCGAAGGGGTGCTCGCCGGAATCCACTTCGAGGGTCCGTACCTCTCCGCGGCCCGCTGCGGGGCGCAGAACCCGGCGTACCTACGCGACCCCTCAACCGAGGAGCTGACCGAGCTGCTGGAGCTGGGCCACGGGACGATCCGGATGGTCACCCTCGCCCCGGAGCGCGAGGGAGCGACCGCGGCGATCAAGCTGCTCACCGCCCACGGGGTGACCGCGGCGGTCGGCCACACCGACGCCACGTACCAGCAGACCCAGGCCGCCATCGCCGCCGGCGCCAGCGTCGCCACCCACCTGTTCAACGGGATGCGCCCGGTGCACCACCGGGAGCCAGGGCCGGTGATCGCCCTGCTGGAAGCCCCCTCCGTGGTCTGCGAGTTGGTCGCCGACGGAGTGCACCTACACGACGGCATGCTCGCCTTCGCCACCACCACCGCCGGTGTGGAGCGGACCGCCCTGGTCACCGACGCGATGGCCGCCGCCGGCCAGCCCGACGGCGAGTACGAGCTGGGCGGCCAGCGGGTCACCGTGGCTGCCGGCGTGGCCCGGCTCGCCAGCGATGGGGCGGTCGCCGGCAGCACGCTGACGATGGATGCCGCCTTCCGGAACGCGGTCGCCACCGGGGTCGCCGTCTCGGAGGCCGCCCGGATGGTGACCACCACGCCCGCCCGTGCGATCGGTCTCGGCGATCAGGTCGGCGCCCTCCAACCCGGTCTCCGAGCGGACCTGGTGGTGCTCGACGACGACCTGAACGTGGTCCGGGTGATGCGCGCCGGCACCTGGCTGGACTGACCCAGCCGACGCGGGCGATGCCGGACCACGCCGGCGCCGGCCGCCGGTCAGCCCGGGGGCGGGATCTCCACCCCGAGCACCGCCTGCTCGTCGGGGCGGTGCGCCAGCACGTCCCCGAGGTACGACTGCACCGCCGGGGCCATGCCAACATCCCGGCCGGCCCGCTGGGAGAGCAGCCACTTGTGCTCGATGATCTGCGCGAAGATCTCCTGCGGTTCCAGCTTGCGGCGCAGGTGTGCCGGTACGGCGCGGACCACCGGCTCGAAGACCTCGGTCAGCCAGCGGTGCGCCGCCTGCTGCTCATCGACCAGGTCGCTCTCGGCCCGGTAGGCGTCCAGGTCGTTGAGGAGCCGACGAGCCTGGTTCTCCTCCGCGTCCAGGCCGGTCAGGCGCAGCAGCCGCCGGGTGTGGTAGCCGGCGTCGACCACCTTCGGCCGCACCAGATACCGCCCGTCGTCGATCGTCGACACGGCGATCTCGGCTACGTCGAAGCCCAGCTCGTTGAGCCCACGGATCCGGCCCTCGATGTCGTGCCGCGCCTCCCGCTCGATCTGCTGCTCGTAGGTGATCTCATGCCACAGCCGCTCATACCGCTGCACGACCTCCTCGCAGACCGCCGCCGGGTCGATCGACTCGTGCAGCAGCCCGGCCGCCTGTAGGTCCAGCGCCTCACCGAAGATGTTCACCCGGGCGATCTCCAGGTCCTCGCCGCGCTGCCCGTTCGACAACGAGCGGTGCAGCACCCCGGTCTCCGCGTCCACCAGGTAGGCCGCGAACGCGCCCGCGTCCCGACGGAAGAGCGTGTTCGACAGCGAGCAGTCGCCCCAGAAGAAGCCGGTCAGGTGCATCCGTACCAGCAGCGCGGCCAACGCGTCGAGGAGCCGCTGCATCGTCTCCGGGCGCAACGTGTGCGAGAAGAGCGCCCGGTAGGGCAGGGAGAACTGGAGGTGCCGGGTGATCAACACCGGGTCCAACGGTTCCCCGGCCTCGGTCTGCCGGTCGGCGACGATCGCCACCGCCTCCACGGTCGGGAAGTCGATCCGCTCCAGGGCCCGCAGCAGGTCGTACTCCCGCTCGGCCACCCGCTCACCGGTCTCCTTGACCGCGTACACGTAACCGCCAAGTCGGACGAACCGGACAACATGTCGAGAGATGCCCTGCGGCAGCGCCACCAGGTGCTGCGCCGGCCACTCCACCAGCGGGGTCGACCAGGGAAGATCGAGCAGCGCCGGGTCAACGAGAGCCGAGGTGATCCGCACGCACTCCAGTTTGCGCCCTCCCCCGCCGGAACGCCTCCCCGCGTGGTTCGGCACACAGCCACCGGGTCCGGCCGGGGGCCGCGCGGGCCGGTAGCGTGGCCGAGATGCGGCAGGTGACGACCCGGTGGCGAGCGGTACGGCTCCGGCCGGTCCACCCGGCCGGCTGGTGGTTCGACGGGCTACTCCTCGCCGGTCTGGTGGCTCTGACCGCCGCCCTCGCCGCCGGTCACCTCTTCGACCTCGACCGGGCGGTGGCCGACTGGTCGGATGCGCACCGCCCGGCCCCGGCGTACTGGATCGCGTGGCTCCTCAACTATCTCGGCCAGGGCGGCCCGCTGACCCTGACCGCCGTCGGGCTCGGCGTTCTGCTCGCCGTGCGACACCGCTCCGCCCGCCCGCTGCTGCCGCCGGTCGCCGGGCTCGTGCTGATCAACCTCGTCGTCGGCGCGCTCAAGGTGACGACGGCCCGGCCCGCGCCCAGCGCCAGCGTGCGCGAACCCTTCCTCGCGCCGGAGCAGACCCTGCCGCTCTTCCAGCACGAGCTGCCGCTGCAGTTCGCCCGCTCCTACCCGTCCGGCCACGTCGTCAACACGATCATCTGGTACGGCGTGATCGTCCTGCTCCTCGCCCGGCTGCTGGAGACGTACGGTCGCACGTTGCCACCCCGGCTCGCCATCGCGGTACGGGTCGTCCCGCCCCTGGTGGTGTTCACCACGACCATGTATCTGGGCTGGCACTGGTTGACCGACTCGATCGCCGGGCTGCTCCTCGGCCTCCTGCTGGACCGGGTGCTGCATCGGGTGCCCTGGGATGACATTCCGCTGCCCAGGAGGATCGACCAGGACCATCGGAGGCGGACCGCCGAGCACGCGGACTGACTCGGACCGCTATCGCGCGGATCGAGGCGTGGAGCTGCCCGTCCGGCGGCGGCGAGGGGCTACGCGCCAAACCCACCACCTGCCGCCAGCGGATCACCGAGAATACGCCCGCTGTGTCCGTCTATGGGAGCTTCGACGTATAATTCCCCTGCTAAAGGTGAGAGTCTGACTATAAACTAGTTCAGGGGAAATTAATGAATAAAGTTGTACGCCCGAATCGGAGGATGTTGCTCTCCGGTGCGCTTGTCGGCACCGTGGCCGCGCTCGCGGGCTGCTCATCGACGGAGGAACCCTCGGCAGCGAACAGCGCATCACCCGAAGCGCCGCCCACCACACCCGAGGCAGCACTCGAGCGGCTACTGGAGGGCAACCAGCGGTGGGTAAAGGGCGAACCGCAGAACCCCAACCGGGACCCGGCCCGGCGTCAGGCCCTAGCCCAAGAGCAGAAGCCCTTCGCGGCCGTCCTCTCCTGCATTGACTCGCGGGTGCCACCGGAGCTCATCTTCGACGTCGGCCTGGGCGACCTCTTCGCGACGCGCACCGGGGCCGAGGTGGTCAGCCCGGTGGTCACCGGTTCTGTCGAGTACGGGCCGCTGGCCAACGGCACGCCGCTCATCGTGGTCCTCGGTCATCAACGTTGTGGCGCCATCAAGGCGGCGCACGCCGCCCTTAGTGACGGCGAAACACTGCCCGGCAACCTGGCGGAAATCGTCACGGCCCTGCAGCCGGCGTACGAACAGGCAGCCGCAGCAGGGGGTGACGACCCGGTCGATGCCATGGTCCGAGCCCAGGCCGAGTTGACCGCGAACGACCTGCGCTCTAACCCGGACCTCGCCCCGCTCGTGGCAGAGCAGGAACTCGCCATTGTCAGCGCCTACTACTCCCTCGACACCGGTGCGGTCGAGGTCCTCAGCGGCGCACTCTCCTGACCAATCGATGGTGACCCGGGGCTAGTCGGAAGAGTCGGGTTGTTGACCAACTGAAGCGTCCTGCTCCCCCTCCCGCGGCAGTGGCGGGCCAGCCGGGGGCGTTACGGCCTCCGGGGACGAGCCGGCCGGGGGTGCCGCGGCCTGCGGGGACGAGCCGGCCGGGGGTGCCGCGACCTGCGGGGACGAGCCGGCCGGGGGCTCGGAAACCTCTGAATCGAGGGGGCCGGTCGCACGGAGCAGGGCGTTCAGCCCGGCCCGGCGGGCAACCACCGTCAACCGGTCCCCGGCCATAATCACTAACCGGTGGTCGACCTCCCACTCATACCGCTGGCCGAAACGGGCGTGGGCGAGGAGCCGGACACTGCCCGTCCGGCCAACGGCGGCGAGCGGCTGGCCTTCGAGCGAGGAGCCGGCGGCGACCGGTACCTCGGTGACCAACAGGGCGTGCCGGCCGACCGAGATGGTGGCGATGACGGCACGGTCCAGCAGGGCACCGGCGAACGACGGCGCCGCCAGGTACGACACGCTGCGCGAGACGCCGATGCCGAAGGACCGCTGGACGCGCTCGGCGAAGTGCCCGTCAAAGAGCCGCAGCACTACCTGAACGTCGTCGTTCAGGGAGCGGGCGGTCAGCGCGGCCCGCAAGTTCACCCCGTCGTCGGTGGAGACCACGACGAGGGCTTGGCAGGTACCGACCGAGGCGGCACGCAGGGTCTCCTCGGTGGAGGCGTCCCCGACCACCAGCGGCACACCGAGCCGCCGGGCCAGCTCGGCGCCCCGCGCGTCCGCCTGCTTGTCAATGGCGACCACCTCGACCCCGAAGTCGCGGAGTTGGGCGGTCACCCGGGTGCCGATGTTGCCGAGGCCGACCACGACCACGTGCCCGGAACGGTCGGTCAGGGGCCGACCGGAGTGCAGCGCCAGCCGGGCGTTGACGAGGCCGTCCACCACCACAGCGGTGATCAACGGGATCAGCGCCAGCCCGGAGAGATTGAGCACCACCTGGAGGATCTGCTCGCCGACCGGCTTGGCAGCGTCCGGGTCCTGCCCGCTCAGGGCGGTGACCAGGGTCAGGTAGAGCGCCTGCCCCCAGCTCACCTCGGCGGTGCTGGCGTAGAGGCCACCGAGCACGACGATCACCGCCAGCAGCACCAACACGGCGACACCGATCCGGCGGGTGGCGAAGCCACGGACCGCCCGGAGCAGCATCGAGACCGGCCGGCGCCATCGCCGGGCCCGACGCAGTCGGCGCGCGGCCACCTCGGTTCCCGGTGGCGTACCGGCCGCCTCAGCGAGCACCACGTCGGCGGCGGTCTCGTCCGCAGGCAGGACCCGGACCTCCCGCGGGTCCCGGGTATCCGCCACCGGGCAGACGACGTTCGTGTCGCGGAGATCGGCGCGGCGGGCCACATAGAGGGTCCGCCCGCCGTGCCGAAAGTGCGCCGGCGCGACCTCACCCAACGCGGCGGCGACGAAGGCGGGGGCCGCCATCGCGGCGTCGGAGAGCACCGCCGAGTCGGGGAAGATCTCTCGCACCCCGTTGGCCAGGCTGGTGTTGAACATCCGCACCACCAACCGCAGCCTCGGCTGCACCTCCTGGGCACAGAGCGCGGCGTGCATGTTGCCCACGTCGTCCTGGTGCAGCAGCGCCAAACCCTCAGCCCGGTCCAGGCGGGCATCGCGAAACGTCACCTCGTCGAGCCGGTCGGCCCGGATGACCTCGATGCCGTCGAGATCTCGACCGTCGGGGCTGTCCGTCCGCTGCCGCTCGGGCACCACCAGCGTGATCCGGATCCGGGCGAGCTGCGGCTCGGTGCCGAGCAGCGACTTGACCACCCAGTAGGCCAGTGCGTCGTGGCCGCAGACCACGTAGTGGGCCCAGGGGTCGCTGTTGCCTCGGAACCGCCGGCCGCTCCACCACACACGATCGAAGGGCCCCGTCATGTGGCGCATGGTAAACAGTCGGTAGCGCTCGCGCAGCCCAGTGATCACGAGTGCGACGGATCAGTACCGCGAGTCCATTCTCAACGCCAGCACGACTCCGGCAAACTGGGGCGATGGCGCTGTCGCAAATGGCGGGTCGGCTGCTCGGCGTACGCGAACACGTGGTGGACCCCGCCGGCGGCGGTTCCTCACGGCTGCCGCACCCCGCGCCCACCGTGGTGGTCGGCGGCGGAATCGCCGGTATGTCCGCCGCGGTGGTGCTGGCCGAGCGGGGAGTTCCGGTCACCGTCTTGGAAGCCGCCCCCACCGTCGGCGGAAGGCTCGGCGCATGGCCGGAGGCCTCGCCCGACGGCACTCGGACCAACGAACACGGGTTCCACGCCTTCTTCCGCCAGTACTACAACTGGCGGAACATCCTCCGCCGGGTCGACCCGGCGTTGGGCTTCCTCCGGCAGATCCCGCGCTACCCGGTCCTGTCCGCGCGCTGGCCGACCGAGGAGTTCGGCAAGCTGCCGCCCGCGGCGCCAGCGAACCTGCTCGCCCTCCTGCTCCGCAGCCCCAGCCTGCGCCTGCGGGACCTGCGCGCGATGAACCGGGACGCCGCGCTGCCGCTGCTGCGCTACGACCCGATCCAGACGTACGCCGAGTTCGATGACACCACCGCCGACGCCCTGCTCACCTCGCTCCGGCTGCCGGACCGAGCCCGAGCGATGCTCTTCGAGGTTTTCTCCCACTCGTTCTTCAACCACGAAGCGGAGATGTCCGCCGCCGAAATGATCGCCCAGTTCCACTTCTACCTGCTGGGCAACCCGGAAGGGCTCGCCTTCGACTGCCCCACGGCGGACTACGCGACGTCGATCTGGCAGCCCCTCACCCGGCACATCGAGCAGCGCGGCGGCCGGGTCGTCACCGAGGCCACGGTCACCGGGCTGCACCACGACGCCGCCAGCTGGCAGGTGGTGAGCACCGCCGGCGCGTACGAGGCCCGGCACGTCGTGCTCGCCGTCGACCCGCCGGCACTCGCCGCGCTGGTCGCGGCCTCCCCCATCCTCACCGAAGCCGCTCCCGACCTGGTCACGCGAATGCCCGCGTTCGGCCGACCCGGGCCCCCGTACGCGGTGGCCCGCTACTGGTGCGCCGGGGACGTGGATCCCGGGCGGGCGGTGTTCAGCGGGGTCTCCCGGCAGCCCACCCTGGACTCGGTGACGCTCTACCACCGGCTGGAGGAGGAGTCCCGCCGCTGGGCGGAGCGCAACGGCGGCGCGGTGGTGGAGTTGCACGCGTACGCCTGCGAACCGGGCGTACCCGCCGAGGAGTTGGCCGAACGGATGTGGACCGAGCTGAGGCCCCTCTGGCCGGAGGCGGGGCGGCTGCGGATCCGCGAGCTGCGGGCCCGGGTGGAGGCCCGGGCGCCCGCGTTCCCGCCTGGCAGCCACGCGGGGCGGCCCGGCGTCCGCACCGACGCCGACCGGCTCTACCTGGCCGGCGACGGCATCCACACCGACTTCCCCAGCGCGCTGATGGAGCGGTCCGCCGCCACCGGCATCCTCGCGGCCAACCACATCCTGCGGGAAGAGGGCGGTGCGACCGAGCCGGTCCACTCGATCCGCCCCCGGGGCCTGCTCGCCCGACCGCGCTGATCGAGGGCGGGCGCGACCCAACCGCTACCCGGTGCTGCCCGTTTCGGCGGGCCCCGCCTCGGGCGGGGACCACGGAAAGCGCGCCGGTCGGCGCTCGTTGGCCGCTGCCACGCCCTCCCGGGCCTCCCCGCTGGCCCGCACCTGCCCGTGCCACCAGGCGATCCGGTCGTTGTCCGCCCGCCCATCGATGATTTCCTTGGCCGCCATGACGCTGAGCCGAGACCGCGCGGTAACCGCGGCGGTAACCGCACCGACCCGGGCGGAGAGCGCGGCGGCGGGCAGCACCTCGTCCGCCAGACCGACCCGGAGCGCCCGCTCGGCGTCGATCAGCTCCGCCGTAAAGAGCAGGGCCTTCGCCGTGGACGGCCCGACCAACCGAGCCAGCCGGCGGGTGGTGGGTGCCGGGTAGACCAGGCCGAGCCGGGCCGGAGGTACGCCGAAACGCGCATCGTCGGCGGCGAGCCGCAGGTCACAGGCGACGGCGAGTTGGCAACCACCGCCGACGCAGGCGCCCCGAATCGCCGCGACTGTCGGCTTGGCGAAGGCGGCGAGCCGCTCCTCGGCCGTGACGGCGATACTGGCATCACCGGCGTCCAGCAGCTCGTCCAGGTCACCGAGGTCCGCGCCGGCACAGAAGGTGCCGTCGGCTCCGGTGAGTACCAAGGCCCGTACCGCCGGGTCGGCCTCCAGCCGATCGAGCACCCCCGGCAGGCGTCGCCACATAGCCGAGGTCATCGCGTTTCGGCGGGCCGGGTTGTGGATCACCACGGTCGCCACCGGACCGGCCACCTCGACAAGCAGTTCCGCATCCGCCACCGAAACTCTCCCTCCGGTCCACTTCGCCGCGGTGACGATATCGACGCAGCCGCCGCCCCGCCCCCTCCAGGTGATGCCGGTCACGATCCGGTAGCTCTTCCCCGCCGGCGGCGTGCCCCTCTTCCCAACCGGGCGGCAGGGCGCACTCCTAACCGGGGGCGCGATCAGAGCGGGGCCAGACATACTCCAGATCGATCGGGATGTCGCCGAACTGTGGGCGATAGTGCTCCGGGTCCTTGCGCAGCAGCGACGAGCGGTGGCTCAGGTGCAGGTCGTCGCGGCCCAGCCAGGGCGGTAGCTCACCGACGTCAGCCAACTCAGCCTGGGTGCGGACGGTACGCATGCCCCGGGCGGCGGTGAGGTCGGCGACCAGCGTCGCGGCGCAGGTGTCGGCTCGACCCGGCTCGCACCAGACCGCGCACACGTCCAGCCCGTACCGGGTCAGGGCCTCCTCGTAGCCGGCCCACATCTTCACCGCCGGATGGTGCCGCCAGCCATAACCCGGCCGGGTCAGCCCCCGCAGCACCTGGATCGCCTCCACCCGCTGCTTGCCGAGCCGACGCTGGTCCAGCGCGGCAGCGCTGGCCAGGAAGTCCGGGTACGGAAGGAACGTCTGCACCCCGGCTACCTACCCGCCGCCGTACCCGGCAATCCTCTCCGGCGGTGGTGTCGCCCGCCGCAGAACCGGAATGGACGGGTGTCGAACACCGCCGCCGGAGCGGCTCCGCCCGATGCGGCGGCGGGCGACGAAGCGACGGAGTCCGCTGACGCTATAGTCGATCTAGAACAACGTCAGAACGCTCGCTCAGTCCATCCCGGCTCGCCGGCAAGGCTGCCAGCCGGACGGACCCTGCACAGGGGAACGCGTGGCCGTCTACAGTGCCCAACAGCTCCACGGCTTGCGGATCATCGTCACCGGCGGCGGCACCGGGGGACACACCTACCCGGCGCTGACGACCATCCGGACGCTACGCGACCGCCTCGCCGAGACCGGCGCCGCGCCCGACATCCTCTGGGTCGGGGTCGAGCAGGGCCTGGAGGCGAAGATCGCCCGGCAGGAGGGCCTGCCCTTCCGCGCCATCACCACCGGAAAGTTACGGCGGTCCCCCAATCGTCAGGAGCTGTGGCGCAATATCACTGACGCGTTCCGGATTCCGATCGGCGTGCTGCAGGCCATGGCGACCGTACTACGGGTCCGGCCGCACGTGGTCCTCTCCACCGGCGGCTACGTCGCCGTCCCGATCGGTTTGGCTGCCTGGCTGGCCCGGCGGCCCCTGGTCATGCACGAGCAGACCCTCAACCTGGGCCTGGCCAACCGGATTCTCGCCCTCTTCGCCAGCCGGGTGCTGCTGAGCCACACCTCCTCGTTGACGAATCTGTCGAAGCGGGCCCAGGCCCGCGCGGTGGTCACCGGCAACCCGGTCCGCCCCGACATGCTCGCCGGAGACCCGGTTGCCGGCCGCGCCGCCTACGGGCTGGAGCCGCACCTGCCACTGGTCTTCGTCACCGGCGGGGCGCAGGGCGCGGTGCAGGTGAACCAGATGGTCGCCGAGGTCCTCCCCGATGTCCTGCAGCGCTGCCAGGTGCTACACCAGTGTGGGGAGTACAGCCTGGCCCACATGCGACAGATCGCCGCGCAGCTGCCAACTCACCTACAGGCCCGCTACCGCGTCGTGGACTACATCCATGGGCAACTGCCCGACGTGCTCGCTGCCGCCGACATCGTGGTCGCGCGCAGTGGCGCCGGCACAGTAGCCGAGCTGACCGCGTTGGGCCGACCGGCAATCCTGATCCCACTCGTGCCGACCTCCGGCGACGAGCAGCGGCAGACCGCCCGACACCTCGCCGAGGCCGGCGCGGCGCGGATGCTCACCGGCGGCGACGCCACCGGCGCCGCACTCCGCGCCGAACTGTTGACGTTGCTCGACGACGCGCAGCGTCGGCACGCCCTGGCAGAGGCCGCCCGCCGCCACGGCCGGCCGGACGCCGCTGCCGCCGCCGTCACCGAGCTGATCGACGCCGCGCGGCGGGGCTGAGCCACACCCCGAGCTGACCGTCGCCCCGGGCGGGCTGGCCCAGAGCTGACCGTCGGGCCAGCCGGTGACCCACCTAGAGCTGGTCAGCGGCCTCCGGCGTGCTCGAGGTACCGCCGACGCAGGGCGTACCAGCCAGCACCGAGAGCGAGCACACCAAACCCCGCCCCAACGCTGGTTGGCGGCAGGCTGACCGCCAGCGTGACGCAGCCGGCCAGCCCCAGCACGGCGAGCAGCCGCACCGGCAGCCGACGGCCCGGGTCACGGCCGAGGGTGAGCGCCGCGGCGTTGGTGATCGCGTAGTACACCAGCACAGTGCAGCTGGAGAAGCCGATCGCCCCGCGCACGTCACCGACGAGGACCACGGCCGCCACCACCACCGCCACCGCCAGCTCGGCCCGGTACGGCACCCGGTGCACCCGGTGCACAGCAGCCAGACCGACCGGCACGTCCCGTCGGCGGGCCATCGCCAGCAGGGTCCGTCCCACGCCAGCGAGCAGCGAGAGCAGCACCCCGGTCACCGCCACGGCCGCACCGGCCCGGACCACCCAGGCGAGGCCGGGCAGCCCGACGGTGGTCACCACGTCGGCCAGGGGCGCGGCTGACGCGGCCAGCCGGTCCGGGCCGAGCACCCCCAACGTGATCACCGCCAGCACCAGGTAGATCGCCAGCACCATACCCAGCGCCAGCGGCACCGCTCGGGGGATCGTTCGCCCCGGGTCACGTACCTCTTCGCCGAGAGTGGCGATCCGGGCGTACCCGGCGAAGGCGAAGAAGAGTAGCCCCGCAGCGGTCAGCACACCGGGTGCCCCGGCGCCGCCGGCATCGCTGAGCGCCCCGCCGCCGACCGAGCCGACATCGCCGATCCGCTCCGCGGCGAAGCCGGTCAGGCCGACCACCACGACCAGGGACAGGACCCCCAGCACCACGCCGACGAGGACCTTCGTGGCCAGCGCCGTCTTCCCCACACCGCGCAGGTTCACGGCGGTGACGGCCGCGATCGCGATGACGGCGACGAGTCGGGCCCGGCCCGGCCAGAGGTACGCCCCAACCGTCAGCGCCATCGCCGCGCAGCTTGCGGTCTTGCCGACCACGAAGCCCCAGCCGGCCAGAAAACCGGCGAACGGCCCGAGCCGCTCCCGCCCGTAGACGTACGTACCGCCGGATTCGGGGTAGTGGGCGGCGAGCCGAGCCGAGCTGGTCGCGTTACAAAACGCTACGAAACCGGCCAGAGTAAGTGCCAGCAGCAAGCCGGTCCCGCCGGCCGCCGCGGCGGCCGGGGCGAAGACCACAAAGATGCCGGCGCCGAGCATCGCCCCCAGCCCGACAACCACCGCATCGGCCACACCCAACCGCCGCACCAACCGCTCCACGGACCAGACCCTAGAGGGCCGAGGTGAACAGCGCGGAATTTTACGCAAGTTGTCTTGTGTATATTTGGCTCGTGACGAGTCGGCGAACAGCCCTACGGCAGGTTCTCCACCGGGCAGCCGGTGCCATGACTGCCCAGCAGGTCGCGGACGAAGTGGGCTGGCCAGTCGAAACCACCCGGCTGCACCTGGAGGAGTTGGTCGGCGCGCAGCTCGCCGAACGCGTACCCGCCGCTCCTCGCGGCCGTGGCCGCCCACCGATGACCTATCGCGCGACGACCGGCATGGACACCGCCGGACCCACCCGGTATCGCTTGCTGGCGGGACTCCTCGCGCGCACATTGCGTGAGCAGCCAAATGGTCGCGCACTCGCACGTGACGCCGGACGGGCGTGGGCATCCGAGCAGCCGACGGAGGTCATCGACGGCGCCCCACTCACCCGTGCCACAACCGCGCTCACATCCCGCTTCGAGGCCCACGAGTTCGCGCCGACAGCCACCCGCACGGGGGACCGCGCCGACATCACCTTGTGGCACTGCCCCTTCCTCGACCTCATAACTGACTACGGTGACGTCATCTGCTCCCTGCACGACGGCATGGTGGACGGGATCACCCACGTCACTGCCGGGACGTCGGTGGCGGCCCAACTCACCCCTTTCCCGCGACCTGACTCGTGTCAGATCACGTTGACCCGCCGCACCCGAAGGGAAAACTGATGCCCACCGCGCCGATGAAAAGCCTGCACGAACTCGGACAGGAACTCTTGACCCGCGCTCAGGAAGCTTCGTCCGGGCGCGCCACGGCCACGATCAACGCAGAGCACCGCAGCCTGAAACAGTTAGTGCTGGCGCTGCGCGCCGGGTCGGCGTTGAGCGAGCACGAAAATCCAGGGCAAGCCACCCTGCAACTGTTGTCGGGAACGGCCATCGTAACTACCGCCGAGACGGCGTGGCGCGGCTCCGCGGGCGACTACCTGGTGATTCCAGATCGCAAACACGACCTGCGAGCCGTCAGTGACATTGTCGTCATCCTGACGTTCGTCAAAGACCCCAACCGTCCTGAGCCACCCGCGGCGACCGACCCAAAGGAGTAACGATGAGCATCGTCAAAATTAATGCGATCGACATCACCGAAGGTCACGGTGACGAATTCGTCGAACGGTTCTCGGCACGCCCGGGCAAAATCGAACATGCGGATGGGTTCGAGGGCTTCCAGGTACTGCGTCCCACCGACGACCGCACAACCTGGTTGGTGGTCACCCAGTGGCGTGACATCGAGGCGTACAAGGCGTGGTACGCCACCCGCCCGCATCGCGCCCCCGAGTCGGTAACCTACGCCGACAAGTGGGAGCTGTGGTCCTTCGACGTCCTCACCGCGGCGAAGCCCGCCTGAGGCCGCCCCGCCTGGCCTGGGTCAACACGAACCCGGCCAGGCGGGACCCGGCAGTGGACGCGCACGACACCGGACCAGGCCCGGCGTTGACGACCACTTCGCCATCTCATGCGGGGGCGGTGCGCCGCTCCTTCCGGCTCGGGGTGGTACGGCGGCGGGTCGGCAACAGCAGCGTGGGGTGGAAGACGCTCCAGGCCGCCCCCCGACAGACCATCTCCTTGTAGCGGGCTGCCATCCTTCCGGCGATGAAGGACGCTTTGGCCTGGTCATCGGCGGTCACGAACTGGATGAGCCCGTCCTGCCGGCCGAGGCTGATGCACTGATTGAAGTAGCGAAGCGAGACCTTCGGCACCTCTCGACCGGTCAGGCGCGCGGCGATGGCGTCGGCTGCCTGCCAGCCCATGGGGATTCCGGAGGCGCAGGACATCCGGAGCGGCTTGCCGCTGGGACCCTCGGCGAACGCGGCATCACCGATCGCGTACACGTCGGGGTGCGAGATCGCGCGCATGCTGGCGTCCACGATGATCTGTCCGGTCTCGGCGAGCTTCAGCGGTGTGGCCGCGGCGATGGGGTGGACGGCGAAGCCCGCCGTCCAGACGGTCACCTGAGCCGGAATGGCCCGGTCGTCGCCGGTGACCGCGCTCTCCTCCGCAACCCCGACGATGTCAGTGTGCTCATGCACGGTGATGCCGAGCCGGTCACAGACGCGTCGCAGGTGACGCCGCGCCTTGACGTCCAGCCAGTCGCCGAGACCGCCACGGGCGGCGATCGCGACGGCGAGGTCCGGCCGCGCCTCGGCGATCTCAGTGGCGGCTTCGAGGCCGGTGAGCCCACCTCCGACGACCAGGACGTTCCCACCGGCGCCGAGGCGGACCAGGCGATCGCGCAGCCGCAGGGCGGACTCCTCACCGGCGATGCCGTAGGCGTGCGTGGCGACGCCGGGAACCCCGTGGTCAGTACCGGTGCTACCGAGGGCGTAGACGAGGGTGTCGTAGCCGATCTCGCCGGCACCGTGCTCGTCAACGAGCGTGACGATCTTCTGATCGACGTCAACGGCGGTGACCCGCGCCAGTCGCAGCCGCACGCTCGTACCCGCGTAGATGTCGCGCAGTCGGCGGGGGGCGAGGCGCTGTCCGGTCGCGAGTTGGTGCAACCGGACCCGCTCCACGAACTCGGCCTCGGCGTTGACGACAGTGATCTCGACGCTGTCGGGGTGCAGCCGCCGGGCGAGGCGTCCGGCGGCGCTGGCTCCGGCATATCCGGACCCGAGGACGACGATGCGGTGCTTCATGATCTCACTCCTGTCTCGATGCGTCCGCTTCCTGAACCGGATAGCGACGCGGTTGCTGACAGGAGCCGGCTATGAGCTGGGTCACCAGGCTTCGATGAGCGGTTCGCCGGGCTCGACGATGGACCAGCGGCGGGTGGCGCGGGCAAGCTTGTCTGGGTTGATCTGGGTATGGATGGCCGAGATCCCCTCCCCGGTCACCTGTAGGGACATGACCGCGACGACCCGGTCGTCGATCACGACCACCACCGCGGGTCCGCCGTTGACGACGCCGGCGTAGACAGCAGGACGGCCGCCGATCCGGTCGCGTTTGGCTTTGGTGGGACTGAGGAGACCACGCAGGAACCTCGCCACCGCCAGCGCGCCGGCGACCGGCGTGGTCCGGGCCGGGATCTTGCCGCCGCCGTCGCCGACGCTCGTCGCGTCCGCGGTCAGGAGCTCGACGAGCCGCCGCACCTGCCCACTTGTGGCGGCCACCAGGAACTCCTCGACAATCTTCCGCATGCTGGCCGCGTCCACCTCCGCGCGGACCCGGTCGGTGCTGATGTGCTGCTTCGCCCGCCGGTAGATCTGTTGGCAGTTCGACTCGGTGAGGTCGAGGAACTCGGCGATCTCACCGTGCGAGTAGCCGAACGCCGCCCGGAGCACGTACACGACCCGCTCGTTGGGCGAGAGCCGCTCCAGCAGGACAAGCACCGCCATCGAGACCGACTCCCGCTGCTCGACGGTGTCGACCGGGCCGAGCATCGGGTCTCCGGTGAGCAGCGGCTCGGGCAGCCAGGTACCCACATACGCCTCACGCCGGACGCGCGCGGAGGTGAGCTGGTTGAGACACAGATTGGTGAGCACCTTGGTCAGCCACGCCTCGGGCGTCTGGACGTGCCTGCGGTCGGCGGCCTGCCAGCGCAGGAAGGTGTCCTGGACCGCGTCCTCGGCGTCGCTCGCCGAGCCGAGCAGCCGGTAGGCGATCGCCTCCAACCGAGCCCTGGACTGCTCGAACAGCTCGACGTCGTACGAACTCAGCAGCATGGCCCGACAGTAGCCAGGCAGCCCTGTCGGCACCACGGCTCAGCTCACGTGTTAGCACCGGCGACCGCGCCGGGGTGCCGGTTCGGTCGCTCGGGGTGCGGAGCGACGGTGCCGGGTGTCGGACCGTCGTGTCAGGCTGGGCCCGTGATCGTCACCTTCGAGGCCGAGCTGTGGAGCTGGAGTGCCCGGCGTGCCGACAGTTGGACCTTCGTCAGCCTCCCCACCGACCTGTCGGAGGAGATCCGGGAGCTGCCCGGGCCACCGCGTCGTGGCTTCGGCTCGCTGCGGGTCCGGGTCACGGTCGGCGACAGCACCTGGGCGACCTCGATATTTCCGGACAAACAGCGAAGCTGCTATGTGCTGCCGGTCAAACGAGCCGTCCGTGACGCGGAAAACGTCGAGGCCGGCGACGTCACCACCGTGCGCCTCGAACTCCTCGAGCACGGAGACCAGCCCTGAGGCGGAACGCCGCGCTGCCGCTGCGGTAGGGCAGGATGGCCGACGTGACCGCTGCCCCTCGTCCCGCCCTGGCGACGCTCGAGGCGGTGCTGGAGCGGCTCACGTACGTCAACGAGGAGACCGGCTACACCGTGGCCCGCGTCGCCACCGACCGGAGTAGCGATCTGTTGACGGTGGTGGGCGCGCTGCTGGGCGCACAGCCGGGGGAGAGCCTGCGGCTGCACGGGCGCTGGTCCTCGCACCCCAAGTACGGCCGGCAGTTCGAGGTCGACTCCTACACCACGGTCTTGCCGGCCACGATCCAGGGCATCCAGCGCTACCTCGGCTCGGGCTTGGTCAAGGGCATCGGGCCGGTGTTCGCCGAACGGATCGTCGCCCACTTCGGCCTGGAGACACTGCGGATCATCGAGGAGGAGCCGGCCCGCCTGGTGGAGGTGCCGGGGCTGGGCCCGAAGCGCACCGCGAAGATCACCGCTGCGTGGGCGGAGCAGCAGGCGATCAAGGAGGTCATGGTCTTCCTCCAGGGGGTCGGGGTCTCGACCTCCCTCGCGGTACGGATCTACAAGCAGTACGGCGATGCCTCCACCGACGTGGTCATGAAGGAGCCGTACCGGCTGGCGGCCGACGTGTGGGGCATCGGCTTCAAGACCGCCGACATCATCGCCCAGTCGGTCGGTATCCCGCACGACAGCCCGCAGCGGGTCATGGCCGGCTTGCAGTACACGCTCTCCGAGGCCACCGACAACGGCCACTGCTACCTGCCCGAACCGGAGCTGGTCGCGGACGCGACGAAGATCCTCGACGTGCCGGCCGACCTCGTCACCCGCTGCCTGGACGACCTGGTCACCGAGGAAGGTGTCGTCCGTGAGCTGCTACCGGGCGGCGACGCCGCTCGGCCAGCATCGGCAACACCCGGCCCAGCGGAGCCGGTCCGGGCGGTGTACCTGGTGCCGTTCCACCGGGCGGAGCGGTCTCTCGCCACCAGCCTGCTCCGCCTGCTCGGCGATGGGGCCGATCGGTTGCCGCACTTCGTGGGCGTCGACTGGGGCAAGGCCCTGACCTGGCTGAAGGCGCGTACCGGCAACGACCTCGCCACCGAGCAGGAGCAGGCGGTCCGGCTCGCGCTGACCTCGAAGGTCGCGGTGCTGACCGGCGGGCCGGGGTGCGGCAAAAGCTTCACTGTCCGTTCAATCGTCGAACTGGCCGCCGCCAAGAAAGCCAAGGTCACCCTGGTAGCCCCGACCGGGCGGGCCGCCAAGCGCCTCTCCGAGCTGACCGGGCACCCCGCCGCCACAGTGCACCGCCTGTTGCAGCTGCGCCCGGGCGGGGACGCCTCCTACGACCGGGACAACCCCCTCGACGTTGACCTGCTCGTCGTGGACGAGGCCTCCATGCTCGACCTCATCCTGGCCAACAAGCTCGTCAAGGCCGTCCCGCCCGGCGCGCACCTGCTGCTGGTCGGCGATGTTGACCAGCTCCCCTCCGTCGGCGCCGGCGAGGTGTTGCGCGATCTGCTCGCCGCTCCGGCCATCCCGCGGGTGCGGCTGACCCAGATCTTCCGCCAGGCCGCCCAGTCCGGCGTCGTCACCAACGCCCACCGCATCAACGCCGGCCGCCCGCCCCTGCTCCAGGGCCTGCCGGACTTCTTCCTCTTCGCCTGTGACGACACGGAGGCCACGGCCGACCTGACCGTCGATGTCGCCTGCTCCCGCATCCCCGCCAAGTTCCGCCTTGATCCCCGCCGGGACGTGCAGATCCTCACCCCCATGCACCGGGGCCCCGCCGGCTCGGGGGCGCTGAACACCCTGCTCCAGCAACGACTCACCCCGCATCGGGAGGGACAGCCGGAGCGGCGTGCCGGTGGGCGGGTGTTCCGCATCGGCGACAAAGTCACCCAAATCCGCAATAACTACGACAAGGGGCAGGCTGGTGTCTTCAACGGCACCCTCGGCATCGTCACCCAGCTCTCGACCGAGGAGCAGACACTGACCGTCCGCACCGACGAGGACGAGAGCCTCGACTACGACTTCGACGAGCTGGACGAGTTGGCACACGCCTACGCCATGACCATTCACCGCTCGCAGGGCTCCGAATACCCGGCGGTCGTCATCCCGCTGACCACCAGTGCCTGGATGATGCTGCAACGCAACCTGCTCTACACCGCCGTCACCCGCGCCAAGCAACTCGTCGTCCTGGTCGGCTCTCGCCGGGCCCTCGCCGCCGCGGTCCGCACCGTCGGCGCCGGCCGCCGGCACACCGCCCTCAACCACCGGTTGGCCGCCACAACGCCCTGATCGGCGGGCCCAACGGGCAGAGACGCAGCCGGGCCCCGGGAACACCGGGGCCCGGCTGCGTTGGAAGCGGGGCGTCAGCGGCCGGGCTCCTCGGTGGTACGGATCCGGTCCAGCGCCGGGGCGGAGACCGGTGAGGTCTCGGTCAGGTACGCGACCAGCGCGTCCAGGTCGATCTGGCCGGTGGCCGGGGTGGTGCCATTGGTGAGGACGGAGAAGCCGTCGCCCCCGCCGGCCAGGAAGCTGTTCACCGTGACCCGGTAGGTGCCGTCGGTCTCCACCGGCACGTCGGCGAAGGTCAGGCTGCCGCGGACCACGCGGGTGCCGGCGCAGGGGTCATCCGCCGGGGCGGTGCCGCCGGCCGGATCGACGACGTACCGGACCGTGGCCGACGGGTAGAGCACCCGCTCGGTGACGAACTGCTGCTCCAGCAGGCAGTAGAGCTGCTCACCGGTGAGGTCGAGGGAGACCAGGTTGTTGGTGAACGGCTGTACGGTGAACGCCTCCTCGTAGGTGACCGGGCCGGCGTCGAAGTCCGCCCGGACACCACCCGGGTTCATGAACGCGGCGACGGCGTTCTGGTCCCCCTCGGTGGCCCAGAGCTGGGCGTCAGCGATCAGGTTCCCGAGGGGGGACTCCCCGCGAACGGTGTCAAAGAGGGTCTCCTGCGTCCGGGTGATCGCCTCGGTGGTCTCGCCGACCTCCCGACCCGCAACCGGGCCAAGGACGGTCTGGTAGTGGTCGATCAGCGCGGTCTGGACCGGGTCCTCGGCGACATCCCGCGTGACCACCAGGTTCTCGGCGGTGGCCCGCAGCACGTCCCCGGTCCGCCGGTCGATCTTCAGATCGATGTCGGTGATCAGCCGGCCGTACGAGCTGGCGCTGGTCACCAACTTGTTGTTGACCTCGCAGTTGTACGCCTGGTGGGTGTGCCCGCTGACGACGACGTCGATGGACGGGTCCATCCGGTCGACGATGTCGACCACCGGGCCAGTGAAGTCGACGCAGTCGTTGATGCCACCGGCGCCGGCCTGGCTACCGCCCTCGTGCAGCAGCACCACGATGGTCTCCACGCCCTTGCGGCGCAGTTCCCGCGCGTACCGGTTGGCGGTCTGCGCCTCGTCGGCGAAGGTCAGGCCGGCGACGCCGTCCGGGCTGACGATGTCCGGGGTGCCCTCGAGGGTCATTCCGATGAAACCGATCTTGACGCCCTGCACCCGGTGGATGGCGTACGGGGGCAGCAGCGGCTCGCCAGTCTCGGTCACGAAGGAGTTCGCGGCGAGGTACTGGAAGTCAGCGCCCCGGTACGGGGTGCCGTCGGCGCAGCCGTCGACCGGGTGGCAGCCACCGTGCTGAATCCGCAACAGCTCGTCGGAGCCCTCGTCGAACTCGTGGTTGCCAACGCTCGCGTAGTCGAGCCCGGCCTGCGACAACGCCTCAATGGTCGGCTCGTCGTGGAAGGCCGCCGACAGCAGCGGGGAGGCACCGATCAGGTCCCCGGCAGCGACCGTGATGGTGTTCTTCTTCTTGCTGGCCTTACGCAGCTCGGCCAGGTGGGTCGCCAGGTACTCGACCCCACCGGCCGGCTGGTCCTCGATCGTGCCGCTGGAGCCACCGGGCGGCTCCAGATTGCCGTGGAAGTCGTTCAGCGCGAGCAGCGTGACCTCGACCGGCTTCGGCCCGGCGTCCGCCGCTTCGGGGGTGGTCGCGACCGCGCCGAAGGCGGCCACAGCGAGCGCGGTCAGGCCGATCGCGGCCCGACGCATCCCAGGGATGGACATGGAACTCCTCATGGGAACGGCGCGGAAACATCCGGGCTAGGCACGCCCACCATTTCGCGCCATCGGCAGGATTCGGACACCGGCGACGGGTACCGCCACCAGCACCGACGACAGCCTCTCATCGCTCTCGCCACCAGTCGACCGGAGCGGCACACCACAGCTGCGGACCGGGCGTCCTGCCCGCTGGTACGCCGTACCGAGCAGACCGGGGTGCCGCGACCGGCTGGCTACCCTGGATCACGGCACCGGCAGCGGCCGAACCTCCAACCTGGGGACGACATACGAGTGGATCACGAGCGAATCATCCGGGACGGCACGACCCGCCTGCCGATGGCGTCGACCGTCACCGAGGCGTGCCAGTGGACCGTCGCCGCCCTGGCCCGATCCACCCCCGCCACCATCTCGGTGCTACTGGAGGTCCACGACCGGCTCCGCTGCATCGCGGCCACCGGGTCGTGGCAGGTCTTCTCGACCGTACCGACGGCTTCCGGCGTCGTCGGCCGGGTGCACACCACCGGCCGCCCCGCGGTCATCACCGACCTCGGCGCGGACCCGGATCGCCTCCCGGTCCGCCCCGACGCCACCGGTGAGGTCTGCGTACCGGTGCCGGGCCCGGCGGGCCGGCCTGTCGGCGTCCTCGACCTGCTCTGGAGCCAACCGGCGGATCTGGTGGCGTGGCGGGACACCGCAGGACGCCTCGCGGAACAGCTCGGGGCACGGATCGGCGCACTCGGCGGGCCGCCGGCGGAGACCCGAAGCGAGAAGCTCTTGCGGCACGCCGCCGCGCTGGCCTCCGCCGACACCGAGCGGGAGCTGCGACACGCGGCCGGCGCAGCCGCGCGGGACGTGTCGACCCTCTCCACCGCCGTTCTGGTGCTCGCCGGGCAGCCGGGGCCCCGGCTGTGCCCGCCGACCACCCGCCCCGACGAGTTGGAGGCCCGGGTCCGGGCCGCGCTCCGCGCCGCCGGCCCGGAGGCGCTGGCGCGGATGGTCGACCTGGCCCACCGCTACGGCGCCGGTTACACCCTCGGTGAGACCGAACCGTCGGCGACCGACGACCACGCTCCGCTGACCCGGGCCGGGGTGCGCACGCTGGTGGCGGTGCCGGTCGCCGCGACCGACGACGCCGGGCTACTGCTGGTCGCCGACGCGCGGCGGCTCCGTCCCGATCCGACCACCGTCAACCTGCTGGAGCTGCTCGCCGGCCAGACCGGGAGCGCCCTGGACCGGCTCCGGACCGTGGCCCGGCTGCGCGAGCGGGCCAGCTCCGACCCGTTGACCGGGTTGCGGCACACCGGGCCGTTCGGGGAGCGGATCGCGGTGGCCACCCCCGGGCGCACCGCCCTGCTCGCGATCGACGTGGACGGCTTCAAGACCGTCAACGACACGTACGGCCACCAGGCCGGCGACCGGCTGCTGGTGGGGCTGGCGCGGGCGTTGGAGGGCGCGTTGCGCCAGGGCGACGAGCTGTACCGGACCGGCGGCGACGAGTTCGTGGCGGTGATCGAGGTGAACCGCCCCGAGGAGGCGGTCCGGGTCGCCGAACGCCTCACCGCGGCGGCGCGCCGGATCGGCCACACCGTCAGCGTGGGCGTCGCCCTCCCACACCCGGACGAGCCCGCCGGCCATGCCCTCCACCGCGCCGACCAGGCGCTCTACCGGGTGAAACGAGAGGGCCGCGACGGCGTACGCCTGGCCGCCGCCTGAAACGTCAACGCCGGGTCAGTTCGCCGGCCAGGAGTTCAGCGATCTGCGCCGCGTTCAGGGCGGCACCCTTGCGGAGGTTGTCCCCGGTTACGAAGAAGTCGAGCGCACGGGGGTCGTCCAGGGCACGGCGGAGGCGGCCGACCCAGGACGGGTCGGTGCCGACGGCGTCGATCGGCATCGGGAACTCGCCGGCCGCCGGTTCGTCGACCAGGATCACGCCAGGTGCGTTGCGCAGCACCTCGCTGGCCCCCTCGGCGTCCACCTCGGTGCCGAAGACGGCGTGTACCGCCACCGAGTGCCCGGTGACCACGGGCACCCGGACGCAGGTGGCGCTGACCTTCAGATCGGGCAGGTCGAGGATCTTGCGCGAATCATTACGCAGGGTCACCTCTTCGGAGGACCAGCCGCCGTCGCTGGGCACTCCGGCCCAGGGCACCACGTTCAGCGCTAGGGGTGCGGGGAAGGGGCCAAGGTCGTCCCCGACCGCCTGCCGGACATCTCCGGGGCGGGAGCCGAGCGCACGGTCGCCGACAATCTTGACGAGTTGGCGGTGCAGGGTGTCCACCCCGGCCTGCCCGACATCGGAGACCGCCTGGTAGGACGAGAGCACCAGCTCCCGCAGGCCGTACTCACGGTGCAGTGGCGCCACCGCGACGATCATGGCGAGGGTCGTGCAGGTCGCGTTGGCGACGATGCCCCGCGGCCGGTTCCGGACCTGCTCCGGGTTGATCTCGGGGACCACCAACGGAACATCGCGTTCGGTGCGGAACGCGGCGGTGTTGTCCACCACGGCGGCACCCCGGTCGATCGCGGTCGGCACCCACTGGGCCGAGACCGCGTCCGGAACGTCGAAGATCGCCACGTCAACGCCGTCGAAGACCTCCGGGGTGAGCGCCTGGACGGTCAGCTCCTCACCCCGGCAACACACCGTCTGCCCGACCGACCGGGCGGAGGCGACGAGTCGGATCTCGCCCCAGACGTTCCGGCGGCCGGTGAGCAGCTCGCACAGGATGGTGCCGACCGCGCCCGTCGCCCCGACCACAGCCAGGGTGGGCTGCGACGTCACGGGCTACCGCCCCGTCCCCGCGTACACGACCGCCTCGGTGTCACCACCGAGCTCGAAGGCGTCGTGGATGGCGCGCACGGCGTTGTCCAGGTCGGTGTCGCGGCACACCACCGAGACCCGGATCTCCGACGTGGAGATCATCTCGATGTTCACGCCGGCCTGGCCGAGGGCGGCGAAGAAGCCGGCCGCCACGCCCGGGTGGGAACGCATCCCGGCACCGATCAGCGAGACCTTGCCGACGTGGTCGTCGTAGAGCAGCCCCTTGAACTTGACGCTGTCCTGAATCTTGCTCAGCGCGGCCATGGCGGTGGGGCCGTCGGTCTTGGGCAGGGTGAACGAGATGTCCGTCCGGCCGGTGCCCTCGGTGGAGACGTTCTGCACGATCATGTCTATGTTGATCTCCGCACCGGCAACGGTGTCGAAGATCCGCGCGGCCGCACCCGGCTCGTCTGGCACCCCGACAATCGTGATCTTGGCTTCGCTGCGGTCGTGGGCGACTCCGGTGATCAACGCCTGTTCCACGGGAAGGTCCTCCATCGATCCGGTGACCATCGTGCCGGTGCTGGTCGAGTATGACGAACGGACGTGGACCGGCAACCCCGCCCGGCGGGCGTACTCCACGGCGCGTAGAGCCAGAATCTTGGCGCCGCAGGCGGCGAGCTCCAGCATCTCCTCGTAGGTGATCTGTCGAATGTGCCGGGCGTCCGGCACGATCCGCGGATCGGCGCTGAAGACGCCGTCAACGTCGCTGTAGATCTCGCACACATCGGCGTCGAGCGCGGCGGCGAGAGCCACGGCGGTGGTGTCCGAACCACCGCGCCCCAGGGTGGTGACGTCCTTGGTGTCCTGCGACACGCCCTGGAAGCCGGCGACGATGACCACCGCGCCCTCGTCGAGGGCGCCCTTGAGCCGCCCCGGCGTGACATCGATGATCCGCGCCCGACCGTGCACCGAGGTGGTGATGACCCCGGCCTGCGAGCCGGTGAACGACCGCGCCTCGTACCCCAGGTTGTGGATCGCCATCGCAAGCAACGCCATCGAGATGCGCTCCCCGGCGGTGAGCAGCATGTCCAGCTCCCGACCGGGCGGCAGCGGACTGACCTGGTTGGCCAGGTCGGTCAACTCGTCGGTGGTGTCGCCCATGGCGGAGACCACCACCACCACGTCGTCACCAGCCTTGCGGGCGGCGACGATCCGCTCGGCCACCCGCTTGATCCGCTCGGCGTTGTCGACGGAGGATCCGCCGTACTTCTGCACCACGAGTGCCACGACGGCGCACTCCCTCCCAGTGATCCTGAGCGTGCCGACGCCGCCGACGGAGCCGGCGGCGTCAGGTCAAGACGCCCTCAGGGTATCCGGCGGACCACCCGAACGGGTCGGGTGATCCCAGCATCCGGCCCCGAGCGCCGCAACGCTCCGGACAGCGGACCGTTACGGGTGCCTTTTCCCACATTTGCCCGCCCCCAACCAAATAGACAAAAGCCCTATAGAGGATTGTTCTTCCTATGACCGACCTCACCCCGCTGATCGCCTTCCGGTGGAGCCCCCGGTCCTTCGACCCCGACGCCGATCTCGGCCCGGCCGAGATCGACCTCCTCCTGGAGGCGGCCCGGTGGGCGCCCTCGGCGGCGAACCGGCAACCATGGCGCTTCGCCCTCGGCCACCGGGACGACGAGACGTGGAAGCGAATCATGGTCAACCTGCCGGAGCGGGACCAGCGGTGGGCGGGCCGCGCCTCGCTGCTGCTGCTCGCCGCGCACCTCACGCCCGCCACCGAACCGGCCGCGGAGACCGCCTATGACCTGGGGCAGGCCGTGGCGCAGCTGACCACACAGGCGACCGCACTCGGGCTGCACACCCGCCAGCTACGCGAGCTGGACCGCGCCGGCCTCACCAGCGAGCTCGAACTCCCCGCCGACGTCCGGCCCGCCGTGGTGGTCGCGATCGGCCGACTCGGCAACCCCCTCGACCTCCCCGCCGACCTGGTCGAGGCAGAGACCGGCCTCCGACAGCGTCAACCCGTCGCCGACCTGCTGCTGGTCAACCCGACTGCGACCCCCATCTCACAGTCCGGACGATCCTTCCCAGATCCGTCCCCCGCCACGTAGGGTGACACTGTCATGTGGCAGCCGTTGCTTCTCCTTGGTCGCCGCGGCGAGGCCTGACGGCCGGCACCTCGCCGCGGGGTCGAACCGCGCCGCCGCTCCGACCGTTCTTCGGCGCCTCGCCGACCTCGACTGCTGACGTCACATGACCACGGAGGCACTCCGCATGGCTCACCCTGCTGACACCCCCGACGCTGAGATCGACCCCATCGCCCGGCAACGCCCCAGCCGGATGCCGCACCACCGCTACCAGCCCTACCAACGGCAGTTCCGCACCGACCTACCGGACCGCCGCTGGCCCACCCGGCAGGTCGAGGCCGCGCCGCGCTGGTGCGCGGTCGACCTGCGAGACGGCAACCAGGCCCTGATCGACCCGATGTCTCCCGAACGCAAGCGCCGGATGTTCCAACTCCTGGTGCAACTCGGCTACAAGGAAATCGAGGTCGGCTTTCCCTCGGCCAGCCAGTCCGACTACGACTTCGTCCGGCAGCTCATCGAGCAGGACCTGATCCCCGACGACGTCACCATCCAGGTGCTGACGCAGTGCCGGGAGCATCTGATCGACCGCACCTTCGCGGCGCTGCAGGGCGCCAAGCGGGCGATCGTGCACTTCTACAACTCGACCTCAACACTGCAACGCCAGGTCGTCTTCGGGCTGGACCGCGACGGCATCACCGACATCGCGACCACCGGCGCCCGGCTCTGCCAGAAGTACGCGCAGATCCACACCCCGGACACCGACATCCACTACGAGTACTCCCCCGAGTCGTACACCGGCACGGAGCTGGACTACGCCGTGGAGGTCTGCACGAAGGTGATCGAGGTGATCGACCCGAGCCCCGACCACCGACTGATCGTCAACCTGCCGGCCACCGTCGAGATGGCGACGCCGAACGTCTACGCCGACTCGATCGAGTGGATGCACCGACACCTACCCCGACGGGACAGTCTGGTGCTCAGCCTGCACCCGCACAACGACCGGGGAACCGGAGTGGCCGCCGCCGAGCTGGGTCTGCTGGCCGGTGCGGACCGGATCGAGGGATGCCTCTTCGGTAACGGCGAGCGCACCGGCAACGTGGACCTGGTCACCCTGGGCCTGAACCTCTTCTCCCAGGGCATCGACCCTATGATCGACTTCTCGAACATCGACGAGATCAAACGTGCTGTCGAGTACTGCAACCAGCTACCCGTGCACGAGCGCCACCCGTACGCCGGTGATCTGGTCTACACCGCATTCTCCGGCTCCCACCAGGACGCGATCAACAAGGGGTTCGACGCCCTCACCGCCTCCGCCGGCGCCGTCGGGATCCCGGTCGAGCAGCACCCGTGGGCGGTGCCCTACCTGCCGATCGACCCGAAGGACCTGGGCCGCACCTACGAGGCCGTCATCCGGGTCAACTCGCAGTCGGGCAAGGGCGGCGTCGCGTACATCATGAAGACCGAGCACCAGCTTGACCTGCCCCGCCGGCTCCAGATCGAGTTCTCCGGCGTGGTCCAGCAGGTCACCGACGACAACGGCGGCGAGGTCGACCCGCGGACCATGTGGGAGATCTTCGCCCGCCAGTACCTGCTCGACCACCAGGCGAACCCCACGGTCACCCTGACCGACTACACGCTCGGCACGGTGGACGGCAAGGTCGAGTTCGAGGCGCTGGTCGGGCACGGCGGCGGACAACGCGCCGTCACCGCCATCGGCAACGGCCCGGTGGACGCGTACGTCAACGCGCTGCAGTCCCTCGGCGTCAACGTGCGCGTCCTCGACTACCACGAACACGCCCTCTCCTCCGGCGGTGACGCCCAGGCAGCCGCGTACGTGGAGTGCGCGGTGGATGGCCGGACGGTCTGGGGCGTCGGCGTGGACGCCAACATCGTCACCGCCACCATCAGGGCGGTGACCAGCGCCGTCAACCGCGCCCACTGAGGCGCCGGAGCCCGGTCCGGGTTGGCCTCCACCCGAGGTCAACCCGGAACCCGACCGCCTGCCGGTCGATCCCGACCGGCCGCCCCCGAGCCGTCAGGAAGCGGTCCCCCTATCCCGCTCCGGCCCGGTTGCGGCCGGCAGGGCCTGGCAGGGCTGCGACGGTGGCGGCGCCCGGCGCGGACGGCGCACGAAGACCACCGCCAGCACCGCCCCCATCAGCAGCAGCGCGGCGCACCAGGCCAACGCGCCCCGGTAGGCGGCGGTCAACTCGTCCGGCCGTTCGTAGTCGGTGCCGGAGAGACCGACCAGCAGCGGTAGGGCGGCCACCGCGAGCAGCCCCCCGGCGCGCGAGGCGGCATTGTTGAAGCCGCTCGCCACTCCGGCGAAACGGTCCGCGACGGCGGCCAGCACCGAGGCCGTCAACGGCGCCACCACCAGGGCCAGCCCGAGCCCGAAGAGAAACACCCCGGGCAGCACGTCCCGCCAGTAGGACGCCTCCGCCCCGACCTCGCGGAGCAGAACGAGCCCAATCGCGGACACCACCGGCCCCACGGTCAACGGCAGTCGGGGCCCGATCCGGGTCGCCAGATCACCGGCTACCGGCGATCCGACCAGCAGCAGCACGGTCACCGGCAGCAGCGCGACGCCGGTGGCCAGCGCCGACCAGCCGGCCACATTCTGGAGATAGACGGCGACGAAGAAGGTGAACCCACCGAGCGCCGCGTAGATCACCACGGTGAAGACGTTCAGCACGGAGAAGAGTCGGCTGGTGAACAGCCCGGTCGGCAGCATCGCGGTCTCCCCCCGGCGTCGCTCGACCAGCACGAAGGCCACCGAGCCGAGCACCCCGGCCGCGACGGCGAGCAACACCGCGACAGATGTCGCGCCCCGAGCCGGTGCGTCGATCAGCGCGAACGTGATCCCGGCCAGGGCGACCGCCCCCAGCACCGTGCCCAGCACGTCGAACCGCCGCCGGCCCGACCCCTCGGTCCGGGTCCGCGAAGCGCTCTCGTCCCGACTCTCCGGCACCCAGCGCAGAGCGGCCAGCAGCACCAACACGGCCAGCGGCACGTTCAGGAAGAAGATCCACCGCCAGGAGAACTGGTCGATCAGCCAGCCGCCGACGAAGGGGCCGATCGCGGTGGAGACGCCGGAGAAGCCGGCCCAGGTACCGATCGCCCGCCCCCGGTCGTCCGGGTGGAAGCTGGCCTGCAGGACCGACAGGGAGCCGGGGGTGAGCAGGGCCGCTCCGGCGCCCTGCAGCAGCCGGGCCGCGATGAGCTGCTCGGTGTCCAGGGCCAACCCGCACAGCACCGACGCCACGGTGAACCACACCACCCCGAGCAGGAAGACCCGCCGCCGGCCGAAGCGGTCCCCGAGCGCCCCACCGAGCAGTACGAACGCGGCGAGCATCAACAGGTAGCCATTGACCGTCCACTGTAGGTCCGACACGGTGGCGTCGAGGTCCTCACCGAGGCGGGGAAGAGCAACGTTGACCACGGTGCCGTCGAGGAAGACCATGCCGGAGGCGAGCACCGCGGCGAGTAGCGTGCCGGCCCCCGCAGGGGTACCCAGCCGCAGGGAGGGTGACGTCATGGCCCCAAGGTTGCCCCGACTCGATCTCGAAGCGGCGACGAAACGCCGAAACCGCCCGCCGAGGTACTGGGCGAGACCGCCGGAAGCCGCCAAGCTTAAGAGGTGTCGTCTCTGCGTACCAGATCCGGACCGCTGCTCGCGACAGTGCTGGCGCTCGGCCTGGCTGGCTGCGTCCCGGCCACCACGCCGGAGCCGACGCCCACCAACGACGGTGGGAGCGCGATGGAGAAGTTGGCCGAGCTGACAGTGGCCAGTGCCGGCTCGATGAAGGGCTACAGTCGCGACCGCTTCCCCCACTGGCGGGGCACCGGCAAGAACTGCGACGTCCGAGACACCGTGCTCGCGCGCGACGGAGAGAGCATCAAGCTCTCCGGCTGCAACGTGGTCGGTGGGCGCTGGGAGAGCGTCTACGACGGCCTGGTCCTCACCGACCCCTCCGAGGTCGACGTTGACCACATGGTGCCGCTGGCGAACGCCTGGCGATCCGGGGCCGACCGGTGGACCGACGCGAAGCGGGGTGACTTCGCCAACGACACTCGGCTGCCGCACCTCTTCGCGGTTTCCCGCACCGCCAACCGGTCGAAGGGTGATCAGGATCCATCCCAGTGGCGACCGGCGAACCGGTCGTACTGGTGCCGCTACGCCGAAAGCTGGGTCACGGTGAAGCATCACTGGCAGTTGTCGGTGAACACCGACGAGAAGACCGCGCTGGCCGACATGTTGACGGGCTGCACCGGGGGGAGCCAATCATGACCAGCACCGGGACGGACCCGACACCGCGCCGGCCCCCGGGCGCCGACGACGACGCGACGGCCGCCACCGGCGGTCCCACCCGGGGCAGCGCCGGGATGACGGCCGACGGCGCTGCCAGTGCCGCGGTACCCGGCGCCGGGATGAGCGCGGAGACCACCGGCGCCCCGGCGGGCGGCACTCCCGGCTCCGGGATGCGGGCCGACGGCGGATCCATGGCCCGCACCGCGGACATCGTCCCCGGGCCGGGCGGGGTGATGACCGACGAGGTCGGCGTGGTCACCGGCGACCTGACGCTCCGCACCGAATACCTGGATGGCCAGGTCACCCTGCGGGTGCAGTACCGCGAGGCCGACGAATGGTACGTCGTGACCGGCGGGCGGGCGACGCTGCCTGACCCGGCCGGCCTCGATGCGGTACACGCGATCGCCGTCGCCCTGCTCGACCGCCCGACGGTCTTCGGCCCGGCTCCGCCGACGGCCGATGAGGGCTGAGCCGGGGCGCGGAATCAGCCGGTCCTGGCTGCCCGCGACCCGGCTTCGCCGGCTCAGCCGTCGACGGAGTCCGCCTTCGCGGTCGGGGCCGGGATCGACACCGGCTCCGGGGCTTCGCCGCCGTCGGGAGCCCGGGTCACTCCCGCCCCGGCGTGGTTGGGACGGAGTTCCCCACTGGCGATCCGCTCGGCCCAGTGGCAGGCCACCCGGCTGCCGCCGATGTCGCGCAGCACCGGCCGTTCGTCGGCGCAGCGCGTCGGCTGGGCCCACGGGCAGCGGGTGTGGAATCGGCAGCCCGCCGGCGGGTTGGCCGGCGACGGCAGGTCACCGGCGAGCAGGATCCGCTCCCGGCGGTCCTCCACATCCGGGTCCGGCACCGGCACCGCCGACATGAGCGCCCGGGTGTACGGGTGCAGCGGCTCGGTGTAGAGCCGGTCGCTCGGGGCCTCCTCCACCAGGGCGCCGAGGTACATGACGCCGACGATGTCGGAGATGTGCCGGACGACGGCCAGGTCGTGCGCGATCACCAGGTAGGTGAGGCCGAGGCTCTCCTGTAGTTCGTCGAGGAGGTTGACCACCTGCGCCTGGATCGACACGTCCAGGGCGGACACCGGCTCGTCGGCGACGATCAGCTCCGGACCGAGGACCACCGCCCGGGCGATCCCGATCCGCTGCCGCTGCCCGCCGGAGAACTCGTGCGGGTAGCGGGACAGCGCCCACCGGGGCAGCCCCACCTTGTCGAGCGCCTCCCCGATGATCGCGCGTCGCTCGTCTCGGTTGCCGCCGATGCCGTGGGTCTGCAAACCCTCGGTGAGGATCGACTCGACGTTCTGCCGCGGATCCAGGCTGGACATCGGATCCTGGAAAATCATCTGCATCCGACGACGCATGGCGCGCAGCCGGGCCGGCGGCAGCGTGGTCAGCTCGACATCGTCAAAGACGACCTCGCCACCGGTGGGCGGGGTCAGTTGGAGCAGCGCCCGGCCGAGCGTCGACTTCCCGCACCCGGACTCACCCACCAGGCCGTACGTCTGACCGCGCGGGATCCGCAGGTCGACCCCGTCAACCGCCTTCACCTGGCCGATCGTGCGATCGAAGAGCACCCCCCGCTTGATCGGGAAGTGCACCTTCAGGTCACGAACCTCGACGAGGATGTCGTTGTCAGTCACGGGTCTTCTCCTCGTTGGGCTCCGGGCTCGGTGCCCCGGACTGGTCGGCCGGACCGGCCTGGGCCGGGACGGCACCGGGCAGCGGCACCGGGTCGACACAGCGGTAGCTACGGCCGTCGTGGGTACGCACCAGCGGCGGCGTCTCGTCGAGGCAGGCATCCACCCGCCGGGAGCAGCGCGGAGCGAAGGCACAGCCTTCCGACCAGGACAGTACGTCGCGTACCGAGCCGGGGATCGGGTTCAGCGGCTCGCCGCGCCCGCTGTCCAGGCGGGGCACCGAACCGAGCAGACCCGCCGTGTACGGGTGCCGTGGCTCCCGGAAGAGGGGACGACGGCGGGCGGTCTCGACCACCCGACCGGCGTACAGCACGTTGATGCTGTCACACATGCCGGCGACCACCCCCAGATCGTGGGTGATCATGACAAGCGCGGTGCCGGAGTCGTGGACCAGCTCCTTGAGCAGCTCCAGGATCTGCGCCTGGATGGTGACGTCCAGCGCGGTGGTCGGCTCGTCGGCGATCAACAGCCGGGGACGGCAGGCGACCGCCATCGCGATCAACGCCCGTTGCCGCATCCCACCGGAGAGCTGGTGCGGATACTCCTTGAGCCGCCGGTCCGGATCCGGGATGCCGACCCGGTCCAGCAACCCGGCCGCTTCCTTGCGCGCCGCGTCACCCCTCATCCCCCGGTGGCGGGCCAGCACCTCGGTCACCTGCAGCCCGATCGGGATCACCGGATTCAGCGAGGAGAGCGGATCCTGGAAAATCATCGCTACGTCCCGACCGCGGATGTCCCGCCGGGCGCGGTCGTCGAGTCCGAGCAGGTCGGTGCCGTCAAAGACCGCCTTGCCGCCGATCCGGGTGCCATGCTGCCGAGGCAGCAGACCCATGATCGCCATCGAGGTGACGCTCTTGCCGCAGCCGGACTCACCGACCAGACCGACAACCTCACCGGCGTCGACCGAGAAGGAGACCCCGTCCACCGCGTGCACCGTACGCTGCCCACGCCGGGCGAACGTGACGCTCAAGTCATCCACTTCGAGCAGTGCCATTACCGGCCCTCCGTTCGCACCTGTGGGGCTCGCGAACCTGTTTCTCCGGCTACACACATGGCGGGACCTACTTCCGCAGCTTCGGGTCGAGGGCCTCACGCATCGCCTCACCGAGCAGGGTGAAGCCGAGCGCGGTGATGATGATCGCTACCGCTGGGAAGATCGCCAGTGCGGGTCGAATACCGAGGTACGGCTGTGCGTCGGCGAGCATGACGCCCCACTCGGGCTGCGCCGTGTCCGGGTTGCCGAGGCCGAGGAACGAGAGCGCGGCGGCCTCGATGATCGCGGTGGCCAGGGTCAGCGTGGCCTGCACGATGACCGGAGCCAGCGAGTTCGGCACGATGTGCGTCAGCGCGATCTTCGGCTTCCGGACGCCGAGCGAGGTGGCCGCGAGCACGTAGTCGCTGTTGGCCTGCGCGATCATCGAGACCCGCAGCAGCCGGGCGAAGACCGGCACCGACACCATGCCGACCGCGATCATGACGGTGCTAAGGCTCGCCCCGAGCAGGGCGGCGATGCTGACCGCGAGCAGGAGGCTGGGCAACGCCAGCATCATGTCGATGACGCGCATGAGCGCGTTGTCAACCGCGCGCCCCCAGCGGCCCCCCAGACCGGCGGCCGCTCCCGCGACCCCGCCGATCAGGGCACCCACGGCCAGTCCGATCAGGGTGGCGACCACGCCGACCAGCAGCGTCTGCCGGGCCCCGACGATCATTCGGCTGAAGACGTCCCGGCCCTGGTGGTCGTAGCCGAACCAGTGCTCGGCGGAGGCGCCGGGGATGATGCCCTGCCCCGACTTCACCACGCCCTCGCGAATGCCGATGGTGTCCTTCGGCTCGTAGGGGACGAAGAACGGGCCGACCAGCGCCACCAGGACGAAGATCGTCAGAATGACCGCGCCGATGATGGCGGCGGGGTTCCGCCGCAGCCGCCGGAACGCCTCCTGCCAGAGGCTGACCCCCCGCTCGTCGTCCCGGTTCACCAATTCCGCGAGCCGGTCCAACCGCTCCTTCTTACCTGTCATCGTCATCGGACCCTCACCCTCGGGTCGATCAGGCTGTAGGAGAGGTCAACCAGGAGGTTCACCAGCACGTACACCACCGATATGATCATGATGAAGCCCAGCAGCACCGGGTAGTCACGCTGGCCGATCGCCTCGTAGATGAAGGCCCCGATGCCGGTGAACGCGAAGACGGTCTCGGTCAGCACGGCACCGGAGAGCAGCCCCCCGGTGAGCAGGCCGATCGAGGTGACCACCGGCAGCAGCGAGTTGCGCAGCACATGCCGGCCCCGCACGGTCCGCTCGGTCAGCCCCTTCGCCTCGGCGGTCCGGACGAAGTCCTCGTTGAGCACCTCCAACACGCTCGCCCGGGTGATCCGGACGATGATCGCCAGCGGGATGCTGGCCAGCGCGATCCCCGGCAGCACCAGATGCCAAAGCGCGTCCGCGACGGCATCCCACTCCCGGGTCATCAGCCCGTCGAGGACGAAGAAGTTCGTGATCCGGGTCGCGTCGATGGTCGGATCCTGTCGGCCACTGGACGGGAACCAGCCCAGGTTCTCCGAGAAGATCGCCTTCAGGACGTAGGCCAGGAAGAAGATGGGGACGCAGATCCCGACCAGCGATCCGCCGACCGAGAGGTGGTCGAGTAGCCGGCCCCGACGGCGGGCGGCCAGGTAGCCGAGAGGAATGCCGATCCCGATCGCGATCACCAGGGCGGTGATCGTCAACTCGACGGTGCCGGGGAAACGCTCCAGGAACTCTTCGACCACCGGGCGCTTGGTCGACGACGAGGTGCCCAGGTCCAGGCGGAGGAGCCGCTGCACGAAGCGGCCGTACTGGACCAGGATCGGCTCGTCGAGACCCATGCTGCGGCGAATCGCCGCGCGCATCTCGGGGGTGCCACGCTCACCGAGGATGGCGTCCTCGGGGCCGCCCGGTAGGCGACGGACCCAGATGAAAAGCAGAAGCGAAAGCCCGAACAGCGTTGGAATCAGCTGGAGCAGGCGTCTGACGATAAACCGGAACACGATGCCTCAGAAGGGTGCGGAGGGGCGCGGGCGGGCGCTGTGCAGCACAGCGCCCGCCCGGTTTCTTGCGTTAGATCAGGACTTGAACTCAGCGTTGGAGAACCGCTCGTCGGTGAGCGGGCTGGCCTTGATGCCGGTCACGTCCTTGCCGAACACGATCGCCGGCGGTGAGTGCGAGATCGGCACGCCGGGCAGGAAGTCCATGATGGTCTTGTTCAGACCCTTGTACTTCTCCACCCGTTCCGCCATGTCGGCGGTGGAGTCGGCGTCCTGGAACTGCTTGAAGAGGGCCGGGTTGTCGAAGCCCCACTCGTCCTTCTGCCGGTCGAAGAAGGTGCCGATGAAGTTGTAGGCGTCGCCGTAGTCGCCGGTCCAGCCGAGGAAGTGCAGGTCGTGCTCGCTACCGGAGGTGGTGGCGTTGAGGTAGTCCGGGCTCCACTTCAACGGGATCGGCTCGACCGTGATACCAGCCGCCTGGAGGTCCGCCGAGACCAGCTCGAAGAGATCCTTCGGGTTCGGCATGTACGGACGGGTGACCTCCGTCGGGTAGTGGAACCGCAGCTTCAGGTCCGCCGCACCAGCCTCGGCCAGCAGTTGCTTGGCCTTGTCGACGTCGTAGTCGTAGGTGGTGACGTCGCCGTTCCAACCCTCGACCGTGTCCGGGAAGAAGTTCGTCGCGACCTTCGCACCCGGGGGCAGCTTCGAGTCGACCAGGGCCTGCCGGTTGATCGCGTGGGCGATCGCCTGCCGGACCTTGATGTCGGCCAGCTTCGGGTTCCCCTGCTGGTTCATGCCCAGGTAGAGGATGTTGAACGCCGGCCGGGTCAGGACATTGAAGCCCTCGCTCTTCAGCGGCTCGACATCAGCCGGCCCGACCAGGTCGTAGCCGTCGACGTCGCCGGAGCTCAGCGCCTGCTTGCGCGCGTTCTCATCCGAGATGGTCTTGAAGATGAGGGTCTTTAGCTTGGCCTTCTCGCCCCAGTAGTCGTCGTTGCGCTCGATGGTGAGCGACTTGTTGGCGATGTCCCAGGACTTGAACTTGAAGGGCCCGGTGCCGGTCGGGTGCGCGGTCGCGTACTCGGGGTACTGAACGTCCGTCGCGGTGCCGCCGACGTTGCTCGCGTCGTACTGCTCCAGCGCCGTCGGGCTGTGGATGGAGAACGACGGCAGCATCAGGGCGGCCGGAACCTTGCTGGACACCCGGGTGAAGGTCAGGTCGACCGTGGTCGCGTCCTTTGCGCTGCAGGACTTGAAGAGGCTCTCCGAGAGCCCTTCGTCCTCGTTCTGGGCGAAGCCGCCCATCACGTCCTGCCAGTAGGCGGTCACGTCCGGGCTCTGCATGAGGCCCGTGGCGTTGTACCAGCGGTTGAAGTTGACGCAGACGGCCTCGGCGTTGAAGTCGGTGCCGTCGTGGAACTTCACGCCGGAGCGGAGCTTGAAGGTCCAGGTGGTGCCCGCCTCATCCGGAGTCCAGGACTCAGCTAGGCCTGGGCTCACCTTGGTGCCGCCCTCCTCGGGGCGGACCAGGGTCTCAAAGACCTGGCGGGCCACGCGCAGCGACTCGCCGTCGCTGGCAAAGCTCGGGTCGAGCACCTTCGGGTCACTGGCGACGCCGAAGACAAGGGTGTCGTTGTTGCTACCGCCGGAATCCTCGCGGTCGCTCTCGGCGCAGCCGGCTACCGCGAGGGCCGCGACCGCGACGGCCGCGACAGCAGCCTTCGGCCTGGATGCACGCATGGGTGCTTCACCTCGTCCTTGTGGATACGGACAACGCGGTGACCGGGGTCACCGATGGCGGGAACCATAGCCGTCCGGCCAACGGTGCGGAAGCTGCCAGGTGGACAGTCGATGTCGGATCATGGCTTTTCCCCGCCCAGACCGAAGGATCGAAGGAAAAGAGACAATCTTGTCGAATGATCGGCGACCGTGATGCGAAACTGTTACGTCATCCAGCTCTGAAGGGCCCCGGGTGTTAGATCAATACGACCCGGTTGACGGGGCCAGCAGGCCCGGACGGGCGCCAGACGGGGCCCAGGCCGCTGACCCGGGTGCCAGGCGGGGCTCAGACCGTCCGGCGCCCCTCGAAAGCCCGACCGAGAGTGATCTCGTCGGCGTACTCCAGGTCACCGCCGACCGGCAGGCCACTGGCCAGCCGAGTCACGGCGATGCCCATCGGCTTCACCATCAGCGCCAGGTAGGTGGCGGTCGCCTCGCCCTCAGTATTCGGGTCGGTGGCCAGGATCAGCTCCCGCACCGCGCCACCGCCCAGCCGGGTCAGTAACTCTCGGACGCGCAGATTGTCCGGCCCGACCCCCTCCAGCGGGTTGATCGCGCCACCGAGGACGTGGTAACGGCCGCGGAACTCACCGGTCCGCTCGATCGCCACCACGTCCTTCGGCTCTTCCACCACGCAAAGCACCTCATCGGTACGGCGTGGGTCGCGACAGATCCGGCACTGCTCGGACTCGGCCACGTTGTAGCAGCTGGTGCAGAAGCGCACCAGCTCCTTGACCTTGCGCAACGCGCCGGCCAGCCGGTTGATGTCGGCCGGATCCGCGGACAGGACGTGAAAGGCGATCCGCTGGGCGCTCTTCGGGCCAACGCCCGGCAGCCGGCCCAGCTCGTCAATCAGGTCCTGGATTGCGCCCTCGTACATCGTCGGCTCAGAAACCGGGCAGGCCGAGGCCGCCCATGCCGCCGGCCACCGGCCCCATCTTCTGATCGGTCAGCTCCCGAGCCGCCTCGGCGGCGTTACGCACGGCCGCGACCACCAGGTCCTCCAGGGTCTCGACATCCTCCGGGTCGACCGCCTTCGGGTCGATCGTGACCGACTTGAGCTCGCCGGTGCCGGCGACGGTCGCGGTGACCAGACCACCACCCGCGTCACCGGTCAGCTCCGCCTCAGCCAGCTCGGCCTGCGCCTGGGCGATCTGCTGCTGCATCTTCTGCGCCTGCTTCAGCATCTGCTGCATGTTCGGCTGTCCACCTGGGCGCACGAACGGCTCCTTACTCACTCGACTTGTTGCTAACTCTGCTACTGCTCAGTTGTGTTGCCTACTGGTGCTGCTCACTGGTGTTGCCTGTTGGTGCTGCTCCGTCGGCAGCACCGCCGACCTAACGGGACTCGACCTCGTCGATCCGCTCCGCGCCGAACGCCTCGCGGAGCAGTCGCACCGCCTGCTCCTCACTGGACTGACGGGCGGTCCGCTCATCAATCACCTCGTCCAGCGGCTCATCCCCCGGATCGAACCCCTCATGCACCACCGCGGAAGCCGCGCCACCCCGCGGCGCCCCGTCGTAGTCCGGATCGTACGGCGGCTCGCCAGCCCAATCCGGCCCCGCCATCCGCCGCGGCGAGGCGGCGGAGCGCTGTGCCCGCCCCCCACCGGCAGCCGCAGCCCGGGCAGCGGCGATCGCACTACTCGCCGGGGCACCGCCCGGCGAGGACGGCCGGGATGCGGCCGAAGCGGCAGGCACCGCGCCGGAGGCCCGGCCACCACCAGCGGTCGAGACCCCTGGCACCGCTGCTGAGCCCGCCGGCCCCGCTGCTGACGGAACCGTGGCGGCCACCCCCGGCACACCCGGACGGGCCGTAGCGGGCCACTCCTCGGCTGCTCCACCCGCCGGCTCGGGCGGGGCAGCAGCCCCACCGGGGCGCGCTGGCTCCGGCCACTCCTGCTCCTCGGCGGACCCAGCGGAGCGCCGGGCCGCACCATCAGCCGCTCCGCTGCCGGCCGACGAGCGGGTCGGTGCAGCTGGAGCCGCCACCGGCTCCGGCCGCGCTGGCGCGGCCGCGGGCCGAGCCGGGCTGCTGGCGCGGGGCCCGGCAGCGGGTCCGCCGACCCGCTCACCGGCCACCTCACACCTGATCTGCCAACGCTCGCCCAGTTCCTCGTGGAGAGACTCGATGAGCAGGTCCGGTTCATTGGCGAGGGCCTGGGCGTGAAACGGATAGCGGAAGGCCAACACAAGGGTCTGACCGTCTACCTCGTGGACCGTCGCCTCCCGCGCCCAGGCAGCAGCCTTCTTGCTCTTACGACCCACCAGGCTGACCACCTCCGACCAGCGCCGACGTACCGCGGCCGCGTCGAGTGGGCCCGGACCGGTCGTACCCGGCCGGGGCGGCTCGGGGGTGGCCGGGTCGGGCATGACCGCTGGCCGGGGGGAGGCACGGCGAGCATCGTCGGACGCGGCCGGAACAGCCGGGCCCTCCGTGCTCGCGGACGTCGCGGTAGCCGCCGGGCGAGGCGGGGAGTCGGCTGCCGGCGCGGAATGCGTACCAACTGCCGGGGCAGGGGCAGCCGGCGCGGGAGACGAGCCGGCAGCCGGCGAAGCAGGGGCAGCAGCCGGCGCGGGGGCCGAACCAGCACCCAGCGCGGGGGCAGCCGGCGGGGCACCGGCACCGGCACCGGCACCGGCACCGGCACCGGCACCGGCACCGGCGAGCGTGAGCCGACGCTCCAGAGTTTCGAGGCGTTGCAGGAGGCCAACGGTCGAGTCGTCGACACCGGGCAACAACAGCCGGGCGCAGATCAGCTCCAGCAGCAGCCGGGGCGCGGTGGCACCCCGCATCTCGACCAGGCCGTCGTGCACGATGTCGGCACACCGGGACAGGGTGCCCGGCCCAAGCCGCTGCGCCTGGGCGGTCATCCGCTCGATCTGGTCATCCGGGCCGTCCACCAAACCCTTCGACGCAGCGTCCGGCACCCGCTGGAGGATGATCAGGTCACGCAGGCGCTCCAGCAGGTCGGCGGCGAACCGACGTGGGTCGTGACCGGCACCGACGATCCGGTCAACGGTGGCGTACGCCGCCGCACCGTCCCCCGCGGCGAGCGCGTCGCACATCTCGTCGATCAGCGCCGAGTCGGTGACACCGAGCAGCGCGGCGGCCCGGGCGTAGGCGACGCCCTCCGGACCTGCCCCGGCGATGAGCTGGTCGAGCACCGAGAGACTGTCCCGGGCGCTGCCGCCACCGGCCCGCACCACGAGGGGGAAGACCGCCGGCTCGACCTGGACGCCCTCGGCCTGGCAGAGCTGTTCCAGGTAGGGCCGGAGCACCTTCGGCGGGATCAGCCGGAACGGGTAGTGGTGGGTCCGCGACTTGATCGTGCCGAGAACCTTCTCCGGCTCGGTGGTGGCGAAGATGAACTTGACGTACTCCGGGGGCTCCTCAACCAGCTTGAGTAGGGCGTTGAAGCCGGCCGACGAGACCATGTGCGCCTCGTCGATGACGTAAATCTTGAAGCGGCTCTGCGCGGGCGCGAAGAACGCCTTCTCGCGCAGCTCCCGCGCGTCGTCAACGCCGCCGTGACTGGCCGCGTCAATCTCGATGACATCGATCGAACCGGCACCATCGGTAGCCAACGCCCGGCAGGAGGCACAGGTCCCACAGGGCTCCGGGGTCGGGCCGTGCTCGCAGTTGAGCGACCGGGCCAGGATGCGGGCACTGGAGGTCTTGCCACAGCCACGCGGCCCGGAGAAGAGGTACGCGTGATTGAGCCGCCCGCCGCGCAGCGCCTGCGACAACGGCTCGGTGACATGCTCCTGCCCGATAACCTCGGCGAAGGTACGTGGCCGGTACTTGCGGTAGAGCGCCAGCGCCACAGCGTCCCGCCTCCTCTCGACCGAGCCATTCTGCGCCGGTCCGGCCCGGGTGACCACCCGCCCCGCTGACTCCGGGGCAAGGAAGGAGCCGGATTGACGCCCGCGTTAACAGAAGGAGCCCTTGCTGACAAGGCAGCTCAGCGGCAGGTGCCGACGGCGGCACCGAAAGGCCCCCCGTGCACCCGCCAGAGCCCGCTTATCCTTGCTGCCTTCCGGCCCTGGGGAGGTTCACGAGATGCACGCCGCACGGGGGGTGCAGACAGCTTACCCGACCGAGTGTCGATCATCGGGGGGTGGTGGGGCGGGCGCCCCCGGCGGGACCTGTATCCTGTTCGGCGGAGGATTCGCCTAGAGGCCTAGGGCGCACGCTTGGAAAGCGTGTTGGGTTTACACCCTCACGAGTTCGAATCTCGTATCCTCCGCTCGGTAGGCAGCACGAACGCGAGGGCCGGCCCCCACGGGGGTCGGCCCTCGCGTCGTTCGCAGGTTGCCCTCGTCTCAGTTGTCGTCTTGGTTGTGGGAGCGCTGACTCTTGACCGACCGATGCGTCGGCGGGCAAAGATCAGGTGACGGCCCGGCGGTCGGGTCGCCTTGGGCGGACCGTGAGACATGGCCCCACAGTTGGACGTCGAGTCACGAGCCGGGCAGCGAAGCCGGACAAGTTCAACCCTGCCGGATTTCTCGGCACGGCGACCGAGGTTGCCTACCGCGATCCAGATCGATTTGATTTGGCCATGCAGCAGCCGCAACAGATACCGCCCCAGAAAGACCCCCACGGAAAGCCAACCGCCCCACTCGCGGAGGCAACCGGATGATCCTGTCCGCCCGGCGGATCGTCAACGAGCACTGACCGCGGGTGGACCGGTGCCCGACAGTCAGCCGCTAACCGGCATGTGCTCGCGTTAGCGCGCCGGCAGCAGGCGGTAAACCAGCGCCACCATCCGTCGCTGGTGGCGGGACCTGAACGACCGCCAGCAATTGACGGCCGTTGACCAGGACTGCCGAATGCGGCTCATCCGGACTTGGGAATTCTCGGTTGCCCACGTCGGTTAGGCGATCTCCATGCTGTAGACGAGCGGATAGTGGTCGGAAAAGGCGGTGGCGGTGACCGCGCACCAGCGCCATGGCCGACTGCTGAACACGTAATCGATCTTACTTCCGTATATGGTCGTTGGGCGGCCGCCACCCGCCTGGTTCGTCTGGTCGCACTCGCGATACTTCGGATACGGGTTGCCACCCTTGGCGTCCCAGATCCAACCACGGTCCGGGTCGTTCTCGTCGTCTATCGGGTAGACGTGGTCCGGCGGGAGAAGGTTGAAATCGCCGCCGAAGGCCACGTTGCTGTAGTCGTCAACAACTTCCTTGATCTCTCCGAGCTGGTCGTCGGAGTATTCCCAGGTGGCGTCCCGGGTGTCGCTGCCTCGCGGAGACAGGTGAACGTTGCAGAGCCGGATGTTGTTGAAGTAGGTGGCGGTCGCGCAGTGGAACGGACGCTGCTGGCCGTCCCACGGTTGTGTTGTCGCGATGATCTCGGCGTTTGACGAGCCCGCCTTGATGACGATGGCGGTACCGATGCGGTCTGCACGTGAGCTGTTGTCCTCGCCGCACCGATTGTTGGTCGGCACACCCTTGCTGGCCCACTGATAAGGAGCGAAGCTGCTGGTCCAGCCCGAGCCGAGCGCGGTCATAAGGCTCGCGAGATCGTCCTCACAAATCTCCTGGAGGAGCATGGCCTGCACGTATTTGTCCTGGATTTGCTCCTGGATCACGGCGAGCTTGTTCTCCCAGGTCCCGAAGCTGCTACACCCCCAGGTCGCCCGCTGGGAACCGCAGATGTTCCATGACAGGAGCTGAAGATTGGTGCCAGCTGGCGCGACTGCCAGCGCAGGTGCCGCCGGTAGCAGCGTGGTGAGCACGAGGAATGCGCTAAAAACTCCGCCGCGAAGTTTCCGCATATTCGGGCATCTCATTTGAGCATCCTAGTACTCCAGCAGGAGATCCGTTCGGACCTGCTGGAGCTGTGTGGTTTTGTCCGTGAGCATGGAGCAGCCACCGCTGAGTCTTGTGGTTGTGTGGACCAAAGATGCGGCGGTGGCTGCCGCCTACAGGGTAGACGTCCAGCGGTGGTCTGGGCTGTTCGACGAGCTGATGGACGTGGTCGGGTCCTGCTTCGGTCGGCCTGAGCCCCGCCGGCGGGTGCGGGACTTCCTGGCCGGGCTGCTGGCGCCGTTGCCGACGAAGAACTGTTGGACGATCGCGGAGCATGCCGGTGACGACGGCCCGGGTGGCATGCAGGATCTGATCGGTCGTGCCAGTTGGGACGACGCGCGGGTCC
>NZ_AXVR01000030.1 GCF_000484695.1 Salinispora cortesiana | reverse complement strand
GCTCAGCTGAGCTTGATCTCCTGCTGGGCCGTGATCTCACCGCCCTTGATCTCGTAGGCCCAGATCACCACCCGGGACTTGTCCACGTCACCGTTGTCGGCGAACTTGAGGGACTTCGAGACCCCCTCCTTGTCATAGGAGTCGACCCACGCCAGCAGATCCGCACGCGTCGTGTTGCCCTCGGCCAGGCCCTCGATCAACACGTTCGCGGCGTCGAAACCCTCGGCACCGTAGGAGCCCGGAGGATTGCCGTACTCCGCTTCGAAGTCAGCCGCGAAGGTGCCACCGGCCTTGTCCGGCGGCAGGCACGGGCAGGTCACGATCACACCCTCGGCACTGGCCCCGGCGCCCTCCGGGAAAGACGGGTCGTAGAGACCGTCGAAGCCGAGGAAGGTCGTCGTGATGCCGGCCTCCCGCATCTGCTTCACCAGCGGAGCCGCCTCGTTCGTGTAGCCGCCGTACGCGATCGCATCCGGCGCGGCAGCCTTGATCTTCGAGATGGTGGCGGCGAAGTTGACCTGCTTCTCCTGCACCTGGTCGGTGCCGCCCGCCAACGCACCAAGGGCCTTGGTCAACTCGTCGGCGATGCCGGCGCCGTAGGTGGTGCCATCATTGATCACGAAGACCTTTTTGGCCTGCACGACATCCCGAAGGTAGACGGCCGCGGCGGCACCCTGGACCGCGTCGTTACCGACCACCCGGTGGAACACCTCGTTACCACCCGCGGTCAGCTCGATCGCGGTCGCCGACGGGCTGACCATCACCATCTCGGCCGCCTCGTAGACCGCCATCGTCGCCTTGCTCTCACCGGAGAACGCGCCACCGATGACGCCCAGGAAGGACTCGTCGCCGGTGACCTGGTTCGCGACCGGCGTGGCCTGGGTCGGGTCACCCTGGGTGTCGAACTCCTGCAAGGTCACCTCGCAGTCCGGGTTCGCCTCGTTGTGCTGATCCACCGCAAGCTTTGCGCCGTCGCGCGACGGAATCACCAGACCCGAGTTCGGGCCGCTGAAGGCACCGAAGATGGCGATCTTGCCACCGCAGTCACTGCTGCCGCCGGCGTTGTCCTCCTCCGCCTGACAGCCCGCCGCGGCAATGAGGGCCGCCGACAACCCAATGGCGCCGAGCGCCCGTGGGGATTGCTGGTCCGAAATATTATGGTGATTCTAGAGTGGGCGGCTTGCTTTTGGAGCGATGGGAGCGCGCCGCATCCGTAGACCTTCTTCGGCGTCTTTCGTGACCCAAGGCGCGCGCTGACCCTGGGACTCGGCACGCACCTCGTCCACCTCGTTGACGTCGGAGGGAGACCGCGAGATCTAACGACCCCGTTGCCCTGCGCGACACCACGTGTGTATGGCTCTAAGCCCCGGCTGGTGGTGTGGCTGTCGTGGACTACCAGCCCCGGGCTCGCCACTGGGGCAGGGCGGGCCGTTCGGCGCCGAGAGTGCTGTCCTTGCCGTGGCCCGGGTAGAACCAGGTGTTGTCGGGCAGCCGGTCGAACACCTTCGCTTCCAGGTCGTCCATGATCTGAGCGAAGTCTGACGGACTTGTTGTCTTCCCAGGACCCCCAGGAAAGAGGCTGTCCCCGGTGAACAGGTGCGGTGTGCCGGACGGGTCCTGGTAGAGCAGGGCGATCGAGCCCGGGGTGTGCCCGCGCAGGTGAATCACCTCCAGCGTGCAGTCGCCGACCGGGATTCGGTCGCCGTCGGCGAGGGGCTCCACCTTGATCGGCAGCCCGGGTGCGTCCTCGGCGTGCGCCAGCGGCCGAGCCCCGGTCTCGGCCACCACCTCTTCGAGGGCCAGCCAGTGGTCCATGTGCTGGTGGGTGGTGACCACCGTGGCGAGGCCGGCGTCGCCGATCAGGTCGAGTAGCCGGGGCGCCTCATTGGCCGCGTCCACCAGGACCTGCTCGCCGTTGGTCTGGCAGCGCAGCAGGTAGGCGTTGTTGTCCATCGGACCCACCGACACCTTGGTGATGGTGAGCCGGTCCAACTCGCGGGTGGCTGGCGGGCCGCCGGGGGTGACGTCTCCGGTGTAGGTCATTGGTCGGTCAGATCCATTCGGGTGGGGTCGGTAGCGGGCCGTCGGGAGTGACGGTGAGCCGGGTGCCGGGGCTGCGGCCGATCAGCCAGGCGGCGAGGTGAACCGCTGCACCGCTCACGGTGGGGGCGGCGGTACGGTCGCCGACCACCAGTTCGTGCTGTCTGCCGTCGCAGCGCAGCACCATCGGTGGCGCGTCGGAGCGCCCGGCCAGCCCGGTGGCGACCTCGCGCAGGAGCCGGTGGCCGAACGCCTCCGGCCAGTCGGCGGGTCGGTAGTCGACGGCCAGGTCCACGTGGTGCACCTCGACTTCGCGGAGCCGGCCCCAGACGAGGTTCGCCGCGGACCACGGCCCGCGTCGGGTGGTGACCGTGGCGCCCCACGCCTCGGCCGGCATCGCCGCCACCGCCTCGGCGAAGCGCTCCGCGCTGCGGCGCAGGTCGTCCCGGTGCGCGGTGGGTGGGCGGACGGCGCCGGCCTCGATGTCCGCGGAGCGGGCGGCGGGGCTCGCGTACATCGGGATGGGGTCGCCGGTGCGGGCGGCGGTGAGCAGGTTGACGAACCCGTCGGCGTTGCGGGCGAGGTGGGCCAAGATGTGCCCCCGGGTCCAACCGGGCAGCAGGGACGCGGTGGCCAGGCTCGTCTTGTCGAGGTTAGCTGTGGTGCGCAGGAGACGGGCCGTGGCGTCGTCCACCTCGCCGGTCAGCCGCAGTGGATCGGAGGTCACCTCTCGACCCTAGCGGTCGGATCGTCCCTTCGTCGTCGGGGAAATCGGTTTCGGGTCCCCGGCGGTGCACCCTACGGTCGGCGACAACGCGAGGCCGGGAGGTCGGAGAAGGAGGGGAGCCCGTGACCATCGACCTGACGGCCCTGGGCTGGGACGCCGACTGGGCGTCCAACGCACGACGGCGCGCCGACTATCAGCCGGGCCGGGTGGCCCGGGTGGAGCGGGGGGTGTGCACCGTCCTCGCCGCTGCCGGCCCGCTCCGCGCCACCCTCGGCGGTGCGGTGCTGGCCACCGCCGCCCGGGACCGGACGTACCTGCCATGCGTGGGGGACTGGGTGCTGCTCGCTACCTGGCCCGACCGGCATGTGACGGTCGAGGCGGTGCTGCCCCGGCGTACCGCGTTGGTGTCCCGGACCACCGGTAGGGCCGCCCACGGGCAGGTGCTGGCGGCCAACCTGACCGTCGCGGCGGTGGTCGAACCGATGCGTCCCGAGCCCGACCTCGGACGGATCGAGTGCCTGCTCGCGCTCGCGCAGGAGTCGGGGGCCCGGCCACTGGTGGTGCTGACCAAGTCTGACCTGGTCGCCGATCCGGCTGCGGTGGTGCGACAGGCCGCGGCGGCGGCGCCGGGGGTGTCGGTGCTGCCGGTGAGCGCGCAGCGGGGTGCGGGGCTCGATCCGCTGCGTGCGGAGGTGGCGCCGGGTCGGACCCTCGGCCTGCTCGGCTCCTCCCGGGCGGGCCGGTCGAGTCTGGTGAACGCGCTGGCCGGCGCGGTGGTGCTGCCGACGTCGGCGAGCCGACGGGCGGACGGCGCGGGCCGATCCAACTCCGCTGGGCGGGCGCTGGTGGCGGTGCCGGGCGGTGGCGCGGTGGTGAAGACCCCGGGGGTACGGGCGGTGCGCGGCTGACCGATCTGAGCTGGGGGAATGAGCGGGCGAAGGGAAGTGTCACACCCCAGGGCTAGGCTTGCCGAGGCGCTCTTTGGCGCTTGGGTGACCAGGGTTACCAGGTAGCCAAGGCAACCAAGCAGCAAGGTGACCACCACGCCCAACGGGCGACACAACCGCACAGCGCGACCGCTTGGCCGTCATCCGGGTCAGACCTCCCGGGCGGGCCGTCGGGCGACAGCTGCCATCAATCCGCACCCCGGGAGTACACGCACCGTGGTTGACCGACTCATCATCCGTGGCGCGCGCGAGCACAACTTGCGTGACGTCAGTCTCGACCTGCCGCGGGACGCGCTCATCGTGTTCACCGGGTTGTCCGGTTCCGGCAAATCGAGCCTGGCCTTCGACACCATCTTCGCTGAGGGGCAGCGGCGCTACGTCGAGTCGTTGTCGTCGTACGCGCGGCAGTTCCTCGGCCAGATGGACAAGCCGGATGTGGATTTCATCGAGGGGCTCAGCCCGGCCGTCTCCATCGACCAGAAGTCGACCTCGCGTAACCCCCGGTCGACCGTGGGCACGATCACCGAGGTCTACGACTACCTGCGCCTGCTCTTCGCCCGGATCGGCCAGCCGCACTGCCCGGTCTGCGGCGAGCGGATCTCCCGGCAGACCCCGCAGCAGATCGTGGACCGGGTCCTCGCCATGGCTGAGGGCACCCGGTTCATGGTGCTCGCGCCGGTCGTCCGGGGTCGTAAGGGCGAATATGTGGACCTCTTCGCCGAGCTCCAGGTGAAGGGTTACGCCCGCGCCCGGGTGGACGGGGTGGTGCACCCGCTGACCGAGCCACCGAAGCTCAAGAAGCAGGAGAAACACACCATCGAGGTGGTCATCGACCGGCTCACCGTGAAGCCGTCCGCCAAGCAGCGACTGACGGACTCGGTCGAGGCGGCGCTTGGGCTCTCCAGCGGTCTGGTGCTGCTGGACTTCGTCGACCTGCCCGAGGACGACCCGGAGCGGGAGCGGCGCTACTCGGAGCATCTGGCCTGCCCCAACGACCACCAGCTCGCGATCGAGGACCTGGAGCCCCGGGTCTTCTCCTTCAACGCCCCTTACGGCGCGTGCCCGGAGTGCACCGGCCTGGGCACGAAGAAGGAGGTCGACCCGGAGCTGGTGATCCCGGACCCGGAGCGCACCTTGCGGGAAGGGGCGATCCAGCCCTGGTCCGGCGGGCACACCCTGGAATACTTCCTGCGCCTGCTGGGGGCGCTGGGCGAGGCGGAGCACTTCGATCTCGACACGCCGTGGCGGGCGCTGCCGGCCCGGATCCAGAAGACGATCCTGCACGGCGCCGACGACCAGGTGCACGTGCGCTACCGCAACAAGTACGGCCGGGAGCGCTCGTACTACACCGGCTTCGAGGGCGTGATGCAGTGGATCGAGCGCCGGCACTCGGATACCGAGTCGGAGTGGTCCCGGGAGAAGTACGAGGGCTACATGCGGGACGTGCCCTGTGCCGCCTGCGGTGGCGCCCGGCTCAAGCCGGAGGTGCTGGCGGTCACCGTCGCCGGTCGGAGCATCGCCGAGGTGTGCGGGATGTCTGTCGGGGAGTGCGCCGAGTTGCTCGCCGGCGTCGAGTTGACCGATCGGCAGCGGCTGATCGCCGAACGGGTCCTCAAGGAGATCAACGCCCGGCTGCGGTTCCTGCTCGATGTCGGGCTGGACTACCTCTCCCTGGACCGCCCGGCCGGCACCCTCTCCGGGGGTGAGGCGCAGCGCATCCGGCTGGCCACCCAGATCGGTTCCGGCCTGGTCGGCGTCCTCTACGTGCTGGACGAGCCGTCGATCGGCCTGCACCAGCGGGACAACCACCGGCTGATCGAGACGCTGTTGCGCCTGCGTGGGCTCGGCAACACGTTGATCGTCGTCGAGCACGACGAGGACACCATCCGTACGGCGGACTGGATCGTCGACATCGGCCCGGGGGCGGGCGAGCACGGCGGCCGGATCGTGCACAGCGGGTCGGTCCCGGCGTTGTTGGAGAACCCGGAGTCGGTCACCGGGGCGTATCTCGCCGGCCGGAAGGAGATCCCGACGCCGGAGCGGCGCCGTCCGCAGACGCCGGGCCGGGAGCTGACGGTGCGCGGGGCCCGCGAACACAACCTGCGGAACCTGACCGTGACGTTCCCGCTCGGTCAGCTGATCGCCGTCACCGGGGTCAGCGGCTCCGGCAAGTCGACTCTGGTCAACGACATCCTGTACGCGGTGCTGGCCAACCAGATCAACGGGGCGCGGCTGGTGCCGGGCCGGCACACCCGGGTCGCCGGTCTGGAACACGTGGACAAAGTCGTCGGGGTGGACCAGTCGCCGATCGGCCGCACCCCACGGTCCAACCCGGCCACCTACACCGGCGTCTGGGACCACGTTCGCAAGCTGTTCGCCGAGACGGTCGAGGCCAAGGTTCGGGGCTATGGGCCGGGCCGGTTCTCGTTCAACGTCAAGGGGGGTCGGTGTGAGGCCTGCTCCGGCGACGGCACGATCAAGATCGAGATGAACTTCCTGCCCGACGTCTACGTTCCGTGTGAGGTCTGCAAGGGCGCTCGGTACAACCGGGAGACCTTGGAGGTGCGCTACAAGGGCAAGACCGTCTCGGACGTGCTGGAGATGCCGATCGAGGAGGCGGCGGAGTTCTTCTCCGCGATTCCGGCCATCCACCGACACCTTCGGACGCTGGTGGACGTGGGGCTCGGCTACGTCCGGCTGGGCCAGCCCGCGCCGACTCTCTCCGGGGGCGAGGCGCAGCGGGTCAAGCTCGCCTCCGAGCTGCAGAAGCGCTCTACCGGGCGGACGGTCTACGTGCTCGACGAGCCGACCACCGGGCTGCACTTCGAGGACATCCGGAAGTTGCTGATGGTGCTGGAGGGGCTGGTCGACAAGGGCAACACGGTGATCACCATCGAGCACAACCTCGATGTGATCAAGACTGCCGACTGGATCATCGACATGGGACCGGAGGGCGGCCATCGCGGCGGCACGGTCCTCGCCGCCGGCACCCCGGAGGAGGTCGCCGAGGTGCCCGAGAGCCACACCGGCCAGTTTGTGCGCCAGGTGCTCAAGCTCGATGGCGCGGCGAAGGGGGCGGCGCAGGCCACCTCCCGGGCGGCCAAGGCCAACGGGGCGAAGACCCGCGCGGCCGGTGCGAAGACCCGCGCCCCCCGAAAGACCGCTGCCCAGGCTCGGTAGAAGAGCTACCGCCACCGGTCCCGGTCCACGGCACTGGTCGTGGTCCACGGCACTGGTCGTGGTCTGCGCCACCGGTCCCGGTCACTGCGATGACCGGGACCGGTGGCGTGACCAGGGCGGCAGTGTGACCAGAGTGGTGGCTCCGGCTGGCCGGGTAGGGTCGCACGGGTAGCCCCGGGCGCTGACATCGAGTGCGGATGCCAGGAACGCGGCGCCGACCGGGCGAACTGCCGGTGAGCGTGGTCCGGGAAGCCGGCTGGGGCGTACATCATGGCGGCGGTTTGGTGGCCGAGGAGATTGCGGAATGAGTGACGAGCAGATGCCGACGGGGACTGGCACCGAAGCCGGCGCTGGCAGCGGAGCCGGAGCTAGCGCCGGAGCCGGGGCTGGCAACAGTGCGCGGACCCGGCGGGTGTTGCTGACCGGTGCGGGTGCCGTCGGCGCGGCGATGGCCCTGGCCGCCTGCGGCGACGACTCCACCGGCGAAGCCGGGGTCAGCCCCGGCCCGGCGCTGACCGAGAGCGGCGACCCGGGTGGCGGCGATCGGGAGGGCGCCCAGTCGCTGGCCCGGACCAGCGACATCCCGGTCGGAGGTGGCACCGTCTACGCCGCCCAGGGGATTGTCATCACCCAGCCCTCGCCAGGGGAGTTCAAGGGCTTCGACCCGATCTGCCCTCACCAGGGCTGCCCGGTGGCAAACGTTGACGGTGGCACGATCAACTGCACCTGTCACGGGAGCAAGTTCTCGATCGAGGACGGCGCGGTGCAGTCCGGCCCGTCGACCAAGCCCCTCGCCCCGCGGGATGTCAAGGTCACCGGCGACCGGATCTCGCTCGCCTGACCGCGCGGGCTGGCGTGCCGGGGGCTGGCGTAGCAGGAGGCCGTCGGAGTCGGCGACTAGGCTCGGAACGTGGCTGATCCCTCGTCCTACCGTCCCGCCCCCGGCACGATCCCGGAGTCACCGGGGGTCTACCGGTTCCGCGACGGAACCGGCCGGGTGATCTATGTCGGCAAGGCGCGCAACCTGCGCAACCGGCTCAACTCCTACTTCGCCGACCCGGTCAATCTGCACCAGCGCACCCGGCAGATGGTCTTCACCGCCGAATCGGTGGACTGGATCTCCGTCGCCACCGAGGTCGAGGCGCTCCAGCAGGAGTTCACCGAGATCAAGCAGTACGACCCGCGGTTCAACGTCCGCTACCGGGACGACAAGTCCTACCCGTACCTGGCGGTCACCGTCGCCGAGGAGTTCCCCCGACTCCAGGTTATGCGGGGAGCGAAGCGTAAGGGTGTGCGCTACTTCGGGCCGTACTCGCACGCCTGGGCGATCCGCGAGACGCTCGACCTGCTGCTCCGGGTCTTTCCGGCGCGCACCTGCTCGTCGGGGGTGTTCAAGCGGGCCGGGCAGGTCGGCCGCCCCTGCCTGCTGGGCTACATCGACAAGTGCTCCGCGCCCTGCGTCGGCAGCGTCTCCGTCGAGGAGCACCGGGCGATCGTGGACGGCTTCTGCGACTTCATGGGCGGCCGGACCGACCTCATGGTCCGCCGGTTGGAGCGGGAGATGGCCGACGCCAGCGCAGCGCTGGAGTTCGAGCGGGCCGCCCGGCTCCGCGACGACCTGGCCGCCCTGCGCCGGGCGATGGAGAAGCAGACCGTGGTCTTCGGCGACGGCACCGACGCCGACGTGGTCGCCTTCGCCGACGACCCGCTCGAGGCGGCCGTGCAGGTGTTTCACGTGCGGGACGGGCGGATCCGTGGCCAGCGTGGCTGGGTGGTCGAGAAGACCGAGGAGCTGAGCATCGGCGACCTCGTCCACCACTTCTGCACCCAGGTCTATGGCGGGGAGCACGGCGAGGCTGATGTCCCCCGGGAGTTGCTCGTGCCCGAGCTGCCCGCCGACGTCGAGGCGCTCGCCGACTGGCTCTCCGACCACCGCGGCAGCCGGGTGACGCTGCGGGTGCCGCAGCGCGGCGACAAGCGGGCCCTGCTGGAGACGGTCGCGCGGAACGCCACCGACGCCCTGGCCCGGCACAAGCTCAAACGCGCCGGTGATCTGACCACCCGGAGCAAGGCCCTCGACGAGATCGCCGAGACGTTGGGCCTGCAGACAGCGCCGCTGCGCATCGAGTGCTACGACATCTCCCAGATCCAGGGCACCGACGTGGTGGCCAGCATGGTGGTCTTCGAGGACGGGCTGCCGCGCAAGAGCGAGTACCGGCGATTCATCATCCGGGGCGCCACCGACGACCTCTCGGCGATGTCGGAGGTGCTGCGGCGACGGTTCGCCCGCTACCTGGACGCCCGGGCCGAGACGGGGGAGGCCGGTGTCGAGTCGGCCGGTGACCCAGCCGCCTCGACCGGGCGAATCCCGACCGAGCCGGCCTCGACCGAGCCGGGCGCACCCGGCGAGCCGCGGGTTGGCGCCCTGGTCGATCCGACGACCGGCCGGCCGCGCAAGTTCGCCTACCCACCGCAGCTGGTGGTGGTGGACGGGGGAGCGCCGCAGGTAGCGGCGGCGGCGCAGGCCCTCGCCGAGTTGGGCGTCGATGACGTGGCGCTGTGCGGGCTGGCGAAGCGGCTGGAGGAGGTGTGGTTGCCCGACGACGACTTCCCGGCCATTCTGCCGCGCACCTCGGAGGGCCTCTACCTGCTGCAACGGGTACGGGACGAGGCGCACCGGTTCGCCATCACGTTCCACCGGCAGCGGCGTTCCCGGCGGATGACCGAGTCGGCGCTGGACCGGGTCTCTGGGCTGGGCGAGGTGCGGCGCAAGGCGCTGCTGCGCCACTTCGGCTCGCTGAAGCGACTCTCCGCCGCCTCGGTGGAGGAGATCACCGAGGTCCCCGGGGTCGGCAAGCGGACCGCCGAGGCGATCCTCGCCGCGCTCGGCGACTCGACGCAGCCCGATGAACCCCGCACGTAGTACGTGTCTATCGGAGCGTTGCTGACAGAAGGGCTGGGCATGCTGAAGGTGACATCCGTGGACGGCACGGCGATCGCGTACGAACGCTACGGGGAGCTCGGCGCGGATCCGCTGATCGTGGTCGGCGGCGCCACTTGCGACCGGGCGAAGACCCGCGCACTGGCCGAAGGGCTCGGCGCCCACCTGTCGGTCGTCAACTACGACCGCCGTGGTCGCGGCGACAGCGGCGACGCCAGCCGGTACGCCGTCGAGCGGGAGGTCGAGGATATCGCCGCCCTCGTCAACGACCTCGGTGCCGACGTCATCCTGTACGGGCACTCGTCCGGTGCCGCTCTGGTGCTGCACGCCGCCGCCGGGGTGCCGGCCAGAGCGATCGTGCTCCACGAACCACCGTTCGGCGCGGACACCGACGAGGACCGCCAGGAGGCCCGCGACTACGCCGAGGCCCTGACCGCGCTGCTGGCGGAGGATCGACGCGACGACGCGGTGGCGCTGTTCTTCCAGACCACCGGCGTGCCGGCGGAGGCCGTGGCCGAGCTGCGCCACGAGCCGTGGTGGGCCGACGTGGTGGCACTCGCGCCGACGCTCGCCTACGACTCGGCGGTCATGGGTGACCGCAGCCGCGGTGGAACCCTGCCGGTGGAGGTCGCCGCCCGGGTTTCCGTGCCCGCGCTCGTGCTCAGCGGCGGCGACAGCCCGGGCTGGATGATCGAGGTGGCCCGTGCCGCCGCCGTGGCGCTGCCGCAGGGCACACACCGGGTGCTGCCCGGCGAGGGGCACGTACCGTCGCCGCAGACCCTCGCCCCGGTGCTGACGGATTTCATCGCCCGACGCTGCACCGGCGCCGTGCTCGGCCCGGTCGGTCCTCGCGCCTGGCGCGGGTGGGACGACATCGCCAGCGTGTTCCAGCAACCCACGGGTCCTGGGTGGGCAGTGGATCGGCTGCCCACTGTTGATTAAGCCGGGTGTGGGGCGTCGGCGAGTACGGCCAGCACCTGCTCGCCGTACTTCGCCAGCTTCGCCTCGCCGACGCCACTGACCTGGGACAGGTCGGCCAGGGCGGCCGGGGCGTCGGTGGCGATCTGCCGCAGCGTGGCGTCATGGAAGATCACGTATGCCGGCACGCCCTGCTCCTTGGCGGTGGCGGCCCGCCAGGCGCGTAGCCGCTCGAAAGCCTCGGCGGCGGCCGGCGCCAGCTTGGCGACCACGGTGGCCGCGCCGCGCGGCTTCGCCGGTCGGGCCTTCCGTGCCGGCTCGCGGCGGAGCATGACGGTGCGACGCCGGCCCAGTACCTCCGCGCTGGTGTCGGTGAGGGCCAGGGTGCCGTAGTCTCCCTCGACCGCCAGCAGCCCCTCGGCGAGCAGCTGCCGGACCACCCCCCGCCACTCCGCCTCGCTCAGCTCGGTGCCGATGCCGAAGACCGTCAGGGAGTCGTGCCGGTGCTGCTGGATCTTGTCGGTGGCGCGGCCGAGCAGGATGTCGACGCAGTGCCCGGCGCCGAAGCGTTGGTTGCGTTCCCGGTCGAGCCGGTAGACCGTGGAGAGCAGCTTCTGCGCGGCGACCGTGCCGTCCCACGACTCGGGCGGCTGCAGGCAGGTGTCGCAGTTGCCGCAGGCGGCGGCGGTCTCGCCGAAATAGTCCAGGAGCTGCACCCGGCGGCAGCGGACCGTCTCACAGAGCGCGAGCATCGCCTCCAGATGGGCGGCGAGGTTACGCCGGTGCGCCAGGTCCCCCTCCGAGGTGTCGATCAGCCGGCGCTGCTGCACCACATCCGTCAGACCGTAGGCGAGCCAGGCCGTCGCTGGCAGGCCGTCCCGTCCGGCGCGGCCGGTCTCCTGGTAGTAGCCCTCCACCGACTTCGGTAGGTCAAGGTGGGCGACGAACCGCACGTCCGGCTTGTCGATGCCCATCCCGAACGCGATCGTCGCGACCATGACCAGGCCGTCCTCGCGCAGGAAGCGCTGCTGGTGCCGGGCGCGGGTGACCGCGTCCAGGCCGGCGTGGTAGGGCAGCGCGGCGATGCCGCTGTCGACCAGGAACTCCGCCGTCTTCTCCACGCTGGCCCGGGAGAGGCAGTAGATGATGCCGGCGTCCCCCGGGTGCTCGTCCCGGAGCAGGGCCAGCAGCTGCCGCTTCGGCTCCCGCTTCGCCGCGATGCGGTACTGGATGTTGGGTCGGTCGAAGCTGGCGACGAAGTGCCGGGCCGAGGTGAGCTGGAGCCGGGTGGCGATCTCGTCCCGGGTGGCGCTGGTCGCGGTGGCGGTCAACGCCACCCGGGGCACCCCCGGCCAGCGTTCGTGCAGCATCGACAGGGCCAGGTAGTCCGGGCGGAAGTCGTGCCCCCACTGCGACACGCAGTGCGCCTCGTCGATCGCGAAGAGGCTGATCCGCCCCTGGTCGAGCAGGTGCTGCACGCCCCGGGTGCCCAGGGCCTCCGGCGCGAGGTAGAGCAGATCCAGCTCCCCGGCGACGAAGGCCCGCTCGACGGCGCGGCGGGCGTCGAGGTCCAGCGTCGAGTTGAGGAAGCCGGCCCGGACCCCGACCGCGGTCAGCGCGTCGACCTGGTCCTGCATCAGCGCGATCAACGGTGACACGACCACCGCGATGCCGTCCCGCAGCAGCGCCGGGATCTGGTAGCAGAGCGACTTGCCGCCGCCGGTGGGCATCAGCACCAGGGCGTCCCCGCCGGCCGCCAGGTGCTCGATGACCTCCTGCTGGAAGCCGCGGAAGGCGTCGTAGCCGAAGACACGCCGCAGCGTTTCCAGCGCGGCGGGCTGCTGGTCGGTGGGGGAGGGCATGGGGCGCAGTCTACGAGTGGCCCCTGACGCGACGGTCCACGCCCAGGCCGTGCGCAGCGGGCGGAGAAGCCTGGTGGCCGGTGGTGAGCGAGCTGTCCCGGTGTCGGGAATGTGACGCGGGAGATCTGTGTGGCTCGGCGGGTTAGAGTCGCTGTTCGAACCCGCGGCCCGATTCCGGTCGCGGTGCCACACGTTGGGGGTATTAGGTGATCGAGGCGCAGACGAGCGTGCCGGGTGGGCCCGATCCGTCGGACACTGACACCACGCTCGTGGTGGTGACCGGGGTTTCCGGCGGTGGGCGCAGCACCGTCGCCCGCGCCCTGGAGAACGTCGGCTACTACGTGGTCGACAACCTGCCCCAGGCGCTGATGCTGGACATGGCCGAGCTGGCGATGAAGGCCGGTGGCGCCGCCCGGCGTACGGCGATGGTGCTGGACGTGCGCTCCCGGGCGTTCTCCACCGACCTGGCCGGTGCGATCCGGGAACTCAAGGAGCGGGGCTTCGGCCCGAGGGTGGTCTTCGTTGACGCCGACGACGAGGTGTTGATCCGACGCTTTGAGAGCGTCCGGCGTTCGCACCCGCTGCAGGGGGACGGGCGGCTCGCCGACGGCATCGCGGTCGAGCGCGGGCTGTTGGAGGGGGCCCGCGACCAGGCCGACGTGTTCGTCGACACCAGCCACCTCAATGTCAACCAGCTGCGGCGGCGGATCGAGGAGCTCTTCGGCGCCGAGGACGCCCGTCAGCTACGGGTGACCGTGGTGTCGTTCGGTTTCAAGTACGGCGTGCCGCCGGATGCCGACTTCGTCTGCGACGCCCGGTTTCTGCCGAACCCGTACTGGGTTCCGGAGCTGCGCGAGCACACCGGGCAGGTGGAGGCGGTCAGTTCGTACGTGTTGGGCCAGGCGGGCGCCGAGGACTTCGTGGCGACCTACGCCGACCTGCTCAACGCCACCACCGCCGGTTTCGAGCGGGAGGGTAAGCGGTATCTGACCGCCGCCGTCGGTTGCACCGGCGGCAAGCACCGCAGTGTCGCCATCGCCGAGGAGTTGGCCGCGCGGCTGCGCCAGACCGGCCTCGCCGCCAACGCGCAGCACCGGGACCTGGGGCGCGAGTGACGGCCATCCGGGTGGTCGCCTTCGGTGGCGGGCACGGACTCTCCGCTTCGCTGCGGGCACTGCGGCGCTGCGCTCCCGAACTCGACCTTGATCTGACCGCCGTGGTGACGGTCGGCGACGACGGTGGGTCCAGTGGCCGGCTGCGCGCGGAGCGGGGCGGACTGCCGCCGGGGGACCTGCGGCAGGCGCTCGTCGCGCTGGCCGGCGACCACCCCGCCACCCAGCGCAGCGCCGGGCTCTTCCAGCACCGTTTCGCCGCGGTCCCGACGCCGACGGCCGGCGACCGGGCGGCGACGGGCGGGCTGACCGGGCATGCTGTCGGCAATCTCGTGCTCTGCGGGCTGATGGAGCTGCTCGGCGACCCGGTGGCGGCGCTGGAGCACGCCGGCGCGATGTTGGGCACGGTCGGGCGGGTGCTGCCGATGTCCTGCGAGCCGGTCGGGATCGAGGCGCGGGTCCGGGGCGTTGATCCGGACCGGCCGGCGGAGGTCGGTATCGTCAGCGGCCAGCATCAGGTGGCCGTCACCACCGGGCGGGTCGAGTCGCTGCGGCTGAATCCGGTGGCACCGGAGGCCTGCCCCGAGGCGCTGGCCGCCATCGGCGCGGCCGACTGGCTCCTCTTCGGCCCGGGCAGTTGGTACACCAGCGTACTGCCGCACCTGTTGGTGCCGGAGCTGGCCGCGGCCATCGTCGCGAGCCCCGCCCGCCGGCTGGTCACCCTGAACCTGGCCGCCGAGAAGGAGACCTTCGGGCTCTCCGTCGCTGATCACCTGGCCGAGCTGCGGTGGTACGTGCCGAAGTTGCGGGTCGACTGTGTGCTCGGAGACGTCAAGGCGGTGGGTGACCCCGATCCGGTCGAACGTGCGGCAGAATCGCTGGGTGCTCGTCTGATCCTCGCCCCGGTCGGGGTTAACGACGGCACGCCCTGTCATGATTCGGCTGCTCTCGCCGCTGCTTTGGTGCCGGTCCTGGGCGCCGCTCGTTAGACACGTACGTAATCTCCGGCGACACGCCGGAACCGGTCCGTGAGAGGACGCACAATGGCGATGACGGCGGCGGTCAAGGACGAGCTGAGCCGGGTTGACGTGCCCAAGCCCTGCTGCCGGCGGGCGGAGATGGCGGCGCTGCTGCGCTTCGCCGGCGGATTGCACATCGTCTCCGGTCGGGTGGTCGTGGAGGCCGAGCTGGACACCGGGGCGGTGGCCCGACGGCTGCGGCGGGAGATCGCCGAGGTCTACGGCTACCCCAGCGAGATCCACGTCCTCGCCTCCGGTGGTCTGCGCAAGGGCAGCCACTTCATCGTGCGGGTGGTCAAGGACGGCGAGTTCCTCGCCCGGCAGACCGGCCTGCTCGATGTCCGCGGTCGTCCGGTGCGGGGCCTGCCACCGCACGTGGTGGCCGCCAACGTCTGCTGCGCGGTCTCGGCCTGGCGTGGCGCGTTCATGGCGCACGGTTCGCTGACCGAGCCGGGTCGCTCCAGTGCGATGGAGATCACCTGCCCCGGCCCGGAGTCGGCACTCGCCCTGGTCGGCGCGGCCCGCCGGATCGGCATCGCCGCGAAGAACCGCGAGGTGCGCGGCGTGGACCGGGTGGTCGTCAAGGACGGCGACGCCATCGCCGCCCTGCTCACCCGGATCGGTGCCCACGCCAGCGTGCTGGCCTGGGAGGAACGTCGGGTCCGGCGGGAGGTGCGGGCCACCGCGAACCGGTTGGCGAACTTCGACGACGCGAACCTGCGTCGGTCGGCGCGCGCGGCGGTCGCCGCCGCCGCCCGCGTCACCCGTGCCCTGGAGATCCTCGCTGACGACGCGCCGCACCACCTGACCTCGGCCGGCCGGCTGCGGCTGGAGCACCGCCAGGCATCGCTGGAGGAACTGGGCGCGCTCGCCGACCCGCCGTTGACCAAGGATGCGATCGCCGGCCGGATCCGGCGACTGCTCGCGCTCGCCGACAAGCGAGCCCGCGATCTCGGCATCCCGGATACCGAAGCGGCAGTCACGCCGGACATGCTCGTGGTCTGATAGGACGGTGGCGGCTTACGGGGCGGCAGGATCGCCACCCGCCGCAGCGTGAACCCCCGTGCTCGGATAGGGTCGCTGCGTACGGCAAGGGAGCCGGCACTCGGCATTCCTCGCCGTGCGCACCGCCTCGGGCGGTCGGTCCCTCGGACCGCGGCGGGGCGGCCGAGATGAACCGTCAAATGGCCGGTTCCACCGGCTGGCGCAGACTAGTCGCCGGCCCGTGGTCATCACGCCGGCGGACTAGAACGCGAGGAGATGGGACCTGTGACCATCCGGGTTGGCATCAACGGCTTCGGCCGGATCGGCCGTAACTTCTTCCGGGCAGTGCTGGCGTCCGGCGCTGACATCGAGGTCGTGGCGGTCAACGACCTGACCGACAACGCGACGCTTGCCCACCTTGTCAAGTACGACAGCATCCTCGGTCGCCTGCCGCACGAGGTGAAGGCCAGCGCGGACGAGATCACCGTGGGCGGCAAGACCGTCAAGACGTACGCCGAGAAGGACCCGGCGAAGCTGCCCTGGGGCGAGCTGGGCGTGGACGTGGTCATCGAGTCCACCGGCCTCTTCACCGACGCCACCAAGGCGAAGGCGCACGTCGACGGCGGCGCCAAGAAGGTGATCATCTCCGCGCCGGCGAAGAACGAAGACGTCACCGTGGTGATGGGCGTCAACCACGCGGAGTACGACCCGGCCAAGCACACCGTCATCTCCAACGCCTCCTGCACGACCAACTGCCTGGCGCCGATGGCGAAGGTCCTGCAGGACACGTTCGGCGTCGAGCAGGGTCTGATGACCACCATCCACGCCTACACCCAGGACCAGAACCTTCAGGACGCTCCGCACAAGGACATGCGGCGCGCCCGTGCCGCTGCGCTGAACATCGTGCCGACCTCCACTGGTGCGGCGAAGGCGATCGGCCTGGTGCTGCCGGAGCTCAAGGGCCGGCTGGACGGCTACGCGCTGCGGGTGCCGATCCCGACCGGGTCCGCCACCGACCTGACCGTCACCGTCGGCCGGGAGACCACGGTGGACGAGGTCAACGCCGCGATGAAGGCGGCCGCCAACGGCCCGCTCAACGGCGTTCTGTCCTACAACGAGGACCCGATCGTCTCGGCCGACATCGTCACCGACCCGGCGTCCTGCATCTTCGACGCCCCGCTGACCAAGGTGATCGGCAACCAGGTGAAGATCGTCGGCTGGTACGACAACGAGTGGGGCTACTCGAACCGCCTGGTGGACCTCGTGAAGCTGGTTGGTCAGTCGCTGTGAGTGCGCGCAGGCAGCTCGCGGGGGGCCCGGTGACGAAGGGAAGGTCGGTCCGGTGACTATCCGTACCCTCGACGACCTGCTCGCCGAGGAGGTAACGGGTCGGCGGGTGTTGGTCCGCGCGGACCTGAACGTCCCGCTCGACAAGCAGACTGGTCAGATCACCGACGACGGCCGGATCCGGGCCGTGCTGCCGACCCTGGGCGCGCTGGTCCAGGCCGGCGCGAAGGTGGTCGTCTGCTCGCACCTGGGGCGGCCGAAGGGCAGCCCCGACCCGGCGTTCAGCCTGCGCCCGGTCGCCGGGCGGCTCGGTGAGCTGCTCGGCGCGCCGGTGCACTTCGCCGAGGACACGGTCGGCGACTCGGCCCGGTCCACCGTGGCCGGCCTCGCCGACGGTCAGGTCGCCCTGCTGGAAAACCTTCGGTTCAACCCGGGTGAGACCAGCAAGGACGAGGCGGAGCGGGGCGCCTTCGCCGACCAGCTCGCCGCGCTCGCCGACGCGTATGTGGACGACGCGTTCGGCGCGGTGCACCGTCGGCACGCCAGTGTGTACGACGTACCGGCCCGGCTGCCGCACGTGGCGGGCCAGCTGGTGCTGCGCGAGGTGGAGGTGCTGGGCACCCTCACCGGGGAGCCGGACCGCCCGTACGTGGTGGTGCTCGGTGGGTCGAAGGTCTCCGACAAGCTGGCGGTGATCGAGGCGTTGCTGCCGAAGGTCGACCGGCTGCTAGTTGGCGGTGGCATGTGCTTCACCTTCCTCAAGGCGCAGGGCCACGAGGTGGGCTCCTCGCTGTTGGAGGAGGAGATGGTCGAGACCTGCCGGAGTCTGCTGGAGCGCGCCGACGGCAAGATCATGCTTCCGGTTGACGTGGTGGCGGCGGACGCGTTCGCTCCCGACGCTGCGCACGACACGGTGCGGGCCGACGGGATCCCCAGCAAGCGGGTCGGGCTCGACATCGGCCCAGAGACGGTGGCCGGGTTCGCCGCCGCACTGCGGGACGCTCGGACGATCTTCTGGAACGGCCCGATGGGCGTGTTCGAGATGGCGGCCTTCGCGCACGGCACCCGCGGTGTCGCTGAGGCGATCGCGAAGTCGGACGCGTTCACCGTGGTCGGCGGCGGCGACTCCGCCGCCGCAGTGCGGGCCCTCGGCCTCGACGAGCAGGCGTTCAGCCACATTTCGACCGGCGGCGGCGCCAGTCTTGAGTACCTGGAGGGCAAGACCCTCCCCGGCATCGCGGCCTTGGAGAGCTGAATGGCCAACCCCACCCGCCGGCCACTGATGGCCGGCAACTGGAAGATGAACCTCAACCATCTCGAGGCGAATCTGCTGGTGCAGAAGCTCGCCGCGAGTCTCACCGCGAAGCAGCTCACCGATGTCGAGACGGTGGTGCTACCGCCGTTCACCGACCTACGGACGGTGCAGACCGCCGTTGACGGGGACAAGCTGCTGGTGGGCTATGGCGCGCAGGACCTCTCGCCACACGCGTCGGGAGCGCACACCGGTGACATCGCTGGGCCGATGCTGACGAAGCTGGGCTGCACGTACGTGGCGGTTGGCCACTCCGAGCGGCGGGCGAACCAGCACGAGGACAACGCTGTCGTCAACGCGAAGGTGCAGGCGGCGCTCACCCATGGCCTCAGCCCGATCCTCTGCGTGGGGGAGGGGCTGGACGTTCGGGAGCAGGGCGGCCAGGTGCCGCACTGCAACGACCAGCTCGACGCCGCCCTCAAGGGGCTCTCCGCCGAGCAGGTGACCCAGGTTGTCGTCGCGTACGAGCCGGTCTGGGCGATCGGCACCGGCAAGACGGCCACCCCGGAGGACGCCCAGGAGGTGTGTGGGGCGCTCCGTCAGCGCCTTGCCGGGCACTTCGGCCAGAAGACGGCCGACCAGGTGCGGATCCTGTACGGCGGGTCGGTCAAGTCGTCGAACGTGGCCGCCATCATGGCTCAGCCGGACGTGGATGGCGCCCTTGTCGGCGGTGCCAGCCTGGACGCTGAGGAGTTCGCGAAGATCTGCCGGTTCCCGGAGCACACCACCGGCTGATCGTTTCGCTATCCTTGACTCCGCCCGTCCGCCGGTCGGTGCCACCGTGCCCGTTCTGCCCGGGCGAGGATCGCAACGAGAGGACTGTCCCCCGCCATGCCGATCTGGTTCGCGTACACGTTGATCGTGTTGCTGGTCATTACGAGCGTCATGCTCACCCTGCTGATCCTGCTACACCGGGGTAAGGGCGGTGGGATGTCCAGCATGTTCGGCGGCGGGGTCAGCTCCAGCCTGGCTGGGTCGTCGGTCGCCGAGAAGAACCTGGACCGCTACACCGTTCTGGTGGGCATCGTCTGGTTCGCCTGCATCGTCGGTCTTGGGCTCTGGCTGCGTCTTCAGCAGTCCAGCCTCGGCTGAGCCCAGCACGTCGAGTCAACACCGCGCGCGGTTCGTCTTCGGACGAGCCGCGCGCGGTGTGTTTTCATCCGACCGCAGGTGCCCGCCCCCGCCGGCAGCGCCGACGGGGGCGGCAGCTCAGCGCAGGCTGCGGAAGCGGGCTGGTAGGTCGGCGGCGGCGCTTCGATCCAGTAACCAGAGGGTGCGGTTGATGCCCCGCACACCCGCGGCTGGTAGCTGCACCGGCCCCGCACCAGCCAGGGCCAGGCCGACCGCGCGGGCTTTGTCCGCCCCGCTGGCGACCAGCCACACCTCCTCCGCGGTGTTGATCGTCGGCAGAGTCAGGGTGGTCCGGATCGGCGGCGGCTTCGGGCTGCCCCGGACCGCACTGACCGGCCGGCTCTCGTAGTGCACCGGATGCTCCGGGAAGACCGAGGCAACGTGCCCGTCCTCACCCACCCCCAGCAGGAGCACGTCGAAGTGGGGGAGGACCGCGGTGCCGGGGCGGGCCGCCTGGGCCAGCTCCGCCGCGTACCGGGCGGCGGCCTCCTCCGGGTCGCTGCCGGCCGGGTCGTCCGAGGCCGGCATCGGGTGCACTCGGGCCGGGTCCAGCGGCACCGCGTCCAGGAGCGCCGCCCGGGCCTGCGTCGCGTTGCGCTGCGGGTCACCGTCAGGCAGGAACCGCTCGTCACCCCACCAGACGTCTACCCGGGACCAGTCGACCGCCTCGCGGGCGGGCAGCGCCGCCAAGGCCCGATAGACGGCGGCGGCGATCCGCCCGCCGGTCAACACCACCGATGCCTGACCGCGCCCGGTCTGCGCATCGAGGATCCGGACCAGTAGCCGGGCGGCCACCGCCTGCGCCAGCAGCTCGGCGTCGGCGTGGACCGCGATACTCGCCTCGCTCATGCCCGCGCGATCCCAGCGTGCGCGGTGATCCCCGCCTCGGCCCGCCGGGCCTGAGCCGGGTCCCTCCAGACATGCACCCGTTGGGCGGGACGACAATGCAGCCCGGAGAGCTCCGCCGCGGCACCCAGCGCCTCCGCGTATACCTGGTCGGCGTCGAGCCGGCGCAACTCCTCGGCCAGCTCATCGCCGAGCGGCCGGCGCACCAGCGGCAGGAGGCGGTCCTCCTGGCCGGTGCGGCGGAACACCGCCATGCTGTTGTTGCGGGTCAGTGTCAGCTCGTCGCCGTTGGCGCAGCGCAATTGCACCTCATGCATCCGGGAGTACTGGTCGGTGTGCCGCCACTCGGGGTCGATCCCTAGCCGGGAGGCGAGCCAGCCGCGCATCAGCGCGGCCGTCGGATCGGTCGGCGGTGCCACCACGGTCGCCGCGGTGACCTGTGCCTCGGTGGTGTCGAAGGCACCTGCCACCAGGGTGCGCCACAACGTGACCCGGGTCCAGGCCAGGTCGGTGTCGCCGGGCGCGTAGTCGTGCGCCCGCTGCCGCAGCGCCTCGATCGGGTTGTCGGCCTGGGCGACGTCGGTGATGCGCCGGTCGGCAACCACGCCCAGGAAGTCGGTGGCGATCTCGGCTGGCGGATCCCCGTGCCACCAGGTCACCACCGGTACGTCCGGCACCAGCAGCGGCATCACCACCGACTCGGCGTGCAAGGCCAGCCGCCCGTGCATCCGGGCCACCACCGCCTCGCCGGGGCCGAGCCGGCCCCCCACCACGATCTCCGCGTCCAGCCGGTTGCGGTCCCGATCCACGTCGGAACGAACCACGATCAGCAGCCGGCACGGGTGGGCGGCGGAAGCGATCGTCGCCGCTGCCTCCGCCTCGCGGACCCGCTTCTCGTCCACCACCACGATCAGGGTGAGTGCCATGCCACTGGCCACCCCGCCGGCACTGCGCCGCTCGGCAGCGAGCGCCTTGACCACCTCGTTGCCGGTGGTGTCCCACAGGCCGATCATCGCTGCCTCCCGGTCTGCTCGCGTCGCTCGGTTGTCACGCCCGCCGCCAGGCGCGGCCCGTCCGGGCCAGCATCTCGTCGGCGCGGCGGGGACCCCACTCACCGGATCGGTAGGGTTCCGGCTTCGTCTCCGCCCACGCCTGCTCCAGTGGGTCCACCACCCGCCAGCTCTGTTCGACCTCGGCGGCGTCCGGGAAGAGGGTCCGGTCGCCGATCAGGACATCCAGCACCAGCCGCTCGTACGCCTTTGGGCTGGCCTCGGTGAACGCCTCGCCGTACTGGAAGTCCATCGCGATGTCCCGGACCTCCATGGCGGTCCCGGGCACCTTGGAACCGAACTTGAGGACCACGCCCTCGTCCGGCTGGACCCGGATGACGAGTTGGTTGTTGCCCAGCGACTCCACATCGGCGTCGTTGAACGGTAGGTGTGGGGCCTGCTTGAACATGATCGCGACCTCGGTCACCTGCCGGGGCATCCGCTTGCCGGCGCGGATGTAGAAGGGCACCCCCGCCCACCGTCGGTTCTGGATGCCAAGCTGCACCGCGACGTAGGTCTCGGTGGTCGAATCCGCCGGGACTCCCTTCTCGTCCAGGTAGCCGAGCGCGCGTTCACCGCCGACCCAGCCGGGCAGGTACTGGCCGCGTACGGTCCCGTGGTCCACGTCGGGTGGCAGGGTGATGGCCTTGAGTACCTTGAGCTTCTCGGCGCGGATCTCGTCGGCGGCGAAGCTGGTGGGCTCCTCCATCGCCACCAGCGCGAGTAGCTGAAGGAGGTGGTTCTGGAGCACGTCCCGGGCGGCACCGGCGGTGTCGTAGAACCCGGCCCGGGTGCCGATGCCCACGTCCTCGGCCATGGTGATCTGTACCGAGTCGACGTATTTCGAGTTCCACAACGGCTCGAACAGGTTGTTGGCGAACCGCAGGGCGAGGATGTTCTGAACCGTCTCCTTGCCCAGGTAGTGGTCGATGCGGAAGACGTCCCGGCGGGTGAAGACATCGTCCACCAGGTCGTTGAGCTCCTTCGCCGAGGGCAGGTCGTGCCCGAAGGGCTTCTCGACCACGACTCGGCGCCACCCGCCGGAGCTGACGTTATCCGCCATTCCGGTGCGGGCGAGCTGCTTGAGCACCACCGGAAAAGCCGCCGGGGGGATGGCGAAATAGAAGGCGGCGTTGCCGGGGATGCCGTGCGACTGGCGGAGCCCGTCCAACGTGCCCGCCAGCTGGTCGAAGGCCTCGTCGTCGTCGAACGACCCGCCGACGAACTTGATGTTGCCGGCGAGCCGCGCCCACACCTCCTCTCGCCACGGTGTGCGGGCGTGTGCCTTCGCCGCGGCCTGGGCGAGGGACTCGAAGTCGCCGTCACCCCAGTCCCGGCGGGCGAAGCCGAGCACGACGAAGCTCGGGGGCAGCAGCCCCCGGTTCGCGAGGTCGTACACCGCCGGTAGCAGCTTTTTGCGGGCCAGGTCCCCGGTAACGCCGAAGATGACCAGAGCACAGGGTTCCGGGATGCGGGGCAGCCGTCGATCCTGCGGGTTGCGTAACGGGTTTGTCACGCCGTCTCCTCGCTCCGCCTTGTTATGTCCTTCATCGTCGCTTGGGTAGCGCGCCAGCAGCCTCCAACAGCTGCGTCACACCCGCTGACCGGTCGGTCAGGTGTAGCCGCAGCACTGGACGCTTCCGGTCAGCCAGGGCCTGCCGGTCACCGGCGGCCTGCGCCGCCTGCAGTTCCCCGAAGGTGTACGGCTTTCCGGGTACCGGCAGATCAACGTCGACCGTACCGGTTAGCTGAAGGAAGCTGCCCACCTGTGGGCCCCCCTTGTGATATTGCCCCGTGGAGTGCAGGAATCGGGGGCCCCAGCCGAAGGTCACCGGCGGGTTGAGGGCCTCGGCCAACGTGGAACGGAGTCGGGCCGCGTCGGCATCGGCCCCGCGGTCGAGGTACGCCATGACCGCGAGATAGCCGTCATCATCCACGCCGTTGATCAGCCAACCCAGTGCGCCGGCCAGGTCGTTCGGCACACCGGCCGGGGCGTACACCTCGATCGCGCCTTCAGTGAACGACGGCTGCTCCGTCGGCACGCCCGAGGTCAGGATCTTCTTGGTGTTCTCTTTACTCTCGGTGACGTTCGGTTGGTTGAACGCGTCGATGCCGAGTACCACGCCGGCAATCGCGACCGCATACTCCCAGGCGAGGAACTGCGCCCCCAACGGCCCGTTGACCGCCACGTCCGGCGTGCCGCCGGTCCCTTCCCCACCGCCGAGTTCCCCGGCGGTCAGCGCCCCGCCGTAGCTGATGGTGAGGATGTCCTCGCCGGTGGCGCCCGGGCTGGTCGGCGACTCGACGACGACCGGCAGGATGCCGATCCCGGACTTGCCGGTCGACTCGGCGATCAACTGCTCGGCCCAGTCACCGAGCCCGTCGATTCCGCTGCCGTCCGAGACCAGCGCCACCTTGTCCCGGCCGGCGGTGGCCGCCGCACCGAGCGCGGCACCCAGCGCCAGCGCCGGATTGTCCCGCTCGGCGGCCAACGACCCGGCGAAGGCCTCGGCCTGGTCCAGCAGCTCGGCCACCTCGACCCCGGCCAGCGCCGTCGGAACGAGTCCGAACGCGGTCAGCGCGGCGTAGCGCCCGCCGACGTTCGGGTCGGCCAGCATGGTGAACGCTCCCATCTCGGCAGCGGTCGCCGCCAGCGGCGAGCCCGGGTCGGTGACGATCACGAAGTGCCGTCCGGCCTCCGCCTCGGACATTCCCGCGTCGAGGAACGCCTGCCAGTACGCGCGTCGCTGGCTGTCGGTCTCCACGGTCGAACCAGACTTGCTGGCCACCACGACGACGGTCCGCTCCAGGCGGTCGGCGAGCGCCGTCCGGATCTGGCCCGGATCGGTGGTGTCCAGGACGGTCAGCGGCCGGCCGAGCGTCCGGGAGATCACCTCGGGCGCCAGCGACGAACCACCCATCCCACAGAGCACCACGTGGTCCAGGTCGGCCAGCTCCGAGGTCAGCTCGGCGAGCTGCGGAAGCAGCTCCCGGCTGCGGGTGTAGGTGTCGACCCAACCCAGCCGAATCCGTGCCTCAGCCTCCGCCTCCGGCCCCCAGAGGGTGGGGTCCTTCGCAGCCAGTTGGCCCGGAACCCCAGCCGTGGTCACCGCGGTCCGGGTGGAGGCGGCCGCGGCCTGGTCGACCGCGTCCGCCCCGCGTACAGAGAGGCCGGCAGCGGCTTCGACAGGCTGTCCGAGAAGCTCGCTCACGCGTTGCCCCCCGCCCGCTCGGCGGCCTGCGCGTTGTTCGTGGCGGCGTCGCCGGGGTGGTCGATGCCCTGGTTGGCGGCGGAGAGGGAGCGGCGGACACCTTCGATGAGCTCCTTCCAGCTCGCCTCGAACTTCTCCACCCCCTCGCGCTCCAGGGTGTCGATCACGTCGGTCAGGTCCACCCCCGCCGCCGCCAGGCCCGCGAAGACCTCCCGCGCCTCGTCGTAGCCGCCGGTGACGGTGTCGCCGCTGGTCTCGCCGTGCTCGGCGTAGGCGTTGATCACCGGTTCCGGCATCGTGTTGACGGTGCCGGGGGCGATCAGCTCCTCGACGTAGATCACGTCCCGGTAGTCCGGGTTCTTCGTCGAGGTGGAGGCCCAGAGCGGTCGCTGCGGGTGTGCCCCGGCGTCGGCGAGGGCCTGCCACCGGTCGGAGGCGAAGACCTGGCTGTAGCGCTCGTAGGCCAGTCGGGCGTTGGCGATCGCGGCCCGACCGCGCAGCGCGCTGGACTGCTCCGAGCCGATCTTCTCCAGCCGCTTGTCGACCTCGGTGTCGACCCGGGAGACGAAGAACGACGCCACCGAGCCGATCTTGGACAGGTCGTGGCCGTTCGCCTTCGCCTGCTCCAGGCCGGTCAGGAACGCCTCCATGACCGCCGAGTAGCGGTCCAGGCCGAAGATCAGGGTGACGTTCACGCTGATCCCCTCGGCCAGGGCGGCGGTGATCGCCGGCAGCCCGGCCTCGGTGGCCGGGATCTTGATGAACAGGTTCGGCCGGTCCACCAGCCACCAGAGCGCCCGTGCCTCGGCGATGGTCTGGTCGGTCTCGTACGCCAGCCGCGGGTCCACCTCCAGCGAGACCCGTCCGTCCACGCCTGCCGACGCCTCGTACGCCGGTCGCATCACGTCACAGGCCCAGCGCACGTCGTACGCGGTGAGGGCGCGGACCGCCTCCTCGACCTGCACCCCGCGCATGGCGAGGTCGTGCAGCTGCCAGTCGTACTCCTCGGCGTCGCCCAGGGCCTTGGCGAAGATCGTCGGGTTGCTGGTCACCCCAACCAGGTGCTTCTCCCGGCGCAGCCGGTCCAGCCCACCGGAGCTGAGTCGTGTCCGTGAAAGATCATCGAGCCAGACCGCCACGCCTGCGGCGGTGAGCTCACCCAGCCTGTCCGTCATGCCGTCTCGCTCCCCTCAGTTGCCGGTCGGATTACCGGTGATGTCGCCGACCCGGGTCAGCGTGGCGTGCGCGGCACCCACGATCCGATCCGGGGTGAAGCCGAACTGCTCGAAGAGCACGGTGTGCGGGGCGCTCGCCCCGAAGTGCTCCAGGCTGATGCTCTCACCGCAGTCACCGACGAAGGCCCGCCAGGACATCGCGACACCCGCCTCCACGCTCACCCGTGCCCTTACCCCACGGGGTAGGACCGATTCCTGGTACGCCTCGTCCTGGGCCCGGAACCACTCCTGGCAGGGCATGGAGACAACTCGGGTGGGGGTGCCGTCGGCCTCCAGCCGCTCCCGGGCGGTGAGGCAGAGCTGCACCTCCGAGCCGGTGCCGATGAGGATCACCTGCGGCCTGCCGCCGGCGGCCTCGGCCAGCACGTACCCGCCGCGGGCCACCCCTTCTGCGCTGTTGAGCACGGATCGATCCAGGGTCGGCAACGGCTGGCGGCTCAGCGCCAACGCGGCCGGTCGGTCGGTGTGCGTCAGGACCTGCCGCCACGCCCAGGCGGTCTCGTTCGCGTCCGCGGGGCGTACCACGTCCAGTCCGGGAATCGCCCGCAGTGAGGTGAGGTGCTCCACCGGCTGGTGGGTCGGACCGTCCTCACCGAGGCCGATCGAGTCGTGGGTCCAGACGTAGGTAACCGGCAGCTGCATCATCGCCGCGAGGCGCACCGACGGGCGCATGTAGTCGCTGAAGACGAGGAAGGTGCCGCCGTACGGGCGGGTGCCGCCGTGTAGGGCGATTCCGTTGAGGATGGCCGCCATCGCGTGCTCACGGATGCCGAAGTGCAGCGTGCGGCCGTACTTGTTGCCTGGGAAGTCCTTGGTGGCGTGCTCGGCCGGGATGAAGGACGGCTCGCCCTTCATGGTGGTGTTGTTGCTGTCCGCCAGGTCGGCCGAGCCGCCCCACAGCTCCGGCAGCACCGGTGCGAGCGCGGCGAGGACCTTGCCGGAGGCGGCGCGGGTGGCGAGGCCCTTGGCGTCGGCGGGGAACGTGGGTAGGGCGTCCGTCCAGTCCGGCGGCAGGGTCCGGGTGGCCAGCCGGTCCCAGAGCGCCCGGCGGTCCGGGTTCGCCTGCCCCCAGGCCTCGAAGGCTTCGGTCCATTCGCGCTGGGCGGCGATGGCGCGTTCCAGTACCTGGCGGGTGTGCTTGAGGACCCCCTCGTCGACCTCGAAGGTGCGCTGTGGGTCGAAGCCGAGGAGTTCCTTGGTCGCGGCGACCTCGTCCGCGCCGAGCGCCGAACCGTGGATCTTGCCGGTGTTCCGCTTGTTCGGTGCCGGCCAGCCGATGATGGTGCGCAGCGCGATGAACGACGGCCGGCCGGTCTCCGCCCTGGCTGCCTGGAGCGCCCGGTACAGCGTGGCCACGTCCTCGTGGTAGTCACCCTCGTCGGCGTCGCCGCGTCGCCAGTCGACGGTCTGTACGTGCCACCCGTACGCCTGGTAGCGGGCCACGACGTCCTCGCTCTTGGCGATCCGGGTGTCGTCCTCGATCGAGATCTCGTTGTCGTCGTAGATCACGCAGAGGTTGCCCAGCTGCTGGTGTGCGGCGAGGGCGCTGGCCTCGTGACTGATCCCCTCCTCGATGTCGCCGTCGGAGGCGATGCACCAGATGTCGTGGTCGAAGATCGAGGCGCCGGGCGCCGGCTCGGGGTCGAACAACCCGCGTTCCCGACGGGCGGCCATCGCCATCCCGACCGCGTTGCCCAGGCCCTGTCCGAGCGGGCCGGTGGTGGTCTCCACCCCCGGGGTGTGCCCGTACTCGGGGTGACCGGGGGTGAGCGAGCCCCACTGCCGCAGCCCTTCGAGGTCGGCGAGGCTCATCGGGTAGCCGGAGAAGTAGAGCTGGATGTAGAGGCTGAGGCTGGAGTGCCCGGCGGAGAGGACGAAGCGGTCTCGGCCGGACCAGGTCGGGTCGGCGGGGTTGTGGCGCATTACCCGGTTGAAGAGTAGGTAGGCCGCGGGCGCCAGGCTCATCGCGGTGCCAGGATGGCCGTTGCCGGATTTCTCGACGGCGTCCATGGCCAGCACGCGGACCGTGTCGACCGCCCGACGGTCGAGGTCGGACCAGGTAAGTGCAGGAAGCTCGGGTCGGTTGTCAGCCACGTTGGTTGTGCTCCTCGGCAGATGGGCGGAACCCTCACCGGTGACCCTATCGAGCGGTCCTAAACGTCCGCCCACGGATCCGTGCATGCTGTTCTCCCGGTTCCGGCCACTTCGTCGCGTACGGGTGTGACGGCCCGCACCGTTGCTGGGTCACCAGGGCAGCCGTTACGGCGGCGCGTAGGGTGGGGCGGTGATGGTCCCGGAGTGGGGCCCAATCATTCCGACCTCCCCCGCCCATGCCGGAAGGTGGCATCCGTGAGCATGATCACCGAGCGCCCCGTCAGCGACACCGCCGGGCAGTCGGTCAGCACGACGGGGGATGGGGCGGTCGGCTCGCGGCGGGACCTGCGGGCGGTGGTCGCGGCCTACGTGGCGTTGACCAAGCCGCGGATCGTGGAGCTGCTGCTGGTCACCACCGTGCCGGCGATGATGCTCGCGCACGGCGGTCTGCCGTCGCTCTGGCTGATGGCGGTGGTCCTGGTCGGCGGGTCGCTGGCGGCCGGCGCGGCCAGCGTCCTGAACTGCTACATCGACCGGGATATCGATCAGGTGATGCGGCGCACCAAGCGTCGCCCGCTGCCGGCGCACACCGTCGCACCACGGAGTGCACTGATCTTCGGCCTGGTGCTGGCGGTGGTCTCGGTCACTCTGTTGGCCGTCTTCACCAATGCGTTGGCCGCCGGGTTGACGCTGGCCGCGATTCTCTATTACGACCTGGTCTACACCGCTTGGCTCAAGCGCACCACCACGGCGAACACTTTCTGGGGCGGGGCCTGTGGGGCGGCGCCGGTGTTGATTGGCTGGGCCGCGGTGACCGGCTCCCTCGCGCCGGCCGCCTGGGCGCTCTTCGGGGTTGTCTTCTTCTGGCAGATGCCGCACTTCTACCCGCTGGCGATGAAGTACAAGGAGGACTACGCGCGGGCGGGCATTCCGATGCTGCCGGTGGTGGCGTCCACCCGGCGGGTCAACGCCGAGATTCTCGTCTTCGCCTGGCTGACGGTGCTGGTTTCGCTGGTGGCCTGGCCGCTCGGGGCCGGGATGGGGCCGATCTACGGGCTGCCGACTCTCGTCGTGGGGGTTATCTTCCTGGTCGAGGCGCACCGGCTCTGCCGTCGGGCGACACGGGGGGAGGCGGTCAAGCCGATGCGGCTGTTCCACTGGTCCACCACCTACCTGACCGTCGTCTTCGCCGCCGTTGCGCTGGACGCGTTGATCTAACCGCCCTGCCCCGGCTGAGGCGACGGTATTGGGCTTTAGCCGGCTCCGCCATTGATCTGCGGGAATCCCTGGATGGTCGGAAACCCGTCACTGTGGTTTATGGTTTAGAAATCTCCTGGCCGATAATGCGAAAATTATGCAGGTAAATCGGGCCAAAAGGGGCATCTTAGGTCACGCTTTCGGGGTAACTGGCATCACAAAAGGTTCACCGAACTCGCCCGCATGGGGGGAACTCTGCTTAGGCTTCGCGTCATGGCAGATCGTTCCGATACGACGCTGACGGCCGAGCAGGCCGCCAACGCTCCGGCCCCCAGTGGCCTGGTGGCCGGCATCAAGTCGTTCGCCGCCGGGCACGGCGGGGCGAAGGCGGTCATCGAGTACGTCGGCAAGCGCGGTGCGCGCATCGTCCTTGTCGGCTCCGACGGGGTCTGGGGCGACCAGTTCGCGGACGACACCGTCACCGCGCGGCAGGCGTGCGCCAAGGCGGGCGTCACCGTCGAGAATGCGTGGGAGCGGGAACTGATGGACCAGATGCGCCCAAGTAACGATCTCTGGCGCTCGATGGCCCGGCGCACGATGGCTCGCTAGGCTCCCGGCTATGGTGATCAATTCGCCCGAGCCGACCCGTGGGGAGCCCCGGGTCGCCATCGTGACCTGCACGGCCCTTCCCGACCTCGAAAGTGACGACCGCCTCGTCCAGGCGCCGCTCGCGGCTCGTGGCGTCACCGCCGAGGCGGTAATCTGGGATGATCCCGGCGTTGACTGGGCGGGCTATGACCTCGTGGTCCTCCGCTCGCCGTGGGACTACACCGCCCGCCGGGACGCCTTCGTCGCCTGGGCGGCGTCGGTGCCGACCCTGGCCAACCCGGCGGACGTCGTCCGCTGGAACACCGACAAGCGCTACCTCGAGCAGCTCTCCGCCGCCGGGGTGGCCACCGTCCCGACCACCTGGATCGAGCCGGGGCGGCAGTGGTCGCTCCCCGCGGAGCGCGGGGAGTACGTCATCAAGCCCTCGGTCAGCGCGGACAGTCGGGACACCGGCCGGTACGACCTGGCCGACCCCGAGCACCGGGAGCTCGCCCAGGCGCATGTTCGGCGCCTCGGGGAGGCCGGGCGAGTGACGATGGTGCAGCCGTACCTCTCCGCCGTTGACACCGATGGCGAGACCGCGTTGCTCTTCCTCGCCGGCCCCGACGGGCTGCGGTTCAGTCATGCGATCCGCAAGGGCGCGATGCTGACCGGCCCGGACCTGGGGCCGGAGACCCCTCGTAAGACCGAGCGGATCACCGCCCGTACCGCCACCGCGGAGCAGGTGGCGGTGGCGGAGAAGATCCTCGCCGAGGTTCCGGGTGGGCCGGATCGGCTGCTCTATGCCCGGGTCGACCTGATCCTGGGTGAGGGCGACACGCCGCTCCTGGTCGAGCTGGAGCTGACCGAGCCGTCACTCTTCCTCGGGTACGCCGACGCCGCCCCGGATCGCCTCGCGGAAGCCATCCTGACCCACCTGCACCGCAAACCCTGAGACACCCTCACTCGACGTCGTCGGACCGATGCTTTCGCGGTCCGACGACGTCGGCGCTTTGGGGGCCCGGACCTCGCCATTCGCCCGGGACTGACGACTCGGGCCCGGACGGGACCGACAACTCAGGCGGGAACGGGATCCGAGCGCTCGGTCGCGGTGTCGCGGGCGGTGGGCACGTCGGGGGTGGGGGTGACGATCGGTTTGCGCTCCCGGGTCGACTGGAGCACCGCGAGGGTGGCCAGCAGCACCAGGCAGGAGCCGAGCATGTGGGCGCCGACGAGAAGCTCCGGCAGGTTGGTAAAGTACTGCACGTAGCCGATCACGCCCTGCCCCGCCTCTACCCCGACCAACACCAGCGCGGCCCGGGCGGGGCCGGCGGCGCCGACCGCCCGGAAGGCGAAGACCAGGGCCACCGAGAGGCCGATCAGCAGGAACACGCCATCGGCGTGGACCTGGGAGATCTGCTCGGGATCGAGGTCGTTGCGAGCCGCCCCACCGTCACCGGCGTGTGGGCCGCTGCCGGTGACCCAGGTGCCGACCACGAGTACCGCCACGCAGACCGCGGTGGTGATCACCGCGAGGGTGCGCAGCGGCCCGGGCACCACCGGCACGGTCGGGCCGTCCGGTTCCGCGATCCGCCGCCAGAGGACGTACGCGAGGGCGATCACGACCATCGAGGCGAGGAAGTGCAGCCCGACCACCCACGGGTTGAGCTTGGTGAGGACGGTGATCCCACCGATCACCGCCTGCGCCGGGATGCCGAGCAGGACCGCGACCGCGAGCGGCAGCAGGCCGCGCCGGCGCGGTCGGTGCAGCAGGACGGCGACCACCACGGCGAGAGCGACAATGCCGACCGCGAAGGTCAGTAGTCGGTTGCCGAACTCGATCGCCCCGTGTAGGCCCATCTCCGCAGTGGCGGTGTACGACGCGTCGGTACATCGGGGCCAGGTGGGGCAGCCCAGGCCGGAGGCGGTCAGCCGGACGGCCCCGCCGGTAACGACGATCAGCACGTTCGCGAGAATGTTGGCGAACGCCAGCCGGCGAAGCGTGGTGGTGGAGACCGGGAACCGGGCGGCGACAGTCACGGCGCAAATCCTACGCATCGTAGTGGTGCCCCCTCGGGTGGCTTCGCCGGAACGGTGTTTTGGATCACCGGACCCCGAGTTTGCAGGCCCCAGGCGAATTACGTAACGTTGGCGTTGTGAAAAACGCGGCGGGGGTCTCGGGGCGCCAGCCGGCGCCTGTCGGGGTCGCCGGCGCGTCGGCCGTCGCCGACCCGTCAACCCGCGACCGGGTCACCCAGCTGCTGCTGGAGCGGGGTGCCACCACCGCCGCGCAGCTGGGGCGCGAGCTTGGGCTCAGCCCCGCCGCGATTCGACGGCACCTGGACGCGATGCTCGCCGAGGGAGATGTCCTCGCCCGCGATCCGGCGGTCCGAGGCCACCGCGGGCGTGGCCGTCCGGCCCGGGTCTTCCTGCTGACCGAGGCGGCCCGAGGTCGCTGCGGCACCCACCACTACGACAACATGGCCACCGCCGCGCTGCGTTGGATCGCCCGGGGTGGGGGATCGGCGGCGGTGGCGGCCTTCGCCGCCGAGCAGGTCTCCGCCCTGGAGACCCGCTGCCTGGCAGCCATGGAAGACGCCGGCGACGACCCGCTCGCCCGCGCGGAGGCGCTCGCCGCCGCCCTGACCGCGGAGGGCTACGCTGCCAACGCCTCCACGATCGCCTCGGGGGGGCAGCTGTGCCAACATCACTGCCCGGTGGCGCATGTGGCCGCCGAGTTCCCCCAGCTGTGCGAGGCCGAGACCGCGGTGATTTCCCGTCTGGTCGGCACCCATGTGCAGCGCCTGGCGACCATCGCGCACGGCGACGGGGTGTGCACGACGCACATTCCGGGCCAGCCGGGGCGTGTTCAGTCCAGTAAGACCGTCACCACTGTGAGGACAGATAGATGACCGAGCAGACCGTCCAGCCCCTGACCCAGGAGGAGCAGCTCGCCGCCCTCGGTCGCTACGAGTACGGCTGGGCCGACCCCGACGCGGCCGGGGCCGTCGCGCAGCGTGGCCTCAACGAGGCGGTCGTGCGGGACATCTCGGCCAAGAAGGATGAGCCGGCCTGGATGCTCGACCTGCGGCGCAAGGGTCTGCGGTTGTTCGATCGCAAGCCCATGCCGGCATGGGGTGCCGACCTCACCGGGATCGACTTCGACAACATCAAGTACTTCGTGCGCTCCACCGAGAAGCAGGCGACCAGCTGGGAGGAGCTGCCGGAGGACATCAAGAACACCTACGACAAGCTGGGCATCCCCGAGGCGGAGAAGCAGCGGCTGGTCGCCGGAGTGGCGGCGCAGTACGAGTCCGAGGTCGTCTACCACAAGATTCGTGATGACCTGGAGGAACAGGGCGTCGTCTTCCTCGACACGGACACCGCGCTCAAGGAGCACGAGGACCTCTTCAAGGAGTACTTCGGCACGGTGATCCCGGTCGGCGACAACAAGTTCGCCGCCCTGAACACCGCGGTCTGGTCCGGTGGTTCCTTCATCTACGTGCCGAAGGGCGTGCACGTGGAGATCCCGCTCCAGGCCTACTTCCGGATCAACACCGAGAACATGGGCCAGTTCGAGCGGACCTTGATCATTGTTGACGAGGGTGCGTACGTGCACTACGTCGAGGGCTGCACCGCCCCCATCTACTCCTCGGACTCGCTGCACAGCGCCGTCGTGGAGATCATCGTCAAGAAGAACGCCCGCTGCCGCTACACCACCATCCAGAACTGGTCGAACAACGTCTACAACCTGGTCACCAAGCGCGCGGTGTGCCACGAGGGCGCGACCATGGAGTGGATCGACGGCAACATCGGCTCCAAGGTCACGATGAAGTACCCGGCGGTCTTCATGACCGGTGAGCACGCCAAGGGCGAGGTGCTCTCGGTGGCCATGGCCGGTGAAGGCCAGCACCAGGACGCCGGCGCCAAGATGGTGCACGCCGCACCGAGCACCAGCAGCACCATCGTCTCGAAGTCGATCGCCCGCGGTGGCGGTCGCACCTCGTACCGCGGCCTGGTGCAGGTGTTGGAGGGTTCGCACAGCAGCAAGAGCACCGTGAAGTGCGACGCGCTGCTGGTCGACACCATCTCCCGCTCGGACACCTACCCCTACGTCGACATCCGCGAGGACGACGTGTCGATGGGGCACGAGGCGACCGTCTCGAAGGTCAGCGAAGACCAGCTCTTCTACCTGATGAGCCGGGGACTGAGTGAGGACGAGGCGATGGCGATGATCGTCCGGGGCTTCATCGAGCCGATCGCCAAGGAGCTTCCGATGGAGTACGCGCTGGAGCTCAACCGCCTGATCGAGCTGCAGATGGAGGGCGCGGTCGGCTGAGGCCGCCGCGGCCGGGACGGTCCAGACCCGTCCCCGTTACTGACACCGTCGTCGCAGAACAGAACCAAGGAAGAGATGACTACCCAGGCTTCCGCGCCGCCCAGCACCAAGTCGCAGGCGCTGCGCTCATACGATGTCACCGACTTCTCGGCCCTCACCGGCCTGGAGGAGGAGTGGCGCTTCACCCCACTCAACCGACTGCGGGGCCTGACCGGCGGGGTGCCGGCCAGCGCGGGCGCGGTCCGGCACGAGCACGGCGACCTGCCCGCGGGCGTCACCGTCGAGTCGGTCGCGAAGGACGATCCGCGGATCGGCAGCGTACTCGTGCCGGTGGACCGGATCAGCGCGCTCGCGTACCGCGGTGCGGCGCAGGCGCAGCTGGTGCGGGTTGCCGATGAGGCCGTGCTGGCCGAGCCGGTGACCCTGCGGGTGGTCGGCGAGGGCGCCGACGAGCCCGCCTTCGGGCACACCTTCGTCGAGGTGGGTCGGTTCGCCGAGGCGACGCTGGTGCTCGAGCACGTCGGCTCGGCGACGCTCGCCGACAACGTCGAGGTCGCGGTCGCCGACGGCGCGAAGCTGATCCTGGTCACCGTCGCCGACTGGGCCGACGACGCGGTACAGGCGCAGCACCTGAAGGTGCGGCTGGGACGTGCCGCCCGGGTCGTGCACGTCCAGGTCAGCCTCGGCGGCGACCTGGTCCGGCAGTACACCACCGTGGAGTACACCGAGCGGGGCGGCGAGGCCGAGCTGTACGGTGTCTACTTCGCCGACGAGGGGCAGCACCTGGAGCATCGGCAGCTGGTGGACCACTCGGTCCCGGACTGCCGCAGCTACGTGGGCTACCGGGGTGCCCTGCAGGGCGAGAGCGCCCGTACCGTCTGGGTCGGCGACGTGCTGATCCGGGCCGAGGCGACCGGCACCGACACCTACGAGATCAACCGGAACCTGCTGCTCACCGAGGGTGCGCGGGCGGACTCCGTACCCAATCTGGAGATTGAGACCGGGGAGATCGCCGGCGCCGGTCACGCGAGCGCGACCGGCCGCTTCGACGATGAGCAGCTCTTCTACCTGATGGCCCGGGGCATCCCGGAGGCCGAGGCGCGGCGCCTCGTGGTCCGCGGCTTCTTCGCCGAGCTGCTCAACAAGATCCCAGTCGAGTCCCTGCGGGAGCGCCTCGGCGCGGCGATCGAGGCCCGGCTGGCCAGCGGGGGGAGCGAGTTCGCCGACCCCACGCACGCGGGCGGGGACACCGCCGCGAAGGCCGGTGCGTGATGATCCGCATCTGCTCCGCCGAGGACGTGCCGAAGGGCAGCGTGGTCAGTGCGGACGTTGACGGTGTGAAGATCGCGATCGTGCACGGCGAGGACGGCGCCTTCTACGCCGTCTACGACGAGTGCTCGCACGCCGCGGTGGCCCTCTCCGAGGGGGAGGTCGAGGGCTGCACCCTGGAGTGCTGGCTGCACGGTTCGCGGTTCGACCTGCGCACCGGCGAGCCGACCGGGCTACCCGCCACCGAACCCGTCCCCGTCTATCCCGTCGAGATCCGCGACGGCGACATCTACATCCCAGTGGGCGCCGACGGCCGCCCGATGCCGAGCAATGGAGTGACCCGATAATGAGCACCCTTGAGATCCGTGACCTGCAGGTGTCGGTCAAGCTGCCCGAGGGTGAGCTCAAGCCGATCCTGCACGGTGTCGACCTGACCGTCCGGTCGGGGGAGACGCACGCCATCATGGGCCCGAACGGCTCCGGCAAGTCCACCCTGGCCTATTCGGTCGCCGGGCATCCGAAGTACGAGATCACCGGTGGTTCGGTGACCCTGGACGGCGCGGACGTCCTGGAGATGTCCGTGGACGAGCGGGCCCGCGCCGGCCTCTTCCTGGCCATGCAGTACCCGGTCGAGGTTCCCGGGGTGTCGGTGGCGAACTTCCTGCGCACCGCGAAGACCGCGATCGACGGTACGGCGCCGAAGCTGCGCACCTGGGCGGGTGAGCTGCGGGGCTCCATGGAGCGCCTGCAGATGGACCCGGCGTTCGCCCAGCGCAACGTCAACGAGGGCTTCTCCGGCGGCGAGAAGAAGCGGCACGAGATCGTGCAGCTGGAGCTGCTCAAGCCGAAGGTGGCGATCCTCGACGAGACCGACTCCGGCCTCGACGTGGACGCACTCCGGGTGGTCAGCCAGGGTGTCAACCGGGTCCGCGAGACCGGCGACACCGGCCTGCTGCTGATCACCCACTACACCCGGATCCTGCGGTACATCAAGCCGGACCACGTGCACGTCTTCGTCGCCGGCCGGATCGTCGAGGAGGGCGGCCCGGAGCTGGCCGACAAGCTCGAGGACGAGGGTTACGAGCGGTACGTCGCCGGGGCTGGCTCGGCACGGGCCTGACGACCTCAAAGGAAAGGCCGGTCACGATGACCACCATCGCGATTCCACCGGGTATGCCGCAGTACGGCGACGTGCCAAGCTACGACGTGGCGGCGGTGCGCGCTGACTTCCCGATCCTGGACCGGACGGTCAACGGGCACCCGCTGGTCTACCTGGACAGCGCGAACACGTCACACAAGCCACGGCAGGTGCTCGACGTGCTGCGGGAGCACTACGAGTGGCGCAACGCGAACGTGTCGCGCTCGGTGCACACGCTGGGCACCGAGGCGACCGAGGCGTACGAGGGCGCGCGGGCCAAGGTCGCCGCCTTCATCAACGCCCCGAGCCCGGACGAGGTGGTGTTCACCAAGAACTCCACCGAGGCGATCAACATCGTGGCGTACGCCTTCTCGAACGCGTCGCTGCGTCCGGACGCCGACCCGCGGTTCCGGCTGGGCCCGGGAGACGAGGTGGTGATCTCCGAGATGGAGCACCACTCGAACATCGTCCCCTGGCAGTTGCTCTGCGAGCGCACCGGCGCCACCCTGCGCTGGTTCCCGGTCACCGACCACGGTCGGCTGGACGAGTCGGGCTTGACGGACCTGGTAAACGAGCGGACGAAGATCGTCTCGCTGGTGCACATGTCCAACATTCTCGGCACCGTCAACGCGACGTCCCGGATCACTCAGCGGGTCCGGGAGGTCGGGGCGCTACTGCTGCTCGACTGCTCGCAGTCGGTGCCGCACATGCCGATGGACGTGGTCGACTACGACGCGGACTTCATCGTCTTCACCGGGCACAAGATGTGTGCCCCGAGCGGCATCGGAGTGCTCTGGGGTCGCACCGAGCTGCTCGCGGCGATGCCGCCGGTGCTCGGCGGTGGGTCGATGATTGAAACGGTGGCGATGTCGGGGTCGACCTTCGCCCCGCCGCCGACCCGGTTCGAGGCGGGAACCCCGCCGATCGCCGAGGCGGTCGCGCTGGGCGCGGCGGTGGACTACCTTTCCGGTGTCGGCATGCGGGCCATCCAGTGGCACGAGAAGCAACTCACCGCGTATGCCCTGGATGCCCTGGCGACGGTGCCCGAGCTGCGGATCTTCGGGCCGAACGTTCCGGTTGGCCGGGGTGGAACGATCTCGTTCGCGCTGGGTGACATCCATCCGCACGACGTCGGGCAGGTGCTCGACTCGCTGGGCGTGCAGGTGCGAGTCGGTCACCACTGCGCCCGCCCGGTCTGTACCCGGTTCGGGGTGCCGGCCACGACCCGGGCCTCGTTCTACCTCTACACCACCACGGAGGAGATCGACGCTCTGGTGGCGGGGTTGGAGCAGGTGCGGAAGGTGTTCGCCTGATGCAGGTTGACCAGCTCTACCAGGAGATCATCCTGGACCACTACAAGCACCCGCACGGCCGGGGGCTGCGCGACGCGGACGACCCGGCGGCATCCGTCGCCGAGGCGCACCACGTTAACCCGACCTGCGGGGACGAGGTCACCGTCCGGGTCGCCACCGACGGTGTGGTGCTGCACGATGTCTCGTACGACGGGTACGGCTGCTCTATCAGCCAGGCCTCGGCGAGTGTGCTGCACGAGCTGCTCGCCGGCCGTCCGGCCGCCGAGGCGTTCGCGGTGCACGCGGCGTTCGTGGAGTTGATGTCCGGCCGGGGCGAGGTCACGCCGGACGAGGAGGTACTCGGGGACGGGGTGGCGTTCGCGGGCGTCGCCCGCTACCCCGCCCGGGTTAAGTGCGCGCTGTTGCCGTGGATGGCGTTCAAGGACGCTGCGGCACGCGCCGGTGTGGACACGAGCCCGACGGAGGTTCAGGGATGAGCGAGGACACTGCCACCGAGGCCACGCCGGCCCCTGGCGATGGCGCGACCGGTGCGGCGGCTCCGGAGGGCGTGCCGGCCGCGAAGGCCGGCAAGGCCGCCGTCGCCGACGTCGAGGAGGCGATGAAGGATGTCGTCGACCCCGAGTTGGGCATCAACGTTGTCGACCTTGGCCTGCTCTACGGCGTCCACGTTGACGACGACAACGTCGCCACGCTGGACATGACGCTCACCTCGGCGGCCTGCCCGCTGACCGACGTCATCGAGGACCAGGCGCGGTCGGCCCTGACCACCGGTCCGGGGGGCGGCCTGGTCAACGAGATGCGGATCAACTGGGTGTGGCTTCCGCCGTGGGGCCCAGACAAGATCACCGACGAGGGGCGCGAGCAGCTTCGGGCGCTGGGCTTCAACGTCTGACCAGGGTGCCCGTCGGGAAGAACCGGTAGCCGCGCCCGTCGGGGAAAACCGGTAGCCGCGGGCGTCGGGGCGGCGCAGGATGACGGAATGACCGAGGTGTACCTGTTGCCGCTTCCAGTCCGCGTAGCCGGGGCCGGGCGCCGACAGCGAACCCGGCTGGCCGGGGCGGGCTTGGCCCATTGCCCACAACCATGACCGGGGTGTTCCTGGCTGGGCTGGCCGCCGGATTCGGGGTGGCCATCCCAGTCGGCGCCATCGCGGTACTCGTCATGGGGCTGGCCGCGCGGACCTCGTTCCGGGTGGGGGCCGCCGCGGCCCTCGGCGTCGCCACGGCCGATGGCCTGTACGCGGCCGTCGCTGCCCTCGGCGGCGCGGCGTTGGTCACGGTGCTTACCCCGGTCGCAGGTCCGCTCCGGATGGTCGCCGCGGCGATACTGCTCGCCTTGGCGACCCACACCGCGGTGCGGGCCCTGCGCTCTGCCCGGCCGGGTGCGGTTGCCGGCACCGACCCCACCTCCACCTCCGGCGGTCCGGGCTTCGGCAGCCGACCATTCGCGGGCCGCCGGGGCCTGGAGACGCCGCCCCGGGCGTTCGCCGGGGTACTGGCGTTGACCCTGTTGAACCCCGCCACCGTCGTCTACTTCGCGGCGCTCGTGCTCGGCCGTCAGGACTCCGCAGCCCCGGCTCTACCGGCCGTCGGGGCGTTCGTGCTCGGGGCTTTCCTCGCCTCGGCGAGCTGGCAACTGATGGTCGCGGGGGGTGGCACGATGGTCGGTCGGATCCTTGCCGGTCCCCGTGGCCGGCTCGGCACGGCCCTGGTGTCCAGCGCCATCATCGCTGCCCTCGCCGTCGTCATGCTTGTGGCGGCCTGACCCGACGAAGGCCGCCGGACGACAGGGTAGGTTCGGAGTGTGCGTAGTAGGCCCGCAGCGGGAGGCGGCCGGTGGGTCGACGTGGACCCGGGCCGGGTCGCTCGCTGGGTTGCCGGCTTCACCGGCCGGCACGGTCCGTCGACCTCCACCCCGCAGGAGTACGGGCTGTTGTTGACCGCTGCGGACGGTACGACCGCCGAGTTGCATACCCCGCCCGGCGCGTCGGGCGCGGCTGACCTGGACGGGTTCCTGGCGGCCGTGTCCCAGGCCCGGCGGATCGGCCTGCTACTCGCCCGCAAGGGCGCGGTGGCCCTCGGTGTCGCCGAGGGAGCGGAGCTGGTCGTGTCGAAGGTCGATACGCACTACGTGCAGGGCCGGACGGCTGCCGGCGGCTGGTCGCAGCAGCGGTTCGCCCGGCGGCGGGAGAATCAGGCGAAGGCGGCGGTGGCGGACGCCGTCGAGTTGGCCGTGCGCCGGCTGCTGCCGGCGGCTCCGACGCTCGCTGCCCTGGTCTGTGGTGGGGACCGCCGGACGGTCGACGCGGTGCTCGCGGATCGTCGGCTGGCTCCGCTGGTCGGGTTGCGTGCCGAGCGCCTCCTGACCGTGCCGGAGCCCCGGCGCGCCGTGCTGCTCGACGCCATTCCCGCCGCCCGAGCCGTCCACATCCTCGTCCGTGATCCCGCGGTGGGGGCTTCGCGTAACGCCGGGTCCGCCACCTGATCGATGGTCGGCGCCGGCCTACGGCGGGCGGCCCGCGGACGGTGAGTGATCTTGTCGGGAGAATCCGCAGGACCGGGTGGGGGATGCCCCGGTACACTTGCCGCGTGCTGCTCTGCGAAGGCTGAACCGCCCCGCACCGACGGTCCTCCGGCCCGTCGGTGCTTTCGCGTGCCCTGAGTCAGCCCTCCACCCCGAGAGCGAGTCTTCCGACATGATCACTGCCACCGGCCTGGAACTCCGCGCCGGCTCCCGAATCCTGCTCTCCGACACCACGCTGCGGGTGCAGTCGGGGGACCGGATCGGCCTGGTCGGCCGCAACGGCGCCGGCAAGACCACGACGCTGAAGGTGCTGGCCGGAGAGGGGCAGCCGTACGCCGGTCAGCTCGACCGCCGCAGCAACATCGGCTACCTGCCGCAGGACCCACGCACCGGCGACCTCGACGTGACCGGCCGCGACCGGGTCCTCTCCGCCCGCGGCCTCGACCAGCTGATGGCCCGGATGGCCGAGTTGGAGGCGAAGCTCGCCGAGACCCCCGACGACAGGTTGGTCCGCCGCTACGGCACGTTGGAGGACCAGTTCGCCTCGCTGGGCGGGTACGCGGCCGAGGCGGAGGCGGCCCGCATCTGCGCCAACCTCGGGCTCCCCGACCGGGCGCTGGCCCAGACCATCGGCACCCTCTCCGGTGGCCAGCGCCGCCGGATCGAACTGGCGCGGATCCTGTTCCGCGACGCGGGGGAGAACGGCGGCGGCATTCTGCTGCTCGACGAGCCGACCAACCACCTGGACGCCGACTCGATCACCTGGCTGCGCGGGTTCCTTGCAAACCACAAGGGCGGCCTGATCGTGATCTCCCACGACGCCGCTCTGCTGGAGGCGGTGGTCAACAAGGTCTGGTTCCTCGATGCCACCCGTTCGGTGGTTGACGTCTACAACCTGGGGTGGAAGGCATACCTGGAGGCACGGGAGACCGACGAGCGGCGTCGTCGCCGGGAGCGGGCCAACGCGGAGAAGAAGGCCGGCGCGCTGATGGCGCAGGCGGACAAGATGCGGGCCAAGGCCACCAAGACCGTCGCCGCCCAGAACATGGCCCGTCGGGCCCAGCGGTTGCTCTCCGGCCTGGAGGAGGTGCGGGTCGCCGACAAGGTGGCGAAGGTGCGCTTCCCCACCCCCGCGGCGTGCGGTCGCACCCCGCTGACCGCGAGTGGACTGTCGAAGTCGTACGGGTCGTTGGAGATCTTCACCGATGTGGATGTCGCGGTCGACCGCGGATCCCGGGTGGCGATCCTCGGCCTCAACGGCGCCGGTAAGACCACCCTGCTGCGGATCCTTGGTGGCTTGCTGGAATCGGACACCGGTGAGGTACGGCCCGGACACGGGCTCCGGCTGGGCTACTACGCCCAGGAACACGAGACCCTGGATGTCCAGCGGACGATTCTGGAACACATGCGCAGCGCCGCGCCGGAGCAGAGTGACACCGATCTGCGCCGGATCCTCGGTGCGTTCCTCTTCTCCCGGGAGGATGTGGACAAGCCCGCCGGTGTGCTCTCCGGTGGGGAGAAGACCCGGCTGGCCCTGGCCACTCTGGTCTGCTCCGGTGCGAACGTGCTGCTGCTGGACGAGCCGACGAACAACCTCGACCCGGTCAGTCGGGAGCAGGTGCTGGACGCTATCGCCCGCTATCCCGGGGCGATCGTGCTGGTCACGCACGATCCGGGCGCGGTGACCGCGCTCAAGCCGGATCGGGCCATCCTGTTGCCCGACGGGGACGAGGACGCCTGGAGCGACGACCTCCTGGAGTTGGTCGAGCTGGCCTGACCGATCGTGGGCTCCGGGTTTTGCCCTATCGGGAAGCCGACATTACATAGCGTGTCGGTTGGCGAATAGTTGATATCTGGCGCATGATCGTTCGAGGCGGTCTAATAGGTGGGACCGTATCCGAACCGCACAGTCTGGGACGTGAGGACACAGCATGGCAGCCACTGGCACAGCCACCAGCACTGAGAAGGGTCGCCGGATCGTCGGGGCCGAGCGTCAGACGCTCGCCAAGGACCTGGTCAAGCGGTACACCTCGGGGGAGAGCATCCGTGCGCTCGCGGCCTCGACGGGCCGCTCCTACGGATTCATCCACCGGGTGCTCACCGAGTCCGGGGTGCAGCTGCGGCAGCGCGGCGGCGCCCGGCGTCGCAAGAAGGCGTGAGCCGCCGAGCGGCGCCACCCATCAGCACCGTTCCCCGGGCCGTCCGGTGACTGCCGAGGCGACCGGGGTCCGGCTGGAGTGCGACGGGGCGGTGGCCACGGTCACGCTGGCTCGGCCCGACGTGCTCAACGCGCAGACGCCGGCGATGTGGCAGGCGATGCGCGACTTCTCCCGGAAGCTCCCCGGCGACGTGCGCGTCGTGGTCGTCCGCGGTGAAGGCCGGGCCTTCTCCGCCGGCCTTGACCTGTCGGTGGCGGGTGCCTCCGGGCCGGGCTCTTTCGCCGAGCTGTCCACCCTGCCCGAGCAGGAGTGCGCGGACCGGATCGCCGAGCTTCAGGACGCCTTCACCTGGCTGCACCGCCCCGACCTGGTGTCGATCGCGGCCGTGCAGGGGCACGCGATCGGCGCCGGGTTTCAGCTGGCACTCGCCTGTGACCTACGGGTTCTCGCCGAGGATGTCCGGTTCTCCATGGCCGAGGTGACACTTGGCCTGGTCCCCGACCTGGCCGGCACCAAGCGCCTGGTCGAGCTTGTGGGCTACTCGCGCGCCCTGGAAATCTGCGCCACCGGGCGGCGGTTGGATGCTGCCGAGGCGGACCGGATCGGGTTGGCGACCCTGGTCGTGCCGGCCGGGGAGCTGACCGGCGCGGTCAGCGACCTGACGGCGGGGCTGCTCGCCAATGACCGGGACGCGGTCGTGGAGATCAAGGCGTTGCTCGCGGGCGCGTCCGGCCGCACCCCGGCCGAGCAGGAACGAGCCGAGCGGGAGGCGCAGACCCGGCGGCTGCGGGAACTCGCCGGCAGGGGAGAGTAGTAAGGGCCGTACGGGAAGATTCGGGTTACTTACCGGGTTGTCACAGGCGTCGGGAGAATCGACCCGGAGGTTGTGGTCGGCCCGATGACCCGGAGGTGACCGTGTCCAATCCGATGTCCGGTGGCGGCATGGGTGGCTGGAGCATGCTCCGGTCAATGCGTAGCCACGACGAGATCTCGGCGCACCGGCTCCACCGCGGGGTGGCGCGTCGGATCGTCGGCTTCGCCCAGCCGTACCGGCGGGACATCGTCGTCTTCCTGGTTACCGTCGTGCTGGCCGCCATGATCGGGGTCGCCACCCCGGTGCTCGCCGGCAAGGTGATCGACGCCATCACGCGGGGCGGCACCGAAGCGTCCTCCCTGGTGGTCCGGCTGGCGTTGGTGATCGCCGCGCTCGCGGTGGCCGATGCGCTGCTCTCGCTCGCCCAGCGGTGGTATTCGGCCCGCATCGGAGAGGGCATCATCCTCGATCTGCGGACCCGGGTCTACGACCACGTCCAGCGGATGCCGTTGCAGTTCTTCACCCGGACGCAGACCGGCGCGCTGGTCAGCCGACTCAACAACGACGTGCTCGGCGCGCAGCGGGCGTTCACCTCGACCCTGTCCGGGGTGGTCAGCAACGTCATCCAGCTGGTGCTCACCGCAGCGGTGATGTTCACCTTGTCGTGGCAGATCACCGCCCTGTCGCTGGTGCTGCTACCGGTGTTCATCATCCCGGCCCGCCGGGTCGGGCGGCGCCTCGCCGAGATCACCCGCGAGTCCTACAACCTCGACGCGAAGATGAACGCGACGATGACCGAGCGCTTCGGCGTCTCCGGGGCCCTGCTGGTCAAGCTCTTCGGCCAGCCCGACAACGAGGCACGCCGGTTCGCCGCGCGGGCCGAGCGGGTCCGGGACATCGGCATCCAGTCCGCGATGTACTCGCGGACCTTCTTCGTGGCGATGCTGCTGGTCGCCTCGCTCGCGCAGGCGCTCACCTACGGGCTGGGCGGCTGGCTGGCGGTCACCGGCAGCGTCAGTGCCGGCACCGTCGTAACGCTCGCGTTGCTACTCACCCGGCTGTACGGCCCACTCACCGCGCTGTCCAACGTGCGGGTTGACGTGATGAGCGCGCTGGTCTCGTTCGACCGGGTCTACGAGGTGCTCGACCTGGAACCCGCCATCACCGAGCAGGCCGCTGCCGTCACCGTGCCACGAGGCGACGGTCGGGTCGAGTTCCGGTCGGTGCGGTTCCGCTATCCGAGCGCCGCCGAGATCTCGCTGGCCTCCCTGGAGGAGGTCGCCGCCCTCGATCGGACGGCCACCGAGCCGGTGCTTCGGGGCGTGTCGTTCACCGTCGAGCCGGGGCAGATGGTCGCCCTGGTCGGGCCCTCCGGCGCCGGCAAGTCCACCCTGTCCATGCTGATCTCTCGGCTCTACGACGTTACCGACGGTCAGGTGCTCGTCGGCGGGGTTGATGTCCGGGACGCCAGCCTGGACTCCCTGCGCGACGAGATCGGTGTCGTCACCCAGGACTCGCACCTGTTCCACGAGACCATCGCCGAGAACCTGCGGTACGCCAAGCCGGCGGCCACCGACGACGAACTCTGGGCTGCCCTCGCCGGTGCTCAGGTGGCGGACCTCGTGCGGGCTTTGCCCGACGGCCTGGACACGGTGGTGGGCGAGCGCGGCTATCGCTTCTCCGGCGGGGAGAAGCAGCGCATCGCGATCGCCCGGGTTCTGCTCAAGGCACCCTCGATCGTGATCCTCGACGAGGCCACCGCGCATCTGGACTCGGAGAGTGAGGCGGCGGTGCAGCAGGCGCTCTCGGTGGCCTTGACGGGGCGGACCGCGCTGGTCATCGCGCACCGGCTCTCCACGGTGCGGGAGGCCGACCAGATTCTCGTACTCGATCAGGGGCGGATCGTCGAGCGGGGGCGACATGAGGAGCTGGTCGTCCTGGGCGGGCTCTACGCCGAGCTGTACCGGACGCAGTTTGCGGTCGCCGACTCGCCCACGCCATACCAGGACGCGACCGGGCCGGAACCGGTGACGCTGCCGATGCGCTCCTACGTCGCCGAGGAGGCGCTGCCGCCGGCCGCCGCCAACTAGCAGCGCCGGGTGTCCCCGCCCGGCCTCCGCGGTGAGGGCTGGGTGACTACAGCCCGCGCAGCGCGCCGCCGTCCACCGGCAGCGTGATTCCGGTCAGGTAGCTGGCAGCGGGGGAGAGCACAAACGCCGCCACCCGGCCGAACTCCGCCGGCTCACCCAGCCGGCGGAGCGGGATCTCCGCCTCCGCCGTGGCGCGGGCCTGTTCGGGGTCCCCGGCGGCGGCGAAGAGCTGGGCGTTCCGGTCGGTGAGGATCCGCCCTGGCAGCAGCCCCACCACCCGGACGCCCTGGCGGCCGTACTCGTCGGCCATGTCCTTGGCGACACCGGCCAGGCCGGGCCGGAGGCCGTTGGAGATGCCCAGGCCGGCCAGCGGTGCCCGGGCCGAGGTGGACAGCACCAGCCCGATCGCCCCGCCGTCGGGCAGGGCGGCGGCGACGGTCCGGGCCATTCGGACGGTGCCGAGGAAGACTGTTTCGAAGGAGTTGCGCCACTGCTCGTCGGTCACCGTGGCCGCGCTACCCGGCGGTGGGCCGCCGACCGACACCAGCGCGCCGTCCAGCCGCCCGAACGCCTCCCGGGCGGTCGCCGTCAGCCGTTCGGGCAGCTCCGGGTCGGCGAGGTCGGCGGCGGCCACGCCGACGGCGTGCGCGGGGCCACCGAGGCGGTGGGTGGCGGCGGTCACCGCCGCGGCGTCCCGGGCGGCGAGGACGACGCGAGCCCCGTCGGCGACGAGCGCCTCGGCGGTCGCGTAGCCGAGGCCCCGAGACGCGCCGGTGAGTACGTACACGCGGTCAGTCAGGCCGAGATCCATGCCCTGATCCTGCCGTATCCGGCGTCGTCGGGCGGGGCTGGCTAGGGCTGGCGGCGGGCGGGACGTAGGAGGCGCACCCGCCCGGCGAACTGAATCGCGACGGCGCCGCCGACTCGCCCCCAGGACGGCAGCCGGCGTGGCCGGGGCGGATGCCCCGGCTCCGGGTAGTGGTATCCGGCCTGCCAGCAGGCCAACTCGTCCGCGCCCAACGGCGACAGTTCGTCGGCGCCGTGTAGGTAGCGGGCCAGCTCCCAACCTTCGCGAAGGGCACCGGCGGGCGGTCGCCCGGCAGCCCAGTGCTGGAACACCTCCAGCCACCATGGGCCCAGGCTGGTGGCGAGCAGCGGCCAGTACCGGGCCACCTCGCCGGCCCGTTTGCGCAGCAGGGCGGCCCGGGTAGCGGCCAGCGGTTCCGGAGCGAAACCTGGTGGCGGCGGGGCGTCGGCCACCAGAGCGGCGACGAGGGCGGCCTGCCGGGCGGCCAGCGTGCTCACCGTCGGGTCGGTGGACCGCGTCGTCGGTACGTTCGTCGGGCTAGTGGGGTTCACGTGACCACCGGGAGGCCGCCGACGGCAGCGAGCGCGTCCAACTCGGCGCGGAGGGCAGCGGCCGGGGGGTAGTTTCCGTCCCGCTCCAGCAGCAGGGCCGGCGGTCTGTGGCGAGCGCACAGCTCGCCCACCAGGTCGAGGACCGGCCGGGATATCGGGCTGGTGTGTGTGTCGTGGTAGAAGCCGTCCCGCTCGGCCCCGCCGGCCACGTGCGCGTACGCGACCCGTTCCAGCGGCAGCCGGTCCAGCAGGCCGAGCGGGTCGGTGCCGCGGTTGCGGGCGTTGGCGTAGACGTTGGCGATGTCGAGCAGCAGGTGGGCGTCGGTGCGGTCCAGGATCTCGGTGAGGAATGCCGCCTCGTCCAGCTCGTCGTCGGGCCAGTCGAAGAGCGCGGCGATCGGCTCCAGCGCGATCGGCACCGGCAGCTCGGCCTGGGCGCGGGTGACGTTGGCGCAGACCGCCGCTACCGCCTCTCTGCTGCGCGGCAGGGGTAGCAGGTGACCAGCCTCCAGCCCGCCGGCCCGGACGAAGGCGATGTGCTCGCTCACCAGCGCTGCGTTGGTCAGCTCAGCCACCGCGGCCAGGTGCGCTACCCGGGCAGGGGCGACCGGTTCGGCGCCGCCGAGGGAGAGCCGCACCCCGTGTGGTACGACGGCCACGCCGCGTTCCCGCAGCGCGGTGAGCCCAGCCGGCAGCGGGCCGGCGGTCGGCACCGACTCGGCGATCACCTCGACGAACCGTAGCCCGGGGAGTCCCGCGACGAAGCCAGCGATCTCGGGCCGCCAGCCGATGCCCACCCCGACCGGACCGGTCATCCTCCGCACCCACCGCCACCGCCACCGCCACAGCCACCATCACCACCGCCACAGCCACCATCACCACCGCCACCACCGCTATCTGCTCCGGCGGCCCCGCCCCCGCCGGCTGTCGACCCACCGGCTAGGAACTGCTGCTGGATCTGTGCCTGCTCGGCGAAGCTGGGATCCATGGCCCACAGGGCGGCCGTGCCGAAGAGGGCGACTCCCATCGCGGCCCCGGCGGCGCCATAGGTGGCATAGGCCGGATTGTGGCGGGGTGCCAGGTGCGTGTGCCGGTGGCGTAGCCGGCGTAGGACCTGGTCGGCGGTGCGGGTTCGCCATGGACGCCGGAAGAGCAGGATTGTCACGACCAGCAGCGCGATCTGGGTCAGGAAGAGCCAGCCGACGGGACGGTCGTTCGCCAAACCCGCCCCGAGCCGCAGCATGCCGACGGCGAGCAGGATGGTGAGTGGTAGTACCGCGTTGCGTAGGGCTGCCCGCTGCTCGGCGGAGAGCGCCAGGCCGTGTTGCTCCAGGTCAACGCGGAGCTGGTGGACGGCCTGCCGCACTCCTTGGTCGCTGCTGAGTTCCTGGGCGCGAAGGCCCCGGCTGGCGGCGAGGTGGATGGCCTGGTCCAACGGGGCGCTGCCGGTGGGCAGCGAGCCGCTGGCGGTCAACCGCCGATCCGAGTCCACGTTGACCGCACCATCGCTGCGGAGCCCCGCGAGAGATGTCCAGACCGCCAGCGGTGTACCACCGCTGAGGTAGGCGGCCTGCTGGGGGCTGAGCAGGCTCGCGTTGTACCTCGATCCGCTTAGTACCTCGTTTCGACGTCGGAGTGCGATGGCGACGAGAACGGCGGCGGTCACCAGGTATAGCCCGAGGAAGATCGAGCCGGGAATGCCCCAGGTGTTGCTGGGTGCGGCGAGGAGGATCATCGGACACTCCTGTCGTGGGGTGGAACCCATTGTGGGTCACCTGTGCCAACTGAAAGGAGGGCCGTCAGGGCAGGTATGGGCAAGGATGATCAACGCCGCCGGACGGCCTCCTCGACCAGGTTGAGTACCGGTCCGAGGTCGTCGGCGGGTCGGCCCATCGCCAGATGCAGGACCAGACCGTCATACGCCAGCTTCAGGAACTGGGCGAGCACATCGACGGGCACGTCGTCGCGCAGGACGCCCGCCTCGCGCTGGCGGAGTAGGCGGTCGCGGGTGGCTTCGGCGATCGCCGCGGATCGTTCGGTCCACCGCTGGGCGAACGCGGGATCGGTGCGGAGCCGGCGTGAGACCTCCAGCTGGCTGCCCAGCCAGCCCGTCGTGTCCGGGGAGGCAGCCCGGGCCAGCAGATCTCGCATCACCTGCACCAGGCCATTGCGGGCGACAGTCTCGACCATCGCCGCCGCATCGTCCTCGGCCACGGCGAGGAAGAGGGAGTCCTTGTCGCGGAAGTGGTGGAAGATCGCTCCACGGGACAGCCCGGTCGCCTCCTCCAGGCGGCGCACGGTGGCGCCCTCGTACCCGTGTCGGGCGAAGCAGACCCGGGCGGCGGTGAGGATCTCCTGCCGGCGCGCGTCGAGTTGGTCCTGACTTACTCTGGGCACGGGTCGATCGTGTCAAACCACCCGGCGTCCCGCAAACCGTACGTACGGCTTGCGGTCTGACCCGCCAGCTCGGCCCGCGCGGCGGAGGAGATCCGATCGGCCAGCTCGGGTGCCGGGCAGCCACGAGTCCGCCCACTTTGGCAAATTCTCCTACTGGGGCTTCATCCGTTTGTCACAAATTTCTGACCATTTGGCTGTTCGGGTCTGTCGGGCGGCTGCCTCAGTCCCGTAAGGTGCCGGAGTGCCGCTGCTCCTTCTTGACCTGGACAACACCCTGCTCGATCGAGAAAGTTTGTTCCGATCCTGGGGTGAGCGCTTCCTGGTCAAGATCGGTGCACCGCCAGGTGACCTCGACTGGCTGCTCTCCGTTGACGCGGACGGGCTTACCGATCGGTGGGATGTGGCCGATGCGATCCGCAACCGCTACTCGCTGGCGGTCCGCTCGGTCGACCTGGTGGAGGAGCTGCACGATGGCGTGCTCGCCGGCACCCGACTTGATCCACTGGTGGCGTGCGCGCTGCAGATCGTCGGTGACGCCGGGTGGATGCCGGTGGTGGTCTGCAACGGGGCGGTACGGCAGCAGGAGGAGAAGATCCGGCGGACCGGGCTGGACCGCTACCTGGCCGACTGGGTGATCTCCGAGGCAGCCGGCGTCAGCAAGCCGAATCCGCGAATCTTCGCACTGGCCGCGCAGCGGGTTCGGATGCCGCTGCGTGGGGCCTGGGTGGTCGGCGACGGCCCGGAGGCGGACATCGGCGGTGCCGCGGCCGTGGGGTTGCCCAGCGTCTGGCTACACCGGGGACGCACCTGGACCGACGGCCGGTTCGCCCCCACCTTCACGGTCGACGGTCTGATCGCCGGCCTCGCCGCGGTGCTCGCGGCGTAATACCGGTTGCCGCGCGGCGATCCGCCAGCGAGCATGGGGCCGCACGGTGCACTCCGGGCGAGGGTGGCCCGGTTGAGGAGAGGAGGTCGGTCATGGCCGTCAGCAAAGGTCACTTCCCACTGTCTCCACTGACCTCGACCGAGGGATCTCACCGCAGTGCGCGATCACGACTTTCCGGCGCCGGAGCGCCGGACCCGCGGCAGACGCCGCTTCGACGATGACGAACCACACTTCACCAAGCGCGGGTGGAGAACCGGGCCGCAGCCCGTTGACTCCGACCCGCTGCCAGACGCCCAGACCTGGTCGTCCTGGGACGACGCGGTCCACGGTCCCCAGCCGTACCCCGCCTGGCTGGTGACGGAGCTGGCCGCCAAGGACACCGAACTGGGCGTGCTCAAGACCGGCAAGGAGGCGGACGTCCATCTCGTTCGCCGGGCCGTGCCCGACACCGATCGGTCCTGCCTGCTCGCGGCCAAACGATATCGAGATGCCGACCACCGGCTCTTCCACCGGGACGCGGGATATCTGGAGGGGCGGCGCGTCCGACGCTCCCGGGAGATGCGGGCGATGACCCGGCGAACCACGTTCGGCCGGCAGATGATCGCCGGACAGTGGGCGGCGGCGGAGTTCGCCGTACTCGGCCGCCTCTGGGAGATCGGGGCCCGGTACGGCACGATCACCGTGCCCTACCCGGTTCAGCTACGCGGCACCGAGCTGATGCTGGAGTTTCTTGGGGACTGCGACGAGGGGCAGGCCGCCCCACGGCTGGCGCAGCTGCGGCCGGCGGAGGCCGACCTGCGTGACCTGTGGGGACAACTCGTCGAGGCGCTGGTGGTACTCGCTCGGGCTGGCCATGCCCACGGTGACCTGTCGCCCTACAACCTACTGGTGCACGAGGGGCGCCTGGTGCTCATCGACCTACCTCAGGTCGTGGACCTGGTCGCCAACCCGCAGGGGCCGGAGTACCTGGCCCGAGACGTTCGGGTGGTCGCCACCTGGTTCGTCGCCCGTGGCCTGCCGGCGGAGCAGGCAGACCCGCTCGCCCTCACCGAAAGCCTGCTCCGGGAGGCGGGCCTGCGTTGAGCACCGCCCCAGGCGGCGGGCCGGCGTTGAGCACCGCTCCGAGTGGCGGGCTCGCGCTCACCCGGGTGCTCCTGGGCGGTCGAGGCGGTAGCCCGGTACCGCAACGTCGGAGGGCGCAGTGCCCGCCCCTACTGGAGGTAGCGCGCCACCTCCGGTGCCGGGCGTACGCCCTGGGCATCCGGGTCGCCGTGGGTGGAGCGGGCGGCACGCCGCCGGCGGAGCAGGTCCCAACACTGGTCCAGCGACGCCGCCAGATCTCGGAGCCGGTCGCGGCTCTCGTCGTCGGTGCCCTCCTCGTTGGCCTGGGCCGCGGCGCGGAGCTGGTGTTCCTCGTCAACCAGCTCGGAGATGCGCTTCAGGATGGTCTTGTCGTCCATGACCACGAGCCTGGCACAGCATGGCGAGATCACACCCGGGATCGGGCTGCTGTCTCGCGGCCCACCTCTGGTCAGTGGCTTCGGGGTAGATAGCCCGACCCGCCGGGCGGATACACGACGGGGCCCCCACTGGTGTGGGGGCCCCGTCCGTTACCGCTTCAGCCGATCATCCGGCGCAGCACGTACTGCAGGATGCCGCCGTGCCGGAAGTAGTCCGCCTCTCCCGGAGTGTCGATGCGGACCACCGCGTCGAACTCGACCCCGGTGTCGGTGGTGACCTGCACGGTCCGCGGGGTGTTGCCCTCGTTGAGGGCGGTGACTCCGACGATGCAGAAGGACTCGGTGCCGGACAGGCCCAGCGACTCGGCGGTCTCGCCGGCCGGGAACTGCAGTGGCAGGACGCCCATACCGATCAGGTTGGAGCGGTGGATCCGCTCGTACGACTCGGCGATGACCGCCTTGACGCCCAGCAGCATCGTGCCTTTTGCTGCCCAGTCCCGGGACGAGCCCGAACCGTACTCCTTGCCGGCCAGGACGATCAGCGGGACCCCCGCCTCCTGGTAGGCCACCGCGGCGTCGTAGATGGTGCTCTGCTCGCCGGTCAGGTGGTTGACCGTGAAGCCGCCCTCCGGAAGTGCGGTCCCGGCAGCGGAGTCAGCAACGGGCACCCGAAGCTGGTTCCGCAGCCGGATGTTGGCGAAGGTGCCCCGAATCATCACCTCGTGGTTACCCCGGCGGGAGCCGTACGAGTTGAACTCGTGCCGCGGCACGCCGTGCTCGGCGAGGTACCGACCAGCAGGGGAGTCGGCCTTGATCGCACCAGCGGGCGAGATGTGGTCGGTGGTTACCGAGTCGCCGAGCTTGGCCAGGACCCGCGCCGCCCCGATGTCGCGGACCGGAACGGGCTCGCGCTGCATGCCCTCGAAGTACGGGGGCTTGCGGACGTAGGTCGACTCGCCCTCCCAGGCGAAGGTGTCGCCGGTCGGCGTCGGCAGCGACTGCCACCGCTCGTCACCGGCGAAGACATCCGCGTACGCCGCGCTGAAGCCACCGGCGCCGATCGCGGCGGAGATGACCTCCTGGATCTCGGCGCTGCTTGGCCAGATGTCGCGCAGGAACACCGGGTTCCCCTGGGTGTCCTCGCCGATCGGCTCGTTGGCCAGGTCGATGTCCATCGTGCCGGCGAGCGCGTACGCGACCACCAGCGGCGGGGACGCCAGGTAGTTCATCTTGACGTCCGGGTTGATCCGGCCCTCGAAGTTGCGGTTGCCGGAGAGCACCGAGACGACCGAGAGGTCCTTCTCGTTCACCGCCGCCGAGATCTCCTCCGGCAGCGGGCCGGAGTTGCCGATGCAGGTGGTGCAGCCGTAGCCGACCAGGTGGAAGCCGAGCTTCTCCAGGTACGGGGTGAGTCCGGCCCGCTCGTAGTAGTCCATGACGACCTTCGAGCCCGGGGCGAGGGTGGTCTTCACCCACGGCTTGCGGGCCAGGCCCCGCTCCACGGCGTTGCGGGCCAGCAGCGCGGCGCCGATCATTACCTGCGGGTTGGAGGTGTTGGTGCAGGAGGTGATGGCGGCGATCACCACCGCACCGTGGTCCAGCTCGAACTCGGTGTCGTCGGCGCCGGTGACCCGGATCGGGTTGGTGGCCCGGCCGCCGGAGCCCACCGCCGCGGTCACGAGTTCGCGCGGGGCGTCAGCGGGGTCGGTGACCTCGTTGGCGGGGGCATCGCTGGCCGGGAAGGACTCGGCGCTGGCCTCGTCGGCGGGGCCGCTGATGCCCTGCTCGTCGCCGGCCCCGTCCGCGGCGACGTAGTCGGTGAGCGCTGCCCGGAACAGGGTCTTGGCGTTGCCCAGCGGCACCCGGTCCTGGGGCCGCTTCGGGCCGGCGAGCGACGGCTCGATGCTGCCCAGGTCCAGCTCCAGCCGCTCCGAGTAGTTCGGCTCCGCGGCCGGGTCGTGCCAGAGGCCCTGTTCCTTCGCGTACGCCTCGACGAGCGCGACCTGCTGCGGGTCGCGCCCGGTCAGCTCCAGGTAGCGCACGGTTTCGGCATCGATCGGGAAGATCGCGACGGTGGAGCCGTACTCCGGGGACATGTTGCCGATGGTGGCCCGGTTGGCCAGTGGCACCGCGCTGACGCCGGGGCCGTAGAACTCGACGAACTTGCCGACCACACCGTGCTTGCGCAGCATCTCGGTGATGGTCAGGACCAGGTCGGTAGCGGTGGTGCCGGCCGGCATCTCACCGGAGAGCTTGAATCCGACGACCCGCGGGATGAGCATGCTGACCGGCTGGCCGAGCATTGCCGCCTCGGCCTCGATGCCGCCGACGCCCCAGCCGAGCACGCCGAGGCCGTTGACCATCGTGGTGTGCGAGTCGGTGCCGACCACCGTGTCCGGGTAGGCCTGGCCGTTTCGTTCCATCACCGTACGGGCGAGGTATTCGATGTTGACCTGGTGCACGATGCCGGTGCCCGGCGGGACGACCTTGAACTCGTTGAAGGCGGTCTGACCCCAGCGCAGGAACTGGTAGCGCTCCTTGTTGCGCTCGTACTCCAGCTCTACGTTGCGCTGGAAGGCGTCCTCCCGGCCGAACAGGTCGGCGATGACGGAGTGGTCGATGACCAACTCGGCTGGTGCGAGTGGGTTGACCTTGGTCGGGTCGCCGCCCAGGTCCCGCACGGCCTCACGCATGGTGGCCAGGTCAACCACGCAGGGCACGCCGGTGAAGTCCTGCATCAGCACCCGTGCCGGGGTGAACTGGATCTCCACGCTCGGGTCCGCGGTCGGCTCCCAGGCGCCGAGCTGCCGGATGTGGTCGGCGGTGATGTTCGCGCCGTCCTCGGTCCGGAGCAGGTTCTCCAGGAGGACTTTGAGGCTGTAGGGGAGCCGATCGTACCCCTCCACCTTGTTGATCTTGAAAATCTCGTAGCTCGCGTCGCCGACGCGTAGCTGGGTCTTCGCACCGAAGGTGTCGAGGCTCGCCACGTCGTACTCCTTCACACCAGTGGCCGTGAGCAGTCCTGAGCAGTCTGTCGCACCGGCGGGTGCGGTGTGGTGCTTAGGCGGCCCTTACTTGCCGTGATTGCGTGTACAAACCGTACGTCCGTCTTGCTATTCGTGCAACCTCGGCTCGTGGGCGGAGTGGGTCGGCACCGGGCGGATCATCGATGGTGAGTTTGCCATTCTGGCCAGGAATCTCTCTTTAGTAGCGGTATCGTCGGTAAATGGCGATATTGATCTTTGCGGTGCTGCTCCTCGCCGGCTGGCTCACCGTGCGGGGCAGCGGGCGCGGGGCGGTCCTCGCCGTGTGGACGGTTGCGCTCTGTGCCGTCCTGGTGGTGTTCAACCACCATGTGGCAGCGAAGCTGTCCCTGAACTTCTGATCGATTGAGGCGTCATGACCGGCCGTCTGGGCTTCTGGCTCGCGCACCTCTTCGTCCTCAGCTACTGCGGGGTGCTGCTTGCCGGGTTCGCGGTACAGTTCGGGGGCGACGAACTCCCGTGCCCGCTCTGCCTCCTGCAACGACAGGCCATGATCCTGGTGATGTGTGGGCCGCTCTACATCATCGCGCGGACCCGCCGCGGCGACGTGACGCTCGCCGACTACACCACGGGCTACGGAATGAGCATCGTCGCCGCCGTGGTCGGCGCCGCCGTGGCGGCCCGTCAGATCCTGTTGCACATCGCGCCGCCAGATCCCGGCTACGGGTCAACCGTTCTGGGGCTGCACCTCTACACCTGGTCGTTCATCACGTTCTGCGTCGTGTTGGTGTTCTGTGGAGTGAGCCTCATCTTCGGCCGTGAGCTGGTGCCGCGGGGAGTGCGGTTCGGCTGGCCGTCGAAGGTGGTCTGCGGGCTGTTCCTGGTGATTGTGGCGGCGAACCTGGTGGCGGCCTTCTTCGAACTGGGCTTCCACTGGTTCCTGCCGCCCGACCCCACTCGCTACGAGACCTTCCCTGGCCTGCCGCTGCTGGGTGCGGCGATGCCCGGCGGCGCTGCTGGGTGAGGGCGGTAGCCGGGGGTCGACCACTTGTGCAAGTTGTCTGCCTGCTTCCGACTGTTGTTGCAAGGTATTGCAGAAAATTTCAGTGGCAGCTAGCGTGCGGCTCATCAGCGACCAGAGGAAGGCCGTCGATGAAACCCTCGCCGATTCCGCGCAAGGCGCTGCTCACTCTCGCCTCGCTGGCGACCCTCACCCTCGCCGGCACCAACACCCTCGTTCACCTCGAACCGCCCGGCGATGCCGATGTGCTGGCCGTGGCCGGCGCCGAGCCGTGGGCTGCCGACCACCTCGCCACCACCACGCTGCTCGCCGCCGGTAGCCACCAGCCGGAGACCGGGACCGCCACCGGCCTCGACCTGACCACACAGAAGGCGCACTGGATCGACCGCGGCACCCTCGCCTGGCCGACCGAAATTCCGGACGGCACGACGTATGCCCTGATGACCGCTGCGGCTGGCGGGGTGACCCTGGTCGACGGCGAACTCGCCGGGACGTACCGAACGATCCCGCTGCAGGCCCGGCGGCACGGGCTGACCGCGGCGCAACGCGAGCGATTCCCGCACCTGGGGGCGTATCAGGCCCTCGCCCTCAACCGAAAGCACCTGGCCGGGGTGCCAGCGGCGCTGCGCGGACAACTCGTGGTGACCGAGCGGGACGCCGGAGGGTCCCTGCGCGCCGCCACCGGCGTCCAGATCCCGGGTGTGCTCGACGATGTCTACGCCCCGGCGACCCGGGCGCGGCTCGGCCCGACCTTCGCCGGTGCGGCGCCGACGCTCGCGGTCTGGGCCCCCACCGCCCGTACGGTGGCACTGCAGCTGTTCGACACACCGACGTCGCGACCGCGGCCAGTCCCCATGCGACGGGACGAGCGCACCGGCGTGTGGTCGGTGCGGGGAACCCCCGCCTGGACCGGGAAGTACTACCGCTACCAGGTTGAGGCGTGGCAGCCGGCCGAGCAGCAGATGGTCACCGCGGCGGTGACCGACCCGTACTCGCTGGCGCTCGCCCCCGGCTCCACCCACAGCCAGATCGTCGATCTGGCCGACCCGCGGCTCGCGCCACCGGGCTGGACGCACCTGCGTAAGCCGGCGGCGGTACCGGCGACGCAGGCACAGATCTCCGAGCTGTCGGTGCGGGACTTCTCGATCGCTGACAGCACGGTGCCGGCCGAGCGGCGCGGCACCTTCCGTGCCTTCACCGACCCGACCACGGCGGGGATGCGACACCTGCGGGCGCTCGGCGAGGCCGGGACGACCCACCTGCACCTGCTCCCGGCGTTTGACTTCGCCACGATCCCCGAACGCCGCGCCGACCAGCAGCAACCCCCCTGCGACCTGGCGGCGCTCCCGCCGGACTCGGAGGAGCAGCAGCGATGCGTCGCCGCGGTCGCCGACACCGACGGCTACAACTGGGGGTACGACCCGTTGCACTACACCGTGCCGGAGGGCGGCTACGCCGTTGACCCGGCCGGGGCGGCGCGGAGCACCGAGTTCCGACGGATGGTCGCCGGGGTGAACGGGGCTGGGCTGCGGATGGTGCTCGACGTCGTCTACAATCACACCTCGGCGACGGGCACCGACCCGAACTCGGTGCTGGACCAGGTGGTTCCCGGCTACTACCACCGGCTGCTGGCGGATGGCTCGGTCGCCACCTCAACCTGCTGTGCCAACACCGCTCCCGAGCACGCCATGATGGGCAAGCTCGTGGTCGACTCGGTGGTCACCTGGGCGAGAGAGTACAAGGTGGACGGCTTCCGGTTCGACCTGATGGGTCACCATCCGAAGGCGAACATGCTGGCCGTCCGTGCCGCACTGGACGAGCTGACCCTCGCCCGCGACGGAGTGGATGGTCGGGGCATCCTGCTGTACGGCGAGGGCTGGGACTTCGGTGAGGTGGCCGACGGCGCCCGGTTCGTTCAGGCGACCCAGACCAACCTGGCCGGCACCGGTATCGGCACCTTCAACGATCGGTTCCGGGACGCGGTGCGTGGGGGTGGCCCCTTCGACGCCAACCCACGGCGCCAGGGCTTCGCCTCTGGGCTGTACACCGACCCCAACCACGACCCGGTCAACGGTTCGCTGGCGCAGCAGCGCGCACGTCTGCTGCACCAGCATGACCTGATCAAGGTGGGGCTCGCCGGCAACCTGCGCGGCTACCGGTTCACCAACACCGCCGGGGAGCAGGTCACCGGGGCGCAGGTGGACTACAACGGATCGCCGGCCGGCTATACGGCTGCACCAGGTGAGTCGGTCACCTACGTGGACGCGCACGACAACGAGATCCTGTACGACGCGCTGGCGTACAAGCTGCCAGCGGAGACCGCGGCGATGGACCGAGCCCGGATGCAGGTGCTTGCGCTCGGCACCACCGTGCTGGGGCAGGGCGCCGGCTTCGTCACCGCTGGCAGCGAGCGGCTGCGGTCGAAGTCGCTGGACCGCAACTCGTACAACTCGGGTGACTGGTTCAACCAGATCCGGTGGGACTGCGCCCAGGGCAACGGGTTCGGCGTCGGGCTCCCGGCCGAGTCCGACAACCAGGACAAGTGGCCGTACGCCCGGCCCCTGCTGGCCGACCCGGGGCTGGTGCCCGATTGCGCGACGGTGGACCTGGCCGAAGCGCGCTACGCCGAGTTGCTCCAGATTCGCTCCTCGTCGCCGGTGTTCGGGCTGCGGACGGCGGAGCAGGTGCAGCAGCGGGTGGCGTTCCCGCTGTCGGGCCGCGCGGAGCAGCCCGGCGTACTGACGATGACGCTGGACAGCCGGGGTTTGGGTGGTCCGTGGCGGTCGGTAACGGTGGTCTTCAACGCCACGCCGGAGTCGGCTACCCAACAACTCACCGACCTGCGCGGGGCGGACGTTGCGCTACACCCGGTGCTGCGCAGCTCCGCCGATCAGATGCTGCGGACCTCCTCGTTCGCGGCCGACAGCGGCACGTTCACGGTTCCGGCCCGCAGCGTGGCGGTCTTCGTGCAGCGGTGACCCCCGCACAATGGGGTCCGGCCCCCTCCGCGCCAGCGGAGGGGGCCGGACTGGCTAGCTGATCGATCAGCCGAAGCAGTTCTCGATCTCGTCGGGGCTGCCCTTGCAGTTGGTCGGGGCATTGCCCTTGATCGCGGACTTGTTGTCGACCGATACTTCACCCTCGTCGCTGAACACGCCACCCGGCTCGAAGAGGGAGCGGTTCTTCAGCACCTTGCTAGCGGTCAGGTCAACGCTGCCCTCGACGTTGAAGATTCCCGCACCGTTGCTGCCGGCGGTGTTCTCGGAGACCGAGCTGTACCGGAGGGTAACCGCGCTGAGTTCGTTGAAGACACCGCCACCGGCGACACCGGCCTTGTTCTCCGTGATCTTGCTCTTGTCCACGTTGGCGATGGCGTCGTACACCAGGGCCATACCGGCGCCGACACCGACGGTGTCGTTGTCGGAGACCTCTGTCTCCTTCAGGTAGAGGTTGCTGTGCTTGACCGCCGCGATACCACCGCCGGCGGCGAGCCCCAGGTTGCTGTTGATCTTTGAGTGCTCGACCGTGGTGTCGCCACCGATGTCGAGCAGGCCCCCGCCGAAGCCGAGCGTGTTGTTCCCGCTGACATCGGCCTTCTCGAGCCGGACCGTGCCGGCCTCAATGTCGTCGCCATCGACGTACGCCGCGCCGTTGGCGATGCCGGCGCCACCCATGGCGGCACCGTTGTCCTTCACCTTCGACGAGGAGACCTTCAGGATGCCGGCGTTGAAGATTCCGCCGCCGTAGGTTAGGGCAGCAGCATCCTGCACCGTGGTGTGGTAGAGGCTGGTCTTGCCGAAGTTGGCGATTCCGCCCCCGACCCCGCCAGCGACGTTGTGCTCCAGAAGGGACTTCTTGAATTCAGCGGAACCCCCCGCCTGCACCAGGACACCGGCGCCGTCGTTGACATTCGCGTCCCCGAAGGCATTGGTGTCGGCGTCGTTGCTGTCAACGTCTGCGTTGACGTCGGCTGCGTCGTTGCCGTTGCCGTTGCCGTTGCCGTTGCCGTTGCCGTTGCCGTTGCCGTTGCCGTTGCCGTTGCCGTTGCCGTTGGTGTCGGCCGTGTCGGTGGTGTCGGCGTCGGCCGTGTCGGCGTCCGCTGTGTCGGTGGTGTCAGCGGCTGCGTCGGTGGTGTCGGCGTCGGCCGTGTCGGCGTCCGCTGTGTGGGTAGTGTCAGCGGCTGCGTCGTTGCCGTTGGCGTCGGCCGTGTCGGTGGTGTCGGCGTCGGCCACGTCATTGTTGTAGCCAGCGTCGTCTGCGTTGGCGTCGGCATCCGCCGCGTCGCTGCT
>NZ_AXVR01000029.1 GCF_000484695.1 Salinispora cortesiana | reverse complement strand
CGTCGGGGCGGCGCTGGTCGACGTCGGGGCGGCGCTGGTCGACGTCGGGGCGGCGCTGGTCGACGTCGGGGCGGCGCTGGTCGACGTCGGGGCGGTCGGCTGCGGCGTCGTGGATCTCGGCTTGCTCCGGGAGGGCGCCTGGGTCTTCCGAGACGACGTGGGGCGCGCGGCCGGAGCAGACGGGGCGCTGGCGCTCGGCGAGACGCCCGGCGAGGTGCTCGGCGACGCGGAGAGCGGGGCGGGTGTGGCGGTCGGGGAGTCAACTGTCGGCACGACCGCGACGGACCGGTCAGGCTCGTTGGCGGAGGTCAGCCGGACGGCGCCCGCGGTTCCACCGATCGCGAGCACGACACCGATCGCCGCGGTTGCCGCGACGCCGGTCGGGGAGACCCTTCGGGTACGCGCATGCCTGCCGGCCACCAGCCCGATCCTTTCGCCAACTGAACAAAGCGGGTCGGACCGTAACGAGCGAAGCGCATCCGAAGTCAACGTGATCATGGAGGTATTGCCTGATTTATCACGAAACGAATAGCCGATCATCCGACCGGCAATGGTCCGGCCGGCCGATCACCCGGCAGTGGACCAGAATGGCGGTATGCGCCCCGAGTTGAGTGGACGTCTCGCCGAACTGATCCGTTGGATCGACCCGGGACCGGGCGCCACCCATCTGGTCAGTGACATCTCCGGCTGGTGGCGGGACCCGGTGGTGCTGGCCAGCCTCGGCCCGGCCCTGGTCGAGCCCTTCCAGCAGTCCCGGCCGACGGTAGTGATCTCCCCGGCGGTCACCGGCTACCTGCTCGGACCGCTCGCCGCGACCGCGCTCGGCATCGGCTTCGTCGCGGCCCACAAGCCCGGCGACGGTCGCCTCCCCCCGGGCACGCTCACCTGGGCACAGGGCCCACCGGACTATCGCGGGCGCCGACTCGACCTCGCCGTACGAGACCGGAACCTCGAAGCCGGAGACCGGGCGCTGGTGGTGGACGACTGGGTCTCCACCGGAGCCCAGGTACGCGCCCTCTACGACATCTGCGCGGCCCGGGGTGCCACCGCCATCGGCACCGCCACGGTGGTGGCCGACTGTCCCCCGGAAGTCACTGCCGAACTCCGGATCCAGAGCCTGCTCACCGGCGCCGACCTCACCCCCTGAGCCAGAGCCGAGGTAACTCGGTCAGCTGGTGTGGGTTCAGCCGGGGTAGCTCGGTCACCCGAGGTCAGTCGTTTCGAACGGCCGGTCAGCCGGTCGGCCGGCGCAGCTCCGGCAACCGGGAAGCGACCTCCACCAGGACCGCCTCATCCCCCGCGTACCAGCTACTGGACCGGGGCCAGTGGGTGATCACGTCGGTGAAACCGAGTGCCTCGGCCCGCCCCACCTGCTCGGCGAAGAACTCCGCGCTACTGAGCGAGAAGACGGGCGCGGAGTCCACCAACAGGTGCCGGTCGAGGGAACTGGGCTCACGGCCGGCCGACGCCAGCGACTTGTCCAGCCGAGCGGCCAGGTCGGCCACGCCCTCCCACCACGCCTCCAAGTCGTCGGTGGTCGGGCCGGTGGTGACCCAGCCCTGGCCGTACCGGACCGCGAGCCGCATCGAACGCGGCCCGTTGGCGGCGACGACGAACGGCACCCGCGGCGTCTGGACGCAGCCCGGGTTGTTCCGCGCGTCAACCGCGGTGAACCAGTCACCCCGCCACGTCGTCCCGTCCTCGCGCAACACCAGGTCGAGCAGCTCAATGAACTCGCTGAACCGGTCCACCCGCTGCCGTGGCGGAAGGGTCTCGCCGCCGAGCACCGCGGCGTCGAACCCGATGCCGCCCGCACCCAGCCCGAGCAGGGCCCGACCGCCGGACACATCGTCGAGGGCGGTGACCTGGCGGGCGAAGGCGGCCGGATGCCGGAAGTTCGGCGACGCGACCAGCGTGCCCAGCCGGATCTGACGGGTCGCGGCCGCGGCGGCGGTCAGGGTGGTCATCGAGTCGAACCAGGGCCCGTCCACCAGATCCCGCCAGCCCAGGTGGTCATAGGTCCAGGCGTGGTCGAAGCCCCACTCGTCCACCTGCCGCCAACGCCGCTCAGACTCCGCCCAGCGCTGGTCTGGAAGGATCACAATGCCGATCCGCATGATCACCAGCCTATCCCCTTGCCCGCACGGCAGCAGGAGACCAGTGCGAATAGGGCCAGGTTGTGGTCCTCGCCGGCGGCGACAGCGATACGCGAGCGCCCCGTCAGCGCAGTGGCTTCGCCATCTGCTGAGTGGTCATCTCGTACCCGCTGCGCTCGTACAGGGCGATCGCCGGCTTGTTGTGACCGAAGACATTGAGTCCCAGGCGCAGCGCCCCCGCCTCCCGGGCCAGCTCCTCAGCCGCCGACAGGATGGCAGCGCCGTAGCCCAGCCGTCGGTGGGCGGGGTCAACCCTGATATCGAAAATCCAGGCCATCTCGGCCGACTTGCTGCCTGGATCCTCCAAGCCGAGCCAGAGGACTCCGACCGCCTCACCACTGCTGTTCTCCGCCATCAACAGCCGGTGGCGCTCGGTAGCCAGCCCGTGGGGCAGGAACTGCTCCCGATCCCGAAGAGCCTTCCTCCGGGCCGTTTCGGGCGAGACCAACCCGGTCTGGGACTCCACATACTCGCGGAGCTGCTGATCTGAGTAGACGTCATACTCGTCCTGACGCATATCCCGCAGTTTCACGACCTGATCCATGGTCGAAGGCTACTCGGGGCACGACCCGAGCAGGCCGCAGCGGTCCGCGTGGGACAGCCCAGCCGGTCAGTCGCCCAGATAGAGGCAGAAAGGGTGCCCAGCAGGATCGAACAGCACCTGTACCCGCTGCTGTGGTTGGTGGTCGGCGACCGTCGCACCCAACTCCACCGCGTGCGCCACCGCCGCACCCAGATCTGACACCTCAAAATCCAGGTGCAGCATCATCTGCGGAGCACCGGAGGTGGTTGGCCAGGTGGGGCGCTGGTAGCCAGCTGCGGTCTGCACCGCCAGATAGGCCACACCATCCGGCGCAGCGATGCTGACGAAACTCGGCTCCTCTTGGTAGACCTGCCAACCAAGCAGCTCGGTGTAGAACCGGGCGAGCACCGCCGCGTCCGGCGCATCCAGCACCACGCCCCAGTAGTCCCGCCGCTCAGCTCTCGGGCTGGCGCTGTCGTCCGTGATCCGCCCACGCATGGATCCATCCTGGCCCACAGGTCCGACAGTAGCGGCGGGATCAGTTCCTCGGCCATGCTGTACCAGTGCCGAATGCCTCCCTATCGCCCTCACAAAGGCCAACTTGAGCTGATCCCGCAAATCTCGGGTGACCTACTCATCGAATCCTCATCGGACCGAAGATGCCGTGCTTGATAGCTGCGCCTCCGTCGCCACCACCACCTCAGCAGCCAGGAGAATCCCTTCCCGAATGCCGACAGCAGGAGCGGCCCGACAGCAGTCACGACAACGAGGTGCCAGACCCATGCATCGCCCGGATCGGCCAGATGGCCGAAGACGATCAGCGCGGCCACCACAAACCCCACGGCGCCTGCCCCCCAGTCGCGCACGAAGACAAGGCCGCGGCGCCACCCCTTCCGTGCCGGAAGATCGAGAGCCTCACCCTTATTCAGGCGCTTCCCTTTACCGGATGACCCACCCACGGGCGCCATGTTCATCACCCTCAAACCGACAATCAAACCAAGCGGGACCTCGCCATGCCGACCGGTTGGCCACGTCCAGGTAGTGCGATAGCTCAAGACCCAAGGACTACCCGGGAATGATCGGCCGGGAAATGAACAGGGCTCGTTGCGGGCTGCGGCCTCAACGGTGCAGAAGACTCCGGTAGCGCCGTCCGGGCGGAGCCGACCCAGACGTCGATCCCTGCGCCGTTGCCACCGGTTCAGGGTGACGTGCGGGGGTAGGGCCTGGGCCGTCGGAAGGAAGCCCGACCCCACTTGATTTGATTACTCCATGTACGTCACGGCTCCTGACCGCATAGGTGAAGTCCAGCTCTCCGATGGGCGGCTGCTGGGTTGGGCGGAGTGGGGACCGCCGGATGGGACACCCGTGCTGTTCTCTCCTGGTGCCGCCACCAGCCGTTGGCTCGGGTTCGGCGCCGAAGTCATCGACCGGCTCGGCGTGCGGCTCGTTTCGGTGGATCGTCCGGGGCTCGGCGCCTCGACGCCGCTGCCCGGTCGAACGTTCGCCGACTTCGTCGCCGACCTCCGCCAGTTCACCACGATGCGTGGATTGGGCCGTCCCGCGATGGTCGGGAACTCGCAGGGCGCGCCGTTCGCGCTGGCCTGTGCGGAGGGAGGCATCACCGCTGCCCTCGCCATCGTTTCCGGCGCGGACGAGGTGGCCGCGCCGGAGTTCGCCTCCGCGCTGCCGGCCGAGCTACGCAAGCTCGTCGACTGGACGGTACGTGACGGGGCTGAAGCAGAGCGCTTCTTCGGCGGGTACAGCGCCGACACGCTGCTTGACTTCGTGCTGAGCGGCAGCCCGGAGTGTGACCTCGCGGTGTACCGCGAGCCCGCGTTCGCGGCCGCCTATCGTCGCGCCCTGAACGAGGCGTTCACGCAAGGGGCAACTGGGTACGCGCGGGACACGGTGCTGGCGATGAGCCCCTGGCCCATCGACCTCGGCGAAATCTCCGTGCCGGTCGACGTCTGGTATGGCGAACTGGACCAGAGCCACTCGCCAGACAACGGATCGCTGCTCGCCACCCGGATACCCGGCGCACAGCATCACCTCGTACCCGCGATCGGCGGAGCACTGCTGTGGACACATGCCGAGCCGATCCTCAGCACCCTGTTGACCAGGGCCGGCACCTAGTCGAAGGCGACAGACCGGCCGCTGACGCAGCCAATGGCCCGCTATTGGCCCATCCCTGTTTCAGGGTGACCTAGAACGACGGAAGCCCTGGCGGGACATGTGTCCTGACCAGGGCTTCCGTGCGTGGAGCGGGTGACGGGAATCGAACCCGCACTGTCAGCTTGGGAAGCTGATGTTCTGCCATTGAACTACACCCGCAGGCGGGACCACTCTACCTGAAGCACCACGCGGCGCACATCCCGGTACCCGCCGACACGAGCGACCCCCGCGGGTCAGCAGCCACCGAAGCGGGCTGAACCGGCAGCCGCGAACGTCGGCGCCGGTGCACCACCCATCTGACCAAGCCCAGCCAGGGGACGGCGTCAACTGCTGGCAAGGCCCTCGGAGCCGGCTTGGCATTTTCAAAGCTGTCGATGTCTTGTAAGGTCTGCCCCACGTTTCCCGCCATGGCACGCACACTCCCCCCGCTGTGCTGCCAGAAGGAGGTGGGCCCATGGGCCTCCATCCCAAGCTACTGTCCCGTCGAAGCGCCGGCATCGCGTCAACATCGCTCGCGCTACTCCTCGGCGCCGTCACGGCCGGCTACATCCCGGCGCACGCGGCGCCGCTCGCGAACCACGCCGCGGAACACGCCGCGAGCGAGGAGTGCGAGCCGGTCCACGCCGACGCCAAGGCCCGGCCGGGCAGCATCACCGAACACGACCCGAACCACCTGACCGAAGCCCAGGTGGCAGCACGGGAGAACGAGCTGGCCGAACTGGTGGAGATGCAGGTACGGCGCGAGGGCGCCGCCGCGTTCGCACCCGTGGCTCCCGCGTCGGTCGCCATCCCGGTGGTGGTGCACGTCATCCAGGAAGACAGCAGCCGGGCCGGCGGCAACATCCCAGACTCCATGATCTATTCACAGATCGACGTGCTGAACGATTCGTTCAGCGGGGCGACCGGTGGCGCCCCCACAGCCTTCAACTTCGCACTCCAGTCGATCAACCGGGTCACGAACCCGAGTTGGTACCCGATCAACTACGGCTCATCTTCGGAACGGTCGATGAAGAGGTCACTGCGCGTCGGTGGTGGGGAAACCCTCAACATCTACCTCGGTGACCTTTCGAGCGGCCTGCTCGGCTGGGCGACCTTCCCGAGACAATCGATTAACAAGATGGACGGCGTCGTCGTGCTGAACGAGTCGCTGCCGGGTGGCACCGCCACCAACTACAACCTCGGCGACACCGGCACCCACGAGGTTGGCCACTGGCTGAACCTTTACCACACCTTCCAGGGTGGCTGTAGCGGCTCCGGGGACGAGGTCAGCGACACCCCGGCCGAAGCCTCCCCGGCCTACCAGTGCCCAACCGGACGGGACACCTGCTCCGCGGCGGGCGTGGACCCGATCCACAATTTCATGGACTACACGTACGACTCCTGCATGTACGAATTCACACCGGGCCAGGCCAGCCGCATGCTGACCGCCTGGAACACGTATCGGGCATAGCCCTCGACCGGTATGGCCCTGCTGCCGGCTCCGAACGCCTGGAGCCGGCAGCAGCTCTTGCGGGGCCGGCGCTCAGGCCGCTGCGCTGCCCTGATTGACCGACATTCAGGCCGCCGCACTGCCCTGGTCAACGGTGGGGGTCGGCGAGCCGGCACGTCGAGGCTGGCCGGGGTGACCCGACGCGGCCTGACCACCCGGCTCCAGCCAAACCTGAACCGCCGGTCTCGCCACGCCAGCGATGTCGTGCTGGGCGACCATCGCGACATCGATGCTGAACTCGAAGAGCCGCCAGTCGATGTCGTAGATCGCACAGTGCCGGCGGGCCAGGCGGGTCACCCGGGCCGGGTCCGTCACCAGCCGAGCACGACCCGCGAGGTAGGCCTCGTCGTCGCTCTCCTCCGCGGGAAAAGAATGCAGCGCATAGCGCCCGTCGCGCTCCAGGTCGCGCCGCTTGGGCGAGTCAATCACGAAACAGAAGAGGCCCTCTTCGGTGAGCACCGGGGAGACCGGATGCACGCGAGGACCGCCGTCGGCGCGGACCGTGGCCAGGTAGCCCAGGCCCGGCCCGTACTGCTGGAGAAGCCGGCGGACCCCGTCGGCGAGGCGGGGTACGTCGGCGGCGAACTCGGACCAGGAAGCCATACCCGCACCCTATCGAACGTGCGTTCGAATGCCCAGGCGAAATGGGCGCGTGTCGTCGCACTCGCTATGGTGGTCCGATGCTTCTCTCCGATCGTGACCTGGCCGCCGAGATCAAGGCCGGCACGCTGGCGCTGGAGCCGTTCGATCCCGCGCTGGTCCAGCCGTCCAGCATCGACGTACGGCTGGACAAGCTCTTCCGGGTGTTCAACAACCACCTGTACACGCACATCGACCCGTCCCAGCAGCAGGACGACCTGACCTCGGCGCTCGAGGTGCCCGACGGCGAGCCGTTCGTGCTGCACCCCGGCGAGTTCGTGCTCGCCTCCACCCTCGAGGTCATCTCGCTCGGGGACCAGCTCGCCGGCCGGCTGGAGGGCAAGAGCTCGCTCGGCCGGCTCGGGCTGCTCACCCACTCGACCGCCGGCTTCATCGACCCGGGCTTCTCCGGCCACGTGACGCTGGAACTCTCCAACGTGGCGAACCTGCCGATCATGCTCTGGCCCGGTATGAAGATCGGTCAGCTCTGCATCTTCCGCCTCTGCTCACCCGCCGAGCACCCGTACGGATCAGCCGTCTACGGGTCCCGCTACCAGGGGCAGCGGGGCCCGACGCCCAGCCGCTCCTGGCAGAGTTGGCGCACCTGGCCCACCCGCTGACGCTGGGCGATCCAGCGGCTACGCAGGGACGAGCCGCCGGCTACCCACGGATGAGCCGGAGACAGCACCGCCGGAATCGACAGACGCAGACGACGAGGCCCCGGACGACAGGTCGTCCGGGGCCTCGATCCAGTCGCCGGGTCAGCCTGGTCGGCGGAAGCCGGCGATCGACGGCATGGTGTTGATGCTGGAAACCATGACCGGCTTGCCGGTCCGGGGCGCGTGCACCATCTGGTCGTTACCCAGGTACAGGCCGACATGGTGCAGGTTGCTGGGGCTGGAGAAGAAGACAAGGTCGCCGGGGCGCGCTTCGGATCGCGAAATCGCCTGGCCCTCGTTCCACTGGGCGCCGGTGTAGTGCGTCAGGTAGATACCGGCCGCCTTGTACGCGTACTGCGTCAGTCCGGAGCAGTCGAACGAGTTGGGGCCGGTGGCACCCCACACGTACGGGTCACCCACCTGAGCGCAGGCGGTCCGGATGGCGGTCCGGGCGGCCTCGCTGACCACACCGTTGATGGTGGGGCACTGCGGGGTCGACACCGTGGTCACCGGGAGTGAATCCTTGAGCCGCTTGATCTCGGCGTCGATCTGCTTCTTCCTTGCCGCCAGCTCGCTCTCCTGCTTGTCCTGGGCGGCAATCAGGTCATCGAGAGTCTTTTTCTGGTCCTCGTACTCTTTACGGATCGTCAGCACTTCCTCGAGTTGCTTCTGCTCCATAAGGGCAACCCGATTCAGCAGGGCCAACTCCTCGCTGATCTCATTCGGATCATCGCTTACCAGCAGCGCACCGAGCTCCCGCGACGGCCCGCTGATGTAGTACTGGGAGGCCAGGCCGCCGATCCGCTTCATCGCGGCATCGCTCTTCTGCTGGAGCGGAGCGAGCTTCTCCGCCAGGTCCTCCGACTTCTCGCGGTTGGCCTTCAGCTGCGCCCGAACCTTGTTGTACTGCGCGATCGTGGGCTCCATCTCGCGCCACTGCTCGTCGATCGCGGCCTCGATCTCCTCCACGGTCGGCTCGGCGTGCGCGGGGACCGCCAGCACACCGAGACTGACCGCGACCGCGGCGACCGCGGCGAGCAGACCGTGAGCGGTCCGACGCAGTCCTCCCGGACGGTGCGGCCGTGCCGAGTCCTGACGATGAGGGGACATGGTTGCCACCGGCACCGACTCCTTTGCAACCCGGACCACGGGGCGCCTCGGAACAAGGGGGGGTACGAGGCAGACGATCCACCGCAGCCAACGCACAACAATAGGGAGGGCCCGGTACGGAATCAAGGCAAACGAGCGGCTTTCACTTCTGCGTAGTCACCCGCCCACAAATAGTGCCGGCCCAACTCCAAACTGCGGGTCTCCAATAGACCGATATCCACAACCATTACGATCGATATCTAAGATCCACTCCTGGCTGTGGGCGAAACGACCAGCGGCGGCACCCGGTCGTGCCGCCGCTGGGACAAACGGCAGCGCGGCGAGCTGCCGCCGTCCCTGTCCGGGGCTTGGTCAGCCCGCGACCTGCTCACTCTCCTGGTCAACCGGTGGCTGTTCCGGGCGCACCGACCGGAGCAGAACGCTCGCCACGTCAACCACCTCGACCTGCTCGCCGGCTCCCTTACCGTTCACGCCGTCGTTGAGCATCGTCGAACAGAACGGGCAGCCGACCGCAACCGTCGCTACGCCGGTCGACATGGCCTCCTCGACCCGATCCACGTTGATCCGCTTGCCAATTTTCTCCTCCATCCACATGCGGGCGCCGCCGGCACCACAGCAGAAGGAGCGCTCACTGTTTCGCGGCATCTCGGTGAGCTCGCCCTGGACCGCCGTTCCGAGCACCTCACGCGGCGGAGCGAAGACCCGGTTGTGCCGGCCCAGGTAGCAGGGGTCGTGGTAGGTGACGCCGCCATCGACTGGCTGCACCGGAGTCAGCGCGCCGGTGGCCACCAGGTGGGCCAGCAGCTGCGTGTGGTGCACAACCTCGAACTCACCACCGAGCTGCCCGTACTCGTTGCCCAGGGTGTTGAAGCAGTGCGGACAGGTAGCGACGATCTTGCGACGGCTCTGCTCCCGGCCGTCAAACGCCTCGTTCAGAGTCTCGACGTTCTGCTGGGCGAGCATCTGGAAGACGAACTCGTTGCCGATCCGGCGAGCCGGATCGCCGGAACAGGTCTCCCCCTCACCCAGGATGGCGAAGGAGACGCCGGCCTCGTTCAGCAGCGTGGCGACCGCCCGGGTGGTCTTCTTGGCCCGGTCCTCGAAGGCGCCGGCGCAGCCAACCCAGAACAGGTACTCGAAGTCCTCAACCTCGCCGACCCGCGGCACCTCAAAGTCGAGACCCTTGGTCCAGTCTTCCCGGGTGTTCTGCGGGGCACCCCACGGGTTGCCCTTGTTCTCCAGGTTGCGCAGCATCACCCCGGCCTCCGAGGGGAAGCTGGACTCGATGAGCATCTGGTAGCGACGCATGTCGACGATGTGGTCGACATGCTCGATGTCGACCGGGCACTGCTCGACGCAGGCCCCGCAGGTGGTGCAGGACCAGAGCACGTCCGGGTCGATGACACCGGACTCCTCGGCGCCGCCGACCAGCGGCTTCTCCGCCTCGGCGAGCGCCAGCGCGTCAACGTGGGCGAGCTGCCCGTCGGTGGCCTTCTCCGCACCGGTCAGATCCTTGCCACCGCCGGCCAGCAGGTACGGGGCCTTCGCGTAGGCGTGATCGCGGAGGCTGAGCACCAACAGCTTCGGCGACAGCGGCTTACCGGTGTTCCACGCCGGGCACTGGGACTGGCAGCGGCCACACTCGGTGCAGGTACTGAAGTCCAGCAGCCCCTTCCAGGTGAACTGCTCGACCTGGGCGACGCCGAACTGGTCTTTTTCCGGATCCGCCTCCTCGAAGTCGAGGAGCTCGCCGTTGCTGGTCATCGGCCGCAGCGCACCGAGCCCAGAGCCCGGCCGGCCCGGGTTGCGCTTGAAGAAGATGTTGGGGAAGGCCAGGAAGCGGTGCCAGGCGACCCCCATGGTCACGTTCAGCGAAATGACGATCAGCCAGGCCATCGAGATCGCAATCTTGATGACAGCGGCGATGCTGACCCCGGCCTCCCAGTCCGGTAGCAGGCCGCCGACGGCGTGGCTCAGCGGTGCCGCCCAGACCGGATACTCGAAGTGGTCAGTAGCGACCTTGAAGCCCCGGATGAGAAAACCCATCACCAGGACGCCGAGAATGACGGCCTCAACGAAGTAGCCCTGCCACATGGTGGAGCCCGTGAACCGGGACTTTCCGCCGGGCCGGGTCGGTCGGTTGCGCACCCGGATCGCGATCAACACCAGGATGCTGGCGATCCCGAAGATGCCGAGCCCCTCGGTGACGAGACCGTAGACCGCCCAGTTCCCGACCAGCGGGAGCCCGCCGGTGGGGGAGACAACCTCGAAGTACGCCTCGAGCACCAGCAGCGACAGCACGATGAACCCGACCATCACGAACCAGTGCGCGGCACCCACGAGGCTCCAACGGAGCATCCGGGTGTGACCGGCGGTCTCCGCCAGCATCGTCCTCGTCCGCGCGGCCCAGTCGGTAAAGCGGGCCGGATCCGGCTGGCCCAGCCGGATCACCGCCACCATCTTCATGACTGCCCGCACGGCGAGCCACACCGCCACAGCGGTGATGGCGGCCGCGACGATCGTGGTGACGATCTGGACGCTGCCCATCGAGTCGGCCCTCCCGGTCTACTACTGCCTCGAGCGGCTCGGCGATCGGCACCCGGTCAGGACGTGGTCGGCGAAACTCTCGCCATATCCTCGACCCGGACCGATCGTTGAATTGCCTCGCCCGGTCGTGCAGTGCAGCCTACGCGCAAGGTTACCCATCGGTAACGTGACGCATCTCGCATCCCGAACGACGCCGTCCTGCGCCACACCATAAGGTGCCGCGCCTGGCAGCGCCGGTTGGGGCCGAGTCAACCCGGGCCGGCTAGGCTGGCGCGCCGGCCGGAGCCGGCGCGCGGATCAACGCACGGTCAACGCCAGCGCGAGAGCAGGATCAGGGAGCCGACCATCGCGCCGAAGCCCACCGCGAGGTTCCAGTAGCCCCACGACATGACCGGATACGCCTGCTCGGAGAGGTAGTAGACCACCAGCCAGCCAATGCCGACGACGATGAGCGCGACCGCCGTGGCCGGCAACCAGACCGGGCTAGGCTTACGCGTCGCCGCCGTCGCCGTCGGACGCACGTCTGTCGGCGGGGTGTACACCTTCTTCTTACGGACCTGAGACTTGGGCACGACGCTCTCCAGAGGGGGTGACGACCTCGTCCGGCCTGACAACCGGGCGCGAGGGCGACGGTCCATGGCCAATAATGTTCGACAGCTAGCGTAGTCCGGAAGACCCGTTCAGGCCACGAAAGGGTCTTCTCCAACACCCCGGAGGGGTCATTGGAGCGGGCTGGCAGGCGACGAGGGGAGGGAAGCCCCGTGGAGTACACATCCGGCGCGGCCTCCTGGCGGAAGGTGCTCCGGCGGGTCGTCGCCGCCCTCATCCGGCGCCCCCGGCAGCGCCGACTCGGCTGGCCGGTCGGCGTACCGTTGATCGCCGCCGCGGCCGGACTACTCTTCACCACCACCGCTACCACTGCCGGGGGCACCACCCTGCGCGAGGACCGACGCCCCCAGCTCAACCAGCTCATCCAGGACCGCCACGCCGAGGTGGCGGCCAGTGAGCAGCGGGCGGCGGAGCTCCGCGCGACGGTCGAGGCCCGCACCAGCGCCCTCGCCGGCTCTGACGAGACGATCCAGCGGCAGCAGGAGCGAGCAGCGGCCAGCCAGGAGCCGGCCGGCTTCACCGCCCTCACCGGCCTCGGAGTGACCGTGGAGCTCGACGACGCGCCGCGGCGCAGCGACGGCAGTCTGCCCGCGGGCGCCACCAACGACGACCTGGTGGTGCACCAAGGCGACGTACAGGCCGTAGTGAACGCCCTCTGGGCCGGCGGCGCGGAGGCGATGTCAATCATGGATGTCCGCGTACTCACCACCAGCGCGGTACGCTGCGTCGGTAACACCCTGTTGCTCCATGGCCGGGTGTATTCCCCTCCATTCAAGATCGTAGCGATCGGCGACCCCGCTACCCTCCAGCAGGCCCTCGCCGAATCTGAGGGAGTCCGGTTGTTCAAGGACCTGGCGAACATCTACAAGCTGGGCTATAAGGAGACTGTCTCCACCGTGACGGTGCCAGCGTTCGATGGCTCGGCGGCACTCCGCTGGGCGACGGTGCCCGAATGACCAGGGCCTCGGAGAGCTGGCAGCCAGATCAGGACGACGACCAGACGGCAGTCCTGCCGCGACTGGAACGCCCCTGGGCGCAGCCCCAGCACGAGTCGGGGCCGCCGTCGCCCCCGCCGGGCCCCCTGCCCCAGTCGGACCCACTAAGCCAGCCGGACCCGCTAAGCCAGCCGGACCCGCTAAGCCGGCCGGGCCTGCCGAGCCAGCTACCGGGATCGACCGACAGGTCGCCGCGCCCGCTGAGCCAGTCGCCGCGGCACTTGGCCAGCCCCGCCCCCACACCTCCAGCCGGCTCGACCTTCGACGCTGCGTACTCGTCACCGTCACCACTGTCGGTGCCGGCGGCTGATCGCCCCCTCGACCAGCCGCAGGCAGGCCACCGAGATCTTCGGCCCGAATCCCCATCCCACTCGTCGGACCCAGCCACCCCTTCACTGTCACCAAGCCCGGTCAACCCGCGCCGGCCAGCATGGGACCGCACCCCGTCGACGGCCGACGCCCCCACCGCGCTCATCCCGACAACACCGCTGCGGACCGCGGCCCCGAACACCGGCACGGCCCCGAATGCCACCCCGGACACCGGCTCTGCCGCCGATCCGGCGGCCACCGCACTCATCCCGCGAGTGGCCAGCCACACCCCTCCGCCACTGGACTCCACCGCCCTGATGGGCGCGGTGCCCCAGCCGCCCCGCGACGCGGACGCCACGGCCGAACCCGCTGTCGAGGAGCCGGCCCAGCCGCGCCGAGGCGAACGGGTGGTCAAGCTTCGCCCAGAGCAGTCCGCCGACGGCTACAAGAGCGTCTACTCGGAGTTGACCCGGCCGACGTTGCGGTCCCGCCTTCGCACCGGCGTCCGCGCCGCCGGAGAGGTGCTCATCACCTTCGGCATCGTGGTGCTCCTCTTCGCCGGGTACGAGATCTGGGGGAAGTCGGTGATCGTCAACGCCCACCAGAACGACCTCAGCCAGCAGCTCGCCGAGGCGTGGGGGCCCACCGGTGACCCGACTGTGACGCCCTCTGCTACTTCCTCGTCCGCCCCCGCCCCTGCCTCCGCCCCGCCGAAGGTGGAGGGCACACCGATCGCCGGCCTGTACATCCCACGGCTCGACAAGAACTGGATCGTCGTCGAGGGGGTGACCCAGAAGGATCTCCGATACGCCCCGGGCCACTATCCGACGAGCGCCCTCCCCGGCCAGCTCGGCAACTTCTCCATCGCTGGGCACCGGAACCGGGCCACCTTCTGGCGACTTGACGAACTGGACGACGGCGACGTGATCGTTGCCGAGGATCGCGACAACTGGCACGTCTACCGCGTCACCCGCAACCACATCGTCAAACCGAGCGAGGTGGCGGTGGTGGCGCCGGTTCCCGGCGAACCGGGCGCCGAACCGACCGACGCGATGCTCACCCTGACCACCTGCCATCCGAAGTTCGACAACTACGAACGCCTGATCATCCACGCGAAGCTGGACCGGACCCAGGCCAAGTCGGCGGGGCGCCCAGCGGAACTGGGGGGCTGAGGAGATGTACGCCTGGATCTGGCGAAAGTTGCCGTTCGGACTTCCCGGCAAGCTGGCCGGCAGCGTCCTGTTAACGACGGCCGCGGTCGCTCTGCTCTGGTACGTGGTCTTCCCCTGGGCTGAGCCGCTGCTCCCCTTCGACGATGTCCAGGTCACCCAGGAGACGGGGGACCCCGGGGCGCCGGAGGTTCCCGGCTTCCCACCGCCCGCCGACGGGCCGGCACCGACCGAGGATGGGCACGACCTGCCGTACGACACCGACGAGAACAACCCGCCTCCCTCCCCGGAAGAGTGACCCGTGCGCATCCTGGTCATCGACAACTACGACTCGTTCGTCTTCAATCTGGTGCAGTACCTGGGTCAACTCGGCGCCGACTGCGAGGTGCGCCGCAACGACGAGATCAGCGTCGCGGAGGTCGGGCAGGCGAACGCGGATGGCGTCCTGCTCTCCCCCGGCCCGGGTAGCCCAGAGCGCGCCGGCGTCTGCCTGGATGTCATCCGGGAGTACGCCGGGGTGCTTCCTCTCTTCGGTGTCTGCCTGGGCCACCAGGCGATCGGGGAGGCGTTCGGTGCCACCGTCGCCCAGGCCCCGGAGTTGCTACACGGCAAGACCTCCGAGGTTCAGCACCAGGGCGTGGGGGTACTGGCCGGCCTACCGAAGGTGTTCACCGCGACCCGCTACCACTCACTCACTCTCGTGCCGGGGACGTTGCCGGACGAGTTGGAGGTCACCGGTTGGACCGGCTCCGGCGTGGTGATGGCGATGCGACACCGGTGGTTGCCGATCGAGGGGGTGCAGTTTCACCCCGAGTCGGTCCTGACCGAGGGCGGGCACCTCATGCTGGCGAACTGGCTGGCGTCCTGCGGCTTTCCGGGGGCATTGGAGCGCGCCCCCGCGTTGGCGGCCGAGGTCGACGCGCGCCGACGTACCGCGTTCAGCACCACCTGACCGACGATCAACAGCGCCCTGGCGACGGCTTGGGTCGTCCCACGCCCGCCGGATAGTGCCATCACCCCGCGCCGTAGCTCCGACACGGGGAATCACCGCCCACCTCAATCACCGTCGCCCGGCGTCTCGGTCGGCTCCGGATCCGGCGTCGGCGTCTCGGTCGGCTCCGGCGTCGGGGACTCGGTCGGCTCCTCGAGCACCGTCACCGTGATGGTCACCGTCTTGCCCTTCTCACGCTGGGTGCCCGGGCTCGGGTCCTGGTTCGTCACCCGGCCTTCATCGCCCGGTGGCACCGGCTGACCCTCCCGGACCTTGACTTTGTAGCCGGCGTCCTCGAGTTCCTCCTTGGCATCCTCGACGGAGGATTGCACCACGTTCGGCACGGTGCCGATGTTGCCCTTGGAGACGGTCAGCGTGACCGTCTCCCCCTCCGCCGCCTGGCTGCCCTCATCCGGCGACACCCCCAGGACCTCGCCCTCCGGCTCCGGACTGTCAACGAGTTCGCGCTCCACCTCGAAGCCGCGGTTCTCCAGCTGCTTCTTCGCGTTGTCGAAGGTGATGCCGACCAGGGTGTTCGGGATCTCCACCGTCGCCGGCCCAGCGCAGATGAAGACCGTGACGACCGTGTTCGGAGCCAGCCGTTGGCCCTGGCCTGGATCCTGTCTGGCCACCTCTCCCTTGGTGCAGTCGTTGTCGCGGACCGCCTCGCCGGTGTCCGGTACCAGGTCCGCCCGCTCAATCGCCGCGAACGCGTCAGCCTGCTCCAGCCCGGTCACCTGCGGGACCGTGGCCTGCTCGGGTTCTCGGGGCTGAAACTGGTTGACAGCCAACGCGACCACCGCGAGTACGGCGAGCGCGGCGAAGGCGGCGATCAGCCACGACGACGTCCGGCGCCGACGGGGGTCACCGACCCGGGCTGGTATCTGTTGGGTACGCGGACCGGGCGCGGCGGCCGGGTATCCGGCACCGGCTGGGGCGAGTTGGGTGGTCTCCTGCTCCCGCAGGACCGGGGTCGCCATGACCGGCCGTCCGGCGGCGGCACGCAGTAGGTCCGCCCGCATCTCGCCGGCGCTCTGGTAGCGGTTGAGCGGGTTCTTCGACAGCGCCTTGAGGATGATCGCGTCAACGGCCGGGGGGACCTCCGGGTTGAGGTCGCTGGGCGTCGGTGGCGCCTCCCGGACATGTTGATAGGCGACGCTGACCGGGCTGTCTCCGACAAACGGCGGGTGTCCGCAGAGCAACTCGAAGAGCACACAGCCGGCGGCGTAGACGTCCGAACGGGCGTCCACCGACTCGCCACGGGCCTGCTCGGGCGAGAGGTACTGGGCGGTGCCGATCACGGCGCTGGTCTGCGTCATCGTGGTCGCACCGCTGGCCAACGCCCGGGCGATCCCGAAGTCCATCACCTTGACCTGGCCGGTCTGGGTGAGCATGACGTTGCCGGGCTTGATGTCCCGGTGGATGATGCTGTGCCGGTGGCTGAACTCCAGCGCCGCGCACATGTCGGCGCAGATCTCCAGCGCCCGGCGCGGCTGGAGCCGCCCCTCGCCGCCCAGCACCTCCTTCAGCGTCCGCCCACCGACGAACTCCATGACGATGAACGGCAGGGTCTCACCGGTCGGCGCCTGCTCCTCACCGGTGTCGTAGACGGCGACGATGGCCGGGTGGTTGAGGGAGGCCGCGTTCTGCGCCTCCCGCCGGAACCGCATCTGGAAGGTGGCGTCCCGGGCCAGATCGGCCCGGAGCATCTTGATCGCAACGTCCCGACCCAGTCGCAGGTCACGACCGCGATGCACCTCGGCCATGCCGCCGTAGCCGATTAGCTCGCCGACCTGGTAACGGCCACCGAGCAGGCGGGCCTGCGCTGTCATCGCGTCTGTCGTCCTTCGCTCGTCGTCGTCTCATCGCCGCCCGTCGAGGGCAGTTGCAGTCGACGGTACGACGTTCGGTCTGAATCGTCGCGTCCGTCGAGCCGGAGCTCACCGGAGGTTCCCGGCGAATACCCCGGCCGGCCGGAGGGCCCGGCAGACACCTCGCCCCAAACGTAGGAAACCATGCCAAAGCAGGTCAGGACCAGAGCGGCCAGGAGGAGGACAAGGAGCATTCTCCCGAACCGGAACCGGCGGGGCGGCGGACTTGGCGCGGGGAGGTGCCCGGGACGCGCTGACGCCAGTGGCACAGCGGCGACCGGGGATCGCCCGACCTGCGGTTGCGGGGCGGGCGGAGGGGAAGGCGGCGGCGCCACCGGTGAGCGGAAAACCTGCGGTGGACGGGCAACAACCGGCGGCGGCACCTTGGCCCGACCCGGCACCGGTGTGGCGGGCACCGCCGACACCACGCTGGCTCGACCTGGTGCCGGCGCGGCAGGCGCCGCCGAGACCGGACTGATCCGACCCGGCGCCGGTGAAACCGGAACGGCCTGTCCCGCCGCCCGGGTGGCCTGGGAGAGCTGGGCCTTCAGTTGTCGGCTCACCCCGGCCAACGCTGCCGCGCTCGGCCAGCGGTCCGCCGGGTCCTTCGCCATGGCCCGCTCGACCACCGCCCGCACCTGCGGTGGAATGTCGGCAGGCAGCGCCCGAGGCGTGTCCCGGACGTGCTGTAGGGCGATCTCGAGTGGGTTGTCGCCCGCAAAGGGTCGCCGGCCGGAGAGGCACTGGTAGGCGACCACACCGAGGGCGTACACATCCGAGGCAGGGGTGGCGACCGCACCGGTGGCCTGCTCCGGTGAGATGTACGAGGCCGTCCCGAGCACCGAGCCGGCGGCGGTGAGCTGGGCAACCAGGTCGGATCGGGCGATACCGAAGTCGGTGAGCACCAGGGTGCCGTTCGGCCGGACGAGGAGGTTGCCGGGCTTCACGTCTCGGTGCACGATGCCCTCCAGGTGGGCGGCGTGCAACGCGTCGGCGGCCTGGGCCACCAGGGCCATCGTTCGGGCGGAGGTGAGCCGACCGACCCGGTTCAGGGTGGCCAGGAGCGCCTCGCCCTCCACGTGCTCCATCACCAGGAAAGCGATCTGCTGGTCGCTGCCGAAGTCGTAGATGTCAACGACACCGGGGTGGTTGATGGTCGCCATCGTGCGCGCCTCGCCCCGGAACCGCTCGGCGAAATCAGGGTCGTCGAGCAGGGCCGGCAGGAGACTCTTCACGGCGACGGTCCGGCCGAGCACCTCGTCGGTGCCGCGCCAGACGTCGCCCATGCCGCCGCTGGCGATCCGCTCGTCGAGACGATAGCGGTTGCCGAGCTTCACCCCGGAGCTGAGCATCTCAGCGGCTCCCCGGCGAGGCGATCGCCGCCCGCATGATCTGCCCGGCGATCCGGGCGGCCTCGGCGCTGCCGCCGTCGCCGGCCTCCTCGAGCAGGACACAGACCGCGGAGACCGGGTTGCCGTCCTTGTCGAGCGCGAAGCCGATGAACCAGCCGTGATCGGGAGTGTCCGGACCAGACTGTGCCGTGCCGGTCTTGCCACCGACGGTGTAACCGCTGATCCGGGCGTTGCGGCCGGTGCCGTTCTGGACGACGCTCTCCATCATCTCCCGCAGGTCGGCGGCGACCTGGTCACTGACCGGCTGGCGCAACTCGTCGGGCTCGGCGGTGTAGTAGTTGGTGGTGCGATCAGCCCCAAGAATCTGACTGACCAGATACGGCCGCATCTGGCTGCCGTCGTTGGCTACCGTGGCGGCGATCAGGGCGCCCTGAAGCGGAGTCATCCGAACATCACGCTGGCCGATGGAGGACTGGGCGAGGGCAGCCGGGTCAACGCTGCCGTCGGCGTTCTCCATGCTGCCGGTCCGACTGGCGGCGACCGGTTCGCCGTCCTCACCGAGCCGGCCGACGGTCAGGTCGTCCTGCTCGAAGCCGAACTGCCGGGCCTTCTGCTTGAGCGTGTCCGCGCCGAGGCGCACGCCGAGCTGGGCGAAGCCGGTGTTACACGACTCGGTCACCGCGTTCATCAGCGTGACCTCCGCCTCCGGGCAGATGGAGGGGGCCGCGTTCTTGATCGGCTGACCCGAGGTCGGCGGGGTCCAGCTGGGCCCGGCGGGGATCTTCGTGTCCTGGGTGAAACCGTTCTCGAGCGCCGCGGCGGCCGCCACGATCTTAAAGGTGGAGCCTGGCGGGAGCACCTCGCCGAGTGCCCGGTTCTTCAGCGGACCGTCCGGGTTCTGCTGCAGCTCGTTGTAGGCCGCTGTGGCCTCGTCCGAGTCGTGGCTGGCCAGTGGGTTCGGGTTGAAGCTCGGCATCGAGACCAGCGCCTGGATCGCCCCGGTACGCGGGTCGAGCGCGATGGCCGCGCCCTTACTGACCCCCTTACGGTTCTCCAGCAGCTGCTCGTACGCGACATCCTGCGCCTGCTTGGAGATGGTGAGCAGGACGTTCGCGCCGGCGGTCTCGTCACCGGTGACCAGGTCCCGTAGCCGGTCGCCGATCAGCTGGTCGCTGGTGCCGGCCAGGAATGCGTTCTCCGCCTCCTCGATGCCGGTGTCGGCCAGGTTGACCGGCTTGTAGCCGATCGCGTGGGCGTACTTCGCCCCGGCGGGATAGGTGCGCAGGTACTCCAGCTCCCCGTCGGTCTCCTTACTCACCGCGAGGGCCGTACCGCCGGCCTCGATGTTGCCGCGCTTGCGCTCGTACTCGGCGACCTGGACCCGGCCGTTGTAGTCGCTGTTGCGGTAGTCATCGGCCTTGTAGGCCTGAATCCAGTTCAGATTCGCGAAGAGGAGCCCGAACAGGACCATCACGACGAGCCCTACCCGGCGCAGTGGTGCGTTCACGGTCTGATCACCTCCGTGGGGGCACCGTGTAGCTGCTCTGGTGGTCCGCCCGTCGGTCGCGTCGACGGAGGGCCACCACCGGTCACCGGGCGACGGGCGGCATCGGAGATCCGAAGCAGGATCGCGATCAGCAACCAATTCGCCATCAGCGACGAACCACCGGCGGAGAGGAACGGCGTGGTCTGGCCGGTGAGCGGAATCAGCCCGCTGATCCCGCCGACGATCACGAAGACCTGGAGCCCGAGGGTGAACGCCAGGCCACCGGCGAGCAGCTTGCCGAACGAGTCGTGAACCGCCAGCGCGGCGCGCAGCCCCCGCTCGACGATGAGCAGGTAGACCACCAGCAGGGCGGAGAGACCGAAGAGACCGATCTCCTCGCCGAGGCCGGCGAAGATGAAGTCGTTCTGCACCTCGGGCAGCTTCAGCGGCTGGCCAGCGCCGGGCCCGGCGCCGAACATTCCACCGCTACCAAGCGCGAGCAGCCCCTGCACCAGCTGGTAACCGTCGTTGTACGGGTCGGCAAACGGGTCCAGCCAGATGTTGGCCCGCAGGTAGAAGTTGGCGAACGGGCCACCGATCAGGTCGCCCAACACGTACGCCAGATAGGCGCCACCGAAGAAGAGCACCAAGCCGATGAGGAGCCAGCTCACCCGTTCGGTGGCGATGTAGAGCGTTGCCACGAACATGCCGAAGTAGAGCAGGGAGGTGCCCAGGTCCTTCTCGAAGACCAGAACCAGGAGGCTGATCAGCCAGACCACCACGACCGGCCCGAGGTCCCGGCCCCGCGGGAGGTCGACACCGAGGAACCGGCGACTGGCCAGGGAGAGGACCTCCCGCTTTCGGACCAGGTAGTACGCGAAGAAGGCGAGCAGCGCGAGCTTGGCGAACTCGCCGGGTTGGATGGAGAGACCGCCGACCCGAATCCAGAGCTTCGCGCCGTTGATCTCGGAAATACTCGGCGGTAGCACTGCCGGGATCATCACCAGCACGATGCCGGCAAGACCGAGCGTGTATGCGTACCGGGAGATTGAGCGGTGATCACGGACCACGGCGAGCAACCCGGCGGCGAGAGCGACCGAGATCAGCGTCCAGGCGAGTTGACGCCCGCCGGTGCCGGCGAAGGTCGCCAGTTCGGCGCGCTCGGCTGGGGTGGCGCGGGCCAGGTCCAGCCGGTGCAGGAAGCCGACACCGAGGCCGTTGAGGAGGGCGACGGCCGGCAACAGAGCCGGGTCGGCGAAAGGCGCCAGGAACCGGATCGCCACGTGCAGGCCGAGGAAGACCGCGCTGAGCGCGGCGGCCGGTACCCAGAAGCTCGGCGTGACCGTGTCGAGAACGCTGGCTTCGACCATCGCCCCGTACGCGGCGACCAGCACCATGGCGAGCAGCAGCAGCGACAGCTCGGCGTTACGCCGGGACCGGGCCAGACGCACGCCGCTCTGCCCGCCCGTGCTGGTGGGCGGGGATGTCGACGTGGCCGCTGCGGTCACTGAACGTCCTGACAGATCGAGCCGGCGCTCACTCGGGCGACCGGCAGGCGGCCGGATCAACGGCCGGTGGCGGGATGGCGGGCAAGGCGTCGGGCGAGGGGGTCGGTTCGGTCGGCGCGCCACTTGCCGGCGTGCTCGGTGCGGCGGAGGTCGCCGGCGGCATGCTCGGAGCGGAAGCCGGCGTCGGCGTAGCGAGCTCCACTGTCGGGCTCGGCACGACTGGCGGGCTCGGGCTCGGACTGGGGCTGGGGGGACAGATCGGCTTCAGGTTGGGGTTGGTCGGGGTGTCGGCGGTCAGCTCGGCCAGCCGACGCTCCGCATCCGCTTCACTCTTAGCCGGGATGCCCTGTTTGACCTGCTCCTGCGCGGCGAGGGTGAGGTCGTCCAGCTCGGCGGTGCTCGTGGAGTGCACGGCAGAGAGATCAATGCCGGCGATCTGCCCCTCGATGCCACGGAACACCGCGACCTGACCACTCTCGGTGGCTCCAACGTAGTAGTGCCGCTGGGTGTAGCTCCACCCACCGTAGAGCGCTCCGCCGAGCAGGACGAGCAGGGCGAGACTCATCGCCGCGAGGCGGATCGGTCGACGTCGACGGCGCTCCGGCTCGTCGTCGGCCCCGGCTGTCGACTCGTCCGGCGACGCCGGTGGTGGTGGACCGGAGAGCGCCGAGGCGCGGGCCGCAGGGGTGGAGTCATCGGCGGAGGTCGCCATGCCCCGGTCCCGGGCGGCAGCGCCACCGACGATCGGGGTCGCCTCGACGATGTCCTGGTCCGTCGCGTCGGCGATGATCACGGTGATGTTGTCCGGTCCGCCACCGCGCAGCGCGAGCTGGACCAACCGCTCCACGCACTGCTGCGGGTCGGCGTACTCCCGCATCGTCTCCACGATCGTCTCCGCGCTCACCACGCCCGAGAGACCATCGCTACAGATCAGGTACCGGTCGCCGGTGAGGACCTGGCGGACCGAGTACTCCGCGTCGATGTCCCGACCGTCAAGAGCTCGGGTCAGCAGCGACCGCTGGGGGTGGCTGCTCGCCTCCTCGGCACTGATCCGGCCCTCGTCGACAAGCATCTGGACGTACGTGTCGTCCTTGGTTATCTGGGCGAACTCGCCGGCACGCAGCAGGTAGGCACGGGAGTCGCCGATGTGCACCATGCCCAGCTTGCTGCCGGAGAAGAGGATCGCGGTGAGCGTCGTCCCCATCCCCTCCAGCTGCGGGTTGGCGTCAACGGTCTCGCGTAGCTGTTGGGTGGCGTTGGTGACAGCCGAACGAAGCGCATCCACGAGGGCGTTGCCGGGGACATCCTCATCCAGTGGCGCCATGGCGCCGATGACGATGTTGCTGGCGACGTCGCCGGCGGCCATACCGCCCATGCCGTCGGCGACGGCGAGTAGCCGTGGCCCGGCATAGACAGAGTCCTGGTTGCCGTCTCGGATCAGCCCGCGGTCGCTGTGGGCCGCATAGCGGAGGGTCAGAGTCATGGCCGTAATTCGAGTGAGGTGCGCCCGATGCGGATCGGCACGCCGAGGGGGACGGGGGTAGGTCCGGTGACCTTAGCGCGATCCAGGTAGGTCCCGTTAGTCGAACCGAGGTCCTCAACGAACCACTGCCCGTCGCGAGGCACGAGCCGGGCGTGTCGAGCGGAGGCGTAATCATCGGTGATCACGAGGGTGGAATCCTCGGCCCGGCCGATTGTGATCTGCGCTTCGCCGAGGGTGATGCGGGTGCCGGCTAACTGGCCGGCGGTCACCACCAGCTGGCGAGCTGCCTTTCCCCGCTTCACCCGGGCCGGCTTGCCGCCCTGACCAAGGACGGCCCCGACGCCCCGGGGGGCCGCTACCAGCCGACCAGAGCGGGCACCCGCGAAGAGGTCCCGGCGAATCACCCCGACCACCGTGAAGACGAAAATCCACAACAGGATCAGGAACCCGAACCGGGCAACGGTGATGACGAGCTCCGGCAAGGCAGATCAGCCGTCCACGCGGAAGGTCAGCGTCGTGGTGCCGAGCTGGACCATGTCACCGGGGTTCAGGGCGACCGCGGAGACCCGCTGACCGTTGACCATCGTCCCGTTGGTCGACCCGAGGTCGGTCAGCACGACCTGCCCGCCGTCGAAGTCCAGCCGGGCGTGTCGCCGCGAGATGCCGACATCGGGTAGGCGCAGGGTTGCCTGGTCGCCGCGGCCGATCACGGTCGTGCCCAGCTGGAGCGGGTAGGTCCGCCCGTCGCCGGAGACCAGCCGCACGTTGTGGCCGCCACCCTGACCGGGCGGCGGGCCGTAGCCGCCCCCCTGCTCGTAGGCGGGGTAGGCCGGCGGGCCGGCGTCGTAGCCCGGCCCCGACACCGGGGCGACCTCACCGCCGGTGTAAACCTCGGCGGTGACCCGGAACATGCCGGTGTCGAGCCCCTCCCCCCGTTCGATCTCGACGATCACGTCGCCGTAGACCGTCCACGCCTGCTCGCCGATGAACTCCGCCTGCGACTGGGCCAGCTCCTGGGCCAGTGCGGCGGCGTACGGCGCCAGGCGACTGTGGTCGTATGGCGAGAGATCGATCACGTAGCGGTTGGGCACCAACGTGCGCCCACCGGCCAGGATCGCCTTGTGCGCCTCGGCCTCCCGCTGCATGGCGTTGAGGATCTCCACGGGGTGGACCACCCCTTTGAAGACCTTGGCGAAAGCCCCTTCGACCAGGCCTTCCAGACGCTTCTCGAAGCGTTGCAGCACGCTCACCGGCTCCTCCTCGGGTCCCGAGGACATGATGGTATCCGGCCGAGGAGCGTGCAGCTCACACGCCGCTCGGCCGCGCTGATCCCGGCCCGTTCGGCGGGCCGGCTCCGTCGTGCTAGTCTTTCGTCCGCCACGAACGGTGGCCGTCCTACGAGGGTAACCGTTGGTGGCAAGTGCGAGGAGCCGCGTAGAATGTCCCGAGCCCGGTGCAGCCGGGGGACTGGACACCAGGTGTCTCCGGTTGAAGCCACGGGGAAGTGGCGGAATGGCAGACGCGCACGGTTCAGGTCCGTGTGCCCGAAAGGGCGTGGGGGTTCAACTCCCCCCTTCCCCACCAGACGAGGGCTCCGCAGTAGCGGGGCCCTCGCGCCGTATCGGGACACGTCGTACGTCACGCTATGCTCCTATCGTTCTTGACTCCGACGGACCAGGAGTGACGTGTGAGTGTCGCATTCGTGACCGGATCGGGCGGTCTGATTGGCTCCGAAGCGGTCCGGCATTTTGCCGGCCTCGGTCTCGATATCGTCGGTATTGACAATGACATGCGGCAGGAGTTCTTCGGCGCGGAGGCCTCGACCGCCTGGAACGTCCGGCGGCTCACCGAGGAGCTGGGCGCCGCCTACTCGCACCAAAGCATCGACATCCGCGACCGGGACGCGCTCGCGAAGCTCTTCCGCCGCTACGGCCGCGACACGGCTGTGGTGATCCACACTGCGGCGCAGCCGTCGCACGACTGGGCCGTCCGCGACCCGTTCACCGACTTCGACGTCAACGCCGCCGGCACCCTCAACGTGCTACAGAACGTTCGCGAGCACTGCATTGAGGCGCCGGTCATCCACTGCTCCACCAACAAGGTCTACGGCGACCGGCCGAACAGCCTGCCCCTGGTCGAGTTGGAGACGCGGTGGGAGATCGAGCCCGGGCACCCGTACGAGCAGGGCATCCGGGAAGACATGTCGATCGACGCCTGCCTGCACTCGATCTTCGGCGCCTCCAAGGTGGCGGCGGATGTGATGGTGCAGGAGTACGGCCGCTACTTCGACATGCGGACGGCCTGCTTCCGCGGTGGCACCCTGACCGGCCCTGCGCACTCCGCCACCGAGCTGCACGGCTTCCTCGGGTACGTGATGCGGGCCAACATGGAGCGCCGGAAGTACAAGATCTTCGGATACCAGGGCAAGCAGGTCCGGGACGCCATCCACAGCTCGGACGTGGTCTCGGCGTTCGAGTCGTTCTTCCGTAACCCGCGCTCCGCCGCCGTCTACAACCTGGGCGGCGGCCGGCACTCCAACACCTCGATGCGCGAGGCCTTCGCCCTGGCCCAGCAGATCACCGGGCAGGAGATGGACTCCGAGTACGTCGAGGCGAACCGAATCGGCGACCACAAGTGGTGGATCGGCTCCAACGAGGCCTTCCACGCCGACTACCCGGACTGGAAGCAGGTCTATGACGTGCCCATGATCATGCGTGAGATCTACGAGGCCAACGTCGACAAGTGGGTTCCGCAGTCATGACCCTCCGGGCCAAGCGGAACGTACTCGGCGTCCTCGTCGACGTCACGGACTACGCCACCGCCACCGAGGCGGTCGTGACGGCGGCGCACGAGCGGCAGCCGCTGGCGCTGACCGCCCTGGCCGTTCACGGCGTGATGACCGGGGTGCTCGATCCGGCACACAATGCCCGGTTGAACTCGTTCGATGTGGTCACTCCGGACGGACAGCCGGTGCGCTGGGCGCTCAACGTGCTGCACCGGGCCGGGCTGACCGACCGGGTCTACGGGCCGACGCTCACCCTGCATGTACTGTCCCGCTTCGCCGACGAGGGCCTGCCGGTCTACCTCTACGGCTCCACCGAGGAGACGCTCGCGACCCTGGTGCCGGCGCTGGAGCGAATGTTTCCCGCGCTGAAGCTCGCCGGGGTGGAGCCGTCCAAGTTCCGACCGGTGCAACCCGGTGAGGATGTCGAGATCGCCGATCGGATCCGGAACAGCGGGGCCCGACTCGTCCTGGTCGGGCTGGGCTGCCCGCGGCAGGAGATCTTCACGTACGCCATGCGACCGCTGCTGGACATGCCGCTGATGGCGGTCGGCGCGGCCTTCGACTACCACGCGGGTCTGTTGCGGCAGCCGCCACCGTGGATGCAGCGGGCCGGCCTGGAGTGGCTTTGGCGACTCAGCCTGGAACCGAAGCGCCTCTGGCGCCGTTACGTGATCCTCAACCCGGCATACCTGGCCCGGCTTGCCGCACAGAAGACCGGCCTGTGGAAGGCGGAGCCGCCGGAGCCCGCCACCGACCAGCCCACCAGCTTCGCCGTCTGAGGAAGGTCCCGGCACGGCACGGGCCCCTCCCGGAGTCTCCGGAAGGGGCCCCGCCCGGTGAAGCCAGATCAGACCGTCAGGGTCCAGGTGTCGATGTAGCCGGTGTCCCCGCGGTAGACGTCGCGGACCTGGAGCTGCCAGGTGCCGTCGGCTGCCTCGCTGGAGAGGTTCACCGTGTAGGTCTCGTTGACGTTGTCGGCGGAGTCGGACAGGTCGTTGGTCTTCAGCCGGTAGGACGAGCCGTCCGGCGCGATCAGGTCGATAACGAGGTCACCCCGCCAGGTGTGGGGGATGTCCACCGCCACGGTCGAGGTGGCCGCGGCGTCCCGGTCGCAGCCGGCGATGGTGATCGAGCTGGTCACTGCGGAGCCGGCGTCCGGGATCGACACGTCGGTGTCGTTGGTGCCGGAGCACCCCGGCGGCGGGGGCGGCGTGGTGCCGCCGTCACCGACGTAGAGGAGCTTGTTCGGTGAGCCACTGCCCGGAGAGCCGACCGCACCGTCGGTGGCGTTGTCGACCAGCGCGTCCCGGATCTGCTGCGGGGTGTACGACGGGTTGGCCGACAGGACCATCGCCGCGGCACCCGCGACGTGCGGCGAGGCCATCGACGTGCCGCTGATCGTACGCGTGCTGGTGTCACTGGTGATCCACGGCGCAGTGATCGACGAGCCCGGCGCGAAGATGTCCAGACAGTTTCCGATGTTGGAGAACCAGGACAGTCCATCACTGTTGGTCGTAGAGCCAACAGTGATTGCGTCCGGGGTGCGGGCTGGTGAGTAGTTGCAGGCGTTGGCGCTGCTGTTACCCGCCGCCAGCGCATAGGTGACACCCGAGGCGATCGAGTTGGTCACCGCGTTGTCCAACGCGGTGTTCGCACCGCCGCCAAGGCTCATGTTCGCCACCGCCGGCGCGACCGCGTTCGCAGTCACCCAGTCAACACCGGCCACAACCCCAGCGAAAGTACCGTTGCCCGCGCAGTCCAGCACCTTCACCGCTACCAGGTTGGTCTCCTTGGCCACACCATACGCCGTACCACCAACGGTGCCGGCCACGTGCGTACCGTGCCCGTTACAGTCGGTGTCATTGTTGTCGGCGGTGTTGGTACCCCAGGTAGCCCTGCCACCGAAGTCCTGGTGAGTGGTACGAATCCCAGTGTCAAGGATGTAGACGGTCACATCACTGGCGGTATTCGGGTAGGTGTAAGAGTCGTCCAACGGCAAATCCCGCTGATCAACCCGGTCCAAACCCCAGGACGGCGGATTAACCTGCGTGCCGTTGATCGACACCTGGTGATTCTGCTCAACGTAGGCCACCGCCGGGTCGGCCGCGATACGAGCTGCCGCACCAGCATCCACCCGCAGTTCGGCCCCACGCAGTGCTGCGGTGTACGTCCGGGCCACCTGGCCACCGTGCCGATCCACCAGACGGTCAGCCGACCTCTCAACCGCGCCACGGCCGACCGCACTCTCCTTGAAGACCACAATGTAGCTGTCGGCTACAGCCGTAGCGCCCCCCGCACCACGGATCTCACCAACCGGTTCAGCGGCCATAGCGGGGGTTGCGGACGCCACCATGGCCATCGTGGCTAATCCGACGAACACAGACCTTCGAGATAGACCCATCTCCTCTGTCTCCCTCCGGATGGCATCAAGGTCCACCGACTCCCGGCGAGTCGATCGATAGATGCCTATCCATCGATGAGAGTAAACGGCAAGGAGATGAGAAATCAACACGTCGAGTCACCGGGGCCACGGGTGGAATACCGGGGAAGTCACCGAGGTGGCGACGGGGACACCTCCGGCGACCGGTTGGCAGAGCCGCCGGAGCCCCGCCGATCAGCACCGCAGACTCGCGGCCTGACCAGCACTTTGGTGCGAAACAACCGTCAGCGGGACCGCCCCGGGCCCTGCACGTAGAGCAGTTCGAGGATGGCCCGGGTCGCCTCGAACCAGCGATCCAACCAACCCGGTGGCGGAACACTGCCCCTCGGCGGCAGTTCCAGCAGGAGACCGCGGAGCAACGGGTGATCAACCAGTGATTCGACCGGACCGGTCGACCAGCCATCGACCGGAAAGCCCGGACCGGTTGACGGGTCCGGGTCGAGTGAAGGCAGGGGGCGGGGTGGCGCAGGTCGCGGAGGTGCGGCCCCATCCTGCCGCTCGCCAGCCTCGGCGTCCGGCGACACCACCTCGGTGAGCACCGTGTCCCGGCGTGTCCCTCGGTACTTGCCGCCGAACCGCTCCGGCTTACCCGGACCGTTGGTGAGGTTCTCTGACCCGATCGTCGTCATCCGTCTCGCCTACCTCATTCGGTTGCCGATCGGCGCGGCGGGTCACTGACCTGCGCCGTACCGACGGGTTCAACGAGACGGAGCCGTTGTGGCGACGGGCCCGGGGCAAGCCGGTCGCCGGAACCCAGAAACCGATCCGGTGCCCCCGTCCGAACTGGCCGGACGGGGGCACCGGTCCTGGTCAGCGCGGGTCGAAGGCACCGCCCCGCGCATCGCTGACGAAGGAACGCCAGCCACCCGGGCTGAAGACCAGGGCCGGGCCAGACCTGTCCTTCGAGTCCCGCACGCCGACCGCCCCCGGCACGTACGCCACCTCAACGCAGTTGTCGCAGTTCGGCCCGCTCTTCGAGCTCTTGAACCAGGTACCCTGCGTCAGGTCCACGGGGAACTCCTTGGTCGCCATTTCCACAACGGCTCCTCTGCCAGTTTCGCGATATGTGCGATGGACTCCTCAGGACTGATGGCAGCCGCTCGGATGTGATCAAAGATGAAGCTGTACTTCTGCAGTTCGTCGCTCTTTTCCAGGAAGAGCCCACCCGTGGCGTTCTCCGCGTACACAACATCCGGATCACTGGGTTCGGGGAAGCTCAGGATGCTGAAGGTCCCGTCCATGCCCGCATGCGCACCAACCTCGAACGGCAGGATCTGCAACGTCACGTTCGGTAGTTCGGCTGCTTCCAACAGCCGCTTGAGCTGACCACGCATCACCGTGTCCCCACCCACCGGTCGGCTCACCACTGCCTCATCGAGCACCACCCACACATCGACTGAATCATCCTGAGTCAGCAACGACTGACGACCCAACCGGACACGGACACGTTGTGCGACTTGTTCTGTGGTGAAGTCCGGTCGCGCAGCGCGGATCATGGCGCTCGCGTACTCCTCGGTCTCTAGTAGACCCGGCACGACCTGCTGCTCGTAGGCACGGATGGAGCTGGCCGCCGCTTCCAGGCCGACGTACGCCCCGACCAAAACCGTGCTGTAGGGGTGCCACCAACCCTTCTGTCGGGCCTCGCGAGCGATCTGTACCAGCTCGTCGCTCTCCGCCCCCACCACGCCGTAGATCCGGAGCATGTCCCGGACGTCGCGGGGCGTCGCCGTGGTGTGGCCGGTCTCGATCCGAGAGACCTTCGAGGCCGAACATTCGAGCTGCTCGGCGACCGACTCGATGGTGATCCCCGCAGCCTCACGCTGCCGACGGAGTTCCGCGCCCAGCCGCCGCCGGCGGATCGTCGGGCTTCGCCGCTCAGCCACGGTGCCACCCCGGACTCAATCTCGCGGTCATTGCCACCGTCCCCCTCCACCTTGACAACTTCCCGGCTCGGCCGTCGCGCCGGGGAGGGCACGCCGGTGGACGGGCTCGCGACGGCGGATGGTGGCGGGGCGAACCCGGCCCTCAGTGTGCCGCCCGAATACGAACAGCTCAAGCATTACATCGCTCTGGACCGACAACCCATCGGCAACAACCGACATGCAACTTGCATGTCGCACGTCCCTGATGCACTCTATTCCCTATGGCGGATCACGCAGAGTCCTACTCCGCTCTCCCACCGTGGTGATCCCACGGCCAGCACCAACAACGCCAGCCTGCGGGGCACCACCCCGAGGCCGACAACACATGTCCCCCGACAACTCCCGCCGGCGCCTCCGCCGGCCCTCTTTCCCAGGAGCCCATGTGCTTCCCCGCACCGGTGACGTACTGCACGTGACTCGCGCGGCGAGTGTCCAGTTCCTCCGACCCATCGCCTTCCGGGTGATCCGGGTCCTCGACTGGCCGACCTACGACGGTTGGCTCTGGCTCGACGGCTACGAGTTGAACGCATCGGGGGACGCGGTCAGCCGGCGGTCGATCTTCGTACAGCAGGAAGGGCTGGACCAGATCCAGGCCGCGCCGCAACGCCACCCACACACCGTAGGGACACAGCGCCGACCGCTGGCGCGTACCCCCGCACGCGTGGGCTGAACTGCTGCGATCCGCCGCTGGTGGGCGTACCTACGAGAGGAACACCGGTACGCCCACCCCGGCAGTTCCACCCGCACCGCCAGGACCTGAGCCGGGGAGCGCCGTCCAGCCAACTGGTACGCCCGGTCAGCCGGTGGGGGTGGGTTCCGAGGGTGGGGTGAGCGTTGGCCGCTGCGGCGACGGCCCAGACCCCGACACCACCAGTACGACCGCTGCTCCCTCCGGCACCAGCACACCTGCTCGCGGCTCGGTCCAGATCACAATCCCGGAGGGCTGATCCGAGGTCCGGTACTGGACCCGGTACGTCAGTCCGATCTGGTCCAGGAGCGCCTGGGCCGTCGTCAGCGGCAGGTTGACCACCGGGGGCATCGGGACCTCACCCAGCTCCTCCGTCGGCGACGGCGTGGTCGGCGCGGTCGTGGTCGGCCCGGTCGCGGTCGGCCCGGTCGCGGTCGGCGCGGTCGTGGTCGGCGCCATCGTGGTCGGCGCGGCGGACGTAGGCGTCGGCGACACCGGTGGCGTGGTGGCCGACGGCGAGGAGTCGGGGGTGACCTGCTCGTCGTCGCCGGCACCGAGGGCGAGCCACAGACCGGCGCCGAAGATAGCCAGCAGGAGCACGATCACTCCCCAGAGAATCGGTGACCACCACCGTCGCCCACTCGGCTCCACGTACCACCCGGGCGCCTCCTGGTACTCCGGCGGACGCGGCGGCGGAACACCCGCCCGCCCCGACCATGCCGCCGGGCCTCCAGCGGGCGGCAGCGGCGCGGTCTGGTCGGCAGACAGCGGACGGGTTTCGTCGTCCGGCCCGTCGGCGGCGGGCTTTCGGTCGTCGCTCATCCCACGTTCCCCCTCGCTGCCTGACGACAACCTAGCCCGCCAGCAGGGGGATCGGCGGGAATCAGTTCACCGCGGCCCGGTCCGTGTCAACGCCCACCCGGCGATCGCGCTGATCGTCACCTCGACCGCCGACGACCAGAACGCCCCGCATCGATTACTCTGAGTGAGAATTTGGGCGCAGTACTCCCCGCCCCGACCACAGGACGTTACGCTCGCCGGCATGGCGAGACGCGGCTGGGCAGTATCGATCATGACCGCGCTTGGCACCGCTGCCGGGGCCGGCGCCGCCGCACTGGGCTTCGGCTACGGCCTGGGCATCATCAACTGGGCCCCACCGCCCGATGAGACTGTCGCCATCACCGCTTGGACAGCCAGCCTGATCTGGGCCACGTGGATCGCCGCCACCTCCACTGTGGCTGGTGCGATCTGCGCACAACGCCTCCGTCATCGTGGCCCGGTGGCGCATCCGCCGACCGGCAGCCACGGCGAGCTCTCCAGTGCGGACTCGACGGCCGACAACCCGAGCGGACCGGACGCCGACGCAGCGACCCCCCGGGAATGGCGAAGCCAGGCCGAGCCGGGCGCATCCGACAGTGTGCTCGGCAAACTGGCGCTCGCCGGCGCCGCCGGCTTCGGTGCTCTGATCACGGTGCTGTTGACCGCCGTACCGGCACGGGTGGCCGCGGTACCCGGCGTCGCCGCGCCCCGCGAGGTCGCCGCTGGATACGCCGCCCTGGGCGTCCTGGTCGGCGTGGCCATCGCCGCGTGGGCGTTGCACTCCCGCGCCGCCGCCACCAACGTGATCTCGACCGTCGGCTGGCTGTGGCTGCTCGCTGTGGTGGCCGTTGTGGATGGCGTCATTGTGGGGCGGGGACTGAACACCGCTCAGCTCGGCATCTGGCAGCTCAGCGTCGGCGGAACCGAGCTGTGGCTCCGCGACTGGTTCTACTGGCCGGGTGCGTTGCTGTCCCTCGGCTCCGCCCTCCTCATCGGCGTACTGGTCGCCCGTGGCACGGCCCAACGCCCCGACCAGCAGGTGGGTGCCACCGCCTCTGGCGCAGCCGGCCCGCTCCTCGTCGCGGTCGCCTATCTGCTCGCCGTGCCGGACCTGGCCGACCTCGCTCCCGGCCAGGCGTCAGCGCACCTCATCGCCCCGTATGCGGTCATCATCGGTTTCGGGGGCTCGGCGCTGGTCACCGCGGTCGGTCAACGAGCCAACCGCCGGAAGCGGGCAGATTCGCCCCGGCTGGCGCAGCCCCCAACTGATTCGCCCCGGCCGACGAAGTCCCCAACCAACCCGGAGCCGGACGGTTCGACCGTCGCGACGCCCACCACCCGCGGCCGGACCCGCGGATCGGGCAGCCGACGGCCCCGCACCGTTAAGGCGGATGCCACCAGCGAGGTACCGGCTCAGCGGGCCGCGGACGACGCACCCGCAGCGGACGCCGCCCCCGCCCCACAGGAGCCGAAGGAGACGGCTTCGCGCCGGCCCCGCTCCACCCGCCGCACCAGCTGACGGCGGTGGTGGTCGGACGCTCCGACCACAGGGGGCCATGGTCGCCCCGCCGCCCACCTAGTCGACCGGCCAGGTGTGCACCGGCTCGTTGCTGCGTTGGAGTTCGGCGTACCGCTGGACCATGTGGTGCAGCGCCGCCGAGCGGTCGAGTTTCCGGTGCCGCTCGGCGGCCCACACCGTCTCCGCCTGCCATACCGCGCCGTTGCGCCGGGTCCGGCAGCGCTGCTCGATGACGCCGAGCAGCCGGTCTCGCTCACCAGGAGCCACGCCGAACCGGTCCAACCCGATCGCCGCCTGCGGCAGCAGCACGTCGAGGACCAACTCGGCGACCGGCACCTCACCGAGCCGAGGCCAGTGCACCACCGCGTCCATGCCTCGACGGGCGGCGGAGTGGAAGTTCTCCTCCGCCGAGCTGAACGTCAGCTGGCTCCAGGCCGGACGGTCCGCCTCCGCCAGCCCGCGCGCCGATCCGAAGTAGAAGGCGGCGTTGGCCAGCATGTCGATCACAGTCGGACCGGCCGGCAGGACCCGGTTCTCCACCCTTAGGTGCGGGCGCCCCTCAGTGATGTCGTAGACCGGCCGGTTCCAGCGGTAGACGGTCCCGTTGTGCAGGCGCAGTTCGCCGAGTTTCGGCACTCCCCCGGCGTGCAGCACCTCCACTGGGTCCTCTTCCTCGCAGATCGGCAGGAGCGGCGGGAAGTAGCGAACGTTCTCCTCGAAGAGGTCGAAGATCGAGGTGATCCACCGTTCGCCGAACCAGACCCGAGGGCGGACACCCTGCGCCTTCAACTCGTCTGGCCGGGTATCAGTCGCCTGTTGGAACAGCGCGATCCGGGTCTCCGCCCAGAGTTGTCGGCCATACAGATAGGGAGAGTTCGCCCCGATCGCCACCTGGGCGGCAGCGATCGCCTGCGAGGCGTTCCAGTAGTCGGCGAAGCTGTCCGGCGCGACCTGCAGGTGCAACTGCAGGCTGGTGCAGGCCGACTCAGGAGCGATCGAGTCGGTGTGGGTCTGCAACCGCTCGACTCCGCGGATGTCGAGTTCGATGTCTTCGCCACGCGCTCCGACAATCTGGTCGTTGAGCGCGCGGTAGCGCTCGTTGGTGGAGAGGTTGTCAACGACCAGGTGCCCCTCGGTCAGGGTGGGCAGGATTCCCACCAGAAGGATCTTCGCGTCGGACTTGGCGGCCCGCTCGTCGGCCCGGGCAAGACTGCCGCGGAGGTCCTGTTCGTAGCCGGTGAAGCCGGTGTCCTCGATCAGCCGGGGTGCGGCGTTCAGCTCCAGATTGAACTGCCCCAACTCGGTCTGGAAGAGCGGGTCGGCGATGTCGGCCAGAATCTCCTCGTTCCGCATCGCCGGTTCGGCGGCAGAGTCGACCAGGTTCAGCTCGATCTCCAAGCCGGTCGTCGGCCGGTCGGCAGCAAACCCGAAGTCGTCCAGCATCAGAGCGAAGACGTCCAGGCAGCGACGTACCTTGCGGCGGTAGCGGACCCGGTCCTCCCGGGAGAAGGCGCCCCGCGTGACATCCCTGCCCATGTGTCCTCCCGGCGCCCGAGGTGACGGAGCGATGCCGCTCCGCAGCGCATTGTGAACCATTCACGGTAGAAGCGCCCAAGGCCGCGGGCCAGAGCCGGGCACACACGAGCCCACCAACCTGGTCACGTGCACCCTCCACAAAAATGCTTGTTTTGTAAATAACGCTCTTAACAGATACGCCCACAGCAATATTTCGTTGATCAACTACTGATAGGCTCCGGCGGGTGGACCAGAATGTGTTCAACGACCCCCGGATCACCGCCGTCGGCCTACTCGTCGAGGCGCACGCTGGACTGTCGGCCCGGTTCACCGCCCAGTTCGAGGAGCACGGCCTCTCTCCGGTGGAGTTCGAGGTGCTCACCCGGCTTGCCCGCTCGCCGGACAACCAGCTTCGAATGACCGACCTCGCCGCACAGATCTCCCTCTCCACCAGCGGGACGACCCGCGTGGTCGACCGAATGGAACGCGATGGGCTCCTCGCCCGACGCGCCTGCCCCGCCGACCGACGCAGCTACTTCGCGGTGGCCACCGAATCCGGCCGTAAGCGGCTCGACGCCGTACTCCCGGGACACCTACGAATCATCGAGGAGTGGTTCACCGGGCAGCTCGACCCGGAGTCGCTGGCCCGGCTCCTTGATGGGCTACGTCAGGTGCGAGATGCGGTCCACCCCGGCGCCACCGCCGGCGCCACCGGCCAGGAACCGGACCAGGGCAACGACTGACACCGCCGTGGTGGGGCCGGCCTGGCCGGATCGCCGCCGGCGAAGGGACACCACCGGCAGAAAGAGCGGCAGAACTGCTCGAGCGCCAGATTATTGTTGGGCAAATCGGTCAGCCGACTTTTCCCCGCCAACTAAGCTCCGATCAACGGGGGATGCACCCGGGGGAGATGGCGCGGGCGACGAGCGAGGGGTAACAGAGGGGGCTCTCGCTCGCGCCACTCCCGGGACTATTCACGCGGCCCCGCACCCGGCCCACCCGGTCCTCGCCGCACCCGGGCCCACCCACTCTCCGCCGCAAACCGGTCATGCCCGACGGGTAGCCGCAGCCAAGGCCGCCACCTCCGGCGGCAGCAGGCGGATCCCACTGACCTTGCAGACCGCATCCAGCCGATCCAACACGGCCGGCTCCGCCGTGCTGGCGGCCAGCCCCACCAGCGCCTCCACCAGGTCACGGCGGTCCTGGCTGTTGGCCCCCACCTTGGCAGCGACAGCGAACCACTCGGCCGCCAGTTCCCGATCGCCCCGGCGCAACGCCAGTGTTCCTTCGATCAACCCACAGATCCCATCCGCTGGCATCCAGCTCAGACCCGCCGCCGGCCCCCCCGGTCGCAGCTCGGCCAGCACCTCGGCCGCCTCCGTCACCCGATCGTCCTGTGCCAGCGCCAGCCCGACCGTGCCCAGCACCCGACGGTGGTGCCCCGGGTCGCCCAACGCCATCAACGCCGCCAGCGTCCTCCGCCCCTGATCGACGGCGCTGTCGTACCGGCCCTCAAGGCGCGTGACCTCGGCCAGATTGGCCATCGCGAGCACTCGTAGCCGCCGCTCCCCGCACTGGGCCGCCAGTCGATCCGCGGCAGCCAACCGGCGCCGGGCAGTGGCGAGGTCACCGACCCGGATCCCGTGCCAGGCCAGATTGCTCTGCGCCACCGTCATATCCCGGATCCGCCCGTGCCGGGTGGCCAGCGCCAGTACCGCCTCAGCCTGCCCCCGCGCCTCGTCGTGGTCACCGGTGCCGGTGAACAACCTGCCCAGAACCGTCCGGGCCTCCAGCTCACCAGCGACGTCGCCGGCCGACTGCAAAGCGGCGAGTGCCGCGCGGGCGGCCGGCAACTCCTCCGCCCCCGCGCCGTGCTCCGCAGCCAACCGGGCCACGCCCAGCAACGCCCACGCCCGCAAGACGGGCGCAGCATCAGCGGTACGCGGATCCGCCAGCAACCGGCGCAGCCACTGCCGGCCCGCGACGTCCCGCCCCCGGAAGCGCCACCACCGGACGAGCCCGGCCGCCAGACCCAGCGCGGTCACCGGTTCGTCGACAGCGGCGTGCGCGAGCGCGGAGCTGATGTCCCCGCCCACGTCGTCCAGCCGGTGCACCGCCGTGGTCAGGTCCGCCCCGACCAGGTACGGGGCCGTCTCGGCGACCAGTCTGGCCATGACCCGGGCATGTTGACGCCGGGCCAGGGTGAGTTCCCCCGCGCCGGCAGCCTGCTCGACGGCGAACTCCCGGACGGCGTCGACCAGCCGGAATCGGAACGACCCCACCCCCCTGATGCTGAGGAGTCCCAGCTCCCGGAGCCGGTCCAGCAGCACAACCGGATCGACGACCAGCACCGGGTCCGCCGGTTCGGCACCAACTCCGAGCATCTCCTCGGCCAGCTTGATCGACCAGCGGTTACCGAAGATGGCGAGCCGCCGCAGGGCAGCCCGCTCCTGGGGGGCGAGCAGGAGATAGCTGGTCGCAACGGCGTCCCGCAGCGTCTCGACGACCGCCGCGGGCGATCGCTGTGCCGGGCCCGGATCGGCAGCGTTCCAGCCCGGCCGCGCCGCTGCGCCGGAGGCGGTCGCCAGATCGAGAACCCGATCGCCATACCGGTCGAGTAGCTCGTTGAGGTCGAGAAGGTGCCCCCGCGCCGCCATCAGCTCGATCGCAAGTGGAAGGCCACCGAGGCGCCGGACCAGCCGGGCCAGCGCCGGCAGCTCCTCCACTGTCGGCGGGTTCGGTCGGACCAGCGCGAGCCGGGCGGTAAACAGCGCCACCGCCGGATACCGGGCGAGGGCCGCCGGACCCGCCTCGTCGCGGTCCGGCGGTGGGGTGTCGAGTGGGGCTACGGGCCGGACCCGCTCACCGCGCAGCCCGACCGGGTGCCGGCCGGTGACCAGCACACCCAGGGACGGCACCGTGGTCGCGAGCTGGTGCAGGGCTTCGGCGACCGGGCCGGGAGCCCGCTCGACCGCGTCCACAAGCAGCAGTGCCGGCTGACCCGCGAGGCGGGTGGCGAGCTCGGGGAGGCGAGCGGCCCCGAAGACCGCCGCCGCGGTGGCAAGCAGCTCCGCAACATCCGTTCCCTCCCCGGTGAGGACCCCGGCCACCCCGCCGGGGAGGTGCTCGGCAGCCGCGTGGGCCACCGACAGCGCCAGCGCCGTCTTGCCGACGCCGGCCAACCCGACCAGGCTGACCAGCCGGACTGCCGGCTCGCCGGTGAGCATCCCGACCAGCTCGGCAACGTCCCGCTCCCGGCCGATCAGCTCGGGGGCCGGGGGCAGCACGATCGGCCGTGCCATGCCATCCCGGCCGCCGTGAAGCGGTGACTCGGACTCCGGGCACCGCGACGTCGGCACGTGTCGGGCGGCGGCGACGAAGGTGGACCGCGCTGCCCCGGCCAGCCCAAGGGCGGTGGCGAGCAGTTCGACTGTGGTCCGCTGGGGCCGCGACGAACGGCCCCGCTCCACGTCCCGAACGGTCCGGACCCCGATGCCAGCCCGGCCCGCCAGATCGGCCTGGGTCAGGCCAGCGGCGAGCCGGTGTCCGCGGAGCAGGTCGGGCAGCCCCAGCTGGCCGCCTGACCACCGCGAATGGTCATCCTCCGGGTTCATGGCCAGGAAGGGTACGGATCAACGACGCTCGTCGACAGGTCATCGTCGCCCTACTGACGCGCCACTGCCGATACCCGACAGCGATGCCGCCGAGTAGTCCGGCAACGAAGCGTCCCGGTCCGGCTACAGCCCCAGCTCCCGAGCAATGATCATGCGCTGCACCTCGGAGGTACCCTCACCGATCTCCAGAATCTTGGCGTCTCGCCAGAAGCGGGCCACCGGGAACTCGTTCATGAAGCCGTATCCGCCGTGGATCTGGGTGGCGTCCCGGGCGTTGTCAACCGCGATGGTGCTGGCGTGCAGCTTGGCGATGGCTGCCTGACGCTTGAACGGTTCTCCGGCGAGCATCCGCGCCGCAGCGTCGTAGTATGCCAGCCGAGCGGTGTGCACCCGCAGCTCCATATCCGCAATCTTGAATTGAATTGCCTGATTGGCCCCGATCGGACGGCCGAAGGCGTGCCGTTCCTTCGCGTACCGGACCGACTCGTCCACACAGCCCTGGGCCAGCCCGACGGCGAGCGCGGCGATCGCGATCCGCCCCTCGTCGAGAATCCGCAGGAACTGCGCGAAGCCCCGGCCCCGCTCACCGAGCAGGTTCCCCGCCGGCACCCGGCAGTCATCGAAGGTCAGCTCGTGGGTGTCGGAGGCCGTCCAGCCCACCTTGGAGTAGCTCGGCGCCACCGTGAAGCCCGGGGTTCCGGTCGGCACGATGATCGTGGACAGCTCTTTGGAGCCGTCCGCCCTCGTACCGGTGACCGCCGCGACGGTGACCAGATCGGTGATGTCGGTCCCGGAGTTGGTGATAAACGCCTTCGACCCGTTAATCACCCACTCGTCCGTCGACTCATCGAGTACCGCCCGAGTCTGCGTCCCCCCGGCGTCCGAGCCGAAGCCCGGCTCGGTCAACCCGAACGCGGCCAGTGCCGTGCCGTTGAGTAGCCGCGGCAGCCACCGTGCCCGCTGCTCATCCGTGCCGAACCGGAAGATGGGCATAGCGCCGAGCGAGACCGCCGCCTCGAGCGTGATCGCCACGCTGGAGTCGATCCGGGCCAGTTCCTCCAGCGCGAGGCAGAGCGCGAAGTAGTCACCCCCCATTCCGCCGTGCTCCTCCGGGAAAGGAAGGCCGAACAGGCCCATCTTTCCCATCTGGCGAATGACGTCGTACGGGAAGGTGTGCTGCTCGTAGTGATCCGCGATGACCGGAGCGACAACCTCCCGGGCGAGGTCGCGGACGCTCGTCCGCAGCGCCTCGTGCTCCTCGGTGAGCCGAAAGTCCATGGGTTCCTCCTGGTAGGGGGATGGGTCACCCCGGCGCTCGTGACGCCGGGCGGCCGGGTCAGACAGGGGTGACGCCGTGCCGACGGGTGGCGAAGTGGCGATCCTTGCCGCGGGCGGCGGCGAACCGGCGAGTCAACTCACCGCGCAGCTCGGGTGGTTCCACGATTGCGTCAACCACCAGTTCGCTGGCGAGCCGGACGACGTCGATGTCCTGCTCGTACTCCTCGCGCCGGGCAGCGACAAAGGCGGCGCGCTCGCTCTCGTCCCCGATAGCAGCGATCTTGTTGGCGTAGACCGCGTTTACCGCCGCCTCTGCACCCATCACGGCGATCTTCGCGGTCGGCAGGGCAATCGTGGCGTCCGGCTCGAATCCGGGGCCGGCCATCGCGTAGAGGCCGGCACCGTAGGCCTTGCGCACCACAACGCAGATCTTGGGTACGGTCGCCTCGGAGATCGCAGTGATCATTTTGGCACCGTGCCGGATGATGCCCTGCTTCTCCACCGCGCTGCCGACCATGAACCCCGGCACGTCGGAGAGGAACAGCAGCGGCACATTGAACGCGTCACAGAGCTGCACGAACCGCGTCGCCTTGTCGGCCGAGTCGACGAAGAGCACGCCCCCCTTGAACATCGAGTTGTTGCCGACCACGCCCACGACCTCGCCGTTGAGCCGGCCGAAGCCGATGGTCAGCTCCTTGGCCCACAGCGCCTGGATCTCGAAGAAACTCCCCTGGTCGAGCAGCCCCTTCGCGTACCGACGCATGTCGAACGCCTGCCGCTCGCTGGCCGGTACCAGCGCCGCCAGATCGACCTTCGCCGGCGCTTCGACCGCGGGTGCCGGGGGCGGCTGCTGGGTCCAGTTCGTCGGCAGATACGACAGGTAGCGCCGCACGACATCAAGGGCGTCGGCCTCACTCCGGCAGAGGAAGTGGCCGACGCCGGACTCGGCGCAGTGCACCCGGGCCCCGCCCATCGCCTCCAGTGTCGTCTGCTCTCCGGTGACCATCTCGACCATCCGGTCCGAGCCCAGGTACATGCTGGCGTTTCCCTCGACCATGGCGACCACGTCGCAGAAGGCCGGGATGTACGCCCCACCGGCCGCGCTCGGCCCGAAGAGCGCACAGACCTGGGGAATCGAGCCAGACGCGCGGACCTGGTTCCAGAAGATCTTTCCGGCGCCCCGCCGGCCGGGGAACAGATCCACCTGGTCGGTGATCCGGGCACCGGCCGAGTCGACCAGGTAGACCATCGGAACCTTGGTCGCGTAGGCACGCTCGATGATCCGAATGATCTTTTCGACGGTCCGGGCGCCCCAGCTGCCGGCCTTGACCGTGGAGTCGTTGGCCATCACACAGACCGGACGGCCGTCGATGGTGGCGGTCCCGGTGACTACGCCGTCGGCGGGCAACCCCTCGGCCAGGGCGTTGGCATAGAGCCCGTCCTCAACAAACGATCCCTCGTCAACCAGGAACGCGACCCGTTCCCGGGCGAAGAGCTTCCCCTTGGCGGCATTCGCCGCATGGTACTTGTCCGCGCCACCGGCCCGGGACCGCTTGCGTAGCTGCTCCAGCGCCTCACCATCGAGCGTCACGCCGACTCCTCCTGTGCCGCCGCTCCCGGTCCGGCGCGCACTCACGTGCACAACCGAACCTTCCTGAACGATCGTTAGGGTAACGCACCACGCCCACCATCCGCCCGCCCGCACCGGGCAGATTCGGACACCAATCCGGCGCCACGGCAGCGACCACCGTGCGGCCGGGGCCGACCGCACGGTGGTGGGAACCAGCCCGGCGAGGGAGTCAGCCCGGCAGCGGAGTCAGCCGGGTCCGCGGGCCGGCCCGGAGTACGCCACTGGGCAGGCTTCGGCCGACCAGTTCTTCAGCCAGTTCGGCGACCTCGATCAGTGCGGCCAGGTCGATACCGGTGTCGACACCCATGTCGTGCAGCAAGTGCACGGCCTCCTCGGTGGCCAGGTTGCCGCTGGCCCCGGGCGCGTACGGGCAGCCACCCAGGCCGCCGACGCTCGCGTCGAATTCGGTGACCCCCAGCTCGATGGCGGTCAACAGGTTCGCCAACGCGGTGCCGCGGGTGTTGTGGAAGTGCATCAGCACCGGCACGGCTGCGTCGCGATCACGTACGGCCGTCACCAGTTCGCGAACCCGGCGGGGCGTCGCCATGCCGGTGGTGTCGCCAAACGCCACCCGGTCGGCGCCGTCGCGCACCACGCGGTCCACGATGCCGGCCACCCGAGCGGGGTCAGTATCCCCCTCGTACGGGCAGCCGAAGCTGGTCGCGACGATGACCTCGGCCCGAGCACCGGCGTTGTGGAGCAGCTCGACCAACTCGGCGATGTCATCCAGCGACTCGTCGGTGGAGCGGTTGACGTTGCGCCGGTTGTGGGTGTCGCTGGCGGAGACCACCACCTCTATCTCGGTGAACCCGGCAGCCAACGCGCGATGGGCACCCCGCGTGTTCGGCACCAGTGCCGAGTAGCGCACCCCTTCGGTCCGCTCCGCCCGCCGCCACACCTCGTCGGCGTCGGCCATCTGCGGGATCGCCTTTGGGTGCACAAAGGACACCGCCTCGATCCGCCCCACCCCGGTCCGGGAGAGCGCATCGAGCAGTCTTACCTTCGCCTCGGTCGGAATCGGCTCCTCGTTCTGGAGCCCGTCGCGCGGCCCAACCTCCCGAATGGACACGAATCCCGGCATACTACCCATGGGCCACCTCACTGTGACACGCTCTGGTCCGACTCCCCCAGCATGTCACCCGCAGCCGTGGCCGAGTCGATCGCGTGATCACGACAGTCGGGGCAGCGCGGCGACCAACCCGACCCGACCGCGGGGTCAGCTCCCCGACCCCGCGGTCGATACCTCGACCCGGGCGCACCCGCCCGAGGTCGGATGTGGGTCAGCGCATTCGGGAGACGATGCCGGTGTCGTAGTCGCCGGAGAGGAACTCCGGGTTGTCCAGCAGCTCGGCGAAGAAGGGCAGGTTGTTCTTCGGCCCGGCCAGCTGGAACTGCGCCACCGCGGCCCGCGCCCGACTGATCGCTTCGGCGCGGTCCACGCCACTGACGATGAGCTTGGCCATCAGGCTGTCGTAGAACGGGGTCACCGTGTTACCGGCGACATATCCCGAATCGACGCGGACGCCCTCGCCGGTCGGCTCGGTCCAGGTGGTGATCGCCCCCGGTCCGGGCAGGAAACGCTTCGGGTCCTCGGCGTTGACCCGCAGCTCGATCGCGTGCCCACGCGGCGTCAGGGCATCCGGGTCGAACGTCGGCGGCAGCCCCGCGGCCACCCGCAGCTGCTCCTCGACCAGGTCAACCCCGTAGACCAGCTCGGTGACCGGGTGCTCAACCTGCAGGCGCGTGTTCATCTCCAGGAAGAAGAACTCGCCAGTGGTGGGGTCGAGCAGGCATTCGACCGTGCCGGCGTTGCGGTAGCCGACCGCCTCGCCGGCCCGCACCGCCGCGGCCAGCAGACGGGACCGAAGCTCCGGGGTGACTGCCGGGGAGGGGGACTCCTCGACCAGCTTCTGGTTCCGTCGCTGCACCGAGCACTCGCGCTCGCCGAGCGCCACCACCCGGCCATCCGCCAGGCCGAGAATCTGCACCTCGACGTGGCGTACCCGGGGGAAGTACCGTTCGATCAGGACGGATCCGTCCCCGAACATCCGCTCGGCGAACGCGCGTACCTTGTCATACTCGGTGCGGAGCGCGGCCTCGTCGTTCGCGATTCCCATGCCCATGCCGCCCCCGCCGGCGGCGGCCTTGACCATCACCGGGTAGCCGATCTCCGCCGCCGCGTTAACCGCCGCAGTAAGATCCGCCGCCGGCTCCGTGGTGCCCGGCGCGACCGGCACCCCGGCCGCCGCCATCAGATTCCGGGCATTGATCTTGTCACCCATCGCGGTGATCGCGTCCGGACCGGGCCCGACCCAGAGCAGCCCGCTCGAAGCGACAGCCTGCGCGAAGTCGGCGTTCTCCGACAGGAAGCCGTAGCCAGGGTGGATCGCCTGCGCACCGGTCGACTTCGCGGCGGCGAGGACCGCCTCGACGTTCCGGTAGCTCTGCGCCGGGTTCGCCGGACCGACACAGACCGCCTCGTCGGCCTCGGTCACAAACGGCAGGCCGGCGTCTGCCTCTGAGTGCACCGCCACCGCCCGGACACCGAGCCGCTTCGCAGTCCGGATGATCCGGCGGGCGATTTCGCCCCGATTGACGACCAACAGTGACTCGATCATGTTTCCTCCAGCGTCCCGGGGTCGAACGGACAGCTAGGGAACCATGCCACCCCGGCTACTGACGAGTCAGTGTGCGGCACAGCCCCTCGATCCAGCCTGAGGCAACCTCGGGCCCGGGCCCAATACTCAGCGGGCTGTCGGTGCCAACAGGGCAGCCAGCGTCGCGCCCCGGAGCAGCTCGGCTCGGCGCTGCCGGTCCACCACGCCGCCGAGGAACGGGGTCGAGTTCATCAGGCCGAAGGCGGCGTGGGCCAGCACCCGTGCCTCGTTGTCGGGCAAGCCCGGGTGCGACGCGGTCAGCACGCTGACCCACTCCTCGACGTACAGCCGCTGGAGCCGGCGAATGCGGCGACGCGGTTGATCAGGCAACCGGTCCAGCTCATGCAGATGCAGGGCGATCACCGCCGGCTGGGCCAGCGCGAAGTCGACATGAAAGTCGATCAACGACTCCAGTGCGGCGCGCGGATCGTCGGGATGGGCGGCGGCCCGCTCCCGGCCGCCGGTGAGCAGCCCTTCGCTGACCGGGGTCAAGGCGGCGACCAACATCGCCTCCTTGCCGGCGAAGTGGTGGTAGAGCGCCGGACCGGTCACCCCGGCGGCGGCGCCGATGTCGTCCATTGACACACCGTGGTAGCCCCGGGCAGCGAACAGCCCGACCGCGATCTCGAGGATCTCCTCCTTGCGGGACCGACGCCGGCCGCCGCCCACATCGCCGTTCGCCGCTCTGGGCGACTGCTGCACCGTCACGGGGAGAGCGTAGTCCGCAGACTCCACCGCGTGCAGTGGCCGGGGTTGTGCCTCGGGTTCCCGAGGCACAACCGGGTAGCGACCAGGCGCGGTGGTCCGCGCTGGACAGCGCTGGGCCGGTCAGTCCGTCAACCGGGTCAGGATGGGGCGCTTGGCGGTGACCGTATCGCCGGAGCTGCGACCCGTGAGGCGACGCGTGAGCCAGGGCGCCAGGTGCTGGGTGGCCCAACGGAGGTCGTCGGTGCGGGCCGTCAGCCACGGCTTGGGCAGCGGACATTCCGGGGCCAACAACCAATCCTCGGCACAGCTGACCCCCAGCGCCGTCAGCACCTGGGCGGCCACCCGCCGGTGCCCGGCGGAGGAGAGATGCAGCCGGTCGGTGCTCCACAGCATCGGATTCAGGTACGTATCGTCGGCGTACAGGTCGACCAGGATCGCGCCGTGCCGTTCCGCCGTGTCACCAACCGCCTGATTGAGTAGCTGCACTCGAGGGGCGACCAGCCGCTGCCCGGGCAGGCGCGCCATGACGTCGGCGAAGCGGAACAGGACTACGTCGGCCCCGCCTGCACGCAGCCGCCCCACCACGTCGTTGAAGCGCGCGATCAGGTCTTCTGGGTCGAAGCTTCGCCGCAGCACGTCGTTCCCACCTGCCGCGAAACTGATCAGATCCGGCTGCATCGCCAACGCGGCGGGAACCTGCTCGTCCACCACCCGGGGAAAGAGCCGGCCACGAATTGCGAGGTTCGCGTACCGGAACTCCGACCCGGCCTCCACCGCGAGCCGGGAGGCCACCAAGTCAGCCCAGCCCCGAAAGCCGCCGTCCGGGTACGTGTCGTTCAGGCCCTCGGTGAAGCTGTCCCCGACCGCCACGAAACTGCGCCAGCCCACTACACCCTCCAGGGTAGGGAAGGGCTCGTGTCTCCGCCTCCGGTAGCGGTGAGCCCTGCCTGAGAAGCGATAGTTTCTCAGCAATGGTGCCTCTGCCGGTGCCCCCGGGTCGGAGCCGGGTGACATCGAGGCGATGGGAAGCCGGACAACCTCTGGTCGAAGGGTGACCGCAGAGACAGGTGTAGTAAGGGTGGAACGGGGAACCGCGTCCCGATCGGGCTGGATCGCTTCCAAAGGAGTCCCATGACCAGTTTCCGGGTCAGCGACGTGATGACAAGGCAGGTCATCTACCTACCGATGGATACCACTCTGGACGAAGCCGCACGGGTGATGAAGGAGGCCGACATCGGGGACGTGGTCGCCACCGACGGCGCCACCCTCGCCGGGGTACTCACGGACCGGGACATCGTGGTCCGAGCCGTCGCCCTACGGAGCGACCCGGCCCGGACCACCATTGAATCGATCATCACCCGTGAGGTGGTGATGATCGAACAGAACTGCACCACGGGCGAGGCGGCGGCCCTCATGCGGGAGCGGGGCGTACGGCGAGTGCTGGTCTGCGACAACGAACGGAGGCTGGTCGGCATCGTCTCCCTCGGTGACCTCGTCCTGCGGCTCGACCCTCAGTCGGCGCTCGGCCAACTCAGCGGGCAGGCCCCGACGCCGTGACGTGGCACGTCTCACCCGGCCGTGAGGCGGGCACACCCTGCCGCCGCGACGTGGCACGCCTCACCCGGCCGTGAGATGGGCGCGCCTCGTCGTCACACCGCCCGGCCCGGATTCCGGGCGGCGGTAGCCTGAGGGGATGCCCGAGATGCCTCCCCGGCTGGTCGAGATTGTGGACGAGTTCGCCACGGCACCCCGTGACATCGTGCTGGAACTCCTGCTGGAGTACGCCGACGCCATCGGGCCGTTGCCGTCCGGGCACCCCGGCCGCGCGGAGATGGAGCAGGTCCCGGAGTGCCAGACGGCGCTCTTCCTGCGCGCACGCGTAACTCCGGAGGGCAGCGTCGAAACCGTCTTCGACTGCCCACCCGAGGCGGCCACCACCCGCGCCTTCGCGGGGATCCTCGCTGAGGGGCTCGCCGGCGCTCGGCCAGCGCAGGTGCTGGCCGTCCCCGACGACCTGTACCAGCGGATGGGGCTGGCCCAGGCGGTAAGTCCGCTGCGGATCCGGGGCGGCACCGCGGTCCTGGCCCGACTCAAACGTCAGGTCCGGGAACAGACGCGCTGACGCCCGGGTTGCCTTCGGTTATGGAGATCGAAATCTACGGCGATCTGGTCTGCCCCTGGTGCTATCTCGGCAAGCGCCGGCTGGAGCGGGCGCTCGCGTCCTACGACGGCGCCGCGACCGTCAGCTACCGACCGTTCCAGCTCGACCCGGCGCCGGTTCCCGAGCCGCTGCCACTACTGGACGCGCTGGGCGCGAAGTTCGGCGGCCGGGAACGCGCGCGGCAGATGGCCGACCAGGTCACTCGGGCCGCCGCCGGAGACGGCATTGAGTTCGACTTCGACCGTGCGCTCGCCGCGAACACCTTCGACGCGCATCGGCTGGTCGCCTGGGCGACCGAGCGGGACCGGGCCGCCGAGACGGTAGAGGCGCTACACCGGGCCCACTTCCGCGACGGCGTCGACATCGGCTCCCGGCCGGCGCTGGCCACGATCGCGGGCGAGGTCGGCCTGGACGCCGCGGCAGCCCACACCTTCCTCGAGTCCGACGGGCAGGTAGCCGAGGTCCGCGCCCGGCTGGCCGCCGCGCGGGAACTCGGCATCACGAGCGTGCCGACCTACGTTCTCGCCGGCAAGTACGCGGTGAGCGGCGCGCAGGATTCGTCAGCCCTGCTCGCCGCCCTGACCGAGGCCCAGCGACAACTGGCGACCGAGGCCTGATGGAGCACCGGCGCCGGCCAGGGGAATCGACCATCCTGATGTTTCACGTGCAACAACATTGACAACCACAGCTGCCTGGCCGTGCGGGCACCGCTGCCAGGTCAGCTCCCGGCGAGATAGCCCTTTCCCTCCAGCAGGGTCCGATCACGGTGGGCGGCCAACTCCTCGGCCCGCTGGGCCTGGATCCGACGCACCTCCGCCTCCTCCAGGGCGTGCCGGATCGCGAGGCGGATCACTCCGTACAGGAAGACGAACCCTCCGACGTACAGAATCACGGTGGTGACCAGGGTGAACATGAGGCCACCGTAGGTCCGTCCGCGCCGAGTGGAGCGGTGGCCACGGACGGGTTCCCCCGAACGTGACCGCCGCCCACCACCCGGCCCAGGGGCGCCGAGGGCCGAGGGCCGCCGGGGTGATCAAGCGGTCTCCATCGCCTCCCCAAGCCCCTTGGCCAGCCCAGAAAGATGCTGATCGGCGAGCACGTGACCAGCGGTGACCACCAATGCCACCGGCCACTCGATGACCTGCAGCAGGGTGAGCAGACCCACGCCCGCGTAGTACGCCAGCTTGTCTGGCGGCGGGATCGCCACCTCCCCCAGTACCGGCACCTCCACTCGGCGGGTGAACGTCCGGATCATGTCCCGACTCCCACTGAGATCCCGGGTCAACACACTCATCTCGACCTCCCAGAAAACGGCGGTGACCGCCGTGGTTTTCCACCGTCGCCGTCCTCCATGCCGTCCTGGTCGGCAGAACTTCACCGCTGGCCAAGGGCATAACGGACGGCCGGGCGGGAAGTAAGACCGCCGGGACACACGGCGTGGGAGGCGGGATGGCGTACGGGAAGAGTGACACCGGGGGATCGGGCCGACACGAGTCCCGCCGTACGCCTCGATGATCCCGCTGGGCCGCGTTGCTGGCAGCGTGCGCGTGCCGGCCGTGCCCCAGCTGATGGGGCAGGCGGCCCGCAACCTCGGATCCGCCGCTGCCCGGGCCACACGGCTCACCGGACTGACCCGCCGCCGGGTCTGGTCCCGCTACGGCCGACACCACATCGAGGTGCACGGTGTCTGTCAGGACGGCGGGGACCAGCTGGCCCGGCAGGTCGAAGCGGCGCTGGAACGCGTACCCGGCGTGAGCTGGGCGCGGGTGAACGCCCCCTCGGGACGGGTGGTGGTCGCCGTCGGTTCCCCCGAGCCAAGGCTGCGCGACCTGATCGCCACCGTGGCCCGCGCCGAACGCATCAGCCCACACGAACCGGACCCGGAGATCCCCCCGCCGCACCCGCCGGAGGAGGGCCCCCGCACCCCCCGTACGCTCGGCGCCCTCGCCTCCGACGCGCTCGGTCTGACGATCTCCGCTGCCACCCGGATCCTGCCCTTCACCCCGGTGCCGGGTGAGGTATCCGGCCTCCTCAACGCGGTCGACCTGCACCCGAGGCTGCATGCCCTCGCCGACCGGGGAGTACGCGCCGACCCGCGTTCCGACCTACTCTTCCCGCTGGCCGAGGCGGTGACGCAGGGCCTCGCGGGTGGCTGGACCGGCATCGTCCTGGACAGCCTCCAGCGGGTGGTGCAATGGGGCGAGGCGCGGGCCCAACTCGGCGCGTGGACAACGGCCGAACCCCGGCTCACCGGCGCCCCGGGCCGGGCCGCTGCCCCCGTCCTGCCCACCGAACGTCCCTGCCCGAAACCGGATGGACCGGCCGAGACGTACGTGCTGCGGATGCTCCACGCCGGGGTGGCAGCCGCCGCTGCCGCGGTCCCGGTGGCCGGTCCGAAACGCGCCGCCGCACTCGGCCTCGCCGCGCTTCCGAAGGCCAGCGGTGCCGGCCGGGAGGGGTACGCCGCCCAACTCGGTAGCCTGCTCGCGCGGCGCGGCGTCATCGCCATGGACCGCCGCGTGCTCCGCGAACTCGACCGGATCGACACGCTGGTGCTGGACGCCGCGATCCTCGGCTCCGACCGCGGTGTCCTCACCGACCTGGCGCCACTGGGCGACGCGGAGCTGGGCGAGGTGGGTGCCCGAGCGTTTGCCCTCTTCGACCCGGATCAGCCGACGGCGGTCCAGCACGGCGATGGCTGGGATCTCGGCCCGCTGGACCGCCTCGACGCGGCTGACCCGGGCGACACCCTGCACAGCGACCGGCTGCGCGCCTCCGGTGGCCGACTCCTCGGCCTGGCACACGGCGGTCGGCTCGTCGCGCTGCTCCGGGTCGAGGCCGAGCCGGCCCCCGGCGTGGATCTCCTACCGGCCGCCGCTCGACGCGCGGGGTTGCGGCTGGTCGTGGCGGACGACGACCCAAGCCGGTACGACTTCGCCGACACCGTCCTCGCCGGCGGTGCCCAGCTCACCGCAACCGTACGCCAACTGCAACGCGACGGCGCGGTCGTGATGCTGCTCTCCGGTGACCGGAGGGCGCTCGCGGCAGCCGACTGCGGCCTCGGCCTGACCATCGACGAGGAACTGCCACCCTGGGGTGCGCACCTACTGGTCGGAACCGACCTCCGGGCCTGCGCGCTGGTAGTCGAGGCAGCTGGGGTGGCGCGCCGGATGACGACGCAGAACATCCGGCTGGGGCTCGGAGGCACCGGTCTCGGGACGCTGTCCGCCCTCACCGCCGCACAGGAACAGCTCCCGGACCGGACTCAGGCCGCGGTCAACGGGACGGCGGCGCTGGCGTTCGCCCACGGCGTGTGGCGGGCTCACCACCTGCCCAAACCGACCCAGGCCCCCGCCGGGCGGACGGCGGCCCCATGGCACCTGATGCCGGCGGGAACCGTCCTCGACGAGCTGGGTAGCAGCTTCGACGGGTTGGATCCGACGGAGGCCGACCGCCGACGCTCCGACCACGTCGCCGACGGTGGTCCGACTCCGACCCTGCTCCGCGCCTTCCTGGACGAGCTGGCCAACCCATTGACCCCGGTCCTCGCCGCCGGAGCGGTGCTGTCCGCGTCGTTCGGCTCCCTGGTTGACGCCGCCCTGGTCAGCGGTGTGGTCGGCGGCTCCGCCCTGGTCGGGGCGGCACACCAACGCAACACCGAGCGGTCGCTGGCCGAGCTGCTGTCCCGTACGGCCATCACCGCCCGGGTCCGGCGCGGCGATGCCGAGCAGCAGCTACCCGCCGACGACCTGGTCCCCGGCGACGTGATCATCCTGGAACCAGGTGATGCCGTACCGGCCGACTGCCGGGTCCTCGAGGCCACGGGGCTGGAGGCAGACGAGTCCTCGCTCACCGGTGAATCGTTGCCGGTCGGCAAGACCGACCAACCGGTGGCCGCATCCGACATCGCCGACCGCCATTCGATGCTGTACGAAGGCACCACCGTCGCCGCCGGTCACGGCCGGGGCGTGGTCGTCGCCACCGGTACCGACACGGAGGCCGGGCGCAGCCTCAGCCTCGCTCGGCAGGCCCGGCCCAGCGGCGGCGTCGAAGCGCGACTCGGCGGGCTCACCGGTTCGGCGATACCGCTCGCGCTCGGATCCGCCGTCGCGGTCGCCGGTGCCGGCGTTGCGCGCGGCGTACCGCTGGCGGAGACCGCCTCAACCGCCGCGAACCTGGCCGTCGCGTCGGTGCCCGAGGGGTTGCCGTTCCTGGTCAGCGCCGCGCAGCTGGCGGCGGCCCGGCGCCTGGCCGAACGCGGCGCCTTGGTGCGTAACCCCCGCACGATCGAGGCGTTGGGGCGCGTCGACGTGCTCTGCTTCGACAAGACCGGAACCCTGACCGAGGGGCGGCTGGTGCTCTCCGGAGTCGGCGACGGTACTCGGTTCGACACCGTGGACCAGCTCGACGACCACCTCCGCATGATCCTCGCGGTCGCGCTGCGCGCCACTCCGGACGCCGAGGACCCGGAACAGCTTCCCGAGCAGGCCGACCGGGCGATCCGCCAGGCGGCCCAGGAGACCCACACGGTGGAGCAGACCGATGCCGAAGACTGGCGTCCCGCCGGAGGGCTTCCCTTCGAACCGTCCCGCGGCTACCACGCCACCGTCGGCACCTGTGACGCCGGCCTGGTCCTCAGCGTCAAGGGCGCCCCGGAGACCGTCCTGCCCCGCTGCCGGAACCGGCGGACCGAGGCCGGGGTGGTGCCGTTGGACGACGCGACCCGGGAGGCGGTCCAAGAGGAGCTGCTCCGGCACGCCGGGGCCGGCCAGCGGATACTGGCCCTCGCCGAACGGGCCGTGTCCGACGAGTCCATCGCCGACGACAACGTCCAGGGCCTGACCTTCGTCGGCATCCTCGCGCTGGCCGACGGGATCCGGGCCAGCGCCGCCCCGGCGGTGGAGAGCATCCGCAAGGCGGGAGTGCACACGATCATGATCACCGGCGACCATCCGGCCACCGCCGAGGCGATCGCCTCGGTGATCAGCCCCGGTGACGGCCAGCGGGTGGCGACCGCCAACGACCTCGTGGACCTCGACGACGAGGCGCTGGCGGCTCGCCTGGTCACCACCGACGTCGTGGCCCGGTGCACCCCCGCCCACAAGGTACGGATCATCCAGGCGCTCCGGACCTGCGGTCGCACCGTGGCGATGACCGGCGACGGTGCCAACGACGCACCCGCCATCCGCCTCGCCGACGTCGGCATCGCCCTCGGACAGCGCGGCACCCCCGCGGCTCGCGCGGCGGCCGACCTGGTGGTGTTGGACGACCGGCTGGAGACCATCATCGCCACCCTCGCCGAAGGGCGGGCCATGTGGTCGTCGGTCCGGCACGCGCTGAGCATCCTGTTCGGCGGCAACCTTGGCGAGATCGCGTTCAGCATCGTTACCGCCGCCGCTGACGGCCGCTCCGCGCTCAACGGCCGGCAACTGCTACTCGTCAACCTGCTCACTGATCTGGCCCCCGCTCTGGCCGTTGCGGTCCGGCCACCCCCGCCGGAACAGAGCGAGAACCTGCTCCGGGAAGGACCCGACACCTCCCTCGGCGCCACCCTCAACCGGGAACTTGGCGTCCGTGCCACCTCCACCGCGCTCGGCGCCACCGCCGGCTGGATGCTGTCCCGGTGGGTGGCGGCGTCACCCCGCCGGGCCGGCACGGTAGCCCTGGTGTCGCTGATCGGCACCCAGCTCGGCCAGACCCTGCTGGCCGGCGGCACCACCCCCGGCGTTTTGATCTCCACCGCCGGCTCGGTGGGGGTACTCGTACTGGTCGTACAGACTCCCGGCCTCAGTCAATTCTTCGGCTGCACCCCGCTCGGCCCGATCAGCTGGACGATCGCCACCGGCTCCGCGGCCGGGGCCGCACTCGCCAACGGCACGGTCGCCCGCCTGGTGGAGCAGCTACCGGCCCCGCCCCGCCCCGGGGTGGACCTACACGACCTACTCGCCCGCCTTCGGGGGTACGCAGCCAGCGCCGGGAATGACGGCTAGCGCCAGGGGAATGATCATCGTCGCCCACCTCCAGGGAACGCAGGCCGTCCCGGCATCCGCCGAGAGAAGGTCGTACCCGGCAGGCGGCTACGTCCAGGTGGCGGCGGCGCGGCGCAACCGGTCATTGATCGCCCGGCCCACCCCCACCTCGGGCACCGGTTCCACCAGGATCTCGTCGACGCCGGCCCCATCCAGTCGATGTAGCGCGTCGAACAACCGGGCCGCCGCCTCGGTCAGGTCGCCCCGGCTGGACAGCACCTCGACCGCCGCCCAGTCCCCCACCGGAGCGCCCCGGAAGCCCAGGAACCCCCGCCGGGCGGCGCCGCCGTCGGACGGCTCAACATCGGTGGCCAACCGCAGCCGCGTACGCGGGGCGTAGTGCGCCGCCAGCGTCCCCGGCGCCACCGGCTGGCCCGAACTGCCCGGCCGGACCAGCACCGGACCGACCGCCTCCTGCAGCGACTCCACCGGCAGCGCGCCCAACCGCAGCACCACCGGACGGTCGCCTCGTGCGTCCACGATCGTCGACTCGATCCCACACCGAGTCGGCCCGCCGTCGAGCACCACGTCAACGGCCGCCCCCAGCCCCGCCACCACGTGCTCGGCCCGGGTCGGGCTGAGCTGGCCGAACCGGTTCGCGCTCGGTGCTGCCACCGGTACCCCGGCCGCCGCGATCAACTCGCGCGTCGCCGCGTGGTCCGGCACCCGCACCGCCATCGTCTCCAGCCCGGAGGTGACGATTGGCGGGATCACCGACGGCCGGTCCACGATCAGCGTCAGCGGCCCGGGCCAGAACCGCTCGGCCAGCACCGCCACCGCCGCCGGCACCGTACCCACCAGCTTCTCCAGCTCCGCCGCCTCAGCCAGGTGGCTGATCAGCGGGTCGAAGCTCGGCCGCGCCTTGGCGGCGAAGATCCGAGCCACCGCCGGGGCGTCCAGTGCGTTCGCGCCCAGGCCGTACACCGTCTCGGTGGGTAGGGCCACCAGACCACCGGCCCGCAGGATGGCAGCGGCCTCGGCGGCACCGCTGTCAGCGGGCAAAACTCGCGGCGTGCTCACGCCTCGACGCTAGCCTGCCGGAACCCCTCCCCCGCCGCCGACCCGATCAGCGTGCAAGATTTCGCTGGAGCAGTGACAAAACTCGGACCCATGACCGAGAACGCCAAGAAGCGAATAGCCGTACCGGCCAGAGCGTCCCTCCAGGGCATCGAGAAGGTCTGGTCGCGGGTATCGGAGCAAAACGGCACCTATCGCTTCGATCGCTCGGTATCCCGGGACGAGGTCTACTCGATCGACACCCCGCCGCCGGCGGTCAGCGGGGCGCTGCACGTCGGTCACGTCTTCTCCCACACCCCGCGCCACCGACCTCGCCGCCTTCGCTCTGGTCAGCCGGGATGTTCGAGCAGCGGGGGTGGTGCGGGAGGTCGACACCGCCGAGGCGGACACGCCGTTGACGCCGGAGATCACACTCGGCTGACGGGGCCGGGCTGCACCGGCCCTCCGCCTCCTACCGGATAGTGGTAGGTAGCGGAGTGCCGTCCAACCCGCCACCGGTGCTAGCATTGCTCTCATTCCTCGGTGAGGAGAAGCGATGGCAGCCCTCAGCATCAGAGATCTCGACGACGCGGTCCGGGACAAGTTACGCCGCCGCGCCGCACGGCACGGTCGATCCATGGAAGCCGAGATCCGCGACATCCTCACCGCCGCCGTCGCCGAGGACGCGCCGGCAACCGACCTGTTCAGCGCACTCACCGATCGATTCGCCAGACTCGGCGGCGTCGAACTGGATCTGCCGGACCGTGCCACGCCACCCCGCGCGGCGCGGCTGCCCGAATGATGATCGTTCTCGACACCAACGTCGTCTCCGAGCTCATGCGGGCGCAGCCCGCCCCAGCGGTGCTCGCGTGGATCCAGCAGAGTTCGAGCGCCGGCTTGTACACCACTGCCGTCACCGTCGCCGAAATCCGCTACGGCATCGCGCGGCTGCCGGAGGGTCAGCGCCGGGAATCACTGCACCAGGCGGCCAATGAGATCTTCGCCGCCTTCCCACGCCAAGTGCTGCCCTTCGACCTCGCCGCCGCCGGCGCCTACGCCGGCGTAGTCGCTGGCCGGGAACGGCTCGGCCAACCGATCAACGGTTTCGACGCCCAGATCGCCGCCATCTGCCGCGCCCAAGCAGCCACCCTCGCCACCCGGAACACCAAGGACTTCGCGGACACCGGAATCGACGTCCTTGATCCCTGGCAAACCACGGTTACCTGACTCGTGCGCCCGGCTGCCTACCGGGTCAGGGCAGGCAGCCGGGCGCATCGGCGGCCAGGTCGTCGGACCGCGTATCCGGGCCCACCGTCACCACGCCGGTGACGTTTCCCATGGCATCGGGCCCCACGAAGACCCGTACCTGCCACAACTCGTTGCCCGACATCGCCGTCCTCCCAAGCAGTTGGTCGACAACCCGCCGTTCCCGTTACGGGCGAAGGTCGGTCTTGGCGTCACCGGTGACCGGGTCGAAGGGGTAGGAGAGGTGCTGGTGGGTCATCAGCCAGGCGCCATCTCTGCGCTGGAAGACACGAGTCCCACGGGACCAGCTCTCCACTGGCTGGCTGCCAGCGGTCACCTTGACATGGTTGAGCCCCCAGGCGACGGCGAGGTCACCATCGACCAGGACTTTCAGGTCGGGAACGTGCCAGGTGACGCTGCTGTCGCCGGCCGCGTCGAGACCGGCCTTGCAGACCTCGCGGATGGCGTCGACCCCGACGCACTGCAGCACCTGGTCATGCTCATAGGAGACGACCTCGTCGGCGATGGGGGCCATCAGGCCGTCGAGGTCTTTGGCGGCGGTGCTGGCGAACCAGCGTTGATGCAGCTGGCGCAGGTCCTGCTCGGCGGCGGCGTGGTCCTGCTCGGCGGCGGCGTGGTCCTGCTCGGCGGCGGCGTGGTCCTGCTCGGCGGCGGCGTGGTCCTGGTGCGGAGCGGGGTCGGCCGCGGTGGACCCGTCGGTGAGCGGAACTGAGTGGTGCTCATGAACGATGACCCATCGGCCAGCCTGCTTGCGCAGACCGAACGTCAGCCGCAGCCGGCTATCGGGATTGTCGGCGAAGTCGCGCTCGGTGCCGCAGCGCAGCAGGGCGTACGCGAAGGCAACATCCTCGCCCGCGGTGACCTCCAGCGCCTCGACGTCGAACGAGGCGCCCTGGGCCTGCCATCGGAAGAATGGTGGCCAGGTCTCGCGGTAGGCGTCGAGACCCCGCACCCCCTGCTGCGGCGGCGGCACGTCAAACATCACGATGTCCTGCGTGTGGTCGGCAAGAACTCCGGTGAGATCGCCGTGGTGGACCGCTTTGGCCCAGCGCTCGATCAGGGTGCGGATTTGCTCCTCGTTGGTAGCCATGGTCGGCTCGGTCCTTCCGGGTTGATGCGTCCGTCAGGACTACAACCCGGGCCAGTCCGCAAAATCATCGCGCGCCGGGCAGGTTCTCTTCCCACAGCTGGACCGGCAGGCCGAAGGTCGGGAAGTCGGCGTCCAGGAACGAGACCACCTCGGCCACCTGCCGCCCGCGCAGCGTCAGCACGTCCAAACCCGCCGGGACGTACGCGCCCCGCTCGTCGCTCCACAGGTAGGTGCCGAACGCGAGCTGCCCGTTCGCCCAGGCCGGCACGAACCGCCAGCGATGTCGCAGCACCGCCTCGACCAGGAACCCGCGGATTGCTACCGGGCCGGCGTACCACCTTGTCAGCGGCGGCATCGAGTATCGTGCGTCCTCGGTCAGCATCGCCACGATGGCGTCAACGTCGCCAGCCTCCCAGGCGGTCACGTACCGCCGGGCCACCTTTCGTTGTTCCGCGTCGCCGAGCGTCTGCAGGGTCTGCTGTTGGCTGGCTTCGGGGCGAAGTTTCACAACGACCTTGCGGGCCCGTTGCAGAGCGCTGTTGACCGCGGCCACCGTGGTGCCCAACACCTCAGCGACCTCACCGGTGGTGTAGCCGAGCACGTCGCGCAGCAACAGAACCGCTCGCTGCGACACCGACAGGTGCTGCAAGGCAGCGACGAACGCCAACTCCACGCTCTCTCGCGCCACGATGCGAGCTTCGGGGCTCAGCCGCGCCGTCCAGTCCATCTGCCGATCGGGGTACGGCTCCAGCCAGGCCGCCTCGGTCAGCGGCGCACCGCCCGGACTCAGATCCGTGGGCAACTCACGCCGACCCCGACGCTCAATAATCGTCAGCGACCGGTTCGTCGCAATCTTGTACAGCCACGGCCGAACTGACCCGTGATCCTCGAAGCGCTCCAGGCTGCGCCACGCCCGGTCCAAGGTCTCCTGGACCGCATCCTCCGCGTCATGGACCGACCCCAACATCCGGTAACAGTGGACGCGTAGCTCGTCCCGCAACGGCCCCACCAACCGGCCGAAGGCATCGCCGTCACCGGCCCGCGCCGCCACCAACTGCGTCGCAGCAGCCTCGCCCAGCCGCCTCGAACTGCTTTCGCGACCTCCGGCACCGCTCACCAGCGCCAGGCTACATCGACAACGCGGGGGTGAGCCTTCGTTGCGGGGACATGTCCGCGGTGCCAGGAAAGCCTGCCCGCATTGCACGCCGACCACGACCCAGGTCGCCCGCGGCGGCGAAGAGTGCCTTGGAAAAGGCGCGTCACACCGGGGCCGAGAGTGCTACTGGCGGGGGCCGTCTCGGCCTCCATTGGTCTCCGGTGCCACGAACGTGATGATTCCGTCCGCCTCCACGGTCCGTCCTGGGGCATCCTCCCCGCAGCCGGAGAGGAAGGCCATCGGCAGGACGAGCCCAACGAGCGCGGGGACAGAGACTCGGGGGTGGAGATAGCTCAGCACGGCGCGCCCTCCCAGTCCATGATCACTTCAGGCGGGGGCAGGTTAAGGTCGGCCCTCTACATGAATTAACGCTCGCCGCTGGGCTCGGTGTCCAGCCGCGGCATCGCCTCCACGAGGGTTCGGTGGATGTGGGCCAGGTCGGGGTCGGACCATTCGGTGGAGCCCGCGTCACTGCCGCCCCCGCCGTCCCAGTCCAGTTCCGGGGCCACGGCGTACTGATACACCCACCACATGTTGCCCCACGGGTCACGCATCCGAGAAAAGACCGTGCCGAAGAAGTCGGTCGGCCGAGTAATGATCCGCGCGCCACGCTGCACGGCCCGCGCGAGAGCGACCTCGGGCGGCGGCACTCCCTCGCTGAGCATTTGGTGGGCACGACGCGCCCGGTCGAGCCGCTCGATTTCCTTGCGGCGCAGGCCCGTGATCGACCGGAACCGCCGCTGCCAACTCCGTCGCGACAGCCCACGGTCGTCGCCGTTGAGCGCCCGCCGGATGTCGGCATCCGCCACCAACACCCCGTCGGCCACAAGCCGCGCGACGAAGGACTCGTGTCCCTCCCACCCAGGAACACGACAGCGGCGGCCCCCGAGCGCTACCTGCCCGTCGGCGACCGGCAGCTCAGCAATCGCACCGCGCAGCAACGCCTTGTCCACGCCTGGGATCACCACGTCAGCGGAGAGCTCGACGCCCCAGTAGGACTCCCCCGCATGTGAGCAAATCGGCAGACCCGTAATCCGCGGACCCGCCAGCTCAGCCGCCAGCGATCCATCGGGGCGACGGATGAACGACAGGCCCCAGTGCTCGCTCGCCTCGTCGATGTAGTCAGCGGCCTCCTCGACGTAGGCACGCCAGACTGTCCGGACCTCGGGCATGGGCGAAGCTCGCTGCTCCCACACGCACCGATGGCAGGTCAAACTACGTCATGCCTAGTCACAGGCTTGGAAGGTGGAGCCCAGGGGACTTGAACCCCTAACCCCTGCCTTGCAAAGGCAGTGCTCTGCCAGTTGAGCTAGGGCCCCGGAAGCGGTCCGTGCCGCCGAACGCCGACCAGTGCGGGTCAGCGCAGATCGGGCGCGGTGGTGGCCTCGTGCCACAGAGCACGCTCGTCGTTGGTTTCCTTGACTCGCTTGGCCACGATTGCCGCCACACCGACGATACCGACGAGGATCAGCAGCTTCTTGAACATTAGGGCAACCCCTCACGCTCGACAGTGCCGTCGGACCTACCCGAGGACCGTATCAGCCGGAAGCAAGGCCCGGTTAACGGGCCCGCCGGCACGTGGCCACCGGACCACTCATCACCGCCCCCACCCCCGCTGGCGTTGCGGAAGCGATCACTCCGGCTGATGGCAGACCGCCTCGACGTTGTTGCCATCCGGATCGCGGACGAAAGCACCGAAGTAGGTCGGGTGATATTCCGGCCAGACCCGGGGCGCATGCAGCACCTCCGCCCCGAGCGCCACCGCGGCGTCATGGAACGCCTGCACCGCAGCCCGGTCCGGCGCGGTGAAGGCGATGTGCGCCTCGACGCCCCCGATCGCACCGCCCAGCGGGCTGAGCCAGAAGTCAGGGGTGCTGCCGCCATAGCCGACCGCCCCCGGGAACTCCATCAGGCGACGCCCATCAAGTGGGGCCAGGACGGCATCATAAAAGGCGAGACTGGCATCGAAATCGCGCACCTGAATGCCAAGGTGGTTGAGCACCCGAACCTCCTCGAAGGCGAACCGACCCGTGGAAGGCGGGCCAGGACAGAACATCGAACGGCGCAAGGCTAGGGGTGGGGTACGACACTTCCAGTGTCTCGCCGCCGGTGCCGAGGTTGTCCGGCCGGTGACATCGGTGTCTGACACCTCGGCGAGCAGGGCGTTGCCGGAATAGGGCCAGGAGCGGCCGGGCGCGGGTGGAGACCTCGATCGGCTCTATGAAAAAACTCGGCCCTCAGAATGTGAGGACCGAGTGGTAGGTGGGGCTAGCTGGAATCGAACCAGCGACCTCAGAGTTATCAGCTCTGCCGGTCCCAGCATCGTTCGATCTCGCGTCCCCTGGGTGCCGCTGACCTACACAACACCGATACCTTACTGCTGTCTCGAAGCTGGTGTTACACCGCCGCTTTCCTCCTCTGCTGCTTCCTCGTAGACCGAGATGAGCGCCTCGATCATTCGCCGCCTGGCGGTAGCGGAGATCTTGAGGTTGCGAATGCGATCCACCTCCTCAGCGAGTTCATCGCCACTCGACGGAGCGGCGGGCTGTGGCCGGGTTCGGGCGCGGGGGGTTGGGTCGTCACCGCTCAAGATCGCAGCGACGCTACCCGGCTCCCAGTCGAGTGCATGCTCGATGCCAGGCCAGACGTGCTCAGACGTACGGACTGTGGCCTTTTCCGCACCTGACCACGTGTTACGTGCGATCTGCGCCAGCTTTGCGGCCTCGCGCTCGGTGCGGCGAAGTGCTAGGCGTCGCTGCCGGATCGCGGCTCCTAGTGCGGCGCGTCGGTCTTCCATACGCGCCATCATGGCAGCTCACTCCGGCTCAATCTAGCGCACAAGTCATTCATTCATCTCAATCTTGAACTTGTGAGTGGCTCATCCTGGCTCAGTCTGGTAGCTTTGCCGGCATGACCCATGCAACACCGAACTACGCACCCAGCGGGGTGGAGATCGACGGGGCAGCCCTACGGGAGCGCCGAAAGCTCGCCGGACTGACGTTGACCATGCTTGCGGATCGTGCTGGCCTCAGCCTTGGTTACCTGAGCCAGATTGAGCGTGGAGTTAAGCCAACCATCTCCCCACCCCTATTTCGACGCCTTGCCGGCGCACTTGACCTCGAGGCTGACCCGTCACAGCTCCGTCGGGCCGCCTGATGGCCAGTCCGGCTCAGCGGCAGCTCGCCGCATCTATCGGCAGCCTGACGCGCTGGTCACGCATCACCAGCGCGGAGGCACGGAAGGCCACCCTTGCTCCAGCGCGGATAGCACGGCTGAGGCAGTGGGAGCGGCAGGCCGACCCGCAGGGCGTCCTACCGCCCGACGAACTCGCCGCAGCCGTGCAGCGGCTCAAGACGGCGCACTACCGGCGTATGGCCCTGGCCAGCGCCAAGAAGCGCGCCGCACCGCCCAGCAGTAAGTGAGCCCCCCGCCGCAGCAACGGCGAGGGGCTCGACACCCGGACCAGAACCTGATCAACCAAGGAGTCCAGATGCACACCGATCGTACCGACACCACCGAGCGCCCCGGCTGCGCCGCCGCCGCGGCTGGTGTCCACTGCTCGCCGGCCTGCTTCCGCAGCCGCGGCTGGGACTGCGAGCACCCGCTGCCCACGCCGGCAGCAGAGCCGCAGGCCACCCCGGGGCCGGACTACTGGCAGGATCTCGCCGCTGACCTACGTGCGGTGGCTGACCGGATCGGCTCTCTCGCCGGCACACCGGCGCCCTCGGTGAGCACGAGTCTGTGCCTGCATGTCGGGCTGTA
>NZ_AXVR01000028.1 GCF_000484695.1 Salinispora cortesiana | reverse complement strand
TGTTGGGATTACCTGGGTGTGGGCGGCGGCGGCCGTGGGTGGGTGTTGGTGGCCGGCTGTTGGGACTACCTGGGTGCTGATGGACGAGGCCGTGGGTGGTAGTGACTCCGTGCGGTCCCCGGAGACCGGCGAGGTCGCGGTGCGCGGGGTGGGGAACGGGCCGGGCGCGGGGGCGCCGGCTCGCCCGGACGGCTCGGTGCCGCCACCGGAGGTGATCGGTGGCGGTGGGAACGGGGACGTCGGCGCCGGGTCGGTTGGCGCCGGTGCCGGCGGCCCGGGTGGTGCCGGCTGCGGTCGGATCGGACCCGGCGGGTGGGGGCCGGGGGCCGGGGGTGCCGGCGGCGGCTCGGGCGCGGGCGGGGTCGGGTCCGGAACGGACGGCTCAGGTGGCTGCACGGGCTCGGGCGGTCGCGCCGGCTCGGGCGGTCGCGCCGGCTCGGGCGGTCGCGCCGGCTCGGGCTCGCCGGGACCAGCCTGGTGGTAGACCCGGGCCTCCCCCGTCACCGACCGAATGGCTGTCGCGTCGGCGGCGGATGGGTCCACCGGATCGTTCTGCTCGGCCATGTTCGCCCTCCGCGCCGTGCTCGCACCCGGACTCGTGCCACCCGAGCCGGGAATGCCTGGTCTCACCGTGCCACATTCCGTCCAGGTAGCACAGCCGGAGCAGGGCTACCGGCCGGTTGTCGCATCACCTCAGGTGCCCCGTGCAGTCCGCGGCCCTGATCGCAGGACGGCGGTTCGCAGCGGTCGCGCCGGGCTACGGCAGGAATGAGCTGCCGGTCGTCGAGGGCGACGGGGGTTCGGTCGGCCCGGCCGAGGATGAGGTGGTGGGGGGCGGAGTGTCGGTCGGATCCGCCGAGGGGGAGGTGGTGGCGGACGGGGTGCTGCTCGGGCTGGTCGTGGGGGACGGGGTGTCGGTCGGAGGCGCCGAGGGCGAGGTGGTGGGGGACGGGGTGCTGGTTGGGGGCGCCGAGGGGGAGGTGGTGGGGGATGGGCTGGTGCTCGGGCTGGTCGTGGGGGACGGGGTGCTCGTGGCCGAGGGGGACGGTGTCGGTGTCGGCTTCGGGGTGGTCGAGGTGGTTGGCGTGGGCGTGGGTGTGGTCGATGCGGGAACCCCGCCGATCACTCGCGTTGCCGCGTAGAGGCGCGACCAGGTCACGGTTGAAATCTTGACCACGTCGCCGCTGCTCGGCGCGTGGATCATCCGCCCGCCGCCGATGTACATCCCGATGTGGTGGATGCTGGTCCAGCTCGACCCGGAGGCGAAGAAGAGCAGGTCACCGGGGAGCAGGCCGGTCCGGGCAACGGTGCGGTGCCGGGTCGCGTAGTACTGGTCGCGGGAGACCCGGGGCAGGCTGCGGTAGCCGGCCGAGCGATAGGCGGCCCAGATCAGGCCCGAACAGTCGAATCGGTCCGGCCCCTCGGCCGCCCAGAGGTACGGATCGCCGAGCTGGTCCATCGCGTAGGCGACCGCCGCGTGGGCGATGGGGTGTGCGGCGAGCCCGTTTGCCGTCTCGTTGGCGACCCACTGCGCGCCGATTGCCTGCTCCGCCGCCTCCTGCTGACGCTCCAGCTCCAGCAACTGGGCGGCGTTGTCCTGGCGGAGGGTGGCGAGCTTCGCCTGCTCGCTGCGCAGCGCCTGCTCGGTGCTGGCGTAGGCGGTGTCGATGGAGCGTACTCGGGACTGCGCCGCTGTCATCGCCTGCTGCGCGGCCTGCTCGTCGGTGCGGGCCCGGTTGAGCTTCCGGGTCGCCGCGGTGGTCTCCCCGCCCGCGACCTTCTCTCCCCGGACCAGGCCGGAGAGCTCACTCAGATCCTGGAGATCGTCGGCGAAGGGCGCGGGTGGCAACGCCGCAGCTGCCTTGATCGCCTCGGCGGCTGCGGCATCGGCTCGCGACTGGGCTTTGGCCAGCGCGGCCAGGGCCACGTTCAGCTCCTGCTCGGCGGTGATGAGCTGCGCCTTGGCCTCGGTGCGCTGCTGCTTCAGCAGGAGTAGTTCGTCGCTCAGCTGGCCGATGCGGGCCTCGGCCGCGTAGATCTGGGTGGCGAGCGGACCGTCGATGAGGTTGTTGACCGGCGTTGTGGCGGACTCAGTGAGCGGTCCGTCGCCGGGCAGGCTCAGCGGGCCGGACAGGACCGGGCGGGCGCCGCTGTCGGGCACGGTGTTGGGCAGTGGCGGATCGGCGTAGACCGGTGCGCTGAGCGCGCCGGCGGCGATGATGCCCAGCAACGCGGACCAGAGCTTCGGGCGGAGCACCGGTGAGATCACCGGGCGTCGTCGAGGTCGCCGTCCGTAGCCGCTGTCGCCCATTCCACTCCTTGTCCGGGTTAATCCGTGCATTGGGTGCACACGGTGTCCGGACGCTACCAGTGGTGTGTCGCGCCCGGCCCCACCCTGTCCTATCGCACGCGGGCAGCAGTGTCGATGCGTTGCCGGGTTACGACTGGCTGAGAGTTCCGGTGAGGGCGGCGGGGAGAGCGGTGAGGTTCGTCGCGGCCCGCCGCCCGCACTGACCGTGGGTTCGCCGGCCCACGTAGGCTCGACCGGGACCGCAGGCGGAAGGGACGGGGCTGGAGATGGACGCCGGACTCAAGCGCGAGCTCGAAGCGAAGGTGTACGCCGGCGAGCGGCTGACCCGCGCGGACGGGATCGCCCTCTACGACAGCGACGACCTGACCTGGCTGGGTCGGCTTGCGCACCACCGGCGGACTGAGCTCAACGGCGACCGGGTGATGTTCAACGTCAACCGGCACCTGAACCTGACCAACGTCTGCAGCGCCAGCTGTGCGTACTGCTCGTTCCAGCGCAAGCCGGGCGAGAAGGACGCGTACACGATGCGGATTGACGAGGCGGTCCGCAAGGCCAAGGAGATGGAGGACGAGCAGCTCACCGAGCTGCACATCGTCAACGGGCTGCACCCCACCCTGCCATGGCGCTACTACCCGAAGGTGCTCCGTGAGCTGAAGGCGGCGCTGCCGAAGGTTCGGCTCAAAGCATTCACCGCGACCGAGGTGCAGTGGTTCGAGAAGATCAGCGGTCTGAGCGCCGACGAGATCCTGGACGAGCTGATGGACGCCGGTCTGGAGTCGCTGACCGGCGGCGGTGCGGAGATCTTCGACTGGGATGTGCGGCAGCACATCGTTGACCACGCCTGCCACTGGGAGGACTGGTCCCGCATCCACCGGCTGGCGCACAACAAGGGCATGAAGACCCCGTCGACCATGCTGTACGGGCACATCGAGGAGCCCCGGCACCGGGTTGACCACGTGCTGCGCCTGCGGGAGCTGCAGGACGAGACCAACGGCTTCGTGGTCTTCATCCCGCTGCGCTACCAGCATGACTTCGTCGACTCGGCGGACGGCAAGATCCGTAACCAGATCCAGGCGCGGACGACGATGGCCTCGCCGGCGGAGTCGCTGAAGACGTACGCGGTGTCCCGGCTGCTCTTCGACAACGTCCCGCACGTGAAGTGCTTCTGGGTGATGCACGGGCTCTCGGTCGCCCAGCTGTCGCTGAACTTCGGCGTGGACGACCTGGACGGCTCGGTCGTCGAATACAAGATCACCCATGACGCCGACTCGTACGGCACCCCGAACACCATGCACCGGGCTGACCTGTTGGACCTGATCTGGGATGCCGGGTTCCGCCCGGTCGAGCGCAACACTCGGTACGACATCGTGCGCGAGTACGACGCCGCGCCCTCGCTCGCCGAGCGTCGCGCCCAGCCGCAGCAGGTGTGGGCCTGATCGTGCTGGTCGGCGGTTCGCGTACCCTCGTAGGGCCATGACCGAGCAGCGCAACAGAATTCCCCGGCGAGATGCCGAGGGGCGCGTGCTGACCCTGGGCGACCTGCTCGGGGTGAGCCTGGCCGGCTGGGTTATCGGGGTGCTCGCGTTGGTGGCCCTGGACTGGGGTGTCACTTCGCTCAGTTCGGGGGAGTTCGGTCAGGCCAACGGGTGGTTGGCGGTGATCCTGCCGGCCTGGCTCTACTGGGATGACTTTCGCGCCTGGGGGTTCGGTGCCGCCCGGGTGGTGGCGGGCCTGGTAGCCGGGGCCGTGGGGCTGGCCCTCGGCCTAGCGGTGGCTGGCCTCACCGCTGAGCTGCCGCCGGTGGTCTCCGGCGGGCTGGGCGCGGCGGCCTTCACTGTGGGGTACGCGGTGGTGTGGTTCCACGGCGTGCGGTGGCTCGCCCGGAGGACGGGCTGAGGCCGCCCGCTGACGGCGGAGAACGGAGTACGGAGATGAGCGCGGCGGTCAAGTACACGCTGGGCCGGATCGGGCTGTTTGTCGTCGTGCTGGCGGCCCTGTGGTTCGTGGAGTTGAATCTTTTCATCAAGCTGATGGTGGCGCTGATCTTCTCGGCGGCGCTCTCCTTCTTCCTGCTGCGTCCGTGGCGGGAGGAGATGGCCGAGGAGATGGCCGCTGCCACCGAGCGGCGGCGCGCGGAGAAGGAGCGGCTGCGCTCCGCGCTGGCCGGCGAGGACGACGCCGGGACGGACTCGGCGGAGTCGGGCGGCGACGCGCCGAAGTCCTGATCTCTGGCCGGGAAAACCGAGCCGCTGCCGGGACGGCCCGGCTTCGGCGGCGGGTGTCCACACGCAGCAGGAGTGTGGTGCTGCGGGATCGCCATTTAATTTATACATGGAAGAATATTGATATGACCATGCGTTGAGTGGTGGAGTGTGCGGTACCAGGCGGGAAAGGTTTCCCGCGCTTGTCAGGAGGTTGTCCATGGCCTTCCGCACCCCCACCCTTCGCCGCCGCCTCGCGCTCGTCGTCGCCGCGGGGTTCGGCCTGCTCACCTTTGCCGCGTCACCGGTCTCCGCGAACACCACGCCGGACCCCACCGGTGAGTCGGCCATCGTCCAGTACCGGGTGCTCGGCCCGCGTACCGTGACCGACCGCAGCGCGGTCGCCAGCACCGGCGCCGCGATCGACTACTCCGAGCACGGTGTCCTGCACGTCTCCGCCACCGCCGCCGAGGCCGCCGCGATCACCCGGCTGGGCTTCGAGCTGGAGGAGGTTCCGGTAACGCCGACCGACCACGACCACGGGGACGTCGGCACCTTTGACTTTCCGCCTGCCGACTCCGACTACCACAACTACGCCGAGCTGACGGCGGTGGTGAACCAGGTGGTGGCGGACCACCCCAGCATCGCGCGGAAGGTCAGTATCGGCACCTCGCACGAGGGCCGGGACCTGATGGCGGTGAAGATCTCCGACAACGTCGGGACCGATGAGGACGAACCGGAAATCCTCTTCAACTCCCAGCAGCACGCCCGGGAGCACCTGACCGTGGAGATGGCGATCTACCTGCTCAACCTCTTCACCGACGACTACGGCAGTAACTCCCGGGTCACCAACGTGGTCAACAGCCGGGAGCTGTGGATCGTGCCGACCGTGAACCCGGACGGCAGCGAGTACGACATCGCCACCGGCTCGTACCGGTCATGGCGCAAGAACCGGCAGCCGAACAGCGGCTCGTCCTGGGTCGGCACCGACCTGAACCGCAACTGGGACTACCTCTGGGGCTGCTGCGGCGGCTCCTCCGGCTCCACCTCGTCGAGCACCTACCGGGGCCCGTCGCCCTTCTCCGCCCCGGAGACCGATGCGGTGCGCGACTTCGTTGACAGCCGGGTCGTGGGCGGAGTCCAGCAGATCAAGGCCAACATCGACTTCCACACCTACTCCGAGCTGGTGCTCTGGCCGTTCGGCTACACCTACAGCAACACCGCCCCGGGGATGACGGCCGACCAGTACAACACCTTCGCCACCATCGGCGGGGAGATGGCGGCCACCAACGGCTACACCCCGCAGCAGTCCAGCGACCTCTACATCACCGACGGCAGCAGCATCGACTGGATGTGGGGGGAGCACGAAATCTGGGCGTACACCTTCGAGCTCTACCCCGGCTCCGCCGCGGGCGGCGGCTTCTACCCACCCGATGAGGTCATCCCGGCGGAGACCGCCCGCAACCGGGAAGCGGTGCTGCTCCTCTCCGAGTACGCCGACTGCCCGTACCGGGCAATCGGCAAGGAGGACCAGTACTGCGACGGTGGCGGCGGCGGGGAGACGGTCTGGGCGGACACCTTCGAGACCGCGACCGGCTGGACCATTGACCCCGACGGCACCGACACCGCCACCACCGGCCAGTGGGAGCGGGGCGCCGCCCAGGCGACCAGCTACTCCGGTGCCAAGCAGCTCACCCCGTACGCGGGCAGTAACGACCTGGTTACCGGTCGGCTCGCCGGCTCCTCGGCGGGCACCCACGACATCGACGGCGGCGTGACCAGCGCCCGCTCCCCAGCGGTGGCCCTGCCGTCGAGCGGCACACTGACCCTCTCGTTGGCCTGGTACCTGGCGCACTACTCGAACGCCTCCTCCGCCGACTACTTCCGGGTCAGCGTCGTGCACAGCGGCGGCACCACCACCCTGCTCAACCAGGCCGGGGCGGCGACCAACCGCAGCGCCTCCTGGTCGGTGGCCAATCTCGACCTGACGCCGTACGCCGGCCAGTCGGTCCAGATCCAGGTGACGGCGGCGGACGCCGCCGGCGGCAGCCTCGTCGAGGCAGCAGTCGACAACGTCACCATCACCGTTTCCTGAATCCAGGTGGGGGCCCTGTCCCGGGGCCCCCACCCCACCTCGTCACACGTCTGCGGCCAACTCCGGGCTCCGGCCCGACCGTGCGCTACCGTGCTACCGACCATCCCGCAGCGAAGCCGGTGGGAAACCGGCACTGTCCCGCAACTGTGATGCCCCGGGCTTGTCCCGGAGACGAGTCAGGTCGCCTGCGGTCGGTCGCGATACGCGCTCTCGAGGAAGGGCGCCTCGTGGACGGGCACCTCGGTCCCTGTCGGCGAAGCACCAACTCCTCGACCGACAGGAGGCCCGATGTCCAGACGTACCCCCCGGTTCTTCACCGCGGCCCTCGCGGTGGCCGCGCTCGCGCTCGGCGGCTGCGCCGAGAAGACCACCGATTCCCCCGCAGCCGAAAGCGGCGCGTCGAGCGCCGCGACCTTCCCGGTGACTGTCGGCTCGCTGACGCTGGACCAGCAGCCCGAGAAGATCGTCTCGCTGTCGCCGACCGCCACCGAGATGCTCTTCGCGATCGGGGCGGGGCCGCAGGTCGTCGCGGTCGACGACAACTCCAACTATCCGGCGGAGGCGCCGCGGACCGACCTCTCCGGCTTCCAGCCGAACGCCGAGGCGATCGCCGCCCAGAACCCCGACCTGGTGCTGCTCGCCAGCGACCAGAACAAGATTGTGGACCAGCTCACCACGCTGAAGATCCCGGTCTTCCTCACCCCGGCGGCGGTCACGCTGGACGACACCTATCGGCAGCTCACCGAGGTGGGCGCGCTGACCGGGCACCCCGCCGAGGCCGCCGACGTGGTCAGCCAGATGAAGGACGACATCGCGGAGTTGGTCGCCGGCCTGCCCCAGCGGGCGGAGAAGCTCACCTACTTCCACGAGCTCGGCCCCCAGCTGTACACCGCCACCAGCAAGACCTTCATCGGCTCGCTCTACGCGCTCGTCGGGCTCGAGAATATCGCCGACCCGGCCGACGCGGATGGCGCGAGCGGCGGCTACCCACAGCTCTCCGAGGAGGTCATCGTCCAGGCCAACCCGGACTTCGTCTTCCTCGCCGACACCAAGTGCTGCCAGCAGAGCGTCGCGTCGGTCCAGGCCCGACCCGGCTGGGCGACGATCACCGCCGTGCAGGAGAACCAGGTCGTCGCGCTCGACGACGACATCGCCTCCCGGTGGGGCCCGCGCGTCGTCGACCTGCTCCGCACGATCATCGAGGCGACCGCCAAGGTCCCCGCGTGACGCTGGACCGGCGGCGGTAGCAAGGCCTTCCCATGCGGCAGGTGGTAACCCAGCGCCCCTCCGGCCTGCCGGAGGGGCGGCCGGCCGTGGCTCGGCCAGCCGGGCTGCGGCCCGGCTGGCTCGTCGCCGGGCTGGCCGCGGTCCTGGTCGCCCTGGTGGCGGGCGTCTCCCTCGGCCCGGTCAGCCTGCCGCCCGGCAGCGTCGCGGTCGAGCTGCTGAACCTCCTCCCCGGGGTCGGCCTCGACAGCGGGCTCACCGAGCGGGAGATCGCCATCATCACCGAGCTGCGCCTGCCCCGGGCCGTGCTCGGCCTGCTCGTCGGCGGGTTGCTCGCCCTGGCCGGCGGCGCCTACCAGGGCGTGTTCCGTAACCCACTGGCCGACCCGTACCTGCTCGGGGTCGCGGCCGGCGCCGGGTTGGCGGTCACCGTGGTGATCACCATTGGCGGGGCCGGCGGGGCGAACACCGGGCTGCCGGTCACCGTCCCGCTGGCCGCGTTCGTCGGCGCGATCGGCGCGGTCACGCTGACCTACCTGCTCGGCTCCGCCGGTGGCCGAAGCCGATCACCGGCGACCCTGATCCTGGCCGGGGTGGCGGTCTCCGCCTTCCTCTCCGCCGGACAGACGTACCTGCTGCAACGCAATGCAGACAGCATCCAACAGGTCTATGCCTGGCTACTCGGACGGCTCGCCACCGCCGGCTGGCACGACGTGTGGTTGGTCCTGCCGTACTTCCTGCTGACCGCCGTGGTGGTCCTGCTGCACCGGCGGGAGCTGGACGTCCTCTCGGTCGGCGACGACGAGGCGACCAGCCTGGGCCTGCACCCGCAACGGTCCCGCTACCTGCTGATCGCCGCCGCCTCCCTCGGCACCGCCGCCGCGGTCTCCGCGTCCGGGCTGATCGGCTTCGTCGGAATTATCGTGCCGCACGCCGTACGACTGCTCGCCGGCTCCAGCTACCGGGTGATCCTGCCGCTGTCGATGCTCTTCGGCGGGGCGTTCCTGGCGCTGACCGACGTGATCGCCCGTACCGCGGCTGCCCCCGAGGAGATCCCGATCGGTGTGGTGACCGCCCTGCTCGGCGGCCCGTTCTTCGTTCTGGTCCTGCGCAGCGCCCGGCGGGTGCTGGGATGAGCGCGCCGGCAGTGGCGGTACGCGACCTGCGGGTCCGACTGGCCGGCGTACCCATCCTGACCGGGGTTGATCTGAGCGTCGCCGCCGGCGAGTGGGTGACCGTGATCGGCCCGAACGGCGCCGGCAAGTCGACGCTGCTGCGCGCCGTCGGCGGCCTGCTGCCCACCGAGGGCGCGGTCTCCCTCTTCGGTACGCCGATCCAGCAGCTGTGTCGCCGGGACCGGGCCCGGGTGGTGGCGACGGTGGCCCAGTCGCCGGTGGTGCCGGCGGGGATGTCGGTCCTGGACTACGTGCTGCTCGGCCGCACCCCGTACATCGCGCCGCTGGGCCGGGAGTCCACCGCCGACCTGGCCGCCGCGCACGATGTCCTGGACCGGCTGGACCTCACCGGATTCCACGCCCGGGAACTTGCCACCCTCTCCGGTGGCGAGCGGCAGCGGGTCTTCCTGGCCCGAGCCTTCGCCCAGGGGGCCACCCTGCTGCTGCTCGACGAGCCGACCAGCGCGCTGGACATCGGCCACCAACAGGACGTCCTCGAACTGGTCGACCAGCTCCGCCGTGCGCATGGCCTGACCGTGGTCGCGACCATGCACGATCTCTCCATCGCCGGCGAGTACGCCGACCGGATGGTGCTCCTCGCGGACGGCCATGTCGCCGCCGTCGGCAGCCCCCGGGAGGTGCTCACGACGGAGCTGCTGGCTCGCCACTACCGCGCCACCGTGAAGGTGATCGACGGCGAGCACGGCCCACTGGTGGTACCCGTCCGCCCCGCCTCGGCGCCCGACGGGGTGCTGGGCCGGTGCTGACCGCCTGGGCAGGGATGCTGGAGGTCAGGGCGGGGCGATCGCGTTGAAGAGGGCACCCTGTGGGTCGCGCAGGGCCGTGCAGCGACCGGCCGCGCTGTCGCGGGGCGGCACCAGGATCGCCCCGCCCAGGGCGGCAGCCCGGGCGGCGGTCGCGTCCACGTCCGCCACCCCGAAGTACACCGACCAGTACGCGGGCGCACCGGCCGGGAGGTCGCCGAGCGGCGTGGTCATCCCGGCGACGATCTGGCTGCCGAGGCGCCAGCCGGTGTGCCGGGCCGAACCGGTTGGCGACTCGTCCGGCTGCCAGCCGAAGACCAGCTCGTAGAAGACCTTCGCGCTCTCCGGGTCGGGGGTGACCAGCTCGGTCCAGCTCATCGCCCCCGGTACCCCGAAGACCTCACCGCCGGGCATCGTCAACGGCTGCCACACAGACAGCGTCGCCCCCGCCGGGTCGCTCAACACCGCCATCCGACCCCGGTCGAACACGTCGAAGGGGGGCACCACGAGCTGCCCGCCGGCCTCCTCGACCCGAGCGGCCACCAGGTCGGCGTCGTCGGCGGCGATGTAGATCGACCAGATCGGCACCTGCTCGGGAATGGCCGGCGGCCCGGCACCCGCCACCGCCTGGCCGTGGCGGAGGAAGTCGGTGTAGCCGCCCGCCTCGGGCTCCGGCGCGATCCGCCCGGTCCACCCGAACAGCTCCGGGTAGAAGCGGCGCGCGTCGTCGAGGTCCGGCGTGGCCAGGTCGGCCCAGCAGGGGGTGCCCGCCGGAACGATGCCCACGTCAACCCCTCTCGTCCGGGCCGGCCACGGTGGCCGGCCCCGACCCGCATGGTGGCACTGCCGCAGCCCGATCGGCGGGAAAAAGGGAAATGTCACCCCCAAGAGGTGTCCTGCGGCAGGGGAGACCGAGTGGCGTTCCGCCCGTCGATGGCGGGCGCTGCTGCGCCGGGTGCCGCAGGACCGGGAGGCCCACGCCGACCCCGCCGACGAGGTCGCCGGTCGGCTGGACGACGAGCGCCGGATGGCGTCGGTCCTTTTCGGCAGTCCGCCGGCTGCCTCGCGCCGAGCGGGAGGCGGTCGCCCTGTGTCTCTGGTCCGGCGTTTCCTACGCCGAGGCCGCGGCCGTGCTCGGGATCAGCGAGGTCGCGCTTCGTTCCCGGGTGAGTCGCGTCCGGGCACGGCTGGCCCGGATATTCAGCACCGACAACAAGCAGGAGCAGTGATGACCGATCTCCTCGATCCACCCCCATGCGAGTCGCCATCGCCGCAGCCACGGCAGTCGTGGCTGTCAGCGCGGTCCTACTAGTCGGCAGGCCGGGTCTACCCGGAGCAGACCCCACCAGCGGGATCGAACTACTGGCGATGGGTCCAGCCGAGCTGAACCCGACGTTGCGTAGGTCGGTCGAGCAGTGTCTGGAGTGGAGAGCACAGCACTCGGTCTCCGAACCCACCGAGAATTCAACCGAAGGCGGCGCCGCCAGCGGAGGAGGCTGATGGGAGGAAGTGCCGGTGTTGCTGTCGGCGGCCGCCAGCGAAAATTCGTCGATGGGAGCGGCCGGACGGGCTAGGCTGGTCGATCCGTGCGCTCTCGCGCCGCGCCGAGGCACAGCCGGTACCCGACGTGGGTGGCCGGGCGGCCAGGTCACCCTGTCGACCCGGAGGAGCCGCCGTCATGCCTGCCGACCACACCGCTGACCTCACTGTTGAGCTCGACGCCGAGCGCACGCACATGGCCGCGTCGCGGGCTGCCCTGCACGCGATGCGCCGGCACGCCGAAGCCATGTACGCCGTCGGCGAGAAGATCGCCGGGGATCCCTTCTCCGCGGAGACCCTCGGGGTGGCGTTGGCCCGGCGGGTGGCCGAGCTCGCCGACGACCCCCGTACGCCGCTGTTCTTCGGCCGCCTCGACCTCGACGGCGCCGCCGAGCCCAGAGAGACCCTCGAGCCGGGAGCGGGTCCGGTGACCGGCCGCTATCACATCGGACGGCGGCACGTTACCGATCAGCTTGGTGAGCCGCTGGTGCTGGACTGGCGAGCGCCGGTCAGTCGCGCTTTCTACCAGGCCAGCGCCCGTGACCCGCAGGGCGTACGGACCCGCCGTCGGTTCGGGTTCGCCGGGGGCGACCTGACCAGCTTTGAAGACGAACGCCTCGACCAGGGCGAGGAACTCGGCAGCACCAGCAAGATCCTGATCGAGGAGATCGAACGCCCGCGGGTCGGGCCGATGCGCGACATCGTCGCCACGATCCAGCCCGAGCAGGATGAGCTGGTTCGCGCCGACCTCGACACCTCGATCTGCGTACAGGGGGCACCCGGGACCGGCAAGACCGCCGTCGGTCTGCACCGGGCCGCCTACCTGCTCTATCTGCACCGGGAACGGCTTCGGCGTACGGGCGTGTTGATTCTCGGACCGAACTCGGCGTTCCTCGGCTACATCTCGGCGGTCCTGCCCGCGCTCGGTGAGCTGGAGGTGCGGCAGGCCACCCCGGAGGGGCTCATCGGCCGGGTGCCCATCTCCGGTGTTGATCCGGTCGAGGCCGAGGTTGTCAAGCACGACCCCCGGATGGCGACCGTGCTGCGGCGGGCGCTCTGGTCCCGGCTGGGCCGAGCTGACTCCGCGATCCAGGTATCCGACGGCGCCTACCGGTGGCGCATCGATCCGGGGGTGCTCACCCGCCTGGTCGACGACACCCGGCGGGAGGATCCGGCATACCTGGTCGGCCGGGAACGGGTCCGCGCCCGGGTCGTCGGCCTGCTGCAACGCCAGGCCGAGACGCGCTCCGGCGAGTCGCCGGGGGAGCCGTGGCAACGGCGGATGGGAAAGGCCAAACCGGTGGCCGAGTTCCTCGACGCCTGCTGGCCGGCGGTGACGCCGCAGTCGCTGGTCTTCGAGTTGCTCAGCGACGCGGAGGTGCTGGCCCGGGCTGCCGAGGGCATCCTCACCGAGGCCGAGTGTCAGGCGCTGCGCTGGCCCCGGCCTTTCCGTAGCGTCCGGAGCGTCCGGTGGAGCAGCGCCGATCTGGTGCTGCTCGACGAGGCCGCCGGGCTCCTGCAGCGGGAGCCGAGCCTCCACCACATCATCATCGACGAGGCGCAGGACCTCTCCCCGATGCAGTGTCGGGCCGTCGCCCGGCGTACCACACACGGGTCGATCACGCTCCTCGGTGACCTTGCCCAGGGCACGGCACCGTGGGCGGCGACCGACTGGAGGGAGTCGCTGCGGCACCTGGGCAAGCCCGACGCGGCGGTCGTGCCGTTGACTACCGGGTTCCGCGTACCGGAGGCGGTGGTTGCGCTGGCCAACCGGCTGCTGCCCGCGCTGGAGGTGAACGTCCCCCCAGCGGTGTCGCTGCGTTCGGACGGCAATCTCGTCCTGCGCCGGGTGGACGACCTGGCCGCCGAGGTGGTCGCGGAGCTGGCCGCGACCACCTCGCTACCGGGGTCGGTCGGGGTGATCGCCGCTGACCGGCACCTTGACAAGCTGCGGGCCGCGCTCGTCGCCGCCGGCGAAGAGCCCGGGGAACTCGACGCCCCCGGGCGCGTCACCGTAGTCCCGGCGACGCTGGCCAAAGGCTTGGAGTACGACCATGTGATCGTGGTCGAACCGGCCGAGATCGTGGACGCGGAACCGCGTGGACTGCACCGGCTCTACGTCGTGCTCACCCGCGCGGTGACCCGGTTGACGGTGCTGCATGCCCGCCCGTTGCCCGGAGCGCTCGCCACCGATGCGCTCGACGATGCCGGCGGTGCTGCGGTGCCCGCTCCGGGCGTGACGCACGCCGCCGGGCCCCTTGGCGGCCGGCTCAGATAGCGGATGACCTTCGGATCCGGCGCTGGCTGCGGCGTTGGCCACTTCGACCCTGACCCGGCGTCGCGGTGCGCGGTGGCGGCGATACGGTCGGGGCATGGTAGAGCCGGTAGCGCGCCCTCGGGTCGGGCACATCCAGTTCCTGAACTGCCTACCGATCTACTGGGGGCTGATGCGCTCGGGCGCCCTGATCGACGTGGACCTGCACAAGGACTCGCCGGATCGGTTGAGCGCCGCGCTGGTCGCCGGTCACCTGGACATCGGCCCGATCACCCTGGTGGAGTACCTGCGCAACGCCGATGACCTGTTGCTGCTGCCCGATCTCGCGGTGGGTAGTGACGGACCGGTGCTCTCGGTCAACGTCGTCTCGACCCGCCCGCTGGCCGACCTCGACCGGCGTCGGGTCGCGCTCGGGTCGACCTCGCGGACCGGCGTGCTGCTGGCTCAGCTGCTGCTCGCCGAGCGGTACGGGGTGCGGCCCGAGTACTTCCGCTGCCCGCCGGATCTGACCCAGATGCTGCTGGAGGCGGACGCTGGGGTCCTGATCGGTGATGTGGCGCTGCGGGCCCTCCTGGAAGCGCCGTCCCGCGGCCTCACCGTCACCGACCTCGGCCAGGCGTGGAACGAGTGGACCGGGCTGCCGATGGTCTTCGCCGTCTGGGCGGTACGGCGCGACTTCGCCACCGCGCACCCCGGCCTGGTCAAGGAGGTGCACGAGGCGTTCCTGCGGTCCCGGGACCTCTGCCTGGCCGAGTTGGACCAGGTGGCCGCGGCGGCCGCCCGTTGGGAGAGCTTCGACGCGGAGACCCTGGCGACGTACTTTCGGAGGTTGGACTTCAGCCTGGGTGATCGCCAGATCGCCGGGTTGCGCGAGTTCGCCCGCCGGGCCGCTGCCGCCGGCGCCGTCCCCGAGCTTCCCGCCGACGGACCGGCCCGCTTTGTCGGTTGACCGCTACGCCCCGCGCTGACCACTGTGGCCTCGGCTGACCACAGTGGCCCGCGATGGCGTTGGCCCGCTCCTTCGGCGGACCAACTCGCGGCGCGCGTCGCCGGTCAGAGCGGTTCGGTCAGCAGGGCCTCGGTGATTTTCTGGCAGTTGTCCATGCCGTACTGGTAGCCCTGCGCGACCGGGTAGCGCAGCATCAACCCCATCGTCCAGGTGTCGCCGATCGCCAGACAGTTGACATGGTTCTCCTGCTCGCGGGTGCGGTCCACCCAGCCGTTCTTGATGGCGATGGTCTCGCTGACCGCCGACGGAAAGGCCTTGCGGATGCCGAAGTCGCCGGTGCCCCGCACCAGCCGCATCTCCTCGAGGAGCCAGTCCGTCCACTCCGGGCCGGCGGCCGTGCCGTCGGCGATGCACTCACCGAGCCGGGCGGTGTCCCGCGGGGACAGCTCGGTCCGGCTCCAGCCACCGTCCTCCGAAACGTTGCTGTCGGTCAGCTCGCATCGGGACAGTAGGCGCTCGATGGTGACGGACCCGCCGAGGTTGTTGTAGAACTCCTGGGTGAGGGCGTTGTCACTATCACGAATGATCTTGGTGGCGTCGGCGAGCTCGGTCTCGGTCGGGGTCCGGCCGGCCTCCACCGTGCGGCGCAGATAGTCGGCGACGATCCAAGATTTGATCATCGAAGCCGTGGTGTTGGTCTCGGCCATGTTCTCCGAGCCGATGATCTCACCGGTACGGCGGTCCAGCACGCTCCAGGCGTACCAGCTGTCGATGCCCAGGCTGGTGAGATCGTTCGCTGCGAAGGGTAGCGGTTCGAGGGTCGGGCTCGGCGATGGCGTGGGCTGGATCTGCTCTGTGGGGCCGCCAGACTGCTCCTGTGCTGGACTCCCTCCCCACTGGGCCGTCGCGTCGGAGGCGAAGGGTGACCCGGGTAGCAGGCGGAGGGAGGCCAACACGAAACCGATCAGTACGGCCGTGATCGCGGCCACCTTGAGCAGTGAGGTGCCGCCCTGCCGCGCGTCAGGCTGGCTGGCCATCAGAGATCCTCCCCGAGAAAGTCGGAGATCAGCTCATCAAGCGAGGCCGTCGGCTGCTGCGGCACCTTCAGGCCGGCGCCGGGCTGCGGGGTGACGAGCTGGGTGGTGACGTTGGCGCAGGTCTGGGCGCCGTAGTCGAGCCCGCTCTGCTGCGGGTACCGCATCATCACGGCGAGACTCCACTGGTCGTTCACCGCGAGGCAGTTGACGTGCCAGTTGCCGTCGTAATTCAGGGCTGTCCACCCGTTCTTCATGCCGACCGGACCCTGGCTCGTGATCGACTCGGGTAGGCCGTCGATGATCCCCCAGCGGCCGCCTCCGGAGCGCGCGTTCTGGTCGTCGGGGGCGGTCGTACCCCGAACCTGGCTCATCTCGTCCAGCAGGAACTCGGTCCACGTCGGCCCGGCGGCCGTTCCGTCGGCGATGCAGTCGCCGAGCCGGACCGCGTCCCGGGGGGACATCTGGGTGAAGCTCCACCACCCGACGTAGCCCGACACGGTGCCGGGTTTGGTGTCGGTGAGGCCGCAGGTGCTGATCATCCGGTCGATGGTGGCCGACCTGCCGACCTCCCGGTAGAGCAGGTTCGCCGCGTCGTCGTTGCTGTCCCGGACCGCGGTGGTGATGGCGTCGCGCATCGTCGTCGAGAGCGACTCGTCACCGAGCTGGTTGAGGTAGTCGGCGGCGAACCACACTTTGATCATCGACTCGGTGGAGCTGGTGTCGGCGAGGTTCTCCGCACCGGAGATCGTGTCGGTCTGGCGGTCCATCAGCGCCCAGGAGAAGAACTCGCCCTCGAAGGGTACGGACACCGGCGCGTCGGCCAGGGTCGGCGGCGGGGGCGGGGAGGGAGCGGGCGTGGGAATGCTCGCCTCGGTGTCGGTGCCGCCATCGTCGAGGCGGGCGTACGCAGCGGGAATGATCAAAGCAATTCCGAGGACGACCGCCATGACGGCTAGCAACCGTGGACGCATAACTGGGTGGACTCCAGATGTCGGGGCCAGGGGGCCGGCTCGCAAGACCGGGGAGGGATCGGCGCGGTCGAGGCAGGGGTGGCCTCGGCTACGTAACGATCGCCGGCAGCAGGTCGGTGTGACCGCGGGAAGTCTACGTCTGGATCCGCGCCGCGCCGAGACTCGTTCCCGGCGAAGGCGTGTCATAAATGGCGGGAGTTGCGGATGGTGCGCGCTTTATGAACCTATTTAGGGCTTGATTGTGACTCGGCTCATAGTGCTGTCGGTGGGGTTGGGTGGCTGACCCTTGGCCGGAAACCTGTTACACCCCCTAGAGATTGACGTGCTGAGCTGTAACACTTGGGGCATGTATGGGAATGACTTCCCCGCCGACGACACCTCCGGCGGCCTACTCGGCGAGGTCGAGGCGGCCGAGACGGCGCTGCGGGAGGCAGCCGAGCGTGGGCGGCACGGTGCCGTCGGTGCGGATCCGGCCGCCTACTTCGCCGAGGTCATCGCCGCTGACCAGAAGGTCGAGCCGCGGGACTGGATGCCGGAGGCGTACCGCGCGACCCTGATTCGCCAGATCGCGCAGCATGCCCACTCCGAGATCATCGGGATGCAGCCGGAGGGCAACTGGATCACTCGTGCCCCCTCCCTCAAGCGCAAGGCGATCCTGCTCGCCAAAGTGCAGGACGAGGCCGGCCACGGCCTCTACCTCTACGCCGCCGCGGAGACCCTCGGGGTCAGCCGGGACGAGCTGGTTGACCTGCTGCTGTCGGGCCGGCAAAAGTACAGTTCGATCTTCAACTACCCGACCCTCAGCTGGGCCGACATGGGCACGATCGGATGGCTGGTGGACGGCGCGGCGATCGTCAACCAGGTGCCCCTGTGTCGCTGCTCGTACGGGCCGTACGCGCGGGCGATGATCCGGATCTGCAAGGAGGAGTCGTTCCACCAACGGCAGGGGTACGAGATCCTCTACACCCTCGCCCACGGCACCCCGGCCCAGCGGGAGATGGCTCAGGAATCGGTGAACCGCTGGTGGTACCCATCGCTGGCGATGTTCGGCCCGCCGGACACCGACTCCACCCACTCCGCCCAGTCGATGGCCTGGAAGATCAAGCGCTTCTCCAACGACGAGCTGCGCCAGCGGTTCGTGGACATGTGCGTGGGTCAGGCCGAGGTGCTCGGCCTCACTCTCCCCGACCCGGCGCTGCGCTGGAACGACGAGCGCGGTGCCTACGACTTCACCCAGCCCGACTACGCGGAGCTGATGCGGGTGATCAAGGGGGCGGGTCCGTGTAACCGGCAGCGGATGGAGCACCGCCGTCGGGCGCATCGGGAGGGTGCCTGGGTCCGGGCCGCCGCCGCCGCGTACGCGGCCAAGCAGGCCAACAAGAAGGAACAGGCGAGTAAGAAGGAGAAGGTGGCGTGAGCGAGTACAGCGAGCCGACCGGCCAGCCGGGTGGGGCTCCGCCGGCGCCGCTCTGGGAGGTCTTCGTCCGGGCCCGGCGTGGGCTGGCGCACACCCATGTCGGCAGCCTGCACGCCGCCGACGCCGAGCTGGCTCTGCGCAACGCCCGGGACCTCTACACCCGGCGACAGGAGGGGGTGTCGATCTGGGTGCTGCCGGCCGCCGCCATCACCGCGTCGAGCCCGGATGAGAAGGACGCCTTCTTTGACCCGGCGGCGGACAAGGTCTATCGGCACCCGACCTTCTACGAGGTGCCGGAGGGGGCTGCTCACCTGTGACCGCGCAAGCCGAACAGACCGCGCCGGGAGCCATGCCGGCGACGACGCTGACCGTGCCGGGGGCCGTCACCCACCGCTTCGACTTCGTCCTGGGCCTCGCCGACGACGCGCTCGTCGCGGCCCAGCGGCTGGCCCAGTGGTGCACCCGTGGGCCGGAGATGGAAGAGGACATCGCCCTGTCCAACATCGCCCTCGACCAGCTCGGGGCGGCACGCCTGCTGCTGACCTACGCGGGCGAGGTGGAAGGAGCCGGGCGGGACGAGGACGCGTTGGCGTACCGGCGCGACGACCGGGAGTTCCGCAACTGCCTCCTGGTCGAGCTGCCCAATGGTGACTTCGCGCTGACCATGGCGAAGCTGCTCTTTCTGGCGGCGTACCAGGTGCCGCTCTACACCGCGCTGGCCGGCTGCGGCGACGAGCGGCTGGCCGCGATCGGGGCGAAGGCGCGCAAGGAGTCGGCCTACCACCTGGATCACGCCTCGTTGTGGGTGCGGCGGCTCGGCGACGGCACCGACGAGTCGCATCGCCGGATGCAGGCGGCGGTTGACGAGGTCTGGCCGTACACGCACGAACTCCTCGCCCCGGACCCGACCGCGCCGGTCGATCCGGCCACCCTGCGCGTCGACTTCGACTCAGTCGTCTCCGGCGTGCTCGCCGAGGCCACGTTGACGGTGCCCGAGACCGCCTGGAAGCCGGACGGCGGCCGGAGCGGCGTGCACACCGAGCACCTGTCGTACCTGCTCGCCGAGCTGCAGGTGCTGCACCGAGCTCATCCCGGAGCGTCCTGGTGACGACCGCCCGGGCTGCGGTGGCCGCGGTGGTGGACCCCGAGATCCGGGTGATCACCATCGCGGAGCTCGGCATTCTGCGGTCGGTTGACGAGGAACCGGGCACCGGTCGGGTGGTGGTCACCATCACCCCCACCTACACTGGTTGCCCGGCGATGGACGTGATCCGGGCCGACATCCGTCAGGCGCTCGTCGCCGCCGGCCACCCTCAGGCCGAGGTCCGTACCGTCTACACGCCGCCGTGGAGCACCGACTGGATCACCGAGGCGGGGCGGGCCAAACTCGCCCGTGCCGGCATCGCCCCACCCGCTCCGGTCCGCCCCACCGGCCCGGTGCCGCTGACCCTGACGGTCCGCTGCCCGTGGTGTGGATCCCCGGAGACCGAGCAGATCAGCCGCTTCGGTTCGACCGCGTGTAAGGCTTTACGACGCTGCCGATCCTGTACCGAACCCTTCGACCACCTGAAGGCACTGTGACTGTCACGATCACCCGGCCGACCCGTCGTCGGCCGGTCTTCCACCCGCTGCCCGTGGCCACCGTCGACCGGCTCACCGCTGATGCGGTGGCCGTCACCTTCGCCGTACCGGACGAGCTGCGCGCGACCTTCGCGTTCACCCCCGGCCAGCACCTGACCGTGCGCCGGAGGACGGAGCAGGGCGAGGAGGTGCGGCGCTCGTACTCGATCTGTTCGACGCCCCAGGACCTGGCCGAGCGGGGGTTGCTGCGGATCGGGGTCCGGGAGATCCCCGGCGGTGCCTTCTCCACGTATGCCTGTGCGGCCCTACGTGGCGGTGACACCGTCGAGGTGCTGCCGCCGCTCGGCCACTTCACCACCGCGCTGCGGCCGGACCGGGTGCGCGCCTACGCGGCGGTGGCCGCCGGCTCCGGTATCACCCCGGTGCTCTCCCTGGTCGCCACGGCCCTGGCCGTCGAACCCGCCAGCACCTTCACCCTGGTCTACGGCAACCGCTCGGCGAGCACCGTGATGTTCGCCGAGGAACTCGCCGACCTGAAGGACCGCTACCCGACCCGGCTGCACCTGGTCCACGTGCTCTCCCGCGAGCAGGGCGAGTCCCCCCTGCTCTCCGGCCGCATCGACGCCGAGCGGCTGGGCCGGCTACTCGACACGATCGTGCCGGCCGAGGCGATCGAGGAGTGGTTCCTCTGCGGCCCGTACCGGATGGTGACGGACGCCCAGCGGGTCCTGACCGCCCGGGGCGTCCCGGAGGCCGCGGTGCACGCCGAGCTCTTCCACGTGGATGCGCCCCCGGAGCCGGTCCGCCGCCCCGAGCACCAGCCGGAGGCGGGTACCGAGGTCACGATCATCCTCGACGGGCGTTCGTCAACGGTGACCATGGACCGGGCGGATCGGGTGCTGGACGCGGCGCTGCGGGTTCGCGCGGAGCTGCCGTACGCGTGTAAGGGGGGCGTCTGTTCGACCTGCCGGGCGAAGGTCGTGGCCGGTGCGGTGACGATGGCCCGCAACTATGCGCTGGAGCCGGACGAGCTGGCAGCGGGTTACGTTCTCACCTGCCAGTCCAGCCCGACCACCGATCGACTCACGGTTGACTACGATGCCTGAGCCCGCGGGGCGGTGCCGGCCGCGATTGGTCGGCCACCCGGGCGGCGGCGGGTCAACGGCCGGAGAGCTCACACCGCCGGTGGCCGCTCGTCACCGGTCGGGCCGGGGCGACGTAGGCTCGGGAGCGTGACGGTGAGCCGGGAGATCAACGACATCCTGCAGCGCGGCGCGGACGGCGGGCGGATCACGCCTGAGGAGGCCCTGCTGCTCTACACCGAAGCGCCCTTGCACGCGCTGGGTGAGGCGGCCGACGCGGTACGGCGGCGGTGGTACCCGGACAACATCGTCACGTACCTGATCGACCGCAACATCAATTACACGAACGTCTGTGTGACGGCGTGCCGGTTCTGCGCCTTCTACCGCGCGCCCAAGCACCGGGAGGGCTGGACCCACCCGACGGAGGAGATCCTGCGCCGCTGCGGCGAGGCCGTCGAGTTGGGCGCCACCCAGGTGATGCTTCAGGGTGGGCATCATCCCGACTACGGGGTGGAGTACTACGAGGAGCTCTTCTCCTCGGTGAAGCGGGCCTACCCGCAGCTCGCCATCCACTCGATCGGCCCGAGCGAGATCCTGCACATGGCGAAGGTGTCCGGGGTGGGGCTGACCGAGGCCATCACCCGGATCAAGGCGGCCGGCCTGGACTCGATCGCGGGCGCCGGCGCCGAGATGCTGCCGGCCCGGCCGCGGAAGGCGATCGCGCCGCTGAAGGAGTCCGGTGAGCGCTGGCTCGAGGTGATGGAGCTCGCCCACCAGCAGGGCATCGAGTCGACCGCGACGATGATGATGGGTACCGGGGAGACCGCCACCGAGCGGATCGAGCACCTCCGGATGATCCGCGACGTGCAGGACCGGACGCGGGGCTTCCGGGCCTTCATCCCGTGGACCTACCAGCCGGAGAACAACCACCTCAAGGGTCGGACCCAGGCCACCACCCTGGAGTACCTGCGGCTGGTGGCAGTGTCCCGGCTCTTCTTCGAGACCGTGCCACACCTCCAGGCGTCGTGGCTCACCACCGGCAAGGATGTCGGTCAGCTCGCGCTGCACATGGGGGTTGACGATCTGGGCTCGATCATGCTGGAGGAGAACGTCATCTCCTCGGCCGGAGCGCGGCACCGTTCGAACCTGCACGACCTGATCGGGATGATCCGGTCAGCGGACCGGATCCCCGCCCAGCGGGACACCCACTACCGGCGACTCGCCGTGCACCGCACTCCCGCCGAGGACCCGCGGGATGACCGGGTGGTGTCGCACTTCTCGTCGATCGCCCTGCCGGGCGGCGGCGCCGGGAAGACGCTGCCACTGGTTGACGCCGGGTGATCTACCCGGCCTTTCGGTAGCGACGCTAGTGTGAGGCTGGACGGCTCGAGGGTGTGGGCCGAAGGTATTGACTTCGGTGGCCTGTTCGTCGATGTGATGGTCCACGTTGTGGATGACAACCCCCGCTAATCCGGACAATCCCCGGGCTTGGCTGCGAGGGCAACGTTCGCACGCCCACGCGGCGGGCTAGCCAGGGTGATCATCGCCCGCTAGTGTCCCGGCCCGGTGCTTCGGGTCCGGGCGAGCCTGCCCGGGCCGCCCCACCCCGATCGAGGGGTGGTGGGCCTCCGCTCGTTTCGAAACTCGTGTCCCTAACCCTCGGGGGGATCGATGATGTTGCTCCACCGTCCGTCGCTGGCCCGGGCCGGGGCGGTCGCCCTGTTCGTCGCGGCCGGCAGCATCGGTGTCCGCTCCGGCGCACGCCGCTGACCAGGCCGACCTGGCATTGATTCCGCTCAGTTACGAGCTGGCCAAGGGTGTCGAGGAGGCCAGAGCCAAGCCTTTCAAGGTCCAGATCAACAACACCCGCAGCGCGGCCGACGCGAAGTCCGTGCGGGTGACCGTCGAGACGGCGCACCTGAAGGAACGCAAGGTCGGCGTGGTCGTGCCGGCGGGCTGCGAGGCCACCGGGACCACCTTCAGCTGCCTCCTCGGTGACCTGCCCGCCGGCACCAGCGAGGACTTCGGTATCCCCCTCTTCTCCCTCGGCAAGCGCGGTGATGCTGGTCACCTGGCCATCGCCGTGACCTCGGCCACCGCCGACCCGGTCCCGGGGGACAACGAGATCGAGCACGACATCACCGTCGTCAAGCCCGGCTACGACCTCACCAGCTGGGTGCAGGACGTCTACGCCGACGTGGAGGTCGACGGCGACGACAGCGGTGAGCCGGCACGGACGCCGGTACGGCCGGGTGAGACCGCGCCACTGGATTGGGCCGTCTACAACCACGGCAGCCGCTCGGCCACCGGTATCGCGTACGGGATCACCCTGCCGGCCGGCGTTACCTTCGCCGAAGTGCCGGCGGGCTGTGAAGAGTCGGGTCTCGATGGCCTGGTGCAGGTGCACTGCGCCGATTCTGGTGCGGTGCTGGACCCCGGCGAGTTCTACACCGCGCCGGTGCGGGTGCGGGTGGGCGCCGACGTGACCGAGCCGGTGCTCCGCCCGGGCAGCCTCTACTCGGTGGGTCTCGACCTCGCCTCCGGCGCGGCGGCGGCGACGCCGCGAACCGCCTCCGACCAGCAGCGGCGGATCTTCGCGGAGACCGACCCCGGCGATGACTCGGCCCAGTTCGACGTCTTCGTCAACCTCTCCGCGCCGAGCCCCACGCCCACCGGTTCGCCGAGCCCGACCGCCACGGCTACCCCGACCGCCACGGCAACCCCGACCGCCACAGCTACCCCGACCGCCACGGATACCCCGACCGGCTCCGGTGGTGGCGGCGGCCTGCCGGTCACCGGGGTGCAGGTCGGCCTGATCGGTGGCGTTGGTGCGGTCGTGCTGCTGGCCGGCGCTGCGCTGCTGCTGCTCTCACGGCGACGGAAGGTTGTCCTGGTGAGCCCGGAGTCGGAGCGGGACGCCGACTGACAGCCGGTGTCGACGAGGGCGGGGCGGGCCGACGGCCACCCCGCCCTCGTGGTGTGGGGGTGCGGCGTGGATGGCCTGGCAGGGGGCCCTCCCGGGGGGAGGTGCGACGGCTGGCACAGTGGAGGGGTGAGTACGTCGCAGGGCCAGCGCGCCAGCCTGGACAAGCAGCCGCACGAGGTCGCCACGATGTTCGACGGCGTGGCCGCCCGCTATGACCTGGCGAACACCGTTCTCTCCTTCGGGCAGGACCGGTCCTGGCGGCGGGCGACCCGGGCCGCGCTGGACCTGCGGCCCGGCGAGCGGGTGTTGGACGTGGGTGCCGGCACCGGTGTCTCGACCGGGGAGCTCGCCCGATCGGGGGCGTACGCGGTCGGCGCCGACCTCTCCCTGGGCATGTTGGCCGCGGGCCGGCGGACCCGCCCCGAACTGCCCCTGTTGGCCGGGGACGCGCTGCGGTTGCCCTTCGCCGACGCCAGCTTCGACGCGGTGACCATCTCCTTCGCGCTGCGCAACGTGCAGGACACGGACGCGGCGCTGCGCGAGCTGGCCCGGGTCACGAAGCCCGGTGGCCGGCTGGTGGTCTGCGAGTTCAGCACCCCGGTCAACCCCGTCTTTCGCACGGTCTACCTGTCGTATCTGATGCGGTCGCTGCCGGCGGTGGCGCGGTCGGTGGCGAGCAGCCCGGATGCGTACGTCTACCTGGCGGAGTCGATCCGCGCGTGGCCGGATCAGGCGGCGCTGGCGGAGCAGATCGGGTCGGCGGGCTGGCAGCGGGTGGCCTGGCGCAATCTGACCGGCGGCATCGTCGCGCTGCACCGTGCCCTCCGGCCGTGAGGGCGGCGCCCGTGCCTCGGGTCAGCAGGGCCCGCCGCAACGGCGATTCGTGCCGAAGCAGGGGGCTACGTCGGCTCTGCCGCCGCTGACCGGCGGCTTTCGCGCAAGTTAGGTACCCCTAATATGCAGCCGCTACCTGGCCGGTCATAGACTCCGTACCGTCTGGCTTGTGAACGTTTTCACGAGCGTGCGGGAGGGGAGGTGCGGATGACCACGGAGAACGATGCCGAGGTGATCGTCGTGGGCGCGGGCCCCGGTGGTTCGGCGACCGCGTACCACCTGGCCCAGCACGGCGTCCGAGTGCTGCTGCTGGAGAAGACCGAGTTCCCGCGGGAGAAGGTCTGCGGCGACGGGTTGACCCCGCGCGCCGTGCGCCAGCTGGTGCGGATGGGCGTGGACACCTCGGCCGAGGCGGGCTGGGTGCGCAACCGTGGCCTGCGGGTCGTCGGCGGTGGCCTCCGACTCGAGCTGGACTGGCCCGACCTGGCCAGCTTCCCCAACTACGGCCTGGTGCGTCCCCGGATGGACTTCGACGAACTGCTCGCCCAGCGTGCCGTCGCCGCCGGTGCCGAGCTGCGCACCGCAGTCGAGGTCACCGCCCCGGTGTTCGACCGTGCCGGCCGAGTGGTCGGGGTTGAGGCGGTGGTCGGCCCGGAGCAGGAACCGGCCACCTTCCGGGCGCCCCTCGTGGTCGCCGCGGACGGTGTCTCCGGCCGTTTCCCGCTCGCCCTCGGTCTGGCCAAGCGGGATGACCGACCGCTCGGCGTGGCGGTCCGGCGGTACTACCGCTGCCCGGCCAAGCACGACGACAACTACCTCGAGTCCTGGCTGGAGCTGCGCCGTAAGGGCAGTGACGCGCTCCTGCCCGGCTACGGCTGGATCTTCGGGCTGGGTGACGGCCGGGTGAACGTCGGGCTCGGCGTGTTGAACTCCTCCTCCGCCTTCGGCAAGACGAACTACCGGCGGCTGCTCACCGACTGGCTCGCCAACACCCCCGAGGAGTGGGGGATCGCCGACGAGGCCAACGCCGAGGGGTCGATCCTCGGTGCGGCGCTGCCGATGGGCTTCAACCGGGTGCCCCACTACTCGCGCGGAACGCTGCTCGTCGGTGACTCCGGCGGCATGGTCAACCCGTTCAACGGCGAGGGCATCGCGTACGCGATGGAGTCGGGGGAGCTGGCCGCAGAGGTCGCGGTGCAGGCACTCGCCCGGTCGGCCGGCGTCGAGCGGGAGCGGGCGTTGATGGCGTACCCGGCGGAGCTGAAGGCCCGGTTCGGCGGCTACTACCGGCTCGGCGGGATCTTCGTGAAGCTGATCGGTCGCCCCGAGATCATGCGGGCTGCCACGAAGTACGGCCTGCCGCACCCGATGTTGATGCGCTTCGTGCTCAAGTTGTTGGCCAACCTGACCGACCCGCGCGACGGGGACGCGATGGACCGGGTCATCAACGCGATGACGAAGGCGGCGCCAGCTGTGTGACGCGGTCTGGATCGCGGTGTGTTTTGACCCCGCCGGCAATCGCCGGTCGGGATGTGAATAGTGTGATATTTGTCCAGCATCGAGGGCAGGGAAGGACGAGCAGGAGAAACGATGTCGCTCTCGCCTTACATACCGATCATCGGGTTGTTCGCCCTCGCCGCGGCGTTCGCGCTGTTCTCCGTGGCAGCCGCCCGCCTCGCCGGCCCACGCCGCTACAACCGGGCCAAGCTCGAGGCGTATGAGTGTGGAATCGAGCCGAGCCCACAGCCGGTCGGCGGTGGCCGGTTTCCGATTAAGTTCTACCTGACGGCGATGCTCTTTATCGTCTTCGACATCGAGATCATCTTCCTCCTCCCCTGGGCTGTCTCGTTCGATGCCCTGCCGATCTTCGGCCTCGTGGAGATGGTCCTGTTCATCGTCGCGGTCCTCGTCGCGTACGCCTACGTGTGGCGGCGCGGCGGCCTGGACTGGGACTGAGGAAGGAGCCGTAGATGGGTATCGAGGAGAAGCTCCCCGCCGGTGTCCTGCTCACCTCGGTGGAGAAGTTTGTCAACTGGTCGCGTAAGTCGTCGGTCTGGGGGGCCACCTTCGGCCTCGCCTGCTGCGCCATCGAGATGATGGCGGCCGGCGGCCCGCACTACGACATGGGCCGTTGGGGCATGGAGGTCTTCCGGGCCTCACCCCGGCAGGCGGACCTGATGATTGTTGCCGGGCGGGTGAGCCAGAAGATGGCCCCGGTGCTCCGGCAGATCTACGACCAGATGGCCGAGCCCCGCTGGGTGCTGTCGATGGGCGTCTGCGCCAGCAGCGGAGGCATGTTCAACAACTACGCGATCGTCCAGGGCGTGGACCACGTCGTGCCGGTGGACATGTACCTGCCCGGCTGCCCGCCGCGGCCGGAGATGCTCATCGACGCGGTCCTCAAGCTCCGCGAGAAGATCATGCATGAGCCTCTTGGTCCGAACGGCCGCAAGATGCTGGAGGCCCGTAAGGCGCGCGGTGACGTGCCGGTCGTGCCCTACGGCTCGATGCCGTCGTCGTACCGCAGCGACAAGGCCCGCCGCGCCGAGTGGACGCAGGCTGTCCGCGAGGGCCGCGAGGAGCAGCTGCGGATTGAGAACTGGATGAAGGCCCAGCCCCACCTGCAGCAGTACGAGGGGTTGAAGAAGTGACTGAGCTTGCGAGCCCCGCGGTCGTGAACGGAGGGCCGGTGACATGAGCGCACCCCAGGACAGGACGGACGACGGCGGCGTGCCAGTACCGGTGACCCCGGCCGGGGCCACCGGCGGCGCTCCGGCCGAGCTGCCCCCGTCGAGCCCCGCCGGGCGTGGGATGTTCGGCGACCAGGGCACCGGCGATGTCTCCGGCTACGGCGGGCTGGTCCGCCCGCAGCGGTCGATCGAGGCGGCCACGCGGCCGTACGGCGGCTACTTCGACGAGGTCGCCGACGCGCTGGAGGAGGCGTACCCGGCCTTCGGCGAGGCGATCGAGAAGGTCGTGGTCGACCGGGGTGAGCTGACCCTGCACATCCGCCCGGAGCGGATCGCCGAGGTCTGCCAGGTGATGCGGGACGACCTTTCGCTCCGGTTCGAGCTCCTCTCGTCAGTGTCCGGGGTGGACTACCTCGGCGCCGACGCCCGCCGGCTGCACGTGGTCTACCAGCTGACCTCGATGACCTACCGGCGTCAGGTTCGGCTGGAGGCGGCGGTCTCCGCCGAGGAGCCGCACCTGCCCAGCGTGACCAGCGTCTACCCGACCGCCGACTGGCAGGAGCGGGAGGCGTACGACATGTTCGGCGTCATCTTCGACGGCCACCCCGGCCTGACCCGGATCCTTATGCCGGACGACTGGGAGGGCCACCCGCAGCGTAAGGACTATCCGCTGGGTGGTGTGCCGGTCGAGTACAAGGGCGCCGAAATCCCGCCGCCGGACCGCCGGAGGTCGTACCAGTGAGTGAGCTTGCGAACCCGGTCGCGAACGGAGGGCAGGGACGGTGAGCGCGAGGAGTGAGCTTGCGAGCCCCGCAGTCGGGAACGGAGGGCAGGTAGCGTGAGCGCGTCCAACTACGCCACGGAGCGGGAGACCGCCGAGGGCAAGGTCTTTACCGTCACCGGCGGGGACTGGGATGTCGTCCTCTCCGGCACTGACCCGATCAACGACGAGCGGATCGTCGTCAACATGGGTCCGCAGCACCCGTCTACGCACGGGGTGCTCCGGCTGGTCCTGGAGCTGGAGGGCGAGACGGTCCGTGAGCTCCGCTCGGTCGTCGGTTACCTGCACACCGGCATCGAGAAGAACATGGAGTTCCGGAACTGGGTCCAGGGCTCGGCCTTTGTGACCCGGATGGACTATCTCGCCCCGCTGTTCAACGAGACGGCGTACTCGCTGGCGGTGGAGAAGCTGCTCGGCATCGAGGAGCAGATCACCGAGCGGGCGACCGTCATCCGGGTCCTGATGATGGAGCTCAACCGGATCTCCTCGCACCTGGTCTGGGTGGCCACCACGGCCATGGAGCTGGGCGCGATCAACATGATGCTCTACGGCTTCCGGGAGCGGGAGTACGTCCTGGAGATCTTCGAGCTGATCACCGGGCTGCGGATGAACCACGCCTACGTCCGCCCGGGTGGGGTGGCGCAGGATGTGCCGGACGAGGCGATCGCCAAGATCCGTGACTTCTTGAAGCTGATGCCGAAGAAGCTCGCGGAGTACGAGAAGATGCTCTCCGGTCAGCCGATCTGGTTGGAGCGGACGCAGAACGTCGGGGTGCTCGACGCGACCGGCTGCCTCGCGATGGGTGTGACCGGCCCGGTGCTGCGCTCCGCCGGCCTCGCCTGGGACCTGCGCAAGACGATGCCGTACTGCGGCTACGAGACGTACGAGTTCGACGTGCCGACCCACACCGACGGTGACGTCTGGGGCCGGTATCTGGTCCGGCTCGCCGAGATTCGGGAGTCGTTGAAGCTCGTCGAGCAGGCGGTGGACCGGCTTCGGCCGGGCCCGGTGATGGTGGCGGATCGGAAGATCGCCTGGCCGGCGCAGCTCGCCATCGGGGTCGACGGCATGGGCAACTCGCTGGAGCACGTGGCAAAGATCATGGGGCAGTCGATGGAGTCGCTGATCCATCACTTCAAGCTCGTCACCGAGGGCTTCCGGGTTCCGCCCGGCCAGGTGTACGTGGGCATCGAGGCACCCCGGGGTGAGCTTGGTGTGCACGCGGTCTCCGACGGTGGGACCCGGCCGTACCGGGTGCACTACCGGGAACCGAGCTTCGTCAACCTCCAGGCCCTGCCGGCGATGGCCGAGGGCGGCCTGATCGCGGACGTGATCGCCGGTGGCGCCTCGTTGGACCCGGTGATGGGTGGGTGTGACCGGTGAGTGACGCAGTCGCGAACGGAAAGGGGGCACCGATGACCGTGTTTTCCGAGGAGACCCGGGCGCGGGCCCGGGAGATCATCGCTCGGTATCCGGCCGATCGGTCCCGCTCGGCGTTGCTGCCGCTGCTGCACCTGGTGCAGTCGGAGGAGGGGTATGTCTCTCCGGCCGGCATCGCGTTCTGCGCCGAGGTGCTGGGGCTGAACAAGGCCCAGGTCGGTGCGGTCGCCTCGTTCTACACGATGTACAAGCGGCGGCCGACCGGTGACTGGCTGGTCAGCGTCTGCACCAACACGATGTGCAACGTGCTGGGCGGCCAGGAGGTGTACGACGCCCTGGTCGAGCACCTCGGTGTCGGGCACGAGGAGACCACGGCCGACGGCACGGTCACCCTGGAGCACGCCGAGTGCCTGGCGGCGTGCGACTACGGACCGGTGATGACGGTCAACTACGACTTCTTCGACAACGTGGACCCGAAGACGGCGGTCGGCGTGGTTGACGAGCTGCGTGCCGGTAACCGGCCGCAGCCGAGTCGCGGGGCTCGGCTCTGCCAGCTGAAGGAGATGTCGGTGCAGCTCGCCGGCTTCGCCGACGAGCGCGAGGGCGCGGTCGCCGACGGGGTCCCGGGCGAGCCGACCGTGCGCGGGCTGCGGCTGGCGCAGGAGCACGGCATCGCGGTCACCGGGTTTGACCCGAACACGCCGATCCGCAGCAAGGCGGAGGCCGAGCAGGCAGCCGCCGAGGCGAAGGCGAAGGCCGAGGCCGCCAAGCCCGCCGCCGCTCCGGCTGGCGCGGCCAAGGAGAGCCGACCGGCCGGTTACGCCAAACCCGCCAGCGACGCCAAGCCCGCGGGGGACGAGGCGCCGGTGAAGGAGCGCTCGTTGAAGGACGCAGCGGCGGGCATGGGAGATGTGGCCGGGAACGAAAGGGGTGCAGACCAGTGACCACTCCTCGGCCGGAGACGCTGGCCAAGCTCACGCCGGTGCTCACCAAGCGCTGGCTGTCGCCGGACGCCTGGCGGATCGGGACCTATGAGCGGCTGGACGGGTACGCCGCGCTGCGCAAGGCGTTGGGTGCCCACCCGGACGACCTGATCCAGCTGGTCAAGGCCTCTGGGCTGCGCGGTCGGGGCGGCGCGGGCTTCCCGACCGGCCTCAAGTGGGGGTTCATCCCGCAGGAGCCGGACGGCAAGGCCCCGACCCGACCGCACTACCTGGTGGTCAACGCGGACGAGGGCGAGCCGGGTACCTGCAAGGACCTGCCGCTGATGACGCACGACCCGCACTCCCTGATCGAGGGTGTGATCATCGCGTCGTACGCGATCCGGGCCAACCGTGCCTACATCTACATCCGCGGCGAGGCAGTGCACGCCGCTCGCCGGCTGCGCCACGCGGTGCAGGAGGCGTACGCCCGGAACTACCTCGGGAAGAACATCCTCGGCAGCGGCTTCGATCTGGAGCTGGTGGTGCACTCGGGGGCCGGGGCGTACATCTGCGGTGAGGAGACCGCGCTCCTGGACTCGTTGGAGGGCTTCCGCGGCCAGCCTCGGCTGCGCCCGCCGTTCCCCGCGACCCACGGTCTCTACGCCAGTCCGACGGTGGTGAACAACGTCGGCACCATCGCCTCGGTTCCGTACCTCGTGTTGGGGGGCGCCGCCTGGTGGCGGAGCATGGGCACGGAGAAGTCCTCCGGCCCGATGATCTACTCGCTCTCCGGCCGGGTCGTTAACCCGGGCCAGTACGAGTGCTCGATGGGGGTCACGCTCCGCGAGCTGATCGAGCTGGCCGGCGGGATGCAGCCGGGGCACTCGCTGCGGTTCTGGACGCCGGGCGGCTCGTCGACGCCGCTGCTGACCGCCGACCACCTGGACGTGCCGCTGGACTTTGAGGGAGTGGCGGCGGCGGGGTCGATTCTCGGCACCACGGCGACGCAGATCTTCTCCGATCAGGACTGCCCGGTCTACGCGACGTACCGGTGGCTGGAGTTCTACCACCACGAGTCGTGCGGCAAGTGCACCCCGTGCCGGGAGGGCAACTACTGGATGGTCCGCGTCTACCGGCGGATCCTCTCCGGCCAGGGCACCCAGGAGGACCTGGACACGCTCCTGGACACCTGCGACAACATTCTCGGCCGCTCGTTCTGCGGCCTCGGTGACGGTGCCACCAGCCCGGTGACCTCCTCGCTGAAGTTCTTCAAGCAGGACTACCTCGACTATGTCGAGGGCCGGACCGCACCGAAGCTTTCCGACAAGCAGCTGGTGGGGGCCCACTGATGACGGACGTAGCCAAGCAGACCGAGATGGTCACGCTCACCATCGACGGCATTGAGGTCACCGCGCCCAAGGGGGAGCTGGTGATCCGGGTGGCCGAGCAGATGGGCGTCGAGATTCCTCGGTTCTGCGACCATCCGCTGCTGGCCCCGGTGGGGGCCTGCCGGCAGTGCCTGGTCGAGGTGGAGGGGCAGCGCAAGCCGGTCGCCTCCTGCACCCAGGCCGTCGCTGACGGCATGGTGGTGAAGACGCAGCTCTCCTCCCCGGTCGCCAAGAAGGCGCAGGAGGGGATGATGGAGCTGCTGCTCGTCAATCACCCGCTCGACTGCCCGATGTGTGACAAGGGCGGCGAGTGTCCGCTGCAGAACCAGGCGATGTCGACCGGCCGCACCGACTCCCGGTTCCACGAGCACAAGCGCGAGTACGAGAAGCCGCTGGAGATCAGCACGCAGGTGCTGCTCGACCGCGAACGGTGCGTGCTCTGCCAGCGGTGCACCCGGTTCTCCGAGGAGATCGCCGGCGACAAGTTCATCGACCTGATGAACCGTTCGTCGGCCGAGGAGATCAACATCTACCGGGACGAGGCGTACGGCGACGCGGAGAGCGGGGACGGCGATGTGCCGTTCAACTCGTACTTCTCGGGTAACACCGTCCAGATCTGCCCGGTGGGGGCGCTGACCGGCGCGCAGTACCGCTTCCGCGCCCGCCCGTTCGACCTGGTCTCCAGCCCCAGCATCTGCGAGCACTGCTCGGCCGGCTGCGCCCAGCGCACCGACTGGCGACGGGGCAAGGTGCTGCGGCGGCTGGCCGGCGACGACCCGGCGGTCAACGAGGAGTGGAACTGTGACAAGGGGCGCTGGGGCTTCCAGTACGCCCGCGCCACCGACCGGCTGACCACGCCGCTGGTCCGCGACGAGCGCACCGGCGAGTTGCGCGAGGCCTCCTGGAGTGAGGCGTTGACGGTCGCCGCCGACGGCCTGCGGGCCGCCCGCGATGGTGGATCGGGTACGGCGGTGCTCACCGGCGGTCGGTTGACCGTCGAGGACGCCTACTCGTACGCGAAGTTCGCCCGGGTCGCGCTGCAGACCAACGACCTCGACTTCCGGGCCCGGCCGGTCTCCCGCGAGGAGGCCGACTTCCTGGCCAGCTCGGTCGCCGGAGCCACCGATGTCAGTTACGCCGACATCGAGCAGGCGCCCGCGGTGGTGCTGGTCGGCCTGGAGCCGGAGGAGGAGTGCCCAATCCTCTTCCTGCGGCTGCGCAAGGCGCACCTGAAGAAGAACCTGACGGTCTACGCCATCGCGCCGTTCGCCACCCGCGGCCTGGAGAAGCTCGGCGCCAAGCTGGCCCGGGTGGTGCCGGGCGAGGAGGCGAGCGTGCTCGCCGAGCACGCGACGGTCGCCGAGGCGCTCAGCCAGCCGGGGGCGGTTCTGCTCGTCGGTGAGCGGCTGGGTACGACCCCGGGTGGGCTCTCCGCCGCGGCGGAGGTGGCCCGGCGTACCGGAGCCAAGCTGGCCTGGGTGCCGCGGCGCGCCGGTGACCGGGGTGCGGTGGACGCGGGCTGCCTGCCGAACCTGCTCCCCGGTGGCCGGCTGGTCACCGAGCCCGCCGCCCGCGCCGAGCTGGGCCAGGCGTGGGACGTGCCGGCCGGAACCATCCCGAGCCAGGCGGGTCGGGACACGGACGCCATCCTCACCGCGGCGAGCGCCGGCCAGCTCGGCGCGCTGGTCGTCGCCGGCGTCGACCCGGCGGACCTGGCCGACCCCCGGCTGGCCGAGCAGGCGCTGGACACGGTGCCCTTCCTGGTCAGCCTGGAGCTGCGCAACAGCGCGGTGGCGCGGCGGGCGAACGTGGTCCTCCCGGTCGCCCCGGTGGTGGAGAAGGCCGGAAGCTTCCTGGACTGGGAGGGGCGGCTGCGCCCCTTCGAGGCGGTGCTGAACACCGCCGCGATGACCGACGGTCGGGTGCTGGACGCGCTCGCCGCGCAGCTTGACGTGCGGCTCGGCACCGCTGATGTGCCGGCCATCCGCCGCGAGTTGGGCGAACTGCCGCGTACCCAGACCACGAAGCCGGCCCTGCCGACGGTGGCCCCGGCGGCCGTACCACAGCCGGGCGCCGGCGAGGCGGTGCTGGCCACCTGGCACCAGCTGATCGACCTGGGCAGCCTGACCGACGGGGATGAGCACCTCGGCGGTACGGCCCGCCCAGCGGTGGTCCGGCTGTCCCGGAGCACCGCGGAGTCGATCGGTGTCGCCGACTCAGACGCAGTGACCGTCGGCACCGAACGCGGCGGTGTCACCCTGCCGGTGGTGGTGACCGAGATGCCGGACGGCGTGGTCTGGCTGCCCACCAACTCGCCCGGATCGACCCTCCGCCGCAGCCTTGGCGTCGCGGCCGGCTCGGTCGTGCGGATCTCCGCCGGTACGACCGGCTCGACCGTTCCCCCGCAGTCCGACGCGCCGGTCGCCGCCGACGCGACCGGCCGCCCGGGCCCGCTCCTCAACTCCGGTGGTGTCCAGTGAGGGCGGGGAGAGCACGAGTGGGGCGAGTTAGCCCCGCAGTCGCGACCGAAAGGTGGGCACAGTGACCTTCCTCGCCCAGGAACCGACGCTGGCCGACTTTGGCCAGGACCCCTGGTGGCTGGTCCTGATCAAGGTTGTCTTCGCGTTTGCGTTCGGCCTGCTGGCCACGCTGCTCGGCGTCTGGTTCGAGCGGCGGGTCGTCGGCCGGATGGCGGTCCGGCCGGGCCCCAACCAGCTTGGCCCGTTCGGTCTGCTCCAGACGCTCGCGGACGGCATGAAGATGGCCTTCAAGGAGGACATCCTGCCGCGCTCCGCGGACAAGGTCGTCTACTTCTTCGCCCCGGTCATCTCGGTGGTCTGTGCGGTCACCGCGCTGTCGGTGATGCCCTTCGGCCCGATGGTCAGCATCTTCGGGCACCAGACGCCGTTGCAGGTCACCGATGTCTCGGTGGCGGTGCTGCTGGTGCTGGCCTGCTCGTCGATGGCGGTCTACGGCGTGGTGCTGGCGGGCTGGGCCTCCGGGTCGACCTACCCGCTCCTGGGCGGCCTGCGCTCCGCCGCGCAGCTGATCTCGTACGAGATCGCGCTGGGCCTCTCCATCGTGGCGGTCTTCATGCTCTCGGGCACGATGTCGACCAGCGGGATCGTCGCGGCCCAGGGAGAACGCCCCGAGGTTGAGTTCTTTGGCCTCAATGTCACGGCGCCCGGCTGGTACGCGATCCTGCTCTTCCCGAGCTTCGTCATCTTCTTCATCGCCATCGTTGGCGAGACCAACCGGGCCCCGTTCGACCTGCCCGAGGCGGAGTCCGAACTGGTCGCCGGCTTCATGACGGAGTACAGCTCACTGAAGTTCGCGCTGATCATGCTTTCCGAGTACGTCGCCATGGTGACCATGTCGGCGTTCACGGTGACGCTCTTCCTCGGCGGCTGGCGCGCGCCCTGGCCGATCAGCATCTGGGATGGGGCGAACTCCGGCTGGTGGCCGATGCTGTGGTTCTTCGGCAAGGTCCTCCTCCTCGTCTTTGTCTTCGTCTGGCTGCGGGGCACCCTGCCCCGGCTCCGCTACGACCAGTTCATGCGCCTCGGCTGGAAGGTCCTGCTCCCGCTCAACCTGGTCTGGATCCTGGTGCTGGCGGGCTGGCTGAAGACCCAGGGCTGGGAGCAGGCGGACCGGCTGATCCTCTACGGGGCCGTCGCCGGTGTGGTGCTGATCGTCACCCTGATCTGGCCAAGCCGTCGGCCGGCGCCGAAGCCGACCCTGGCCGAGGAGGTCAACGACCGGCCGCCGGGCAGCTTCCCGCTGCCGCCGCTGGACCTTCAGGTACCACCGAGCCCGCGGACGCAGCGCATTGTCGCCGAGCGGGAGCCGGCCAACCTCGCCGACACGGACTCCAGGGAGGTGTGACATGGGCGCGATCACCGGAACGTTCAAGGGCTTCGGGGTCACCTTCTCGCACATGTTCAAGAAGGTGGTCACCACCGACTACCCGTTCAAGCCGCCGGTCGCGGCGCCGCGCTATCACGGGCGGCACATCCTCAACCGGCACCCGGACGGCCTGGAGAAGTGCATCGGCTGTGAGCTGTGTGCCTGGGCCTGTCCGGCGGACGCGATCTACGTGGAGGGTGGCGACAACACCGAGGAGGAGCGCTTCTCCCCGGGCGAGCGGTACGCCAGCGTCTACCAGATCAACTACGCCCGGTGCATCTTCTGCGGACTCTGCATCGAGGCGTGCCCGACCCGCTCGTTGACCATGAGCAACGAGTACGAGCTGGCCCGGGACAACCGCAAGGATCTGATCTTCACCAAGGAGCAGCTCCTGGCGCCGCTGCTGTCCGGTATGGAGCAGCCGCCGCACCCGATGCGGCTGGGTGACAGCGAGAAGGACTACTACGTCGGCGCGTTGGAGAACCCGGGCACCTCGGCCGGGGCGGAGCGCTCGCCGATGGGCCCCGGCCGCTACCGGATCAGCGAGCACCCCGGTGTGCAGTTCCCCGGCGCCGACCAGGCCGCAGAACGGGCGGACAAGGGAGACGGAGCATGACCACGCAGACGGTGCTCGCCGCGGCGGGTTCGGTACCCGGAGGTGAGGCAGTCACCTTCTGGATCCTCGCCCCGCTGGCGCTGATCGGCGCGATCGGCATGGTCGCCGCCCGCAACGCGGTGCACTCGGCGCTGATGCTGGTCGTGACGATGCTCTGCCTGGGCGTCTTCTACGTGATCCAGGCCGGGCCGTTCATCGGCGTGGTGCAGATCATCGTCTACACCGGCGCGATCATGATGTTGTTCCTCTTCGTGCTGATGCTGGTGGGCCGCGGCGTCTCGGATTCGGTGATCGAGACGTTGCGCGGCCAGCGGGTCGCGGCGCTCGTGCTCGGCGTCGGGTTCGCCGGACTCGTCGGCACCGGCCTGCACCGGGCGCTGGCCGACAGCACCGCCGTCGGGCTCACCGCGGCCAACGCCGAGGGCAACGTGCAGGGCATCGCCCGGCTGCTGTTCACCAAGTACGTCCTCGCCTTCGAGCTGACCTCGGCGCTGCTGATCACGGCGGCGGTGGGTGCGATGGTGCTGGCGCACATCGAGCGGCGCCGGGAGGACCGGATGGACCAGGCCGCCACCATGAAGGCGCGGTTCCGCCCCGGTAACTACCCCGGCCCGAAGCCCGGCCCCGGCGTCTTCGCCACCTCCTCGTCGGTCGCCACGCCGGCCCGCCTGCCCGACGGCCGGCTGGCCGAGCAGAGCACCCCGGAGATCCTGCCGGTTCGTGAGCTGACCGCCGAGGACACGACGTTGAAGGGGACCGAAAAGTGAGCGAGTTCTTCTCGGTCGAGCCGAACTACTACCTGGTCCTCGCCGCGGTGCTGTTCACCATCGGTGCCGCCGGGGTACTCGTCCGGCGGAACGCGATCGTGCTGTTCATGTGTGTTGAGCTGATGCTCAACGCGGCCAATCTGACCCTGGTCACCTTCAGCCGGATCAACGGTGACCTCAACGGGCAGATCATGGCGTTCTTCGTGATGGTGGTGGCCGCGGCCGAGGTCGTGGTCGGACTCGCGATCATCATGGCGATCTACCGGACCCGGCGCTCGGCGAGCGTCGACGACGCCAACCTGCTGAAGTACTGAGGGGCCTGCGGTGATGGAGATTCTGGCGAAAGCCCCCGTCGAGCCGGTGGGCGACGTCACGTACGCGACCGCCGAAGGGTTGCTCGGCAGCGTCTGGCTGCTGGTGGCGATCCCGCTGGTCAGCGCGGCGATCCTGCTGCTACTCGGCCGTCGGGCGGACCGGTGGGGGCACTGGCTGGGTGTCGCGTCGGTCGGTGTCGCGTTCCTGCTTGGCCTGACCTACTTCTTCCAGCTCCGCGGTCTGGAGAACCGGTCCGTTGAGCTGAGCCTCTGGGATTTCATCGCGGTCGGTGAACTGCGAGTGGACTTCGGGCTGCTCTTCGACCCGCTGGCGGCGGTCTTCGTACTGCTGATCACCGGGGTGGGCTCCCTGATCCACCTGTACGCGGTGGAGTACATGGCCCACGACCCGGGGCGTCGGCGGTTCTTCGCGTACTTCAACCTGTTCGTCGCCGCCATGCTCCTGCTGGTGCTCGGCAACAACTACGTGATGCTCTTCTTCGGCTGGGAGGGCGTCGGGCTGGCGTCGTACCTGCTGATCTCCTTCTGGTACGTGCGGCCCGCCGCCGCCACCGCCGGTAAGAAGGCGTTCCTGATGAACCGGGTCGGCGATGCCGGCCTGCTGATCGGCATCTTCATCATGTTCGCCACCCTGGGCACCACGCAGTACGACGAGGTCTTCACCGGTGTCGGCTCGCTGACCGCCACCACGGTCCTGCTGCTCGGCCTGCTCCTGCTGCTCGGTGCGGCCGGAAAATCGGGCCAGTTTCCGCTGCAGGCGTGGCTTCCGGACGCGATGGAGGGCCCGACCCCGGTCTCGGCGCTCATCCACGCCGCCACCATGGTCACCGCGGGTGTGTACCTGATCGCCCGCTCCAACCCGATCTTCTCGGCGAACTCGACGCTGCAGCTGGTCGTGGTCAGCGTCGGCGCGCTGACGCTGCTGCTCGGCGCCATCATCGGGATGGCCAAGGACGACATCAAGCGGGTGCTCGCCTGGTCGACGGTGAGCCAGATCGGCTACATGTTCCTCGGAGTCGGCCTCGGTGGCGCGGCGTACGCGCTGGCCATCGTGCACCTGCTGGCGCACGGCTTCTTCAAGGCCAACATGTTCCTGGGTGCCGGCTCGGTGATGCACGGGATGAAGGACCAGGTCGACATCCGGCGCTTCGGTGGGCTGGCGAAGTACATGAAGATCACCTGGTTGACCTTTATGGCGGGCTGGCTGGCGATCATCGGCCTGCCGCCGTTCTCCGGCTTCTTCTCCAAGGAGCCGATCATCGTGGCCGCCTTCGAGCGGGACGACTGGACGGCCTGGCTGTTCGGTATGGCGGCCCTGCTCGGTGCCGGACTGACCGCGTTCTACATGACCCGGCTGTTCGTGCTCACCTTCCACGGCCCGGCTCGCTGGACCGAGGAGATCGACCACCCGCACGAGTCGCCGAAGCTGATGACGATCCCGCTGATCCTGCTCGCGGTCGGCTCCATCGGCGCCGGCGCCCTGATGGTCGGGCCCGTGCCCGAGTGGCTGGAGGCGACCGCCGGACTGGGTGGTGGCTCGGAGGCCGCACACGAGACGGTGCTCTCGCACCTCGCCATCACGATTCTGTCGATCGGGGTAACCGTGATCGGTGCCGGGCTCGCCTGGTTCCTGTTCCGGCGCGGCACGGCCACCGAGCCGCAGCCGGCGGGGGTGCTGGTCACCGCCGCCCGGAAGAACCTCTACACCGACGCCGTCAACGAGACGGTGTTCGAGAAGCCGGGCATCTTCCTCACCCGGGCGCTGGTCTACCTGGACAACCGGGGCATCGACGGGCTGGTCAACGCTCTCGCCGCCGGCGTCGGCGGTGGCTCGGGTCGGCTCCGGCGGCTGCAGACCGGCTTCGTCCGGTCGTACGCCACCTCGATCCTGGCCGGTGCCCTGCTGGTGGTGGCGGCCTTCCTGGCCGTCGAGGCGGGGTGGCTGGTGTGATCGACCTCAGGAGGCGGTCGGGGAACCCCGCAGTGGCCGCCGTCGGCGGACCGCACAGTGACGACGGAGGTAAGGCCGCGTAATGTCCGACTTCCCGTTTCTTTCGGTGCTCACCGTGGCACCGCTGGTCGGTGCCCTGGTGGTCGCCGTCCTGCCTCGCCGCCGGCCGGAGCTGGCCAAACAGGTGGCGCTCGGCTGGTCGCTGCTGGTGCTGGCGCTCTCGGTGGTCATGTGGGTGACCTGGCAGACCGGTGGTGACCGGTTCCAGTTCCGCGAGTCCTATCCGTGGATTCCGAACTGGGGCGTCAACTTCACCTTCGCCGCCGACGGTATCGCGCTGGTCATGCTGATGCTGATCGCGTTGCTGGTGCCGCTGGTGATTCTGGCTTCCTGGCACGACGCCGAGTCGTCCAAGCGGTCGGTGCCAACCTACTTCGCACTGTTGCTGGTGCTCGAGTTCACGATGATCGGCGTCTTCGCCGCCGCCGATGTCTTCCTCTTCTACGTGTTCTTCGAGGTCATGCTCGTGCCGATGTACTTCCTCATCGGCAGTTACGGCGGACACCAGCGGCAGTACGCGGCCGTGAAGTTCTTTCTCTACTCGCTGGTCGGCGGCTTGTTCATGCTCGCCGCGGTGATCGGCCTCTGGGTGGTCGGCGGGAAGACCTTCGACTGGGTGGAGCTGTCGCAGGTGGACATCTCCACCGGTGCCGAGCGCTGGCTCTTCCTCGGCTTCTTCATCGCCTTCGCCATCAAGGCCCCGTTCTTCCCGTTCCACACCTGGCTGCCGGACGCCGGTGGCGCCGCCCCCGCCGGTGCCGCCGCGCTGCTGGTCGGTGTGCTCGACAAGGTCGGGACGTTCGGCCTGTTGCGCTACTGCCTCCCGCTGTTCCCGGACGCGGCCAAGTGGTTCGCCCCGTGGGCGCTGGCGCTGGGCGTGATCGGCATCATCTACGCGGCGCTCCTCGCGATCGGTCAGAACGACCTGAAGCGGCTGGTGTCGTACACCTCGATCGCGCACTTCGGCTTCATCGGGATCGGCATCTTCGCGTTCACCAGTCAGGCGGCCACCGGCGCGGTGCTTTACATGGTCAACCACGGGCTCGCCACTGGTCTGCTCTTCCTGGTGGTCGGGATGCTGGTCGCCCGCCGGGGCTCCGCGCTGATCAGCGACTTCGGTGGCGCCGGCAAGCTGGTTCCGCTGCTGGCCGGGGTGCTCTTCTTCGCTGGTCTCGCCTCGCTGGCGCTGCCCGGCACCGCACCGTTCATCTCCGAGTTCCTGGTGCTGATCGGCACCTTCTCGGTGAACAAGCCGGTGGCGGTGATCGCCACGCTCGGGATCATCCTGGCCGCCGCGTACGTGCTGTGGATGGTGCAGCGCACTACCCAGGGCACGCTCAACCCGGCGCTGACCGAGGTCGAGGGGATGAAGCGTGACCTGAACCTGCGCGAGAAGGTCGTAGTGGCCCCGCTGGTCGCGCTGATCGTGCTGCTCGGCTTCTACCCGAAGCCGGTCACGGATGTAATCAACCCTGCTGTCCAGGCGACCATGCAGGATATCGGCAAGACTGACCCGGCCCCGTCGGCCGGAACTCCACAGGAGGCGAGCCGGTGAGCGAGCTGAAGCTTCCGTCGATCGACTACGCGGCGCTCGCGCCGACGCTCATCTTGTTGGGCGCCGCTCTGGTCGGTGTCCTGGTCGAGGCGTTCGTGCCGCGCCGGCGGCGGCACGTGGTGCAGCTCGCGGTGGCGCTGCTGGCGGTGCTCGGTGCGCTGACCATGGTGGTGTTGAACGCCAATGATCGTCTGATCACCATCGGTGGGGCGATCGCCATCGACGGGCCGGCGCTCTTCCTGCAGGGCGCGATTCTGGTGTTGGCCGCGATGGCCTTGCTGCTCATCGGTGAGCGTACGGTCGAGCGCGGCGGGGCGTTCGTCGCTCAGGCGGCGGTGACCGCCGAGTCGGCGGACGACCGTCGGCAGGCCGAAGGGGCCCCGGGCGCGACCGAGGTGTACCCGCTGACCAGCTTCGCGGTCGGCGGCATGCTGATCTTCGTGGCGGCGAACGACCTGCTGACCATGTTCATCGCGCTTGAGGTCCTCTCCCTGCCGCTCTACCTGCTCTGCGCCCTGGCTCGCCGGCGGCGGCTGCTGAGCCAGGAAGCGGCGATGAAGTACTTCCTGCTCGGCGCCTACGCTTCGGCGTTCTTCCTCTTCGGTGTCGCGCTGGTGTACGGCTTCACCGCCGGCATCCCCGGCCGGGCGGCGGGGGTTGACTTCGCCACCATCCACGCGGCAGTCGCGGAGAGCCCGTCCAGCTCGGTGCTGCTCTTCGGCGGTATGGCGATGATCGCCATCGGCCTGCTGTTCAAGGCCGGTGCCGCGCCGTTCCACGTCTGGACGCCGGATGTCTACCAGGGGGCGCCCACCCCGATTACCGGCTTCATGGCCGCCTGCACGAAGGTCGCCGCGTTCGGCGCCCTGCTGCGGGTCTTCCACGTTGCCTTCGAGGGAGCCCGCTGGGACTTCACCCCGGTCCTCGGCACGGTGGCGGTGCTGACCATGCTCGTCGGCGCGGTGCTGGCGGTCACCCAGACCGACATCAAGCGGCTGCTCGCGTACTCCTCGATCGCCAACGCGGGCTACCTGCTGGTCGGGGTGCTCGCGCCGACCAGCGACGGGGTCTCCGGGACGATGTTCTACCTGGTGGCCTACGGCTTCTCGGTGCTGGCCGCGTTCGCCGTGGTCACCCTGGTTCGGGACGCCGACGGCGAGGCCACCCACCTGTCCCGCTGGGCGGGCCTGGGGCAGCGCTCGCCCTTCTACGCCGGGCTGTTCACCTTTATCCTGCTCGCCTTTGCCGGCATCCCGCTGACCAGCGGCTTTACGAGCAAGTTCGCGGTCTTCAGCGCGGCGTTCGACGGCGGTCAGGGCTGGTTGGTGATCGCCGGTGTGCTGACCAGCATGGTGCTCGCCTTCCCGTATCTGCGGGTGGTCGTGCTGATGTGGCTCTCCGAGCCCGGCGAGTCCACTCCCGCCGTGGTCATGCCGGGTTGGCTGACCTCGGCCGCGCTGACCATCGGTGTGGTTGCCACCCTGGTGCTCGGCGTGTTTCCGCAGCCGCTGCTCGATCTCGCCGCGGGAGCCGCAGAGTTCGTGCGGTGATACCGCTGATCCGGGGCCGGCACGTGACCTCCGTGCCGGCCCCGGGGCTGTTCTCGGAGGTCATGGGCGCATTCGGTGAGCCCTCCGTCATCCCCGCCCCGGGGCTGGCGGTACTGGTGTGGCATGGTGGGAGACGTGGTGAATCCGGCTGACAAGCTTTCGGGTGCCACCGGCCTGGGCAGTCGTTCCGGCCGGGGCGGCGCGGGTCAGGTGGGTGCCGTCGGGCTGCACCCGATCGACGCGGGGCTCCCGGATTCGGCGCTTCAGGTGCTGTCAGGGGTCGAGGCTGCGCTGCGGGACGATGTCGTCAGCGCCGACCCGTTCGTCACCGAGGCCGCGCGACACCTCCTTGACGCCGGTGGCAAGCGATTCCGCCCGCTGTTGGTGGCGCTTGGCGCCCAGTTCGGGGACCCGACTCGGGAGCAGGTGGTGCCGGCGGCCGTGGTGGTGGAGCTGACCCACCTGGCCACGCTCTACCACGACGATGTCATGGACGAGGCGCCGGTGCGTCGGGGGGCGCCGAGCGCCAACTCGCGGTGGACGAACTCGGTGGCCATTCTGGTCGGTGACTATCTCTTTGCCCGCGCCGCGGATATCTCGGCCGACCTGGGCACCGAAGCTGTCCGACTGCAGGCGCGGACCTTCGCCCGGTTGGTGCACGGCCAGATCGCGGAGACCGTGGGGCCACGCCCCGGTGTCGACCCGGTGGCGCACCACCTGCACGTGATCGCCGAGAAGACCGGCTCGTTGATCGCTACCGCGGCGCGGTTCGGTGGGATGTTCAGCGGGGCCAGTCCGACGCACACCGAGGCGCTGGCCGGTTATGGCGAGACCATCGGGGTCGCCTTCCAGCTCTCGGATGACCTGTTGGACATCTCCAGCGAGGCGGAGCGCTCCGGCAAGACGCCCGGGACGGATCTCCGTGAGGGCATCCCCACCCTGCCGGTGTTGTACGCTCTCGCCTCGGACGACGCTGATGCCTCGTCGCTGCGGCTCCGGGAACTCCTGGCGGTCGGCCCGCTGACCGACGACGACCTGCATGCCGAGGCACTTGGACTGCTCCGGGAGAGCCCGGCGTTGAAGCGGGCCCGGGAGACCGTCCGGAGCCGCGCTGAGGAGGCGCGCGCGCAGCTTGCGCCGCTGCCGGCGGGCCCGGCCCGGCAGGCGCTCGAAACTCTCTGTGACCAGATCGCGGACCGGACCGGCTGACAATCTCTCTGCGACCAGTTCGCGGTCGGGCTGCCGCATCCGTCGGTCCGGCTGCCGCAACTTCGGTCCGGTTAGTACCTCCATCGAGCTGGATGTGCTGTCGCCGGGAGCCAGCATCAGCACAGCGTCGGGCGGTGTCCGGGTACCCGCACACCCCCGTCGCGAGCAGCGGAAAGTGATCATCGGGTCACTAATAGTGGATGACGATCTGGTGTTCTCTGCCCGAACAGGCGTTTCCTGCCGGTCCTGAATTTCATATGGTGTAAGTCCCCGGCTGCGGAGGTGGTTGTGCGCGACCCCTTGGCGGAGCCTTCGGACCTCATCCGAAGCGTGTCCCGTGCGCTACGAGTGCTCGAATCAGTCGGTCGTGCCCCGAAGGGGCTGACCGTCAAACAGATCGCGCGACGGTGCGAGCTGACCGTGGCGACCACCTATCACCTCGTCCGCACCCTGGCGTACGAGGGCTACGTGATCCGGCGCGAGGACGGCACGTACATCGTGGGCCTGGAGATAGCCGACCGCTACCGTGAGCTGGTCAGCGCCTTCCGTGGACCGCCGGCGGTCGGGGAGTCCCTGCGGCGGGCCGTCCTCGACACCGGCTATAGCCACTTCCTGGGCCGCTTCGTCGGCGGCCAGATCGCCATCACGGCCGCCACCGAAGGCCCACGCTCTCCCTACCTGGAGGACCTGGTTCCCGGCTTCGATGAGGGGGCACACGCTACCGCACTCGGCAAGGCGCTGCTCGCGACGCTCACCACCGAACAGCGGCTGCGCTACCTGCGGGAAAACGGCATGCGCCCGTTCACCACCGGGACGCTGACCACCGTCGAGGCGTTCGAGGCCGACCTGGCGGCTGGAGAACGGCGGGGGATGCAGCTGGAGCTGGGACAGTATCGGCCGGGGGTGGCCTGCGCAGCCGTCTTGGTGAGCGCTGACAAGGACGTGGAGCGCCGGGTAGCGCTCGCCTGCGCCTTGCCGGCCAGCGAGATGATGACCTCCGCCCGGGTCGTTCGCGCCAAGCTGCTCGCCACGGCCCGGGGTATCGCCGAGTGTCTCGTCCAGGACACCTGACCGGCTGCGGGCCGGCCGCAGCAGGAAGCGGGCCCTCACCCCACGGGGGAGAGGGCCCGTTCGTGCCCGGAGGGGCCGAGGGGAGCTGAGAGATCAGCTACCGATCGGGCCGCCGTCCAGGCGCCAGGTGACCACGACACCCGGCTTGGCGTAGTCGCCGTCCGGCCAGGTGGAGGCGGGGTTCTCGATCGAGGCGCCGGAGATCTCCCCCGGGTGCTGCACGGCCACGAAGACCGAACGGTTGTCGCCGGTGATGAACGGGCCACAGGTCTCCGCGCCGGTCGGCACGGTGAGGAACTGCTTCAGGTGGCCGCGCTCCGGGCCTTCGGTCGGCGTCGCGAAGAGGCCGTCATTGCTGCCCAGCGCGTTACCGTCGGTGGAGATCCAGAGGTTGCCGGTGGCGTCGAAGGCGAGGTTGTCCGGGCAGGAGATCGGGGAGACCTTCGTCTTGTCGTACCCGGCGAAGTAGGTCGAGGAGTCGGCCGGGTCACCAGCGACGATCGGCAGCGACCAGGTGAACTTCTCAGCCGAGTTGTCCCCGTGCTTCTCGACCAGCTCCAGCACGTGGCCGTGGCGGTTGGCGCTACGCGGGTTCGCCTCGTCCGCCTTCGGGTTGCTGTCGACCCCACGCCGGGAGTTGTTGGTGAGCGCCACATACACCTTGCCGGTGTGCAGGCTCGCCTCGACATCCTCGGGCCGGTCCATCTTGGTCGCGCCGACCTGGTCCGCGGCGAGCCGGGTGAAGGTGAGCACCTCGGCGGCGGTCATGCCCTCGACGTACGAGCGGTTGCCGCTGACCAGCTTGATCCACCGACCGCCGCCGTTGAACGCGCCGTCGCTGGGTAGCTCACCGGAGCCGTCGATCTCGTCGGCGCTGGTGTAGTCCAGCTTGGCGACGTAGAGGGTGCCCGACTCCAGCAGAGTCAGGTTGTGCTCCCGGTCGCGCCAGGAGCTGCCCTTCTTGAACTTCTTCTCCGACACGAACTTGTAGAGGTAGTCGAACCGCTCGTCGTCGCCCATGTACGCGACCACGTGTCCGCTCTTCGCCACGATGACGTTCGCGCCCTCGTGCTTGAACCGGCCCAGTGCGGTGTGCTTGCGCGGCCGGCTCTCCGGGTCGTACGGGTCGATCTCGACGACCCAGCCGAACCGGTGTGCCTCGTGCGGGTGCTGGGTCAGGTCGAAGCGCTCGTCGGCACGGTCCCACTTCCGGTTCCCGCTCGGGTAACGGTCGGTGGTGTTGACGCCGTACCGGGCCAGCTTCGGCTTCAGCTCCTCCGGGGCGCCGTCGCCGCCGATGAAGTACTGGTTGAAGTTCTCCTCGCCGGAGAGCACCGTGCCCCAGGGGGTTACCCCGCCGGCGCAGTTGTTCAACGTGCCGATGGCTGTGCGCCCCTTCGGGTCGGCCGCGGTCTTGAGCCAGTCCGAGCCGGCGGCCGGGCCGGTCAGCTCGAACTTCGTCTTCGAGGCGGTCACCCGGCGGTTGTACTGCCGCTTGCCGGACTTGACCGGGCGCCACTCGCCGGTGCCCTGAACCCGCTCCAGCTCCACCACGGACATGCCGTGCGCGGCCATCGCGACCTTCAGCTGCTCGACGCTGAGCGAGTCCACGTCGGTGAAGCCGGGGAACATCAGGTTCTCGTCGGTGTACTCGTGGTTGACCACGAGCAGGGCCTTGTTCCGGCCCAGCGGCAGTACACCGACGAAGTCGTTGTTGTAACCGAACTGCTTGGCCTGCGCCTTGGCCGTCTGCTTGTGCAGGTTGAATGGGGGCGCGCCCGGTACCACCTCGTCACCCCAGCGGATGACCACCGAGTGGTCGTAGCCGTTCGGCACGATGAAGCTGTCCAGGGTGTTCGGTGGAACTGGCTTGAAGGTCAGCTTCCCGTCGCCGACGCCGCCGCGCGGGGCGGCGAACTCGGTCGTCTCCGGCGTCACTGCAGCGGAGGTGGCGGCGGAAGCGGCGCCGCTGCCGGCGAGCGCACCGGCGCCGCCGAAGCCCAGGACCAGCGCACCGACCGTGCCGGCGCGGACCACACCACGCCGGGAAACCTCGGCGTCCACCAGGTCGCCGAAGTAGGTGTTGTCCGAGGTGTTGGGCACCGGGTGGTCACAGGCGTTACCGCACCGGTAGAGACAGGTCATTGCGTCACGACTGCCGTGGCGGATGGAGCCGAGCAGCGGGAGCAGCCGAGGACGGTCGCTCATGTGGAGGGGCCTCCTGATTTCGATGGCGCATGCCGAGGTCAGCGGATGGCATGCGTACACGCCGCAGGCTAGGAGAGGACAATTACCGTCAGTGTGCGGCAATGTGAACCGAAGCTGAAATCCCTCATCGGGTCAACGGGGACTGGCAGCGGCCGAGGGCCCCGGGTGTCACCTGCCCCGACACTGCTTGGCGAGCCGGGTGACCGGGGTCGACCGCCGCCTTCTCGGAGGTGACCGGCCCCGACACCGTTTGTTGGGGTGACTCCGGCCGGACCGATGCAGCTGCCGACTGGGAGTTGGGTAACGCGGCTAGGAGCGTGGGTCAGTGCTCGGCTACTGGCTGGGTGTCCGTTGTCAGTTGGTCGATCTGACCTGCCGGAACGCGACGTCCGTTTACCGCGAGCACCCTTCGCGTGGTTCACGGACAGTTGATGACGGCTCGTGCACCGGATGGCGAGCTTCTTCGACTCACATCCTGCGAAAGGCAAAAGAATGCACGTGGTCCCCGGGCTCAAGGTGCTGTACTTCGGGACACCGGTGGTGCTGATCAGCTCACGTAACGAGGACGGCACCGCGAACCTCGCGCCGATGTCCTCGGCCTGGTGGCTGGGCCAGTCCTGCATGCTTGGTCTCGGCAACAGTGGCCAGACGACGGCGAACCTGCTACGCGAACGAGAATGTGTGCTCAACCTGCCCTCATCGGCGATGGTCGACGCCGTTGACCGGATCGCCCTCACCACCGGAAAGTCGGCCGTGCCGGACCACAAGGCAAAGCAGGGCTACCGGTACGAGCCGGACAAGTTCTCGGCCGCGCAGCTGACCGAGCAGACATCGGAACTGGTCCGGGCGCCCCGGGTCGCGGAATGTCCGGTCCAGCTGGAGTGCCGGGTCGTCTCGACGCACCCCTTTGGCGGCCCCACCCCGCATGCCACCGCCTTCCAGGTCGAGGTCCTTCGCGCCCACGTCGAGGAGGACCTGATCATTCCGGGGACGCATTACGTAGATCCACTCGGATGGGACCCGCTCATCATGAAATTCTGCGAGTTCTTCGGCGGTGGACACAGCGTGCATCCGTCGAAACTCGCCGAAGGCTGGAAGATGCCGCATCAACTCCAGCCGGTGGCCGTCCGAGCTGGTGCCGCGCGCCGGTAGCCCGCCCGTGGTTCGTGATCATTTCTGCGGGTGGTGGTGGCATACGTGGTCCGCACGATCTTCCGCCACGCCGGAACCACCCGACTGCCGCCCTGCCCGCCCGACCAGCCGGGCCGCTGACGCGGCCACCGGCCCCTACCAGGCCGCATACCTGACATGCAGGACCCCACCGCCGACTCACCGGCGCCAGCGGGGTGACCACGACCGATCGCATCGATCACGGCCAGCCGCCGCTTGCTCGCTACCGACCCACGCTCCTAGTCGCGGTCGAAGATGGCGCCGAGTAGCCAGGTGACCACACCGATGAAGAGCGCACCGAGGACGGCGGCCGGCCAGAACCCGTCGACGTTGAAGGGCAGCCCGGCCTCACCGGCGATCCAGCTGGTCAGCAGGAACAGCAGACCGTTGACGACCAGCGCGATCAACCCGAGGGTGAGGAGGTAGAGACCGCAGCCCACAGTCCTGATGATCGGTTGGAGCACCGCGTTGACGACGCCGAAGATCGCGGCGACGAGGATCAGCGTGGTGACCGTCTCGGTGGCCGAATTCGCATCCAGCGTGATGCCCGGGATCAGGAGCGTGGCTAGCCAGAAGGCGACCGCGGTGATGCCCAACCGGATTAAGAGCCCTTTCAGGAAACCCATGGCGGAGAATGCTGCCACGGACTGTTCTTCCAGGGAAGTCTCGGGTCCTGTCTGCTGCCGAAAACCCGGCCTGAACCCGTGGTTCTGGGCCTCCCGCCCCCGGCGCGAGCATCGCGAGCAGGCCGCCGAAGAGCTGGTGCATGGGGGCGGGGCCGGTTCCGTGACATCGACCGACTCCGTATCGTATCGATACCGAAGCGGGGTGTTGATGCGCGCGACGATCCGGTATGGCCAGGCCGCTGTGATCTTGCGGCACCTTGTAGATTGGATCCAATACGCGTGCGTTGTCGCCGGGAGGAGGGCTGGCCTTGACCGAATGGGAGCCGGCCACCGAGGTGGAGGTGACGCTGCGTGACGCGTTGCGCGCCAGCGACCAGCAACGATACTTCCGTGTTCTGGCCCGCACGGAGCTGCTGCTGCCCGTCTCCGCGCCGGCGCCGGCCGGCCAGGCCTCGACGAATTGGGGCACCTGGACCACCGGTGGCCGAACCCACGTGCTGGCGTTTACCTCGGTCGCCGCGCTGCGCGCCTGCCTCGGTGAGCACACGGGCGCGAATCGCCGAGCCGCCTACGCTGAGCTTGTCGACCATTGGCCCAACCACGAGTGGTGGTTGGCGATCAACCCGGGTCTGCCCATTGAGGGCTATCTGCCGGCCTGGTATGTCGCCCAGCTCTCCCGTGGCGATGTCCGCCTGCCCGGTCGCACGATGGGGACTCGGGCCCGGCTGGAGCACGACGAGACCTACCCCCGACCCCGTCCCTTCGAGCGCCGGGAAGCGGAGTCTGCCGCCGGGGCGAAGGAGCAGGACCGCGCTCCGCGGGCTGGCCGAACACCCGAGGGTGTCGCCCCCCTGCGCCTGTCACCATCCACGTCGCCCTCGGGCACCCCGCTGCGTACCCCAGCCGACCTGCGCGCGGCCGCCCTCCGACGGCCGATGATGGATGCTGGCCGCGCCGCCGGTGGGGACCCGGTGGCCCCCCGGGCTCGCCAGCCCGGGCCCGGCCCCGCCGATGGAGCCGTACCCCCGAGGGGGCAACCCCGGGGTCTCCCCGAGCAGCCCCCCGGCCGCCGGTCCTTCTTCGAACCGGCTGCGGCCCGTAGCGACCGAGATGAGCGGAGCGTCCGACCGTCCCGCCTTACCCGGAGCGCCCAACAGTTCCCGCGCCGCCGACCGACCAGTGAGCCGTCGCCGGCCACGTCGCCGATGTTCTCGGCCCGAGCCACGACCCAGGTCAACCAGGACGGTGTTACCCCGCCCAGCGTGCCAGCACCCGGGCTGGCTGCGCAGCAGACGGCGGCCGAGGAGGAGGCCCGGACAGTCCGTTTCCCGGTGCCCGACCCGGCGACCCTCCGGCGGTACGCGCGCCGCACCGCCGCGGCGGAGGCGCCCTCTCTGCCCCGGCCTACCTCGGCGGAGTCGGAGCCGACCCCGATCGCCGAACCCGCCGCCGATTCGCTACCCCGGCGGACTCCTTCTCCGACCGTGATCGAGGGGACGGTCGTCCAGGCCCGGAACCTCACCGCTGCCGGCTCGGACGATGTGTCGGCGACAATGCCGATCTCGGTAGCGGCGGGTGTGATCCCGGTCGGTGGCGACGTCACGGTCCCGGTCGGCCTCGACCCGGCGCTCCTCGCCAGTGGCGACCCGGTCGAGGCCACGATGCGGATCAATGTGGCGGAAGCGGGTGGCCTTCCCCCAGGCCCGACGCCCGCCGCGAGTCCGAGCCCGACCTCCGTGCCGCCGGACTTCACACCGGCCAACGAGGTCGAGGCGGATCTGGTCACGGCGGCTACCAGCGGCAACACCGACACCTTCCTGTCGACGCTGCTGCTGGCCCAGGTGCTGCTTCCGGTGGCGGCCGACTCGGCACCGGGTAGCCGGCCCGGTGGGGCTGGGTTCGTCTGGCGGACCGAGGAGTTGGACGGGGCGGAGTCCGTGGTCGTCTACACCTCCCCGGAGCGGCTCGCCGACCACACCACCGGCACCGTAGAGACCATCCGAGTCCGCTTTGTGCAGCTCATCCAGCGTTGGCCGGACCAGTCGTGGTCGTTCGCCGTCAATCCGGGGACCCCGATCGGCACGAAGATGCCCGGCGAGCAGATCGTCGGGCTGGCCAACTGGGCGGTGGAGGTGGGCCTGGGCGAGGATCGGCCAGAGCCAGAGGCGGCACCGGCCGCGTCGGCGCCGGCGGACCAGCCGGCACCGGCCGACCGGCCGCGTTACCGGCCGCCGAGCCCCGGATCCACGAGCCCCGTCCTGATGCAGAAGGCGGTGGCCGCCAGCCAGCTTGCCTACTATCTGGAACGGGGGTACGACCGCGTCTCCGGTTTCGTGCACCGGGCGGGCGAGCTGGCGCACCTGACCACCCCGGCTCAGCTCTACGACGCGCTCGGCCTGGGCTACCCCGGCTCTCCCTTCAAGCGAAGCGCCGAGAAGATCTACGTACTGCGGTGGCCGGCGTTCCGGCCGAACCTCTACCGCATCCCGTACGGCGGGCAGAGCGAAGCCGCGATGCGGGCCATGGAGGGCTGGGTGATCGAACGGCCGCCGTTCCGTGGCAACGGCTTCGCTCCGAGCGAGAGTAGCGATGTCGTGGCGGAGTTCAAGGTCGACAGCGCCCGGCTGCCGCACGGCACGCAGCTGTGGCGGATCGACGCGGACGGCACCGAGCGGCTCGTCGCCACGTTGGATGTTGACGCACTGCTGTGGCGACAGGCGGGTAACGGGTGACACGGGACGGGTACGTGGCTCGCTGGCGGGACCGCGAATACCAGGCCAGCCCGGACGGTGATGACGTCCGGCTCTATCAGTGCGAGCCGGGTGCGGGCTTCACCGAGGTACGCCCCGGCCGCCACCTACGCGTCGTGCCGGCCGCCGAGGTTGACGAGCTGACGTACATCCGCACCGCCTGCACCTGGCATCGGCAGCCGTTCATCGTGTTGGGCGAGCACGACGGTTGGCTGCGGGTCGAGTACACGGGTGGGCGCTGGCCGGTCGCCGAGGCGATGGGCCTCGAGGCGTTCGACTACGGCGTCTACCAGGGCTGGGCACCGGCCGCGGAGGTCCGCGACCTGCGGGAGCTTCGCGTCTAGCGCCCAGCTAGGACTTCGCCCAGCGCAGGATCTCGCCGAGCACGATCTCCGGGGCCTCGATGTGCGGGAAATGCCCGACCTGGTCGAGCAGGCGCCACTCGTACGGGGCCACCACGTACCGGCCGGAGCCCTGGGCGGTACGTGGCAGGACCGCCCGGTCGAGGGCGCCGTGTAGCTGGAGGGTCGGCGTGACGAGGGGCCTCTGCATGAGCCGAACGAAGCGGTAGCCGTGCAGCCGTAGCACTGACCGGAAGGCCCACCGGTAGCCCTCCAGGGCGCAGAACGCCGCCTGCGGGATCTGCATCGCCGTCCGGCACCGGTCCGCGTACGGTTCGAATTCCGGGCTTTGCACCCAGCGTGGCCCGCCCCAGCGCCGCAGGAACTCCGCTACCGCCGCCCCGTCGTCGCGGGTCAGCACGTGCTCGTAGCGCGGCAGCTGGAACAGCAGCGTCGGCGTGGAGGCAGCGAACTGGCCGCGCGGATCAGCGAAGATGGCGGCCCGTAGCCGCAGCGGGTGCGGGGCGCCGAGCACCACCAGTCGGCGGACCAGGGTCGGGTGGAAAGACGCCGCTGTCCAGCCCAGCAGCCCGCCCGCACCGGAGCCCACCACGGTGGCGGAGCGCTCGCCCAGCGCCCGGATCAGCCCGGCGACGTCGGCGGCCAGGGTGTATCCGTCGTATCCCCGGGGTGGCTTGTCGCTCGCGCCGTAGCCGCGCAGGTCGACCGCGACCGCCCGGAACCCGGCGTCGGCGACCGCCGGCAGCATGTCGTGCCACGCCCACCAGTGCTCCGGAAAGCTGTGCAGGAAGAGCACCATCGGGCCGGTTCCGGCCTCGACTACGTGGAACCGGCTGCCGTTGGCGCCGACGAACCGGTGCGTCCACGGCCCCTCGGCGAGAACGCAGGACTCGTCAAGGGCCCCGTCGCGCTGCTCGGTCATGTGCCACAGCCTAAGGCCCGGGTCATAACCGGGCCCGACGCCCAGCGGAGCGGGTCTGGAGCCGAACCGGTGTCGGGGCCGGGATCCGGGAAGGGCGATGCCCGGGCCGATCACCGGCCCGGGCATCGCCTTCGTGTGGTTCTCGTTACTTGAAGCGGACCTTGATGGAGGTGCCCTTCTGCTTCAGCACCTCGATCTTCGTGCCGGTCGCGGGGAGCTTCACCCCGTGGTTGGGCAGCTCCTCGTACCAGTACTTCTTGGTGTCGTCGAAGAGCGGCTGCGCGGCCTGGCCCCGGATGTACTGCGGCTGGCTGTCGATGTGCAGCGTGAACGAGTCCGCCTTCTCGAGGCTGAACGGCGCGTCGTACACCTGGACCCGGGCCCGCCATGGCTCGCCGGTCAGGTTGTAGATCGGCCGCGGGCGCGAGTCGATGTAGAGGTTGCGCCCCTCACCCGGGTGCGCGAACGTGTCGTTGTCCGCCCACCGGGTGTTCCAGTAGGAAATCAGCAGACCCTCCTGGTACGCGTAGTGGTCCACCCAGTCCGGGCGGGTGTTCGCGTACCCGAAGTAGTACGGCCCGGTCTTCAGGTACTTGTCGTACGAGACGTACGACCGGTGGCCGGCGATGTAGTAGTTGTCGAAGAGCTGGGTGTACTTCTCCTCGGCGATGCTCCAACCGGCCAGGGCCCAGTCGCCGGCGCCGGTCTCCCCACCGTCGTTGAGGATCGTCTCACCGTCGGCGGTGACGGTGATCTCGTCGCCGTAGAAGCCGCCCTCGGAGACACCACCGTCGGTCTGGTAGCGCAGCCGGAACTGGACTGATTTCCCCGCCTGGGCATCCATGGGGAGGTTGACGTCGACCCACTCGTCGTTGCTACTACCGTCCAGGGCGAAACGTCCGGGAGAGATCTCCTTGAACGGGGTGCCGTCGGCGGTGCCGGGCAGCGGCGTCCAGGTGTCGCCACCATCCTCCGACACCTCGAAGAAGAGGTAGTCGTAGTCGGCCTCGATGCTGTAGCGGCCCTTCATCGTCAACGCGGCCGACGACTTTCCGCTGAGGTCCAGCGTCCGGGTCATCGTGTTGTTGAGGCCGTCCTCGTTGCCGGAGAAGAACTGCTTCGTCCCGGCGAACGGCGCACCGTTGTCGAACTCGTACTCCCGCTTCGGGAGCACGACCACGGCGGCCTGCGGCTTCTTGGAGTTGTACTCCTGTGGGCCGAGGGTTATGGTGCGCTTCTGACCCGCGACGACCACCTCGTAGTCGAGCCAGCCCAGCTGGAGCTTGTTCCAGGCGCCCAGGTCACCGCCGCGCTCACCGATGCCGCCGTCACCCGGGGCACCGAGTCGGCTCTGGGCCATCAGCGTCCAGTGCTCGTTGTTGTTGTCGCCACCACTGACCACGTTGTAGTCGTCCGGTAGACCGAGGTCGTGGGCGTACTCGTGGTAGAAGACGCTGCGTCCGCCATTTTCCGGCTGGATCGTGTAGTCACCGATCCAGATGCCGGTGTCGCCGATCTGGGTGCCACCCGCCGGGAAGTTCGGCGGGCCGGTGCGGCCCTGGTCGGACGCGAACGCGTACCAACGGTGGCTCCAGATCGCGTCCTCGCCCTGGTGCGGGTCGCTGTTGGCCATGTCGCCACCAGAGTGGACGATCTGGAAGTGGTCGATGTAGCCGTCCGGCTCGTTGAAGTTGCCGTCGGAGTCGTGGTCGTACCGGTCCCACTGGTCCATCGCCTGGAGCTCTTCGGCGATCTCCGCGTCGGTAAGGCCGGCGGCCTTCTGGTCGGCGACCCACTGGTTCGCGGCGTCCCGCACCAGGGTCCAGACGTTGGTGCAGACGCTGCCGCCACAGACCGCCGGGTCGTCACCGTTGGCGTCGGTCGGGTCGTCCAGGGAACGGCCGTAGCGGGCCGCGTTGTACTGGACCTTGACCCAGTCGGTGACCGTGCCCTCGACGCTGTATCGGCCCGAGGACTGGGCCTCGAAGTACTGCTTGACCGACTCGTCGCCGGCTGCCTCGCCGAAGTACAGCGTCCGGAAGTAGTCGGCGCTGTAGTCCGCCTGCCAGCTCGTGGAGTTGTCCAGCGCCCGGTTGGGCTCCGGGATCTCGTTATGCAGCGGACCGTCGAACCGCGCCGGACCCGGCCAGGTGGGGGCGGTGTCCTGGTCGGGATAGTCCGGGTGCCGCTCGTTGCCGAACTCGGCCAGGATCACGAAGATCCGGTCCGTGCTCTCCCGGGAGAGTTCGACGTACTGGTCCTTCTTGCCGCGGTGCCCACGGGCGGTCGGAGAACCGCCGTCCGTCTCACCGACCTTGACTACGGTGCTGCCGTTGACTCGCTGCGATGTGGCCTCGCCGGAGAGGACGTTGGTCAGGCCCTCCTGGCGCAGCGCCCGTCGTTTCTCCTCTAGCGGGTTGGGCAGGTCATGGTCAACGTGGGCAGGCTCTGCGGCTGAGGGAGCCGGTGTCGGCTGCTGGAGCTTCGGCGCGGCACTGGCGGATGGTCCGACCGCCAGTCCCGTCGCCGTCAGCGAGAGCCCGAGTAGACCCACTGCGACTTTGCGCACGCGGTACCTCCGGGTGTGAAGTTAGAACCGGCCTAGCGGGGGCATGGCCGGTGAGGTGATCCCACGGATGGGACCACTGGTGAAGATAGACATCGTTGCTGATGAGGGGAAGACTGTCCGGACACTTTGTTGCAAGAAGTTGTTGGCCGAGCGGTCCGGCGTCACATGCCGGCCGGTGCCGTCTGGATCAGTCCTCGCCCCTGCCGGCGCCCATGCCGGTGGCGATGAGTTCCATCACCGAGGAGTCCTGCAGCGTGGTCACGTCGCCCAGGGAGCGGTTCTCCGCCACATCCCGCAGCAACCGTCGCATGATCTTGCCGGAGCGGGTCTTCGGAAGCTCCGGCACAAGCATGATCTGCCGCGGCTTCGCGATCGGCCCCAACGTGCGCGCGACGTGGTTACGCAGGTCCGCGATGAGCTCAGCGCCCGCCGTCCCCTCGGTTTCGGCGCTGCCTCGAGGGATGGCGAAGGCGACGATCGCCTGCCCCGTGGTCGGATCGGTCGCGCCGACCACCGCCGCCTCGGCCACCGACGGGTGCGACACCAGGGCCGACTCCACCTCGGTGGTGGAGATGTTGTGCCCGGAGACCAGCATCACGTCGTCCACCCGGCCGAGCAGCCAGATGTGACCGTCATCGTCCTTTTTGGCGCCGTCCCCGGCGAAGTAGACCCAGTCGTCGCCCACACCCGCACCGGCGCCAAAGCGCGACCAGTACGTCTCCACGAACCGGTTGTCGTCGCCCCAGATGGTCCGCAGCATCGACGGCCACGGCTCCCGAAGCACCAGGTAGCCACCGCCGCCGTTGGGCACCGGCTGACCCTGGTCGTCCACCACGTCGCCGTTGATCCCCGGTAGCGGAGTCATCGCCGACCCCGGCTTGGCATGGGTCACTCCGGGTAGTGGCGAGATCATGATGGCGCCGGTCTCGGTCTGCCACCAGGTATCCACAATCGGCAGCCGGCCCCCGCCGACGTGCTGCCGGTACCAGATCCAGGCCTCGGGGTTGATCGGCTCACCGACGCTGCCCAGTAGGCGTAGGGAGGACAACTCGAATCCAGCGGGGATCTCCTCACCCCACTTCATCATCGTGCGAATGAGAGTCGGAGCGGTGTAGAGGATCGTCACCCGGTACTTGTCGACCAGCTCCCAGAACCGGCCCCGGTGCGGGGTGTCCGGAGTGCCCTCGTACATGACCTGGGTCGCACCGTTGGAGAGCGGGCCGTACACGATGTACGAGTGGCCGGTGACCCAACCGACGTCGGCGGTACACCAGTAGACGTCGCTCTCCGGTTTGAGGTCGAAGACCCCGTGCATCGTGTACGAGGCCTGGGTCAGGTAGCCGCCGGTGGTGTGCAGGATCCCCTTCGGACGGGCGGTGGTGCCGCTGGTGTACAGGATGAACAGCGGGTGCTCGGCGTCGAAGGCGCTGGCCTCGTGCTCGACCGACGCCCGCCCGACCGTCTCGTGCCACCAGCGGTCCTTCGCCGACCAGGCACACTCTTCGCCGGTGCGGCGGACCACCAGTACGTGCTCCACCGACGGGCAGTTCGACACCGCCTCGTCAACGGTCGGCTTGAGCGCGGAGGGCCGGCCCCGCCGGTAGCCGCCGTCGGCGGTGACCACCACCTTCGCGGCGGCGTCCTGAATCCGATTTGTCAACGCGTCGGCGGAGAAGCCGCCGAAGACCACGCTGTGGGTGGCACCGATCCGGGCGCAGGCCAGCATCGCCACCACGGCCTCCGGCACCATCGGCAGGTAGATCGCCACCCGGTCGCCGGCGGTCACCCCGAGCTCGGTCAGCACGTTCGCCGCCTGGCAGGTCAGCTTCTGTAGCTCCGCGTAGGTGATCGTCCGGGTGTCACCCGGCTCGCCCTCCCAGTGGATCGCGACCCGGTCACCCCGGCCGGCCTCGACGTGCCGGTCCAGGCAGTTGTACGCCACGTTGAGCTGACCGCCGACGAACCACTTCGCGAACGGCGGCTTCGACCAGTCGAGTACCCGGTCCCACTGCTTCGTCCAGGTCAGTCGCTGGGCCTGCTGCTCCCAGAAGGCCAGCCGGTCGGCGTTCGCCACGGCGTAGGCCTCGCTGGTGACATTGGCGCTCGCGGCGAGCTCGGCCGGCGGCGGGAACTGGCGCGTCTCGTTCAACAGATTGGCCAACGCCTCGCTCATGCCTGCTCCCTCGTCGTTCGGGTGACCTGCGTCTCGGTGCAGAGGTTAGCCCGCCGGCCGGGCGCAGGCGACTGTCGAGGGCAACGGATCGCGCCGAATGGAGCCTCCCCCGCGCCGGGTGGCACGGCGTCGGCTCGATGGCACGGCACCGGTGGGTGGCACGGCACCGGCTCGACGGCACGGCAGGCGTGGGCGGTACCTGCGGTCCCGATAGCGTGGCGGGGTGACCGATGACCCGCTCGCTCCACTGCTCGCCCTCGCCGATGTCGCCGCTGCCGTGGAACGGGCCCGCGAGCGCTTCGACCAGGCGCTGCGGCACCGCGCCCTGCGCCAGCACGGCGGCCAGGTGGCCGCGGAGGTCAGCCTCCGCTGCGCGGTGGCCAGCGCCGCCCTTGAGGGGCACGCCCACGATCGCGAGGAAGTCCGTGCCGGCACCGTCACCGAGCCGGTGCTGCAGGGCGCACTGCGGGTCGCCGGGGCGCTACCCGGGCTGACCGACCTCTGGCCGAAGGCGCCCCGGCAGGTGCTCGCGAAGCTGCACGTGCTCGCCGCGCGGGAGCTGGTGCCGGAGACAGAGCTGGGACGCCCGGTGCCCGACGCGGTGGTGGCGGCCCGGCTGGACGGGCTGGCTGACCTGGTAGCCGGGGGAAGTGCGGCGCCGCCACTGGTGCTCGCCGCGGTGGTCCACGGCGAGCTGTTGAACCTGCGGCCCTTCGCCGGCCCGTCCGGGGTGGTCGCCCGTGGTGCCGCCCGGCTGGTGCTGATGTCCCGGGGGGTTGACCCGCGGGGCCTGCTCGCCGTGGACGTCGGCCATCGCGAGCGGGAGCCGGAGTATGTCGGCTCGGCCGGGGCCTTCGCCACCGGAACCCCGGACGGGCTTCGCTCGTGGCTGCGGCACTGTCTGAGCGCCGTCGAGCTGGGCGCCGACCAGCTCACCGGGATCGGCGATGAGGTGCTCGCCGCGACCCCGTAACCTTCCACGCCCGACTTACCCGAGCCCGACCCGCCAGCGCAGGCCGACCGCGACGGTCAGGTCGTCGGGGTGGCCCGGGTCCGACGGTGCCGGCCGTACCAGGCGATGCCGATCGCCACGCCAACCCCGACGCCGAGCGCGGCGGCGGCGACCGGCACGGCGGGGCGGTCCCGCAACCGCCGCCCCAGTGGGATCGGGTGCCGGAACTCCAGCACCGGCCAGGAGTTCTCCGCGGCGAGCTTGCGTAGCTGACGGTCCGGGTTTACCGCGGTCGGGCGGCCGACGCACTCCAACAACGGTCGGTCCGTGTACGAGTCCGAGTAGGCGTATGAGTCGGTGAGGTCGTAGCCCCGCTCGAGCGCCAGCTCGCCCACCGCGTCCACCTTGGCCGGGCCGGCCGCGTAGAACTCGATCTCCCCGCTGTAGCGGCCGTCCACCACGGCCATCCGGGTGGCGATCACATCGGTCACCCCGAGTAGCACCCCGATCGGCCGGACCATCTCCTCCCCCGAGGCCGAGACCAACACGACGTCCCGGCCGGCGGCCTGGTGCTCCTCGATCAGGGCGGCGGCCTCGGCGTACACGTAGGGGTTGATCAGCTCATGGAGGGTCTCCGCGACGATCTGGCGGACCTGCTCCACCTGCCAGCCCTTGCACAGCGCGGCGAGGTAGTCCCGGGTCCGGGCCATGGTCTGCTCGTCGGAGCCGCCCAGCCGGAACATCAGCTGCGCGTACGCCGACTTGACAACGTCTCGTCGGGTTATCAGGCCGTCCCGGTAGAACGGCCGACCGAACGCCAGCGCACTTGACTTGGCGATGACGGTCTTGTCCAGATCGAAAAAAGCGGCGCTTCGGCCCACGGCGCGCAAGTCTAGCCCGATGGACTATCGTCTGCGGGGGCCCGGGTCCATCAACCCTTCGGATGTGTGATGTGATCGACTGTAGGCCTGCTTAGCGTGATCGTGATCACACTCTGCGGGAAGAATTCAGCAGGGAGTGGAGGCTACACCACTCGACGTAGCCAGGTTCACTCAGGCAGACTGTCGACACAACAGGCGTTTCATCTTCGCGGACAACCGACAGACCCTCGGCGGTTGCACCCCCCCGTGACCGCTGAGTGGTTCGGCTCGACCCCCCCGGAGCCGGACCCCGACGACCCCCGTCTTCCCCCCGACGGGGGTCGTCCCTTTTAGGCTCGCCTTCCAGCCCAGGTGAAGGCCCGTCCTCCGGGTCGACCGGGTGAGGCGACGGGCGGAAAGTCAGCGGATCGTCAGCGAACGTTAGCCGTACCCGGTCGGCGTAGTCCTCTGGCGTGTGCGTGTACCGGTCCAACGTCGTCGACGCCTTCTCGTGCCCCGCCACCCGCCGCACGATGTTGACCGGCACCCCGTCCGTCACCAGCCACGTGATGTAGGAGTGCCGAAGGTCGTGGAACCGCAGCCCAACGAACGCCGAAGCCGCCGCGCGACCGCTGCCCCCTCCGTCGGGAACTCCGCCCGATGCTCCCGGCCGTCCCGATCCGGCCACACCGCCAGCCACCGCCCGCCGGCCCGACTCTTCGGGTACGCCCGCAGCACGATCCCGCCGTGGGTCTTCACCGCCACCTGGGCGACGTGCAACAGCCCCCGATCGAGGTCGACCGCCTCCCACGACAGGCCCGCGCACTCACCCCAGCGCAGCCCCGCCCCGGCGGCAGCGCCCCGGTGCTCGACCGGGACGGCAGGCAGAAGCCGGCCGAAGAACGCCTCCCGGCTGACCGTGCCCGGCCGGGCCTCACGCGCCCGGTTGCGCGGCACCCGCACCCCTTCGCACGGGTTCACCACGATGAGCCGCGCCCGGATCGCCGTCTGCATGATCGTCGACAGCAACCCGAGGTGCTTCGCCGTCGTCGAGGGCGCCAGAGTCCGGCCGAGAGCGGTGACCCACTCCTGCACCGCCAGATAGTCGATCCGACCCAAGGGCCAGTCCGCCCACTGCGGCAGCAGATGCGCCCGCAGCATCGACTCCGTCCGCTCGGCCGTCCGAGCCTCCACCGACCGCCCGGCCAACCAACGGGTCACGAACTCACCGAATCGCATCCTGCCCGCGTGCGGGTCGACGTACGTGCCCTTGTTCAGGGCACCTTCGACCTCGGCGAGGTAGGCGTTCGCTTCCCTCTTCGTACGGAAGGTCTTCGCCTTTTGCCGGTCCGCCGAGTCCCGCCAGTTCGCCCGGTACGTTCCCGCCGGGGTCTTGACCACGAAGCCCACGGTCACCAGACTCCGCGTGACGAGTCGGTGCCGGTGGCCGCGAGGCCGCCATGGTCCAGCCGTGCACGTGGGTGAACGACGCCGCCCCGGCGAGTCCGCCGACGGTGAGGACGATGAGGACCAGGACCACGCCCTCCACCCGTTCCGCGTTGCTGGTGTTCACGCGGTCACCTCCTGCTCGCCGGTGCCGTCGGTGTAGTCCAGTCGCCGGTAGGTGCGGCCGAGGTGGCGGATGTCGTCGTCGGTGAGGTAGGCGAAGCGGACCCGGACGGGTTCACGGACCCGTCGAGGACGACGAACCCCACCCCCGCCGCCGTTTCGGGAATTCGGTCGCACAAGGCGCCCGGTCGCGGGCGGCGTCGCCGAGGAGCGTGACCAGCACATCGCCGATGGGCTCAGCGAGCAGATCAAGAAGGGTCGCGATCGGGCACGCAGCGGGCACACCAAACCAAAGAATTGATTGGAATAGTTGAGGCCCAGGTCGGAAACATGTCCTGACCTGGGCCTCAACCTGGAGCGGGTGACGGGAATCGAACCCGCACTGTCAGCTTGGGAATTGGACAAGATCGGGGCGTGGCATGGCGCTTCTCCTTGTCAGCATGGTCTCTGGGGGTCTGGTTTACCCCTTGCTGACACCGGCTCATGGCGGGTCAACGAAGTTGATGGGGGTCGGCTGACGTCATCGGCCTGTCCAGGGTGGACCCTGGGGTGAGGGCGCCCGTGGCTCTTGGTTGATCATCTTGTTGTCGAAGCAAGTTGATCACAACAGAAGAGCCACGGACATGGTTGAGGATACGACCCGGCTGCTGGGCCTTGCCGGTCTGGCCGTCGTTGAGGTCGCGGACGGGCCGGACGGTCCGGTGGTGGACCTGGTCACCGCTGAGGATCAGCGGGCACGGCGGTGTCCGGAGTGCGGAACACTGGCACGCAGGTCGAAGGGTCGACGGGTGACCCGGCCACGTGACCTGCCGATCGGTGGG
>NZ_AXVR01000027.1 GCF_000484695.1 Salinispora cortesiana | reverse complement strand
GTCCGCTGACGCCGGCGTCGGTGCGGGCTTGCCGCCAGGCGGTGAGGCGGGGTGCGATGAGGGCCCAGCGGGCGTCGGACAGGTCGGACGGGTAGGGGCGCCGTTCGGTCATGAAGCAGGCGTACGGTGTTGGGGCCTCGACCTGGCGGACGTCATGTCCGTCAGTGCGGGATGAAAGTGAACCAGACACGATCCCGGGGTGATATGCGCTGAAACCGGGTAGGCCTATGTCCACCGATATGTTTTCTTTCTAGGTCGGGTCGGGTATTTCGCGCTACCGAGGTCGAGGCGCGAATCGGCCATTACCGGCCCGAAGATGAAGCAAACGTCCAGTGAGTCTGTTCGAGATCCCTAGCCGCTTGCTTTCGAGCACGGTGCCATCTCGACCCGAAAGGCGATCTCTCAGCATCTAGAGGAGGCAGGCGGGTTTGGTCCGAGCGGGTCGGCCGCACCAAGGTCCATCAGCTCGACACCGCACCACTGCGCTCGATCATCCAGTGGTGCCGCTGAGCGAGAAGGGGAAAGCGCGTGAGTACCCCACCGACTTTGGACGAGAAGGACGCACAGGGCCGCAAGACCGGTCTCTGGACCGATCCGGACCCACACGGCGGTGTAATGGTTGGCGAGTATGTCGAGGGCGAGCGGCAGGGCACCTGGCGGCACTTCTTCACCGACGGCAGGTTGCGTGCGGAGGGCGGCTTCGACAACGGGACCGTGCGCGGCGAGTGGGTGTGGTATCGCTCGTCTGGCGGAATCATGCAGCGGGGCGGATTCGACCACGGACGCAAGCATGGCACGTGGACGAGGTGGAACGCCGCCGGCGAAATGATCGACCGGGGTGACTATGGCAGCGACAAGAAGGTCGGTGAGTGGACGACCTTCAACCCGGACGGCACGGTGAAACGCACGGTGACCCACCGCACCCGCCGCTGACCGTCGGCATCACGCGGGGCGGTGGGCTGATCATTCCCGGATCTGGTCCAGTTACCTCTTGAGCCGGTCAGATTAAAGAAGGTCCTGTGCGCCCGGCAGGATTCGAACCTGCGGCCTTGGGATTAGAAGTCCCCTGCTCTATCCGCTGAGCTACGGGCGCGTGCCACGGAATGTTGCCCGAGAAGGGTACCGCCGCGGGGCTCGGTCGGCGGGGAGCGGGTGGTGGTGACCGCGTCCGGCGGCAATTAGGCCTGCGGCGCCGTCGACCTCGCCTCGGCGGCCTGGTGGGGCGTCGGTGGTGCCGCCTGCGCAGTTGGGCCGCCGCTGTCGACCGCCCTGGCGCCGAGGAATCCGTCGGCCCATCGTCCGACCTCCGTCAGGACCGTTTCGCGTACGGCGGGCGCGGAGAGCGTGAGGTCGTGTAGCCCGCCGTCGACCCGGAGCAGGGTGACGTGCCGGCCGAGCCGGGGCGCCCAGCGTGCCATGTGTTCCACATCCAGCACCGAGTCGGCGCTGGCGGCCGCCTCCCGCCACTTCAGCCCCTTGAAACTGCGCGCCGAGGCGGCCACGAGCATCGGTGCCGGGATGTTCAGCCCGGTGCGGAGCTGTTGCTGGCCCCGCCGGATCGCGGCCAGCCAGCCCGCCCGGATCGGGAAGCCGCCGAGTGGCTTCCAGGCGAGGTCGTAGTTCCATTCGCCGCGGTGGTTGACGTGCAGGCTCTCGCCGTAGACGGTGCCGAGGCCGTTGGCGATGGCGCGTTTGGGTGACCGGTGGGCCAGACGGGCGACGGCCGCCGCTGCGGGGCGCCGCAGCACCCAGGGGAGGTTCAGGTCGAAGAAGGGGCTGTTGAGGAAGAGCCCGTCAACAACGCCGGCGTCCCGCCGGGCGTGTGCCCAGAGCGAGACGATCAGGCCGCCGGTGGAGTGGCCCATGCCGAGCAGGGTGTCGTGCCCGTCGTCCGATCTAATGATCTTTACGGCGGCGTCCAGCTCCGCGAAGTAGTCACCGAGGTCCAGGCAGAAGTTCGCCGTCTGGTGCGGGAGCAGGCTGCGACCGTACTTGCGCAGGTCCAGGGCGTAGAAGTCCCAGCCCTGGGCGGCGAAGTGGTCGGCGACGTGGGTCTGGAAGAAGTAGTCGACAAATCCGTGCACGTAGAGCACCGCACGGTTGGTGGGCCGCTCGGCGCGGCGGCGCACCAGGGTCGCCACCACCGGGCCCTCGTCATCGGTGCCCAGGTCGATTGTGTGCCGCTCGTAGGGCGGCCCAAGCACGTCCGGTTCCACGACTGAGACGGTACGCCGGCCAGCTACCGGACGGTAGCCCTCCTCCAGTCGTCGTGCTGGAGGAGGGCTGGGTACCTCCGAGCTGGTGGTGGTGGTGCGAACTTCAGTCGTCGGCGTCCTGCGCTGCCTTGGCTGGCGGGCCGGTGTCGCGCAGGTGCTTGTTGTGCCGGGGCTCCTGTCGGGTCTTCGCGTCGTTGAGGCGGCGGCGCAGGTCGTCCCGGACGTCGTTGAGCGCCGCCTGCAGGTCCTCCTCCGCCGAGGTGGTGACGATCTTCTGCCGGCCGGCGATCCAGCACTCCAGGGTGACCTTCTGACCCTTCGTCTCCCGGTTCTTGACCGACACCTCCAGCTCGGTGGCGTCGGCGTGGAAGCTGGCGAGCCGGGCATCGAGCATGCCGAAGTGGTCGGCGATCCAGGCCCGATCGCCCTGCGCGAAGCCGGCTCCCACCCGGAGGCACTCGTTGACGGTGGCCGGGTTCGTGACCCCGCTCATGACTGCGCCTGGCCGATGCCGGTGGTGATCGTCATCATGATCACTGACCCTTTCGTCCGGTTGCTAGCTGCTGATCCAGGTGTACCCGTTTTCTATGTTCCGGAACGTGGTCAATTCTGCTGCTTGCTCCGCTGCTGTCCCAGGGCCAGAGGCCCCTAGCACACCGGGTCTTTGAACAGGTTGTTGTCCACACCCTGCTCCGTTGTCCACAGCTCACCCCAGCGAGATGGCAGCGCCCGGCGGGGCCGGCCAGGCTCAGGTCGAGCAACTCGCGATGACAACCTGACCCGGGAGGAACGATGTTCGACACCCACGTCACGGTGATCGGCACCGCCGTGACCGCGCCCGAGTGGCGGCGCACCAACCAGAGCCAGACCCTGGTGGCCAACTTCAAGGTGGCCTCCACCGCGCGTCGCCTCGACCGCGAGAGCGGTCGCTGGGTCGACGGCAACAGTCTCCGCCTACGGGTCAACTGCTGGCGTCGGCTCGCCGAAGGGGTCGTGACCTCGGTGATGGTCGGCGACCCGGTGATCGTCTCGGGGCGGCTCCACACCCGGGACTGGACCGACGATGCCGGCAGCCACCGAACCCACTACGAACTGGAGGCCGTCACGGTCGGGCACGACCTGTCCCGTGGCCGGGGTCGGTTTCTGCGTAGCCGACCGGTGGCAACGACCGGCGCAACGGCGGATCCCACAGCGGATCCCACGCTGGAGCCCACAGCCGAGCTGCGGATGCCCGGTGCGCAGACCGAGTCGGCATCGGCTACCCCCGCCGACCGGCAAGTCGACCAGCCAGCCGACGAGGAGGTCGAGCTGACCGCGCTGCACGACCCTCCGTCCGTCGTCGGTGCCGACGTGGATCTCCTGGATGCCCCGATCGCTGACGCGGACCGGGGCGACGCTGGTTCTGGTCAGACCGGCGGGTCAGCCTCGGCCGGGAGCCCCCACCCGCCAGCGGAGGAGACCGACGAAGCCAGTCAAGCCGAGCCGGCCGGCCAGATCGCCGAGCGGGTACCGAGTGGTAGCCGAGCCCGGCGGGGCCGTGGGCGGGTGTCCGTCTGACGCCGACCAGTCTCGGGCGGGTGGTTGGCGCTGGCCGGCGAAGGTCTGGTGGGGAAGGGCGCGACGGGGCGGGGTGCCGGCTGGCGTAGGCCGTCACCCCGCGCGTCCATCGGGCTGTCATCCATCCGGCACCGTCCTCGTTCGGGTCGCCGCCCGGCTCCGTCCGCCGCCGCCGGATCGGAGCGAGACGGCCGGGCCAGCCGGACGTGGGGCTCGGCTACGCTGACCGGCCGGAGGTGATGGCCGGTGCGGCAGGCGACGGTAGCGGGGCTCGTCGCGGGGTACGTGGTGGACGCGCTGGTCGGCGACCCTCGCCGATGGCACCCGGTGGCCGGGTTCGGCCGTGCCGCGAGCGCCCTGGAGCGGCGGATCTACCGGCCGGACCGGGCGGCTGGCGCGGTCTACACCGCGCTGGCGGTGGGAGTGCCGGTGGCGCTCGGTGCCGCAGTGACGGTCGCCACCCGAGGGCGTCCCCTTGCGCGGGGAGCGGCCGTGGCGGCCGGCACCTGGGCCGTGCTCGGTGGACGCACCTTGCGCCGTGAGGCGGCGGTGCTCGGTGCGGCGCTGGGCGACGGTGACCTGCCGTCGGCTCGGCAACGCCTGGGACACCTCTGCGGGCGGGACCCGTCAACGCTGGACGAGCCGGAGCTGGCTCGCGCCGCCGTCGAGTCGGTCGCCGAGAACACCTCCGACGCCGTCGTCGCTCCACTGTTCTGGGGCGCGGTCGCCGGCCTGCCCGGGCTGCTGGGCTACCGGGCGGCGAACACACTCGACGCGATGGTTGGCCACCGCTCCTCCCGGTACGCGCGCTTCGGCACTCCCGCGGCCCGCCTCGATGACCGGCTCAACCTCGTTCCGTCCCGGCTGACCGGCCTGCTGACGGTCGCCGTGGCGCCGCTGGCCCAAGGGGACCGGGAACGGGCCTGGCGAGTCTGGCGCCGGGACCGGAACGACCACCCCAGCCCCAACGCCGGGCAGTGCGAGGCGGCCGTCGCCGGGGCGCTCGGTGTCCGGCTCGGCGGGCGCAACATCTACGCCGGCCGGGTCGAGGTGCGTCCATTCCTCGGCGACGGACCGCGTCCCGACGGGAGCCACCTTCCTCGGGTGGCCCGGATCTCCGCCGCCGTCGGGCTCGCCACGCTCGGGCTCGCGACGGCATACCCGTTGACCGTGGGCCGTCTGCTCTCCGCCGTGGGCCGACGGGCGATGAACGGCGGCCTGCGGGCCGTACGCGGGAGGCGGCGGTGAGCGGCGGGCTGCTGGTCACCGGGACCACCTCGGACGCCGGCAAGAGCGTCCTCACCGCCGGGATCTGCCGTTGGCTGCACCGGCAGGGCGTACGGGTGGCGCCGTTCAAGGCGCAGAACATGTCCAACAACTCGGCGGTCGTGGTTGGCCCGGACGGGCGCGGCGGTGAGATCGGCCGGGCGCAGGCGATGCAGGCAGCGGCCTGTGGCCTGGCCCCCCAGCTGCGGTTCAACCCGGTACTGCTCAAGCCGGGCAGCGACCGGAGCAGCCAGGTGGTGCTGCTCGGCGAGGCGGTCGACACCCTCACCACCGGTACGTTCCGGCAGCTTCGTCCCCGTCTCGCCGAGACCGCCTACGCAGCCCTGGCGCAGCTGCGAGCGGCCTACGACGTGGTGATCTGCGAGGGAGCGGGTAGCCCGGCGGAGATCAACCTACGGGCCGGGGACTACGTCAACATGGGGCTGGCGCGGCACGCCGACCTGCCCGCGATCGTGGTCGGGGACATCGATCGTGGTGGGGTGTTCGCCTCCATGTTCGGCACGGTGGCCCTGCTGGAGCCGGCCGACCAGGCGTTGGTCGCCGGATTCGTCATCAACAAGTTCCGCGGCGACTCGGGCCTGCTGGCGCCGGGCCTGGACATGCTGCGCCAGGTCACCGGAAGGCCCACCTACGGGGTGTTGCCCTGGTCGCTTGACCTCTGGCTCGACGCGGAGGACTCGCTGGCGTACGGGCGGGTACTCGGCCGTCCGGCCGCGCCCCGTGGCAGCGACTGGCTGGACGTGGCCGTGGTCCGGCTGCCCCGGATCAGTAACGCCACCGATGTTGAGGCGCTCGCCACCGAGCCGGGGGTGCGGGTGCGCCTCACCGTCGAGCCCGCCGAGCTCGCCGCCGCCGACCTGGTCGTGTTGCCCGGTTCCAAGGCGACGGTGGCGGACCTGGCCTGGCTGCGCCAGACCGGCCTCGCGGATGCCGTGCTCGCCCACGCCGCCGCCGGGCGGCCCCTGCTCGGCATCTGCGGCGGCTTCCAGATGCTCGGCCGCGGCATTCACGATCCGGTGGAGAGCGGGCAGGGCAGCGTACCCGGCCTGGGGCTGCTGCCGGTCGAGGTCACCTTCGACCCGGTCAAGACGGTCCGGCAGTCGGCCGGCACCGGGTGGGATGGCGTCCCGGTCCGCGGCTACGAGATCCACCACGGGTACGTCTCGGCCGCCGATCCCGACCTCGCCCCGCTCTTCGCGTACGCCGACAGCACCGGTGAGGGCGCGGTCGCCGGGGCGGTATACGGCACCCACTGGCATGGCGCGTTCGAGTCGGACGGGTTCCGTCGCCGCTTCTTGACCGAGGTGGCCCGGCAGGCGGGCCGACCCGGGTTCCGGGCGGCCCCGGACACCTCCTTCGCCGGCGCCCGCGAACGTTCCCTGGACCTGCTTGGGGATCTGGTCGAGGAGCACCTGGACACCGCCGCACTGTGGCGGCTGATCGAGACCGGACCGCCGTCGGGCCTGCCGTTCATCCCGCCGGGTGCACCCGACGGGGACCCGGCCGCCGGACGGGGTCCGGTTGCCTGACGGGGATTCGGTTGCCGGACGGGGATCCGGCTGCCGGACGGGGAGCAGTCCCGGAGTCAGTGACGGACGTCGGCGGGGCGCTCGGAGAGCGGGAGTCCCGCCTCCCGCCAGGCCTGCACCCCTCCGATGACGTCGGTGGCGCGACGTAGGCCCAGCGCGCGTAGGCCCGCCACGGCCAGGCTGGAGCTGTAGCCCTCCCGGCACACCACCACGACCTCCCGGTCGTACCGGGTGGCCTCCGGGATCCGCCAGGTACTGGCCGGGTCCAGCCGCCACTCCAGCACCGCCCGCTCGATGACGATCGCACCGGGCAGTTCACCCTGCTCCACCCGCTGCCGTTCGGTGCGGGTGTCGATCAGCAACGCCCCGACGCGGATCGCCTCGACGGCCTGGTGCGGGGTCAGCCGGCGCACCCCGGCGCGGGCCTGCTCCAACAGGGCATCAACGCCTGGACTCATCACGCTGTGGGACACCAGCCGATCATGCCGCCCGCGCCCGGCGACGCGCGGTCGAACGGCGTCGGTCAGCGCTACGACCGCCCGAACGGGCGACGGACCGAGGTGGCGCGGCTCCGCCGCCGGATACGGTCAGGCCGTGGCGGTAGCGGTGATGGAGTCCTACGCCCGGCTGGCGGAGCGGGTGTGTGCGGCGCCGGCACGGTTGGGGAAGACCCGGCTGGTGGCCGTGGACGGACCGAGCGGCGCGGGTAAGAGCTGGTTCACGGCGCGGCTCGCCGCTGCGCTCGCCGCCGGGCCCGGCCGGGCCCGCCCGGTGGTGATACACACCGACGACCTACTCGACGGCTGGGCCGACCAGCTCACCTTCTGGCCCCGGCTGGAGGAGTGGGTGCTGGCACCGGCGCGGGCGGGACGGGCTGGGGAGTACCGGCGGTTCAGCTGGGTCCGGCGGTCGTTCCTGCCCCGCCCGGTGCCGGTGCCGGCATCGCCGGTCCTGCTGCTGGAGGGGGTGAGCGCGGCGCGTGCCGCGGTGGCGCCGGAGTTGAGCCTCGCCATCTTCGTCACCGCCCCGGCGCAGCTGCGGCTCACCCGGGCGGTGACCCGGGACGGCCCGGGGATCCTGCCGGAGCTGCGCCGCTGGCACGCGGGCGAGCGGGCCCACTTCGCCGCCGACGGGACCTGCAACCGGGCGGACCTGGTGGTTGACGGCGCGCCGGTGCTGCCGCACGACCGGGCCCGGTACTACCTGCGGCGAGGCCGGTCGGTAAGGCCGGCATACGATGCCGGTCATGACAACACCGATCATGTCCGAGTCTGATCTGCGGGCCGCGCTCGAGCGGGAGCTGCCCGGCGTCCGGGCGGACCTCGAGCGTCTCGTCCGGATCCCGAGTATCGCGTTCGACGGCTTCGACCACACCCACGTGGAGCGTTCCGCGACCGCGGTCGCGGAGTTGATGCGGGACTGCGGCCTTGAGGTACGGCTGGCCCGCTCCGGTGGGCAGCCGGCCGTGATCGGGACGAAGGCGGCGCCGCCCGGCGCCCCGACCGTGCTGCTCTACGCCCACCACGACGTGCAGCCGGTCGGTGACCGGTCGCTGTGGGAGTCGGACCCGTTTGAGCCGGTGGAGCGGGACGGCCGCCTCTACGGCCGCGGCGCCGCCGACGACAAGGCGGGCATCATGGCGCACATCGCGGCGCTGCGGGCGTTCGGTGACTCGCTGCCGGTGGGTGTCGTGCTGTTCATCGAGGGGGAGGAGGAGTACGGCTCCGACTCGCTGGCCGGGCTGCTCGCCGAGAACCGGGACGAGCTCACCTCGGATGTCATCGTGATCGCCGACTCCACCAACTGGGACATCGGCGTGCCGGCGCTGACCACCTCGCTGCGCGGGGTCGTGAACTGCTTCGTCGAGGTCCGCACGCTGGATCACGCCGTGCACAGCGGAATGTACGGCGGCCCGGTACCGGATGGGCTGACCGCGCTGTCGCGGCTGCTCGCCACCCTGCACGACGAGGCCGGGAACGTGGCCGTGGACGGGCTGGTCAGCCGCGGCGGTGCGGCGGTGGACTATCCGGAGGACCGCTTCCGCGCCGAGGCAGGGCTGGCGGAGGGCGTGCAGCTCATCGGCACCGATCGGATCACTGACCGGCTCTGGACCAAGCCGGCCCTGGCGGTACTCGGCATCGACGCGCCAGCCACCGGGGAGGCGCCGAACGCCCTGGTCCCGGCCGCGAAGGCCAAGCTGAGTCTGCGGCTGGCGCCGGCTGATGACCCCAAGCGAGCGTACGCGGCGCTTCGTGCGCACCTGAGCAAGCACGCTCCGTGGGGTGCGCAGGTGTCGGTCACCCTGGAGCACGACGGCGATCCGTGCCGCATCGACGCCTCCGGCCCGATGTTCGACGCGGCTCGCTCCGCGTTCCGTGCCGCCTGGGACGGCACCGACCCGGTGGACATCGGGGTCGGCGGTTCGATCCCGTTCATCGCCACGTTCCAGGAGATGTTCCCGCGGGCCGCGATCCTGGTGACCGGTGTGGAAGATCCGTACGCTCGGGCGCACGGCCCGAACGAGAGCCTGCACCTGGGGGAGTTCGCCCGGGTGTGCCTGGCCGAGGCGCTGTTGCTGCGTAACGTCGCCACCGCTGGTCGGACTGAGCCCCAGCAGGGTTGAGCCCAGCGCAGTGTTGAGCCCCCACAGGGGCTCAACACTCCTGCGGGGACGGAGCTCCGCGCCCCGGAGTGGCTCTGCGGGTGGACGCGCCGGCGGCGGGTGGATAGCCCTGCGGGCGCGTCCCAGCTGTTCCGAGTGTCGGAACCATAACGTCCTGGTCTGGCTGGGCGTTTCCGGCGTGTCGGTCACCCGGTTGGTATAGCCTTCGTACATGAGTACGAACGAGGTGATGGCCCGCCTGGAGGCCGCCGTCAGTGCTTTGGGGGACGTTGACGTCTCCGCGTGGTCCGATGAGTCACTCAAGGAGCGGCTCGGTCAGCTCTCTGCCGCGCTGGTCGCACTCGATTCGACGCTCGCCCGGGTCGCTGACGGGGTGCGCGCCCGGGGCATGCGCATCGAGGAGCCCGTCTCGGTCTGACGCCCAGCCGCGCCGCCCGCCAGTGGTGCCGGTGTGGCGGCGCGGACGCCGCGCGCAATGATCAGGTGGAGGCTGCTTCGGCCGTCCGGTCCAGGGGACGTTCACGTACCACCCCGGCCCGTCGCTGGGCCTCCCGCCGGGCGAAGTAGCCGAAGCCCAGCAGCGTCATCCCGGCGAAGATCCACCACTGGACGACGTACCCGTAGTTCTGCCAGTTGTTCGTGTAGCCGACCGGTACCGCCTTGAAGGTCGGGTCGGCGGTTGGGGTCTGCTGATCGAGCAGCACGTATCCGCCGTAGATCGGGTACGGCAGCTCCCCGGCCAGCTTGGGCAGGCTGACGCGGCGGGTCTCCAGTTTGCCGTCGCGGCGGGTGACCGGGAGTGAACCGCCCTCGCCGGCGCGGATCCGGCCGGTCACGGTCACCGTGCCGGCGGGGGCCGCGGGCACGGTCGGCTGGACGGTGGCGTCCCCGCCCGGTGCGGGCGGGATCCAGCCCCGGTTGACCAGCACGGCAGTGCCGTCGGTCAGCATCAGCGGGGTCAGCACCTCGAAGCCGACCGTACGGTCCACCGATCGCCCCCGGACCAGGATCACGTTCGCGGTGTCGTACCGCCCGGTGACGTTGACCTTCGTCCAGGTCCGTTCGGTGGTGGGGGCGGGCCCGACGGTGCCGGTGTCCCCGGTGGGGGCGGCTACCGCCTCGGGTAGCGGCACCGGGTCCATCCGCTGGCCGGCGTCGATCCGTTCGTTGATCGCGGTGCGGTCGTGGTAGCGAGCCAGTTGCCAGTCGGCGAGCAAGACCATGATCACCGCCGCGACCAGGGTCAGCGCGAGCGCGCCCAGCCAGCGTGGCGTCAGCAGGAACCGGTACACGGCCATGAGGTTACCCGTAGGCGTGGCGGGGTTGATCGGTGCGATCACCGGTGGTTGCTGCCCCCTGCCTGGTCAACCGACGATCGCGTCCGAGGGGGGTGTGAAGTCGCGGGTCGGTTTGTCCTCAAGCGCGTCGCGCAGGGTGTTCGCGACCGCCTGGATGGGAATCTGCGACTGACCGTCACCGACGGCGTTGAAGGGGTTGTCCGGGTCGGAGATGAAGCTGGCCGCGGCCAGTTCGGGAGTGAACCCGACAAACCAGGCCGACCGGGTGCTGTCGGTGGTACCGGTCTTGCCGGCTACCGGGCGGCCCACGGTGCCGCGGACGCTGTCCGCCGTTGACCAGCCGCCGCAGCCGCCCCGAGCTGGGGTGTCGCCGGTGGGGCACCGGGCGGCGTCGGTGGCGGCCCGGGCGGCGTCGGCGCTGACCACCTGACGACAGCGGGGCTTGGCGACCTCCCGCTCGATTCCGCCGGCCGTCCGGTAGATCGCCGGGGTGCCATCCCGGTTGTAGATCGCCTGCACCGGGATCGCCTCGCAGTATCGGCCCTCGGCGGCGACGGCGCCGTAGGCGTTCGCCATCTCCAGCGGGGTGGCGTCGGAGACCCCCAGGGTGAAGGCGCCCCAGGTATTCGCGTTCGCCGGCGCGGCGTGGTGCCGGTCCACATCGGTGCGCCAGCGCAGTCCCAGCTGTTCGGCGAGGCGTACCGCCCGTTCTGCCCCGACCTGCTCCTCAAGCCAGACGAAGTATGTGTTGACCGATTTGCCGAAGCCGGACCACATGGTCTGCATGCCGGACATGGCGCCGCTCGCGTTCGACGGGGCCCAGCCGTTGTAGACCTCCGACCGGTACCGGTGCGGCGCGTTGAAGGTGGTGTTCAGGGTCATCCCCGCGTCGAGGGCGGCGAGCATCGGAAACATCTTGAAGGTCGATCCCGCCTGGTAGCCGGGGAGGTCTCCGCCGCCGAGCAGGGGGGTAACCGTGTTCGGGTAGTTGGCCTTGACCTTCGGGCCGGCCTCCGGGTTTCCGCTGAGTGGGTTTTGGTCCAGGTTCAGGGAGTAGGTCCGGTTCACCGCCATCGCCTTGAGTCGCCCGGTACCGGGCTCGGTGAGCACGATGCCGTTGGCGAAGGGACTGCCGGTGTTTCCCTTCGTGCCGACGTTCTCCTCGGCCGCCTCCTGGATCTTCGGGTCCACACTGAGCACGATCCGGTACCCGCCCCGGCGCAGCTTGTCCATCCGCTCCAGGCGGTTTTCGCCGAACGCGGGCTGTGCGCTCCACCAGTTCTTCACGTAGTCGCAGATGAATCCCCAGCTGTTCCACTCCTGCGGCACCGACGCGCAGTCGTTGGACGGGTAGCTCAGGGTCAGCTCGATCGGTTCGGACTTGGCGCTGGTGGCGGCGTTCGGCGAGAGGTAGCCGAGTGCGGTCATCCGGTCCAGGATGTAGTTGCGGCGGGCGGTCGCCTCCTTCTGGTCGGAGCTGGCCGGGTCGAACCGGGATGGCGACTTGACCAGTCCGGCGAGGGTGGCGGCCTCGATCACGGAGAGGTCCTTCGGGGTCTTGGAGAAGTAGATCTCGCTGGCGGCGTAGATGCCGTAGGCGCGGTGCCCGAAGTACGCGGAGTTGAGGTACCGCTCCAGGATTTGCTCCTTGGTCAGCTCCTTCTCCAGGTCCATGGCCAGCCGCATCTCCCGGATCTTGCGCAGGCTGGTCTGCTGGGTCGCCTCCTGCACCTCCTTCGGGGTCGTGGCGCTGTCCCGTAGGGCCATCCGGACGTACTGCATGGTGAGGGTGGAGGCGCCCTGGGAGATGCCGTTGGAGCGGGCGTTGGCCACGAAGGCACGGGCGATGCCCTTGGGATCTACGCCGCTGTGCTGGTAGAAGCGGGCGTCCTCGGCGGCGACGATGGCCTGCTGGATGTTCGGCGACATGTCGGTGAGCTTTGTGTACTGCCGGTACTCCTCGTAGAACATCGTCAGGACGGTCTTGCCGTCCGGCGCGTACAGGTACGAGGTCTCGGCCGGCAGGGCCGTTTTGAGGATCTTGGTTTTGTGTTCCATCGCGTGCGCCGTGACCTTGGTGCCGAGGCCGGCTGCGGCGGCGATCGGGTAGGCCAGGGCGGCGATGACGATGCCGGCGATGAGCCCGGCGCGGAGAAGTGGGACGAGACGACCGGCGGCAGCAAGGGGACGGTTGCTCACAGGGCCAAGTTATGACATTTCCGATTCGTACTAGAGAAATATTCATTAACCCGTCGCCCGTGACGCGGCCCACGTCGCGATGCGCTGTGCCACGCGCCCCCTTCCCGGCAGGATCGCGGTCATGCTTACGCAGTGGAGCGGGGGAGGGGCCGCGCCGCCGGACAACCTGCCGGATGCTCCGGTGGACAACCCACCGGACGCCTCGGCGGCACCGGAGTTCGACCTCGCTCACCATGGAGATGTCGAGGCCGTACCCGGGCTGATCGACCTCGCGGTGAACGTGCGCCAGGCTCCGATGCCGGACTGGCTGGCCGACCCGATCACCGCTGCCCTCGGTGACCTGGCCCGGTACCCGGACTCCGCTGCGGCGCGGGTCGCCGTCGCCGCCCGGCACGGCCGACCACCGGAGCAGGTGCTGCTCACCGCTGGTGCGGCCGAGGCCTTCGTGCTGATCGCCCAGGCGCTGCGCGGGATCCGCCGCCCGGTGGTGGTGCACCCGCAGTTCACCGAGCCGGAGGCGGCCCTGCGCGCAGCCGGGCACCGGGTCGAGCGGGTGCTGCTCGACCCCGGCGACGGGTTCCGACTCGACCCCGCCCGGGTCCCGGCGGAGGCCGACCTGGTCCTGATCGGTAACCCCATGAACCCGACCTCGGTGTTACACCCGGCCGTTGACGTGGCTGCGCTCGCCCGGCCCGGCCGGGTTCTCGTCGTGGACGAGGCGTTCGCCGACACCACCCTCGCGCCCGGCGTCGCCGGCGAGCCGGAGTCGCTGGCTGCCCGGTCCGATCTGCCCGGCCTGCTGGTTGTGCGGAGCCTCACTAAGACGTGGGGGCTGGCCGGGCTGCGCGTCGGCTACCTGCTCGGTGCAGCGGAGCTGCTGGACCGCCTGGCCGCCGTGCAGCCGCTCTGGCCGGTCTCCACCCCGGCCCTCGCTGCCGCAACAGCCTGCGCCGGCCCCGAAGCGGTGCGAGCTGAACGCCAGATCGCGGCCGAGCTCGCCGCCGACCGTGACCACCTCCTCGCCCGCCTGGCGGCCCTACCGGGGGTACGCGTCGTCGGCCGGCCGGCGAGCGCCTTCGTCCTCGTCCACCGTCCGGGCGCCCATGCGGTACGCCGCGCCCTGCGGGAGCGAGGCTGGGCGGTACGCCGCGGCGACACCTTTCCCGGGCTGGGTCCGGACTGGCTGCGGATCGCGGTCCGCGATCCGGCGACGACCGACGCGTTTACCACCGTGCTGGCAGAGATTCTGGAGGGATGATGCTGGAGACGACGAGGGCGGCGATCGGGCCGCTCGACGAGCAGGCGATGGCGGCCGCCGCGGACCTGCAGAGCCGGCTGACCAAACCCGCGGGCTCCCTCGGGGTGTTGGAAGACCTCTCCATTCGTCTCGCCGGCCTGGCCGGTACCTGCCCGCCGCCGCTGCCCGAGCCGGCCGCGGTGGCCATCTTCGCCGGAGACCACGGTGTGCACGCCCAGGGTGTGACGCCCTGGCCGCAGGAGGTCACCGGGCAGATGATCGGCAACTTCCTCGCCGGTGGGGCGGTGGTCAACGCCTTCGCCCGGCAGGCCGGCGCCGGGGTCACCGTCGTGGACGTCGGGGTCGCCACGCCGCCGACGCCCATCGCGGCCGCACCGCCCGGATCGGACCCGGCCGGCGGCGCCGGACCCCGGCTGGTCGAGGCGAACGTCCGGCGCGGTACCCGGGATCTGGCCGTCACCGCCGCTCTCACCCGGGTTGAGGCCCGGGCCGCGGTGGAGACGGGCATTCAGGTCGCCGGTGAACTCATCGATGCCGGAGCCGCCATCCTGCTCACCGGGGATATGGGCATCGGCAACACCACGCCGGCCGCCGCGCTGATCGCAGTCTTCGCCGAGGCTGACCCCGCCACGGTGACCGGTCGGGGCACCGGAGTGGACGATCCGACGCACCAGCGCAAGATCGAGGTGGTCCGGGCGGCGCTGCGCCGGCATGAGCCGGATCCGAGGGACCCGCTGGGCGTGCTGGCCGCGGTCGGTGGCCTGGAACACGCGGCCCTCGTCGGGCTGATCCTGGGCGCCGCCGCCCGACGGGTGCCGGTGCTACTCGACGGCGTCATCGCCGACTCGGCCGCGCTGGCCGCCGCGGCCTTCGCCCCGGCTGCCACCGGTGCGATGGTGGCCGGCCACCGTTCGGTCGAGCCGGGAGCCACGGTGGCACTGCGCCGACTGGGGCTGACCCCCCTGGTCGACCTTGGGCTGCGCCTCGGCGAGGGCACCGGGGCGCTGCTGGCCCTACCGGTGGTCGCGGGCGCCGTCCGGGTGCTGCACGAGGTCGCCACCTTCGACTCGGCGGGGGTGGCACAGAAGTGAGGCCACCAACCGTCCAACCTGGGAAAGCGGCGGCATGAGCGGCAATCCGTACCCGCTCGGTCTGCGGCTGGCCGGCCGGCGGGTGGTCCTGGTCGGTGGGGGAGCCGTGGCCACCCGCCGGGTGCCGGCGTTGCTCGACGCGGGCGCGGACGTCCTCCTGGTCGCGCCGGAGCTGACCCCGGCGTTGCGCGCCCACGCCGACGCCGGGCGGCTGCGCTGGCAGCGGCGGCGGTTCGCCGCGGACGACCTCGACGACGCCTGGCTGGTGCAGGTCGCGGTAGACGACCCGAGCGCCGCCGCCGCGATCAGCGCGGTGGCCGATGAGCGGCGGATCTTCTGTGTCCGGGCCGATGATCGCGCCGCCGCCACCGCGTGGACGCCGGCGGTGACCCGGCAGGGCCCGGTGACGGTGGCGGTTCTCGGCGGTGGTGACCCCCGCCGGGCGATGGCTGTCCGGGACGCGGTCCGGGAGCTGCTCGCCGCCGGGCCGAGTCGGCTGGCCCCGCCGCCGGCCGATGCTGTCGGTGCCCTGGGGCCGGTGCGTCCGAACCGCCGCGGCGGGCAGGTCGCCCTGGTCGGCGCGGGACCGGGTGACCCGGAGCTGATCACTGTCAAGGGGCGGCGGCTGCTCACCGAGGCGGAGGTGGTGGTCACCGACCGGCTCGTGCCCGGGCTGCTCCTGGACGAGTTGGGTCCCGAGGTCGAGCTGGTGGACGCCACCAAGATTCCCTACGGCCCGGCCCGTGCCCAGGAGGAGATCAACCGGATCCTGGTGGACCGGGCCCTGGCCGGCAAGGCCGTGGTCCGGCTCAAGGGGGGCGACCCGTACGTCTTCGGTCGCGGTGGCGAGGAGTTGCTGGCCTGCGCCGCGGCGGGCGTGCCGGTGACGGTGGTACCCGGGGTCACCAGCGCCGTCGCCGCGGCGGCCGGCGCCGGTGTCCCGGTGACCCATCGGGCGGTCGCGCATGAGTTCACCGTGGTCTCCGGGCACGTTCCGCCGGACTCGTCCGCCTCCATGGTGCGGTGGGAGCACCTCGCCGGGCTGCGTGGCACGTTGGTGATTCTGATGGGACTGAAGAATCTGGCGGCGATCTCCGCGACGTTGGTCGCCCACGGTCGTCCGGCCCAGACCCCGGCTGTGGTCGTACAGGAGGGTACGACCGGCGCCCAGCGCACGATCCGTTCCACGCTCGGCGTGGTGGCGGCCGACGTGGCTGCGGCGGGCCTCCGTCCCCCGGCGGTCGTGGTCGTCGGCGACGTGGTCGGGGCGCTGGACTCCTGAGGGCGGCCCGGTACTGGTGGTGGCGGCCCAACGCCGGCGGTGGCCGCCCGGTGCTCGTGGTGGCCGCCCGGTGCGGGCCGCCATCACGAGGAGAGGCGGCCGACGCGGCGCGCGTCGGCCGCCGGGGCTCACTGCTTGAGCATGTTGTCCAACAGGAGGGCGCAGCGGATCACGCCGAGGTGGCTGTAGGCCTGAGGATGGTTGCCCAGCCCGCGCTCGGTCAGCGGGTCGTACTGCTCGGGCAGCAGCCCGGTCGGTCCGGCGGTGTCGATCATTTGGGTGAACAACTCCTCCGCGTCGCCACGGCGGCCCGTACGCAGGTACGCCTCGATCAACCACGAGGTGCAGATGTGGAAGCCGCCCTCCCGGCCGGGTAGGCCGTCCTCCCAGTGATAGCGGTAGACCACCGGGCCGCTGCGCAGATCTGCCTCGATCTTGAGGACGGTGGAGACGAAGCGGGGGTCGTCCCCGGGGAGCAGGCCGGAGAGGCCGATCCAGAGCGAGGAGGCGTCACTGTCCTCGTGCCCGTACGCGACGCTGTACGCCTCGGCCTGCTCGTGCCAGCCGAACTCGAGCACGTTGGCGCCGATCCGGTCGCGTAGCTCCACCCACGCGGCCTGCTCCTCGCCGCCGTGCTTGCGGACCACGTGCAGCGCCCGGTCGACGGTCAGCCAGCACATCACCTTCGAGAAGATGTGGTGTCGGGGCGCCAGGCGCGCCTCCCAGATGCCGTGGTCCGGCTCGTGCCAGCGGCGGCGGACCGCCTCCACCATGTTTTCCAGGACCCGCCATTCGTCGTCCCGGACGGAGCCGCGCGCGTCGGCCACGGCCGCGATCAGGTCGGCGATCGGGCCGAAGACGTCGAGTTGGAGCTGGTGGTTGGCGAGGTTGCCGACCCGGACGGGCCGGGAGCCGGCGTAGCCGGGCAAGGTGTCGATGACGGCCTCGGCGCCCAACTCGTAACCGTCAACTGTGTAGAGCGGGTGTAGCCGTTCGGGGTGCCCGCCGGTGCGGTCGACGACTCCGTCGATCCAGCGCAGCAGCGCCTCGGCCTCCTCGGTGGAGCCGAGGTCGACCAGCGCGCGGGCGGTCAGCGCCGCGTCGCGGAGCCAGCAGTAGCGGTAGTCCCAGTTGCGGACGCCGCCCAGCTCCTCGGGCAGGGAGGTGGTCGCGGCGGCCAGGATGGAACCGCTCGGCTGGTGGCACAGCCCGCGGAGGGTGAGCGCGCTGCGGGCGACCAGATCCCGGCCGGTGGTCGGCAGCCGCAGCGTGGCCACCCAGTCCTTCCAGGGCTGCTCCGCCGCGGCCTGCCGCTCGTGAATCGGCTGCCGGTGGTGTTCCAGGCTGTGGGTGCCGAAGCGCATCTCCAGCACGACCGGCCCGCCCGCGGCGGAGAGGTCAACGACGGCCTTCGCCGTCTCGTACACGCCGTCGCTGCCCACCTCCCAGGTGACGCCGGGGGAGTAGAGCGCGATCGGGTGGTTGGAGCCGAGCACCAGCAGCCCGTCATCGAGCGGTTGGAGCTGGACGGCGACCTGGCCGAACTCGGGCCGGGGGGCGAACTCCAGCTGTGCCCGGCCGCGTCCGGTGAGCACCCGGACTAGGGCCGAGTCGGCACTGACGATCGCCGGCCCGTCCGGTGTGGTCTCGGTGTCCGGGGTGTCCAGCCAGTCGGTCACGGTCAGGCCGGACCACCGGGTCTCCACGGTCATCGTGTTGGAGCGGTAGCGCTGGCCGAGCGGGATACCACCGCGCTCCGGCACGACGCTGAAGTAGCCGGCGGGGCTGCCGCCGACCAGGTCGGCGAAGATCGCAGCCGAGTCGGGCTTGGGGTTGCACAGCCAGGTGACCTTGGCTTCGGGGGTGACGAGCGCGACCGTCCGGCCGTTGGCCAGCATCGAGTGCCGCTCGATCGGCACCGCCCGCTCGCCGAAGAGCCAGTTCCGTCGGGTCTCCAGGAGCAGGCCGAGGGCGCGGGCGGCCTCGATCGGGTCGGCTACCCGATACTGCGCCTTGGTCTCGCCGGGCCCGATTTTGATGCCGACATCTGGCCCGTGCAGGTTGCCGAAGGCGTTCTCGTCGGTGACATCATCGCCGATGAACAGCACCGCGCTGGCGGAGAGCTGGGTGCGCAGCTGGTCAACGGCGGTGCCTTTGTGGGTGGCGACCACCGACAGCTCGATGACCTCCTTGCCCTGGGTGACGGTGACGTCGTCCCAGGTCGCGGGGCCGTTGCGGACGGCCTCGACGGCTGCGGCGGCGACCTGCGGGTCAACCCCGCGGGTGTGTACGGCGACACTGGCCGGCTTGCGCTCCAGCCGAACCCCGGGATGGGCGGCGACAATCTCGCGCAGCGCGTCGCGGAGCCGGGTGCGGACGGCGACCAGCTCGGGGGAGAGCCGTTCGACGAAGCCGATGTCGAACTCGGAGCCGTGGCTGCCGACGAGATGGACCTCGCTGGGCAGCCGGGACAGGGCGGCCAGGTCACGCAGTGCTCGCCCGGAGACGACCGCCACGTTGGTCTGCGGTAGCGAGGCGAGCGCACGCACCGCCGCCGCGGCCTCCGGCAGCGGTACGGCCCGGCTCGGGTCCTCGACGATCGGGGCGAGGGTGCCGTCGTAGTCACAGGCGATCAGCAGCTGGGGGACGCGGGCGATGCGACCGATCACGGTGCGCAGCTCCTGCGCCAGGTTGCCACCGACCGGGTTGCCGAGTGTGGTGCCGGTGCTCACGAGGCATCCGGTCCCGGTACGCCGAGTTCGGTGAGGAAGGACTTCGCCCAGTGCCCCACGTCGTGGGTGCGTAGATGACGTTGCATTGTCCGCATGCGGCGGCGGGCCTCCGGCTTCTCCACGTGCACGGCCCGCAGCAGGGCCTCCTTGACCGCGTCCGGGTCGTGCGGGTTACACAGGAACGATTGGCGCAGCTCGGTGGCCGCGCCGGCGAATTCACTCAGCACGAGCGCGCCACCCCGGTCGGCGCGCGCTGCTACGTACTCCTTGGCCACCAGATTCATTCCGTCTCGCAGCGGGGTCACCATCATCACGTCGGCGGCGACGTACATCGCGGCCAGTTCGGTGCGACTGTACGACTGGTGCAGATAGTGCACCGCCGGCACCCCAACTCGGCCAAATTCGCCATTTATCCGACCAACCTCGCGCTCTACCTTGACGCGAAGTGCCTGGTAGTGCTCCACCCGTTCCCGGCTGGGCGTCGCCACCTGCACCATAACCGCGTCCGGAACTGTCAACTTTCCGTCAGAGAGCAGCTCGCGGAAGGCCTTGAGTCGTAACTCGATGCCCTTGGTGTAGTCGAGCCGGTCGACCCCCAGGATGATCGTGCGTGGGTTCCCCAGCTCCTCGCGGATCTCCTGCGCCCGCGCTCGGATCGCCGGATCCACCGCGAGTCGCTCCATCTCCTGCGTGTCGATGGAGATGGGGAACGCGCCCGCCTTCACCCGCCGGCCGTCGACCTGGATCATCTGTCCCTCGTAGCGCAGCCCGAGCAGGTGCCGGGCCAGTCGGACGAAGTTCTGCGCCGCCAGCCGCTGCTGGAAGCCCACCAGATCGGAGCCGAGTAGCCCGCGGAGGATCTCGGTGCGGAACGGCATCTGCATGAACAACTCGATCGGCGGGAACGGGATGTGCAGGAAGAAGCCGATCCGTAGGTCGGGGCGGAGCTCGCGGAGCATCGCCGGCACCAACTGGAGCTGGTAGTCCTGCACCCAGACCGTGGCGCCCTCCGCCGCGACATCCGATGCCGCCTCCGCGAAGCGGGCGTTCACCAGTCGGTACGTCTCCCGCCAACGGCGCTTGTAGACCGGGGTCTCGACCGCGTCGTGGTACAGCGGCCAGATCATGGCGTTGGACTGCCCCTCGTAGTAGCGCTCCAACTCCTCCGTGCTCAACGGCACCGGATGCAGCCGGATGCCCTCCAGGTCGAACGGCTCCGGTGCAGCCCCCTTACCGCCGGCCCAGCCGACCCAGGTGCCGTGGTGCTCGGCGAGAACAGGATGCAGTGCGGTCACGAGCCCACCCGGGCTACGTCGCCACTGCCGTCCCTCGGGTGTGCTCACCTCGTCAACGGGCAGTCGATTGGCCACTACGACAAAGGAGCTGCGGACGGTCACGTTGGGCCACCTCCGGGTGCTGACGAATCCACCGCGACGAGCGTACTGAGCGTAGCCGCGGCGTCTGGTGTACCGTGCCGGACTTAGCGCACCCACTTGGCGGCACCGAACCCCAAACGTGATCTTGTAGACAATTCTGTTGGTCTGCCGGGTCGGGCGCCGGCCCGGCGGGGTGATGTGGGCGCAGGCGGGGTGACCTGTCAGGATTGACGACGGGCCGGCGTGATCGGCCCGTCGACGGGCGACCTCGGCTCCGCATCCGCGGCCGGCCCCGCCCGTGTAGACCACACCCGTTGACCGATGGAGGGTAGCCCGCACCGTGGCCCAGTACATCTACGTCCTGGAAAAGGCGCGCAAGGCGCATGGCGACAAGGTCGTGCTCGACAACGTGACGCTGAGCTTCCTGCCGGGTGCCAAGATCGGTGTGGTCGGCCCGAACGGCGCCGGTAAGTCCAGCCTGCTGAAGATCATGGCGGGGCTGGACCGGCCGAGTAACGGTGAGGCCCGGCTGATGCCCGGCTATACCGTCGGCATGCTGGCCCAGGAGCCGCCGCTGAACGACGCGAAGACGGTCCTCGGCAACGTCGAGGAGGCGGTCGCGGAGACCAAGGCCAAGCTGGAGCGGTTCAACAAGATCGCCGAGCAGATGGCCACCGACTACTCCGACGAGTTGATGGCGGAGATGGGCCGCCTCCAGGAGGAGCTGGATCACGCCGACGCGTGGGACATCGACTCCAAGCTCGAACTGGCCATGGACGCGTTGCGCTGCCCGCCGCCGGACGCCGACGTGACCCAGCTCTCCGGTGGTGAGCGGCGTCGGGTCGCGCTCTGCAAGCTGCTGCTGGAGACGCCCGACCTGCTCCTGCTCGACGAGCCCACCAACCACCTCGACGCGGAGAGCGTGCAGTGGCTGGAGCAGCATCTGGCCAAGTACGCCGGCACTGTCATCGCGATCACGCACGACCGCTACTTCCTGGACAACGTGGCCGGCTGGATCCTGGAGCTGGACCGGGGTCGGGCCGTCGGCTACGAGGGCAACTACTCCACCTACCTGGAGAAGAAGGCGGCCCGGCTGGCGGTCGAGGGCCGACGGGACGCCAAGATGAAGAAGCGGCTCGCCGACGAGTTGGAGTGGGTCCGCTCGAACGCCAAGGCGCGCCAGACCAAGTCCAAGGCCCGTCTCGACCGGTACGACGAGATGGCCGCCGAGGCGGACAAGACCCGCAAGCTGGACTTCGAGGAGATTCAGATCCCGCCGGGCCCGCGTCTGGGTAGCTCCGTGATCGAGGCGCAGAACCTCACCAAGGCCTTCGGCGACCGGGTGCTGATCGACGACCTGAGCTTCTCCCTGCCGCGCAACGGCATCGTCGGCATCATCGGCCCGAACGGCGTCGGGAAGACGACCCTGTTCAAGACCATCGTCGGGCTGGAGCAGCCGACGGCGGGCAGCGTGAAGGTCGGTGACACCGTCTCCCTGTCATACGTGGACCAGACTCGGGCGGGTCTGACCGGGGACAAGACCGTCTGGGAGGTCGTCTCCGACGGCCTGGACCACCTGATGGTGGGCAAGGTCGAGATGCCGTCGCGGGCGTACATCGCTGCCTTCGGTTTCAAGGGGCCGGACCAGCAGAAGCCGACCAAGGTCCTTTCCGGAGGCGAGCGCAACCGACTCAACCTAGCGTTGACGCTCAAGATCGGCGGCAACGTGATCCTGCTGGACGAGCCGACCAACGACCTGGACGTGGAGACCCTCTCCAGCCTGGAGAACGCGTTGCTGGACTTCCCCGGCTGCGCCGTGGTCATCTCCCACGACCGGATGTTCCTGGACCGGGTCGCCACCCACATCCTGGCCTGGGAGGGAGACGACCAGAACCCGGCGAAGTGGTTCTGGTTCGAGGGCAACTTCGAAGCGTACGAGAAGAACAAGGTCGAGCGTCTCGGCGCCGAGGCGGCCCGGCCGCACCGGGTCACCTACCGCAAGCTCACCCGCGACTGACACATGGCAGATCGGTTCGTCTACCACTGCACGCTGCGCTGGTCCGACCTGGACGCGTACGGGCACATCAACAACTCGCGCTTCCTCACCCTCTACGAGGAGGCGCGGGTGGCCCTGATGTTCGCCGGGGGCCGGGCCTGGGGCGTCGGCTCGTTCGCTGACGGTGTGGTGATTCGGCGGCACGAGGTCGACTACCTGAGGCCGGTCGACTACGCGCTCGGGCGGGCCACAGCGGAATCGGCCCCAACCGTCCGGATCGAGCTCTGGGTGTCGGAGATTCGCGCCGCCTCCGCTACCGTCGACTACGAGATGTACGACGGTGACCTACTGGTCAGTCGGGCCCGGTCGGTGCTGGTGCCGTTTGATCTGAGCCGACAGCTGCCGCGCCGCCTCTCCGCTGAGGAGCGGGCCTTCCTGCGCACTTACCTCATCCAGGAGGGGGCGGCGTGACCGGCCCGGACACCGGGGGCCGGGGTGGTTACCCGCCCCCGGTGCCCGGCGGGGTGGGCCATGGGCTGACCGGGGTTGTCGACGCGGGCGCGTTCCTGGCCCGGCTGGTCCGGCTGGACCGGGGGGCGTTGGTGCGGTTGCGGCCCGCCAGTCGGTCGGAGCGGACCGCCCTCTGGGCGCGGTTGCCGTGGGGGGTGCTGGTGGTCCACACTGTGGCCGGCGGTGGCCCCGGTGACGCCACCGTTGCCGCCGGCGAGCTGTTGGCGGAGCTGACCGCGGGTGGTTCGGCGCTGCCCGCCCGCCGGGACGCGCAGTGGCGCTGGCCGCTGCCGCCGCCCGCCAGCCGGCGGGTGGAGACGCTCCCTGCGGCCGAGTTGCGGCGGGTGGCCGAAGCCGCGGCGGTGGCCCTTCGGGATGCCGCCGGGCGTGGAGTGGGGGGTAGGGCGCTCGGCGAGCGGGTGTTGCGTGATGCTCTCCTGGATCATGTGCCGGTGGTCGTCACTCCGAACGACTCTCCCGCCACCCCGGTCGAGGTGCCCCAGCGGTTGGTCCAGGGCCTGGTGCGGATGGGCTTCCTCGGTGCGCCGGAGGCGCCCGGTGGAGTGCAGGTCCGGGCGGTCGGCCAATGGGTCGGCCTGGTTGGGCCCTACGGGGCAGTATGGTTGCAGAGGGTGACAAATCTAACCGTTCGGCCTATCCTTGGTCGGCAGTCCGGGTGATCCCCCATCGTCCTTCTGTCCTGGGGAGCTCATTAGGGGGGTGCTTCTTCCCGGCTGTCCGGGTACCGTCCATCCTCGGATCCAACGCAGCGTTAGGGGCTGGATCCGCTGGGGAGTGAGGTGGGTGAGCGATGCCGTGGTGGTCGTGGCGCCCCGGTCCTGCTGACGGCGGCGAGCCGGACAGCCGGAGCAGGGTCACAGTGGAGGACACGGTCCGGGTTGGCCCGCCGGCTCCCCGACAACCGGGCGATAGTTTTACCGGAGTCGATCATTCTCCGGTCGTGGACGCAGCCGCTACGGTCGCGCCGGTCACGCTCAGCCGGATCAGCGCCGCGCTGGACCGGCTCGACGTGCGCTACCTGGCCGACGGCGACGGAAACCTGCTGGCGATGTGGGAGCGGCACGCGGTCCTGGTCGCGCTCGAGGGCCCGGACGACGAGATCCTGGTGTTGCGCGTTCGGCCGCATGCGACCGTTCCGCCGGATTGGGAGGATCGGGCCTACCGCGTGGTCAACGAGTGGAACCACACCCGGCGCTTCTGTAAGGCGTACATCGGAGATCCGTCCGAGCGCGGCCAGCTCCCGATCTATGCCGAGTTGCAGGTGCCGTTCGCCGCTGGCGTGCACGACGCGCTCCTGGTCGAAATGATCGACTGTGGGGCGGCGGTAGCCACCAGCTTCGTTGACTGGCTGCACGACGAAGGTGCCCTGCTCTGACCCGCCGAGTCTGCCGGTCACGCTGGCGTGGCCGGGTCCTCCAGCGCGTTCACCATGAAGTACGCAGCCCGCTCCAGGTAGCTCCAGAGCGCGGCGGCGAGTTCCGGTGGCAGGTCCAGCCGGTCCACCGCCTGCCGCATGTGTCGCAGCCAGGCGTCCCGTTCCGCCGCCCCGATCCGAAACGGTGCGTGCCGCATCCGCAGTCGCGGGTGCCCCCGCTGGGCGGAGTAGGTGTTCGGCCCGCCCCAGTACTGCATCAGGAACAGGGTGAGCCGCTCCGCGGCCGGCCCCAGGTCCTCCTCTGGATACATCGGACGCAGTAGCGGGTCGTCAGCAATGCCGGCATAGAACTCGTCCACCAGCTTACGGAAGGTGGGCTCGCCGCCGACCGCATCGAAGAAACTCGTTGAGGGGGCGGGGCTGCCCGATTCGCCTGCGGGATGCACGGCTCCATCCTGCCAGGTTTCGGTGGCTGTCCGCCGCTGGCTGGACGTGGGCCGGATCACCTCCCGGCCTGCCTCGGGCCCGGTCAGGACACCCTGTTGCGATGCCGTTTCCGGGCGTCCCGCTGGTCCTCGCCCGGGCTGTCGACCGGCTGGTCCTCAGGGCGGTCTGGTCTCGGCCGGGGGACGGGCGGCGCCGGATCGGGTGCGTCAGCTCGCGAAGCCGCCTCGATCGCGGCGTCAACCCTCGCCTGACTCGGCCACGACAGCACCGCAGCGGTCATCAGTAGCACCCCGGCGCTGCTCCAGAGGCCGACCACGAGCGGGATGGAGAACCGGTCGGCGAGCAGCCCGGTGACCAGAACCGCCAGACCCTGGATCACCTGCATGCCGGAGGCCATGACACCGAAGGCGCGAGCCCGGAAGCCATCCGGCAGGGCTCGTACGAACAGGCCGTTGGCCGTTGGCAGCAGCCCGGCGACGGCGAATCCGCACCCGGCGGCCAACAGCGCCACCACCAGTGGCGACGGGTCGAGCAGGGTGGGAACCAGGAGCAGCGGAGCGAGCACTGCCAGCGGGCGCATCAGCGCGATCCGCCGGGCCGGCGCGACCAGGCGGCCGACGATCAGGCCCCCGAGGATGTACCCGACCGGGACGGCGGCCATGATGACCGCCTGGGCGAGGCCCTGGTCCATGTCGTCGGAGTGTCGGCCCGCCCACGCCGCCGCCAACCCTTCCGGGACGATGGAGAAGAGCATGGCGCTGAACACGAGGATCGCGATGGCGCGTAACACGGGTTGGCCGAAGACGATGCGGAATCCCTCGCCGGTCTCCCGCAGCAGGTGGCTGCGGTATGCAGCCTTCATCGCCGTTGGTCGGGCGATCACCCCGAGGCGGATCAGCGTGGCGGATACGGCATAGGTCGCTGCGGTGACCAGCAGGGCGAGGGTGGGGCTGGCCGCCGCGATCGCCGCGCCGGACAGGTAGCCAACAACCTGCGCGGCCTGGCCGACGCTGGCGTTGATCGACAACCCGACCACGAGACGGTCACCGGTCAGGATCCGTGGCAGCAGTGCCGACCGGGCGGCCTGACTCGGCGGGTTGGCGAGGGTGGCGGTGAAGAGGAGCGCCAGGATCAGCGGAGTCGGCATCCCGGGCAGCGCGATGACCAGCAGCAGCGCCATCCGGATCAGGTCGCAGGTGACCATCACGGCGCGGTGGGGATACCGTTCGGCGACGGTCGCGAGCAGCGGACCGCCGATCAGCCAGGGCAGGTAGCTGATGGCGAAGGCCGCCGCGGAGAGCGCTACCGACTCGGTCTCCCGGTAGACCAGGAGGGTCACCGCAGCCTTCGCGAGGTAGTCACCAACCCAGGCGAGGACTCCGGCCGTCAGAATAAATCGGTACTCGCGCTGGGCGAACACCTCACTGAAGGTGGCCGGACGGGCTGGAGAAGGTTGGCCGTTGGGCACCATCGCCTCCATCGTTCCCGGACCGGGCCTCCTGAGTGGCCGAGTCGGGAAGTATCGTCCGATTCGTCGATCAGCGAGGAAATTCCTCCGCTGCCGGGGAGCTGTATCGGATTCTGCCGGAATCACCGACAACCAGCCAGGGCGAAATGGTTGATCGTCGGATCGCCGACTGAACGAAAAGAGGATAGTCGAAGGGGCGGTCGACGGAAGTCGCCGCTTCGGTCACGGCGTGCCGCTGCCCTCGCCCACCCGGGATGCCTGCGCCGGTAGGCCCGGGAACCGAGCCGCGGCGATCTTATCGGTGAAGCCGGAGTTCTCCAGTGCACCGGCCAGCCGGCGACGTAGTTCCCGGCCGACCGCGAACTGACCGTCCGCCGTTGTCTTCACCACGGTACGGATCACCGCGCCGTCCATCGTCATCTGCTCGACGCCCAGTACCTCGGGTGGCTCGATGATCTCCGCCGCCAGCTCCGGGTCCACCGCGACCGATGCGGCTGCGTCCCGTAGCACCGCTGTCGCCTCCTCGGTGCTGGCGAAGCCGATCGGCAGGTCCACCACGACCAGCGCCCAGCCCTGACTCTTGTTGCCGACCCGGATGATTTCTCCGTTGCGGATGTACCAGAGAACTCCGCGCGCGTCGCGTACCGTCGTCACCCGCAGGCCGACCGACTCCACAAAGCCGGTCGCCTCCCCGAAGTCGACCGTGTCCCCGACGCCGTACTGATCCTCGATCAGCATGAACAGCCCGGCGATCAGGTCCTTCACCAGACTCTGCGCGCCGAAGCCCAAGGCCACCCCGACGATGCCGGCGCTGGCGAGTAGCGGCGCCAGTTCGAAGCTGAACTCCTTGAGCACCATAAGCAACGCGATGCCGAAGATGAACGCCGTGGAGAGGCTGCGCAACACCGAGCCGATCGCCTCGGCGCGCTGTCGGCGCCGCTCCGGCACGAACTCACCCGGCTCGGCGGCCGTGGTGGGGATCCGCTCCCGCAACGGTCGCAGCATCGTCGGCATGCCCGCACTGCTGGTGCTGCGGACGAGGCGTTTGATGGTCCGGCTGATCAGCCAGCGGGCCACCAGGGCCAGCACCAGAATCAGGGCGATACGGAGTGGCTTGATCAAGATCCAGTAGCTGCCCTCGGCGAACCACACGGCGCCGGTCAGGTCGTGGAGAACGGCGCAGAGAGGCTCCTCGAGACAAATCGCGCTGGGCTCGTCGGTGGCGAGGGAGTCGGCGGTCGCGGCCGGAACGATGGAGACATCCACCCTGCCTTCGTACCGCAGCCGGCTCCGGTCGCCGCGCGCGGCCCGCCGACGACGGCGAAACGCGGCCGGTGGGTCCGGGCCGGAAAGCGCCAGACAGCCCCCGGCGGGGTACCCCCGATTAACACGTGCAATCCCGAGCCTTATCAGGGACGATTGGCGCACGGACGGCGATGATCTGGGGTCGACGTCCGGCCGGTGGGTCGCTGCGCCCGTTTCCGTCCGGTGGTGCGAGCGAGGGGCGCTGAACCGGAGGGGTGAGCGCGATGCCTGACATACGACCCACGGTGGGCTCCGGCGCGCTGGTCCTCAACGCCACCTACGAGCCCCTGTGTGTCGTGTCTATCCGACGTGCCGCCATCTTGGTGCTCACCGCCAAGGCAGTCTGCGTCGCCGATGGTGACGGTGTCCTGCACAGCGCCCGCGACTCGCTGCCGGTGCCCTCGGTCGTGCGGCTCACCCACTTCGTCCGGGTGCCTTTTCGGGCCCACGTCGGGCTGTCCCGGCGGGCGATCTTCGCGCGGGACGGGTGGCGGTGCGCCTACTGCCGGGGCCCGGCGGAGACCATCGATCACGTCCTCCCGCGGAGCCGCGGTGGTCGGCACTCCTGGGAGAACGTGGTGGCGGCGTGCGCCCGGTGCAACCACACCAAGGGCGACAAGACCCCGGCCGAATTGGGCTGGCGGCTCCCTGCCCCACCGACGGCACCGAAAGGTATCGCGTGGCGGGTACTCGGCCACAGACCTCCCGACCCCCGTTGGATCGACTGGCTCGACCTGCGCGAGTCCGAAGCCGCCTGAGCGGCCTCGCCCGGTTGCTCAGCCGCTCCGCGCCTCGACCAGGGAGGCGAAGACCACCACGTTGTCGGCGTAGCCGGTCTGGCCGCCAACCCACTGGCCACCGCAGGTCACCAGCCGCAGGTTTGGTCGGTCGAAGTCCCCGAACACCTGGTCGGTCGGGAATCGTTCCTTGGCGAACCGCTCCACCGAGTTGACCTCGAAGACCGCGACCTGTCCATCGGTCCGATCCACCTCGACCCGGTCGCCGGCGCGGAGGTTACGTAGCTCCTGAAAGACCGCCGGCCCCGTGTCGGTGTCCACGTGCCCGACGAGGACCGCCGGACCGTACTGCCCGGGTGTGGGGCCCTGGTCGTACCAGCCCGCCTCCTGGGCACGAGCGGCGTCCGGCGCCGCGATGGTGCCGTCCGACGCCAGCCCGACGTTGTGCACCGGGGCCGTGACATCGATGGCAGCTATCTCCACGGCGACCGGATCACTCGCCGGTAGCACCGGAAACTTCTTCGGCGGCGGTCGCAGACCGGCGGTGAACCGCTCCGGGAGGACGCTGATGCCGGTCACCTGTTCCACCCCTAGCATGGCGATGATCAGCATCATCAGGGTCCCGATGGCCAGTACGGGTATCCCGGGGCTGTGGGACAACCCCAGCCGCCGCCGGGCCGACACCCATCGCCGGCGCGGACGCGGGGGTAGCGGCTCGGTGGCCGGGTCGGTGGTGACGACGCTCGCCGCGGACGCCTGCCCGGCGGCTCGGCGTAGCCGGCGGGCGGTCCCGGCGGCCAGCCGGGCAGCGGCCGACACCGCGCGCCGGGTGCCGGCCCGGACCGCCCGCTGTCGAGTACGTCTGTCTGCTCGGGCCATGGTGGCGGTCGGTCAGGAACCGTTCCCGGTACGGCGGCTACCGAAGAAGCCGAAGCCGACGGCCAGTGCCACCGCCACCACGCCCCCGGCCAGTAGGTAGGAGCCGGTGCGACCGACGGCGGTGCCGCCGCCACCGGTCGCCGGTCCCTTCGTCGGCTGGGACATGTTGAGTACTGTCAGTGTCGTGCTGGCGGTCTTGTTGTTTTCGCAGCGTAGGTCGACCCGGTAGTCACCGGCCGCCTTGTTCCCCGGGATGGTGGCGTGGCCGGTGAGGAAGCCGTTGTCGGGCCGGAGGAAGACCTGACCATCGAAGGCATCCGAGTGCGCCGTCGCCTGACGGTTGTTGTCCTTGTCGCAGCTGGCCCGGAGGTCAACGCGGGTGCCGGCCTGCGCCGGGTTCGGCGTGACCTCGATGAAGGTGTGCTCGCCGGCGCTGGCAGGTGCACCCCCGAACAGGACGAACGCCGCCACCAAAGCCAGCATGGCGAGTACGCGATGACCCCGCATGATTCCCCCTCCCGGTGCCGACCACCGGACCCTCCCCGGGTACCGCGGCCTGCTTTCCCGCTGGCTTCCGGGCAAACCCTCGCGGGCGGTCAGCGGCCTTCCGGGTGAACCCCTCGCGCGCGGTCAGCGGCGGCGGCGAGACGGGGACGGTTCGCTGTCGCCGGAGCCGGGGGGAGTGATCGGACGCCAGCCGAGCGGGGTGGAGAGCACCATCGTGCTGGACGGTTGGCCGTACGGAGCGAGCCGATCAATTACCGCCTCGAACTCCTCGATCGAGCCGGCGGTGACGGTCAGCATGCTGCACGCGTCGCCGGTGATCCGATGGATCTGCATGACCTCCGGCCAGGCCGTGGTCTCCGGGCTGTTGAGAATGCAGCGGGTCCCGTAGCAGGACATGCGGATCAGCGCGACCACCGTTCGCCCGGCTCGGGCCGGGTCCACGTGTGCGTGATAGCCGGTGATGACACCGGCCTCCTCGAGCCGACGTACCCGCTCGGCTACCGCCGGTGGGGAAAGGTGCACCCGTCGGGACAGTTCGCTGTACGACAGTCGAGCGTCGGCCTGTAGTTCGCGGAGCAGGGCCCAGTCCATCTCGTCCACACTGGGAAACCTTACGTTCTCCAACCGAATCTGGGATATCGCCTTCTGTTTGGTAGGTGAACTGCCGTGATAGCCGTTGTCTCGGCATTCCACTGGCGAGACCCGTCGCGGCATCATGACCGCTACCGCAGTACGGCCGGATGGCCGGCTCGAGCGGAGGGAGCGGACTGGTGGAACGAACAGAACTACGGGCGGCCACCGCGGCGGAGGTACGGCCGGTAACCCCGCGGCAACGCGCCACCCGAGCAGCCCGCAACGGCGGTGAGCCGACCCTGGAGTTCACTGGGCGGATTCCGTACGACGCCTACGTCCAGGCCAGCACTCTGCACCGGTTGCAGACGCCGCTGAGCAGTGATCCGGGCGAGATGTCCTTCCTCGTGACCAGCCAGATCATGGAGCTGTACTTCAATCTGACCTGTCACGAACTGCGCGAGACCCAGCGGCTGCTGCGGGCGGACCGGATTCGGGACGCCCTGGCCCCGCTGCGTCGCGCTGCCCTGCACCTGGACGGCTTGAACGCGGCTTGGCGGAGCCTGCGCTGGATGACCCCCGCCGACTTCAACCGGTTCCGCAATCTCCTCGGCGAGGGCTCCGGCTTCCAGTCGGCGATGTATCGCCACCTGGAGCTCCTGCTCGGTCTCCGCGATCCCGCCCTGATCCGTCCGTTCCGTCGGCAAGTCGAGGTACACGCTGAACTGACCGCTGCCCTGAACGCCCCCAGCGTCTGGGACGACGTGCTCGCCCTGCTCGCCCGGCAGGGCCACGATCTTCCCCGGGAGCTTCTTGGCCGCGACACGGCCGAGGAGCACCAGCCGCATCCGGCGGTGGAGGCGGCCTGGGTGCGAATCTACGCCGCCAGCCCGGACGACCAGCTTCGGCTGCTCGGCGAGGCGTTGACCGAGGTGGCCGAGGGGTTCGGCGACTGGCGCTGGCACCACATCAAGGCGGTGCAGCGGTCGATGGGCGCCAAGGTCGGCAGTGGTGGCTCCGCCGGACTTGCCTGGCTGCAGCGGAGCATGGCCCGGGTGGTCTTCCCGGAGCTGTGGTCGGCCCGGACCGAGATGTGAGCGGGGAGCGGAGCGAACGCATGCACAAGGAAGAGCTGAGCCAGGAGGAGAAGGCGGCGAACCGGCTGGACACCGCTGACCCCGGCCATCGGCACCTGTTCCATGTCCCGCCCGCCGACGGCGGTCGTTACCAACAGGCGGCATACCTGGCCGGGAACTCGCTGGGCCTGCAGCCCCGGGCAACCCGGGACGAGTTGTTCGCCGATTTGGAGGCTTGGCGCTGTCTCGGGGTGGAGGGACATCTGGCGGCCGACCGACCGTGGCTGCCCTACCACGAGTTGCTGACCGCACCGACCGCCCGGCTGGTCGGTGCCCGGCCGGCAGAGGTGGTGGTGATGAACTCCCTCACCGTCAACCTGCACCTGCTGATGGTGAGCTTCTACCGGCCGACTGGCACCCGTACCCGGATCGTCATCGAGGACAGCGCCTTTCCCTCGGACAGTTACGCCGTCCGTAGCCAGGCCCGGTTCCACGGCCTCGACCCGGATACCACGGTGCTGCGCCTGGCCCCCCGTCCCGGCGAGGACACGCTGCGTACGGCCGACGTGCGTGACCTGCTTGCGGCGGAGGGGGACACGATCGCGTTGGTGCTGCTCGGCGGCGTCAACTACCTGACCGGCGAGCTGATGGAGATCCCGGAGATCACCGCCGCCGGTCGGTCGGCCGGCGCGGTGGTCGGCTGGGATCTGGCGCACGCCGCGGGAAACGTGCCACTGGCCCTGCACGACTGGGATGTCGACTTCGCGGCGTGGTGCTCCTACAAGTACCTGAACTCCGGGCCGGGCGGGCTCTCCGGGGTATTCGTCCACGAGCGCCACCTCGCCGATCCGACGCTGCCCCGGTTCGAGGGCTGGTGGAGCACCGAGGCGGCCACCCGGTTCGAGATGTCGCCGGTTGCCCGACCGCCGGCGACGGCGGAGGCCTGGCAGGTCTCCAACCCACCGATCTTCGCGATGGGGCCGGTACGCACGTCGTTGGAACTCTTCGACTCGGTCGGCATGACGGCGTTGCGGGAGCGCAGTGTCCGGCTCACCGGCTACCTGGAGTGGCTGCTGGACCAGGTCACCCCGGGGCGGCCCCTGGCAGTGGTAACTCCGCGTGACCCGGCCCGCCGGGGTGCACAGCTGTCGGTGCGGATCGGCACCGGGAGCGCCGCTGACTTGGCGAAGCGGCTGCGGTTGGAGCATGGGGTTGTCGCAGACGCTCGGGAGCCAGATGTTGTCCGGTTCGCACCGGTGCCGCTTTACTCGACGTACCACGATTGCTGGCGGGTGGCCAACGCGTTGGCCGCTACGGTGGAGGTGCACTGATGAGCACAGAGCACGCTGAGGTCGCCGTCGTCGGTGCCGGACTCTCCGGCTGCCTGCTCGCCGCCTTCCTGGCCCGGCGGGGCTATCCGGTCGCCCTCTACGAACGCCGTCCCGACCCCCGGACCGGCCGGGTTGAGCGGGGTCGCTCCATCAACCTGGCGCTCTCCGAACGAGGGCTGGACGCGTTGCGCCGGATCGGCCTGGACGCCCGGGTGATGGCCGACGCGTTGCCGATGCGGGGCCGGATGATTCATCCGGTGGACGGCGAGCCGCAGTTTCAGGGGTACAGCGCGGCCGGGGACCGGGCGATCAACTCGATCAGTCGGGGGGCGCTGAACAACGCCCTGCTGACCGCGGCTGCCGCGCTGCCGGGCGTGCGGGTCGCCTTCGACCACCGGTTGGTCGACCTCGACCCGATCACCGGAGAGATGACCTTCGAAACCCCGCCGGGGAAGGTCGTCGCCACCGCATCGGTGGTCTTGGGCGCAGACGGGGCCGGTTCGGCGGTCCGTGGCCAGCTACTCGGCCACGGCCTGGTGCGGGAGAGCCTGGACTTTCTCGACTACGGCTACAAGGAGCTGACCATTCCGCCGTTGGGTGGGGCCTTCGCGCTCGGCCCGGAGGCACTGCACATCTGGCCGCGGGGCACCTCGATGATGATCGCGTTGCCGAACCCGGACCGCTCCTTCACCTGTACGCTCTTCTGGCCCACCCACGGCACCGCGAGCTTCGCCTCACTGGGCAGTCCGGCGGCGATCGAGCGACACTTCGCGCAGCACTACCCGGACCTGCTCCCACTCGCGCCGAACCTGGTGGACGACTATCTACACAATCCGGTCGGAGTGCTCGGCACCGTCCGCTGTGATCCCTGGCAGGTGAACGGGAGAGTCGGGTTACTCGGCGACGCGGCGCACGCCATCGTGCCGTTCTATGGTCAGGGCGCCAACTGCGCCTTCGAAGACGTGGTGGAGCTGGACCGCTGCCTCGACGAGTGCGCCGACGACTGGTCCGCCGCGCTACCGCTGTTCCAGTGCCGCCGGCAGGCCAACGCCGAGGCGATCGCCCAGATGGCGCTGGCCAACTTCGTCGAGATGCGCGACCGGGTCGCCTCGCCGCTGTTCCAGCTCAGCCGACGGGTGGAGCAGACGCTGGAGCGGGCGTTGCCCGGCCGGTACGTCTCCCGGTACGAGCTGGTCTCCTTCTCGACCACCCCGTACGCGCAGGTGCGCCGCCGGGTCCGTCGCCAGCACCAGCTGCTGGGGGTGGCGGCCGGGGGCGCAGCGGCCCTGCTGGCCGGCGTGGTTGGGGCTGCGTTCCGCCGGGGGAGGCGCGGATGACCCGGTGGGATTCGCGCCAGATGACGGGCCGGGCACCGGACGGGCCGGCCCTGCTGCCCAACTTCATCGCTGGCGAGTTTGTTGACGCTGGTCGCCGCTTCACCAAGCACAGTCCGGTCACCGGGGAGCCGCTCTTCGAGGTCGTTGCGGCGGATCAGGCCGGAGTGGACGACGCGGTGGCCGCCGCCCGCGCGGCGCTGCGTGGCCCGTGGGGCCGGCTCAGCGAACGAGAGCGCGCCGAGGTGCTGCTCCGGGTCGCCGACGAGTTGGAGCGCCGCTTCGATGACCTGGTCACCGCCGAGGTGGCCGACACCGGCAAGCCGATTTCGCAGGCCCGGACGCTGGACATCCCGCGCGGCGCGGCCAACTTCCGTGCCTTCGCCGAGATTGCCGCGACCGCACCGACCGAGTCGTTCAGCACCCGCACCCCCTCCGGTGGCCAGGCGCTGAACTACGCGCTGCGCAAGCCGGTCGGCGTGGTCGCTGTGATCGTCCCGTGGAACCTGCCGCTGCTCCTGCTCACCTGGAAGGTCGCGCCCGCGTTGGCCTGTGGCAACGCGGTGGTGGTCAAGCCCAGCGAGGAGACACCTGCCTCGGCGACCCTGCTCGCCGAGGTGATGGCCGCCGCCGGCGTGCCCGAGGGGGTCTTCAACGTCGTGCACGGCTTCGGGCCCGGCTCGGCGGGGGAGTTCCTCACCCGGCACCCCGATGTCGACGCGATCACCTTCACCGGCGAGTCGACCACCGGCGGGGCCATCATGCGGGCCGCCGCCGACGGGGTGAAGGCGGTCTCCTTCGAGCTGGGCGGCAAGAACGCCGGGCTGGTCTTCGCCGACGCCGATCTGTCGGCGGCGGTGGCCGGCTCGGTGCGGTCCAGCTTCACCAACGGTGGCCAGGTCTGCCTCTGCACCGAACGCATCTATGTGCAGCGTCCGGTCTTCGCGGAGTTCACCGCCCGGCTGGCCGAGCAGGCCGCCGAGTTGCCGTACGGGTGGCCCGCCGACGAGGCCACGGTGAACATGCCGCTGATCTCGTCGGCCCACCGGGAGAAGGTGCTCGGCCACTACGAGCTGGCCCGCGCGGACGGGGCGGAGGTCCTCGCTGGCGGGAGTACGCCCCGCTTCGGCGACGCCCGCGACGGCGGTGCGTACATCCAGCCGACGGTGCTCGCCGGGCTCGGCCCCGATGCGCGGACCAACCGGGAGGAGATCTTCGGCCCGGTCGTGCACGTGGCGCCCTTCGACGACGAGGAGGAGGCGTACGCGCTGGCAAACGGCACCGAGTACGGCCTGGCGGCGGCGGTGTGGACCCGGGACGTGGGTCGGGCCCACCGGGCCGGTGCCCGGTTGGACGCGGGGATCGTCTGGGTCAACACCTGGTATCTGCGCGACCTGCGTACCCCGTTCGGCGGGGTGAAGGCCTCCGGCGTCGGCCGGGAGGGCGGCATTCATTCGCTGGGTTTCTATTCCGAGCTCACCAACGTCTGTGTGGACCTGACATGACCGTCGACTACGAGACCGCCGCCCGGGAGCTCACCGAGGCTCGGGAGAGCGGCAAACCCTGCCCTCCGCTGCGTGGGCGGCTCATCCCCGAGGGGGACATTGACTCGGCGTACCTCGTGCAACAGGCGCAGGTGCGCCAGTGGCGGCGGCAGGGGCGCCGGAGAGTTGGCGCCAAGATTGGCCTGACCTCTGCAGCCGTGCAGGAGAGCCTCGGCGTCTACCAGCCGGACTTCGGGGTGCTGACCGAGGACACAGCGGTGCCCGACGGGGCGGAGGTGCCGCCTGGCCGGCTGCTCCAGCCCCGGGTGGAGGCCGAGATCGCGTTCGTGCTCGGCGCGGACCTGCCGGACGAGCGGATCACCACCGTCGACCTGATCCGGGCGGTCGATCACCTGCTACCGGCGATCGAGATTGTCGACTCCCGGATCGCCGGCTGGGACATCACCATCGTGGACACCATCGCGGACAACGCCTCCAGCGGGCTGTTCGTGCTGGGTACCACGCCCCGCCGGCTCGCCGACGTGGACCTGCGCCTCGCCGGCATGGTGCTGGAGCAGGCCGGGGAGCCGGTCTCGGTCGGTGCCGCGGCGGCCTGCCTCGGCAACCCGCTGCACGCGCTGGCCTGGCTGGCGCGGACCCTCGCCCGCTCCGATGATCCGCTGCGGGCGGGCGACGTGGTGCTCTCCGGGGCGCTTGGCCCGTTGGTGCCGGTGACGCCCGGCGCCGCATATGAGGCGCGGATTTCCGGCCTCGGATCGGTACGTACCTGCTTCACGAAGGAGGTCGAGGAGTGAGCGTCGGGGTGGCAGTGCTCGGTTCCGGGAATATCGGGACCGACTTGATGATCAAAATTTTGCGGCTTAGCGACAGCCTGCGAATGGTCGCCATGGCGGGCATCGACCCGGACTCCGACGGGCTGGCTCGGGCCCGGCGACTCGGCGTCACCACCACCGCCGAGGGGGTGGCGGGGCTCGTGGCGCTGCCCGAGTTCGCCGATGTGGCGCTGGTCTTCGACGCCACCTCGGCTGGGGCGCACCGACACCACGACGCCGTGCTGCGCGCCCACGGTCGGACCGTGGTCGACCTGACCCCCGCCGCGGTCGGGCCGTACGTGGTGCCGCCGGTCAATCTGGACGAACACCTGCAGGAGGCCAACGTAAACATGGTCACCTGTGGCGGGCAGGCGACCGTGCCGATCGTCGCCGCTGTTGGCCAGGTCACCCCGGTCGCGTACGGGGAGATCGTCGCCTCAATCGCCGCGAAGTCGGCCGGGCCGGGCACCCGGGCCAACATCGACGAGTTCACCGAGACCACTGCCCGGGCGATCGAGGTGGTTGGCGGCGCCGAGTTGGGCAAGGCCATCATCGTGCTCAACCCGGCTGATCCGCCGCTGCTGATGCGGGACACCGTGTACTGCCTCTGCCCGGACACCGACGCGGACCGAGCCGCGATCGCCACCGCCATCGCCGACATGGTCCGCGCCGTACAGGAGTATGTCCCTGGCTACCGCCTGAAACAGGATGTGCAGTTCGACCGGGTGGACAGCTACCTACCGGCGCTCGGTCGGCGCCTCACCGGCCTGCAGGTCTCGGCGTTCCTGGAGGTCTCCGGTGCCGGGCACTACCTGCCGACGTACGCGGGCAACCTGGACATCATGACCTCGGCCGCGCTGCGCACCGCGGAGCGGCTGATCGCCCGGCGGGCGGTGCCGGCATGACCCAGCTCTACCTCCAGGATGTGACGCTGCGGGACGGGATGCACGCCATCGCCCACCGCTACACCGTTGACCAGGTGCGGACGATCGCCGCCGCCCTGGACGCCGCCGGAATCGCGGCGATCGAGGTGGCGCACGGCGACGGGCTGGCCGGGTCGAGTGTCAACTACGGGCATGGTGCGGCGAGCGACGCGGAGTGGATCGCGGCGGCGGCCGAGGTGCTGACCACGGCGCGGCTGACCACGCTGCTGGTCCCCGGGATCGGCACCATCGCCGACCTGAAGGCGGCGCGGGCCCTCGGCGTGACCAGCGTTCGGATCGCCACCCACTGCACCGAGGCCGACATCTCCGCCCAGCACATCGGCTGGGCCCGGGAGAACGGGATGGACGTCTCCGGGTTCCTGATGATGGCCCACATGAACGACCCGGCCGCCCTGGCGGAGCAGGCCAAGCTCATGGAGTCGTACGGGGCGCACTGCGTCTACGTCACCGACTCCGGCGGCCGGCTGCTGATGTCCGACTTGGCCGAGCGAGTCGACGCCTACCGTCAGGTGCTCGAACCGGAGACGCAGATCGGTATCCATGCCCACCACAACCTCTCGCTCGGGGTGGCGAACAGCGTGGTCGCGGTGGAGCACGGCCGGGTCCTTGGGGATGGCCCGCTGGATGCGCCGGCCGGCCGAACCGTTCGGGTCGACGCCTCCCTCGCCGGGCAGGGCGCGGGGGCGGGCAACGCGCCGCTGGAGGTCTTCGTCGCGGTCGCCGAGTTGCACGGCTGGGAGCACGGCTGCGATGTCTTCGCGTTGATGGACGCGGCCGAGGACGTGGTCCGGCCGTTGCAGGACCGACCGGTGCGGGTGGACCGGGAGACGCTCTCGCTGGGCTACGCCGGCGTCTACTCCAGCTTCCTGCGGCACGCCGAGCGGGCTTCCGAACGCTATGGCGTGGACGTCCGCTCGATCCTGGTCGAGCTGGGCCGGCGCCAGATGGTGGGCGGCCAGGAGGACATGATCGTGGATGTGGCGCTGGACCTGGCCGGCAAGGAGGAGACGTGATCGGAGCAGATATCGCCGGGATCGCCGGCCAACTGGTCGCGGCGGCCGACCGGGGTGCGGCGATCGACCAACTCGCCGCCGAGACCGGGCTCGACGTCGATGCCGCGTACGCGGTGCAGGCCGAGTTGGTGCGGCGCCGGCTGGACCGGGGTGAACAGCTGGTGGGCGTCAAGATGGGGTTGACCAGTAAGGCGAAGATGGCCCAGGTCGGGGTGGACGAGGTGATCTGGGGCCGGCTCACCGACCGGATGCGGGTCGCCGACGGCGGAACTGTCTCCGTCGGAGACTTCATCCATCCCCGGGTGGAGCCAGAGGTGGCCTTCCTGTTGGACCGGCAGCCCGAGCCGGGCGAGCCGGTCGCGGAGTTCGCCACCGCGGTCCGGGCGGTCGCCCCGGCCATCGAGCTGATCGACTCCCGGTACGCGAACTTCACCTTCTCCCTGCCGGACGTCATCGCCGACAACACGTCGGCGGGGGCCTTCGTGGTGGGGCCGTGGTGCCCGGTTCCGGACGGCCTGGACAACCTTGGCGTGCTGCTGGAGATCGATGGGCAGGTCACCCAGGTGGGGTCGACCGCGGCAATCCTCGGCGACCCGCGCCGCGCCTTCGACGAGGGGGTCCGGCTCACCGGCCAGCGCGGGGTTCGGCTCCACCCGGGCTGGGTCTTCCTGGCCGGCGCCGCGACGGCCGCCGTCGCGCTGCGACCCGGCGCGCACGTCCGCGCGGTGGTGGAGAAGCTTGGCACCGCGTCGCTGCGGGCAGCGGCGTGATCGGCGGGGCACCACCGGCACCGGGGCCCGGCGGGGCACCACCGGTGTCGGAGCCCGGCGGGCGGGCAGCCGCCCGGGTCGTGGCCGGGAAGGCCGTGCCGCGTGGGGCGTTCCCGCACCTCAAGGTCGCCGGTGGCCTCATCTTCGTCTCCGGCACCTCCTCCCGCCGCCCGGACAATACCTTCGCGGGTGTCGCCGTTGACGAGTTCGGCACCGCCGACCTCGATATCCGGGCCCAGACCCGGGCGGTGATCGAGAACATCCGGGATCTGCTCCACCCGGTCGGTGCGGGGTTGGCCGACCTGGTGCAGGTGACCAGCTACCTGGTCAACATGAACGATTTCGGTGGCTACAACGAGGTGTGGGCGGAGTTCTTCGACGCGAGCGGGCCGACCCGGACCACCGTGGCGGTCCACCAGCTACCGCACCCGCACCTGTTGATCGAAATGCAGGCTGTCGCCCTGCGCCCCGAAGGAGGCCCGTTGTGAGCGAGATCGCTGAGCCGTTCAGCTTCCCCGGTTGGATCGTGGACAACCAGCACCTGCTGAAGCCGCCGGTGGGCAACAAGGAACTGCTCCCCGGCAGCTCTGACTTCATCGTCATGGTCGTCGGCGGGCCGAACCAGCGCACCGACTATCACGTCGAACCGTACGAGGAGTTTTTCTACCAGGTCAAAGGGGGCATGCACGTCAACCTGATGCTCCCGGACGGGCCACAGACAGTGCACATCCGCGAGGGGCAGATGTGGATGCTGCCGCGTGGAGTTCCGCACTCGCCGCAGCGACCGGAGGCCGGCTCGATCGGTTTGGTGATCGAGCGGGTCCGCGAGGAGGGCACCCTGGAACGGTTCCAGTGGTACTGCCCCGAGTGCACCAACAAGGTGCACGAGGTGGAGTTGCAGGTCCGGGACATCGCCGCCGACCTGCCCCCGGTCTTCGCCACCTTCTACGCCGACGAGGCGGCGCGGACCTGCGACCAGTGCGGCACGCTGCATCCGGGCAAGGGCTGATGGGTACCCCCGTTATTGATGTGCACTCGCACGCCGTACCGCGGGGTTGGCCGGACCTCGCTGCGGCCTGCGGCGGTTCTGGCTGGCCCTGGCTGCGGGTCGACTCCGAGCGCGCTGCGATGATCATGGTCGGCGAGCTGGAGTTCCGCCCGGTCGGCGCGGAGTGCTGGGACCCGGCGCTCCGATTGGCGGACATGGCCGCCGACGGTGTCGACGTGCAGGTGGTCTCGCCGACGCCCGTCTTCTTCTGCTACGACCGCCCCGCCACCCAGGCGGTCAGGGTGGCGCGGATCTTCAACGACCGCATGCTGGAGATCACGGCCGCCGGGGACGGCCGGCTGGCTCCGTTCTGCCAGGTGCCGTTGCAGGACCCAGAGGTCGCCAGCGCCGAGCTGGACCGTTGCCTCGCCGCCGGGCACGCCGGGGTGGAGATCGGCAACCACGTCGGCGACCTCGACCTGGACGACAGCGGCATCGTCGAGTTCCTCGCCCACTGCGCCGAGGTCGGCGCGCCGGTCTTCGTCCACCCGTGGGACATGCCCGGCGGGCCACGGCTGGATCGGTGGATGGCGCGGTGGCTGACCGGGATGCCGGCCGAGACCCACCTGTCGGTGCTGGCGATGATCCTCGGCGGGGTCTTCGATCGGGTGCCGGAGACGTTGCGGATCTGCTTCGCGCACGGCGGTGGCAGCTTCCCGTTCTGGCTGGGCCGAGCGGACAACGCCTGGCACCGGCGCGGCAACCTGGTCCGCGGCGCCTCGGCCCAGCCCCCCAGCTCGTACGTGGACCGGTTCTTCGTCGACTCGGTGGTGTTTGAACCGGCGGCGCTGCGGCTGTTGGTCGACACGATCGGCGTTGACCAGGTGCTGCTCGGCAGCGACTATCCGTATCCGCTGGGGGAACGGCCGGTCGGTGCGGTCGTGCGCCGCTCTGATTTCCTCACCCCGGATCAACGCGCCGGCCTGCTCGGCGGCAACGCGCTGCGCTTTCTCTCCCCCGGGGGCCCGGGCGAACCCACCGCAGCTGACCCGTACGGCCTGTCGGGGCGGCGGCCCGATCGGACAGCGGGCAGGATAACGGCATGACCGAGCCGCACGATCTGACCGCACTGGAGCAGGCAGCCGCGATCGCCAGCGGCGAGCGGACCAGCCGGGAGTTGGTCGAACACCATCTGACCCGGGTGGCGGCGCTCGGTGACACCGTCGGCGCGTTCGTCACCGTGACCCCGGAGGCGGCCCTCGCCGCCGCCGACGCGGCTGACGCCGTTCCGGTCGCGGCGCGAGGGCCGTTGCACGGCGTGCCCACGGCGATCAAGGATCTGACCCTCACCGCCGGCGTGCGCACGACCTTCGGCTCCGCAGCCTTCGCCGACTTCGTACCGCCGATCGACGCGGACGTGGTCCGATTCATCCGGGCCGCCGGCCTGGTCAGCCTCGGCAAGACCACCACCTCCGAGCTGGGCTGCTCGCTCTACTCCGAAGGGCGGGTCGCCCCGCCGGCCCGTAACCCGTGGGATCTCGCCTACACGGCCGGTGGCTCCAGCGGTGGTGCGGCGGCCGCGGTGGCGGCCGGTCTCCTTCCGGTGGCCCAGGGCTCCGACGGCGGCGGCTCGCTGCGTATCCCGGCCTCGATGTGCGGGTTGGTCGGCTACAAACCCAGCCGCGGGGTGGTCTCCGGCGGTCCGATCGGCTTCGGTGCGTACGGCCTGCCGACCAGCGGCCCGATCGGGCGGACCGTGGCCGACGTGGCCGCGTTGCTCGACGTGTTGGCTCAGCCGGTCCCCGGCGAGCCCTACCTGGCACCGCCACCACCGGCCGGGGGTTGGCTCGCGGCGGCCCGGACCGCCACCCCGGGCCGGCTGCGGATCGGCCGTTTCACCACCCCGATGCTCGCCGACGAGCCGATCCACCCGGACTGCGTCGCCGCCGTGGACCAGGCCGCTGCCCTGCTCACCGCCGCTGGTCATGAGGTGGTCGAGGTGCCACCGCCGTTGACGCCGACGGCGTGGCCGCTGTTCGAGACCGTCTGGTACGTGCTCGCGCTCGCCCCGGTGCCGCCCGAGCGAGAGAGTCAGCTCCTGCCGTTGACCCGGTTGCTGCGGGACCGCGGGGCGGCGATCTCCGCTGCCAGCCTCACCGCCGCGCTCGGTGAGCTCCAGGCGCAGGTCCGGCTCGGGATACGCCGGACCGCCGGCTGTGATCTGCTGCTCTGCCCCACCCTCGCCGCACCGCAGGCACCAGTGGGCTGGTTTACCGATGTTCGTGACCCAGCAGACGATTTCGACTGTCAACGGCGTTTCTCGCCGTTTTGTGCCATTTTCAATGTCACGGGTGACCCCTCGGTGTCGCTCCCGGTGGGTGCCACCGCCGACGGGCTGCCGGTCGGGGTCCTCCTCAGCGGCCGGCAGGGCAACGACGCGGGGCTGCTCGCCGCTGCGGCCCAGCTGGAGCAGCTCAGTGGGGGGTGGGATCGCCACCCCGCAATCTGGCGGGCGGTTGACTCCGCTAACGTGAATACCACAAGCGGAGTCGGGGAATCGTCCACATGACCGTCCACCCGACCCGGATTCCTGGTCTCTCTTTCGCCTGGGGGCGTTGGGATTGTCTGTAACCGATACGTTGCTGGTCTTCGTCGGAATCCCGGCGGTAGCAGCGCTGGTAATCGCTGGTGTGGCATACGCCGCCAGCAGCCGCGGCGTTGGTGGCGGTGGCAAGCGCTACCGGCCCGGCCGGCCTTTCGACTTCACTCCGGTCTGGTTCCTGAGTAGTCCGGAGGAGCTGGCCGACTCGGCGGGCACCGCACTGGCCGCCGGCGCCCAGGCGCCTGCGCTGTCGGGCCGTAAGCAGGAGCAGGCCGGCCAGAAGGCGCCGGCCGGTGGAACCGGAGGCGCAAGTGACCGTTGGTGAGCTGCAGTCGTCGACCGAGACGGCGGCCCCGCCGGAGCTGGACGGCCCGTTCTCGACCCGTCAGCTGCTCCGCGTTGACGAGGCCATGCGCCTGGCCGACCAGAGCACCGGGCTGACCTTCTCGATTTTCGTCGGTGGCCTCGACGAGCCGGTCCGGGAAGATGCCGAGCGGCTGCACCGCCAGCTCGCCGACCCCGACCGGTCGGTCCTGATCGCGGTCTCGCCGAACCAGCGGCAGCTGGAGATCGTCACCGGCCAGCACGCCCGCAAGCGCATCCCGGACACGTACGCGCGGCTCGCGGCGCTGTCGATGGCGGCGGCCTTCGGGGGCGGCGACCTGACCGGCGGCATCGTCACCGGCCTCGACCAGCTGGCCAGCCACGCCGGTAAGGGCTGCTAACACCCGGCAAGCACTCGGCCCGGGGTCGGTGCGGAGCGTTCGCCCCGCACCGACCCCGGGCCGTTGCCTGTCAGCCGCTTCGGGCGTCCCGCGCCCGGGCCTTGAGGGCCCGGACGACGCCGTCGCGGCCCTCGGCGACCAGCCGCCGTAGCGGTGCCGGTTGGCCCTCGCCGGCCAGCCACCCGTCGGTCGCCGCCACGGTCTCCTCCTCAACGAGGTACGCCGGGTACGCCAACAGGGCGAACTCCTGCGCCGGCTCACTGTCCCGGCTGGCCCAGACCTGCGCGATGGTGGCGAAGTACCGCTCCCGGTAGGGGCGGACCAGCTCGACCTGCGTCGGGTGGGCGAAGCCCCGCAACAGCGCGCGGTGCCGCCAGTTCGGCAGCGGCTCCGGACCGGTCAACCGGGCCCAGACGGCCGCCTTGTTCTCCGGCGTCGGCACGAGCGCGTGTGCGTACGCGGCCTCCCGCTCGCCGCTGGCGGTGCGGTCGGTGGCGAGCTCCGCCTCGATGTCGTCGGGGCCGGCCGCGCCGTTGGTCACCAGCGCGGTAAGCACCGCCCACCGCAGCTCGGTGTCCATGCGCAGGCCGGACGGGACTCCGTTCCTCTCCAGCCAGCCCCGCAACGTCGCCAGGTCCTCAGCCGACCGACCGGCGGAGGCGTACGCCCGAGCCCAGGCGAGCTGGAAGCCGCTGCCCGGCTCGGCGGCGGCGAGGGCGGTCTTCGCGGTCCGGGCCAGGTCGGCCCAGCCGCTCGGTGCCCACGTCGGGTCGGCGTAGAAGGTGAGGGCGGTGGTGACCTGCCGCAGGGTGGCGGTGACCAGGTTGATGTCGGTCTCGGCGGGGAGGCCGGCGAGCACCAGCGCCACATAGTCCCGGGCGGCCAGCTCGGCGTCCCGGATCATGTCCCACGCGGCAGTCCAGCACAGCGCCCGCGCCAGCGACGACTCGAAGCCGGTGATGTGCTGCACCACGGTGGCCATCGACCGCTCGTCGAGCCGCAGCTTGGTGTAGGTCAGGTCGTCGTCGTTGAGCAGCAGCACATCCGCGGCGGGAACCCCGGCCAGCTCGGCCAGCTCCGTCGTCTCGCCGACGACGTCGACCTCCAACCGCTCGCGGCGGACCAGCCGGCCATCGGTGCGGTCGTAGAGGCCGACCCCGATCCGGTGGGTACGCAGGGTCGGGTGGTCGGCCGGCGCCTCCTGGCGGACCACGACCCGCTGGTAGCTGCCGTCGGCGCCGATCGTCACCTCCGGGCGCAGCGTGTTCACCTGGGCGGTCTCCAGCCACTGGGCGGCGAACTTGCGCAGCTCCCGCCCGGAGGCCGCCTCCAGCTCGGAGAGCAGGTCGTCGAAGGTGGCGTTACCCCAGGCGTGCTTGCGGAAGTACGACCGGAGCCCGGCCACGAACGGCTCCTCGCCCACGTACGCGACGAGCTGCTTGAGCACGCTCGCGCCCTTGGCGTACGTGATCCCGTCGAAGTTGACCTCGACCGCCTCCAGGTCCGGCATCTCGCAGTAGACCGGGTGGGTGGAGGAGAGCTGGTCCTGTCGGTAACCCCAGTTCTTCCGGACGGAGAGGAAGGTGGTCCACGCCTCGGAGAACCGGGTCGCGTGGGTGTTGCACCAGTGGCTGGCCCACTCGGCGAACGACTCGTTCAGCCAGAGGTCGTTCCACCAACGCATGGTGACCAGGTCGCCGAACCACATGTGCGCCAGCTCGTGCAGGATCGTGTTGGCGCGCTGCTCGTACTCGAAGTCGGTGACCTGGGACCGGAAGATGTACGCCGACTCGGCGTGCGTGACACAGCCGAAGTTCTCCATCGCGCCCGCGTTGAAGTCCGGCACCCAGAGCTGGTCGTACTTGGGCAGCGGGTACCGAATGTCGAACTTGGCGTGGAAGAAGTCGAAGCCCTGCTTCGTGATCAGGAAGAGATCGTCGGCGTCCAGGTACTGTGCCATCGACGCGCGAACGAAGACGCCCAGGTCGATGCCGTCGTGGCTGTCTCGCACCTCGTGGTAGGGCCCGGCGCAGAGCGCGGTGATGTAGGTGCTCATCCGCACCGACTCCACGAAGTGGACCGTCTTGCGGCCCTCGCCGGCCGGCTCCTCCCGCTCCACCGGCATGTTGGAGACGACCTTCCAGTGCTCCGGCACGGTGGCGTGCCAGGTGTAGACACTCTTCAGGTCGGGCTGGTCGAAGGCCGCGTAGACCCGTTGCGCGTCCGCCGTCTCGAACTGGCTGTACAGGTAGGTCTCGCCGTCGACCGGATCCACCGTGCGGTGTAGCCCCTGACCACTGTTGGAGTACGCGAACTCCGCGTCCACCACGAGTGTGTTCTCGGCAGCCAGGTCGGGCAGGGTGAGCCCGGCCTCCGCCGACCAGTCACCCAGCTCCAGCGGGGTGCCGTTCAGGGTAGCCGACCGTACCGAATGCGCGGCGACCTCGATGAAGGTGCTCGCACCCGGCTCACTACACCGGAACCGGACCTCGGTCCGGGACCGGAACGTGTGGCCCTCGGCCTGCACGGCGCTCGACAGATCCAGGTTGATGTCATACCCGGTCACCTCGAGTAGCCGGCTTCGCTCGGCGGCCTCCGCCTGCGTCAGGTTGCGCACTCCCGGCACTGTTCGTCTCCATCTCTTGTCTCGCCGCACACCAACCGCGGCGTCGTCGGGCAACCGCTCGTAGCGGTCGCGCGAGTCGAGTCTTACACGCACCCGGGTCGGCGGGTGGGCCAGGTCACGGTCTCATTCCGTGTTGTACCTGGGCACTTGCGGCGAGGATCGGTGCAGGCGCCGAAAACCGGCGCACCTGTCGTGAAGGGACTTCACTGTGAGTGAGCGTGTCACCGTCGACCTGTGGTTCGACCCGATCTGCCCGTGGGCGTGGATAACCTCTCGTTGGCTGCTGGAGGTCGAGCGGGTCCGGGCCGTGGACATCCGCTTCCACGTGATGAGCCTGTCTGTGCTCAACGAGGGCCGGGACCTGCCCGCGGAGTACCAGGCGCTGATGAAGTCGGGATGGGGTCCGGTTCGGGTCTGTGTCGCTGCCGAGCAGCGGTACGGCACCGGGGCGCTGCGGGACCTGTACACCGCGTTCGGTAACCGGATCCATCTGCAGTCCGAGCAGCTCACCGGGGAGCTGTTCACCGCTGCCCTGACCGACGCCGGACTGGATCCGGAGCTGGCCAAGGCCGCCGACAGCACCGACTACGACGGAGCGCTGCGTGCCAGCCACGAGGCGGGTATGCGGCCGGTCGGCACCGATGTCGGAACCCCCGTCATCCACGCGCCGGGCCCGGACGGGAACCCGGTTGCCTTCTTCGGCCCGGTCGTCACCCCGGCTCCCCGGGGCGAGGCCGCCGGCCGGCTGTGGGACGGCGTTCTGCTGGTCGCCGGCACGCCGGGGTTCTTCGAACTCAAGCGCTCCCGCGAGCTCGGCCCCATCTTCGACTGAGGGTGAGGCGGGCCCCGGGCGTCGCCGGGTGGATGGCCGGCGCCCGCAGCACCGCCAGTGCCGGCGGTGCTTCGATGCGCAGCGGGTGGGCCCGGACACCAGAGGTGAGCGGTACCGGTAGCGTCAGCGGGCATGACGGTCGCCCATCCCATCGCCCGGGCCTGGATCACCACTGGCGGCACCGGTGCGCAGAACTACGACGAGTTCGCCGACGACGCGGAGATCACCTCGATCATTGAGGTGAATCCGCACAGCGCCCTCGGTATCGAGATGCCGCATCGGGCCCCGGAGAGCCGGGGGAAGGCCTTTCTCGAAGCGCTCCCGGAGGCGGTAGCCCGGCTCGCCGAGGCGAAGGCGGCGGGCAGCTACACCCCCGCCGAGCAGGTGGTGGTCCTCTATCGGATCAGCGCCCCGCAGGAGGAGCCCGGGTACGGGCTGTTCGTCATGGTTGATACCGACCAGATCTCCACCAGCGCCGCCGAGCCGGGTTTGGTCATCCGCAACGAGGATGTCTTCATCGCCAAGGTTCGCGAGCGGGTGGCCCTGGCCGAGGCGTTGGGGCATCTGCTGTCGCCGGTGCTCCTGCTTCAGACCGGCCGGGGTGACGAGCTACACACCGCCCTCGCGGCGGCGGCTGACCGGGCCGGGGTGCCGGCCGCGACCGACACCGACCAGGCCGGGCGGACGCACGCCATCTGGCTGGTCGGTCCGGGCGAGCAGCAGGACGAGCTGACCGCTCTGGCCGGCGGCGGCGAGTTGGTCGTCGCCGACGGCAACCACCGCAGTCTCGCGGCCCAGACCGGCGGGCTACCGCGCTTCCTGGCCGTGGTCACCACGCCGGCCTCGGTCGCCATTGCCCCGTACAACCGGTTGGTTGACGAGCTCACCACCAGCTCGGATGAGCTGATCGACCGACTTCGCGCCGCCGGCGCCCAGGTCGAGCCGATCGACGGCCCCGTCGAGGTCCCGGCCGCCGGCGGCACCATCCACCTTCGGCTCCCCGATGCGGCGTACGCCGTACGCCTGCCCCAGGTCGGCGCGGGACGCCTGGAGAACCTGGACCATGCCCTGGTCGAGCGGCTGCTGCTGCGGGACGCGCTGGGGCTGGACCCGGGCGACAAGCGGATCACCTACGTCGGCGGCGACTACCCGGCGAGCTGGCTCACCGGTGAGGTCGACGCCGGCCGTGCCGAGCTGGCCGTTCTCGTCGCACCGGTGACCGTGGACGACTTCGTCGCGGTGAACCTGGCGCGGGAGAAGATGCCCCGCAAGAGCACCTGGTTCACCCCAAAGGCCCGGGGCGGACTGGTCGTCGCCGAGTTGCTGTCCGGACAGCGCGGAGGGTAGACACGCCCACCCGGGCCCCCGGGCGTCTTCCCGGGCGCGCCCTGGCGCTTTCCCGGGCAATCTGAGGTCCTCCCGGACTGTGCGGAAGTTGTCTCCGACCGACCCGCGAGCGTCGGTCGGAGACAAGCCCTGTCAGACTGCCCGGTATGCGTGTCTACCTGGGATCCGACCACGCCGGTTTCGAGCTGAAGGCGCACCTGGCCAACCACCTGGCCAAGGAGGGGTACGACGTGGTTGACGTCGGCCCCCACGCCTACGACCCGGACGACGACTACCCGACGTTCTGCCTACACACCGGCGACCGGGTGGTTGCCGACCGGGGGAGCCTCGGCGTGGTTATCGGGGGCTCCGGCAACGGCGAGCAGATCGCCGCGAACAAGATCGACGGTGTCCGGGCCGCGCTGGCTTGGAGTATCGATACCGCACACCTGGCCCGGGAACACAACAACGCGAACATCGTCGCGATCGGCGGGCGGCAGCACACCCTCGATGAGGCCACCGCCATCGTCGAGGCGTTCCTGACCACCCCGTTCTCCGAAAAGCAACGTCACGTCCGCCGCATCGACCAGGTGGCCGACTACGAGCGCACCCGGAAGCTGCCGGACCTGCCCTGAGCCGGGCCGTTCACCGACGGGGGAGGTCCTCGCGCGGAACCCAGTTCCGACGGACCAGGACTACCCGGGCCTCCGCCTCCGCCAGGTCTTGCTCCGTCGGTCGGGTGGCGTCCCGGGCCCGCATCGCCGCGGTCACGCTCACCTGCGACGAGCCAGCGCCGACCAGGCCCCGCAGTCCGCGTTCGTTCTCCTCGGTGCCGCCTCGGCGCGGCCGGCCGCCGCTCTGCCCTCCGACCGCTGTCCGGGCCGGGCTCGGGCTCTCGGCGGCGCGGTCAGCGGGTTGCCGGTGCCGTCGCCGTCGTCGCTCCACGTCACCCATCAACCGACCGTACCCCGCGGCGTCAGAAGATCTCCATGGCAGCGGGAGCCCGGTGCCAACCGAAGGCTGGCCCGGCGGCGGCCAGGGCGCCGGGTCGCAGTTCCCGAACCCGACCGGCAGCCGCCAGTTCGCCCAGTCCGGTCCCGCCCAGGTACAGCTCGCCGAGGGCCCGGATGTCGCAGGCCAGGTCGGCCGCCCCGGTGCTGGGTACGCAGCTGGCCCCGTCCAGCCCGCCGGTCAGCCGCCACCGGCCAGCGTTCTCCGACAGCAGTTCGTCGGTGACCTCCAGCACCACGTCAACCGAGGTCGCGTACCGTCGGGCGGAGAGGGCCGCCGGCAGATCCACCACCCGCAGCCAGAGGGCGTCGGTCAGCCGCGCGTCGAGCCGGCGTGGCTCGTTGAGCAGCCGTAGCAGCGGGTCGTCCAACGGCACGCCGCGTAGCGTGAGCCGGCGGGTCAGGTCGAGGGCGAGCAGCAGACGCCACATCGCCAGATTGGCGGCCGGGTTGCTGCTCACCACCTCGTCAACGATGGTGATGGCCTTCGGCCCGACCGCGTCCCAGGCGTGGCGGGTGCGGAAGAGCGCGTACCCGTTGACGCCCTCGGGGCCCTCGTGCAGCAGAGCTCGACGTTCGGTGGCCCCCTCCCGGCGGGCGGCCGGATCGGCGAGAACATAGTTCCACCACACCTCGCTGCGGTTGGACCAGCCGGGCCGGTCCGGCCGAACCTGGTCGTACACCCGGGCCAGCTCGGCCCGGCAGTGCGCCGGTTTGGTCAGGCGGAGCTGACCTTCAGCGGCGGTGGGATCGGGCAGGCGTAGCTCGGTGGTCTCGCACTCCACCACCACCAACTGCTGGCAGGCCAGGCCGTAGCCGAAGCGTGGGTAGATCCGCCCCTCGCTGGCCCACAGCAGCGCGACCGGCTCGGTGCCGACGTCGCGGACGTCGCGGAGCTGCCGTCGCATCAACTCGGTGAGCAGGCCACGGCGGCGGTGTGTCGGCGCCACCGCGACCATGCTGACGTGCGCTGCGGGCAGGTGCGCCCCCGGTACGGTCAGTTCGCGGGTGAAGGCGGTGGCGGTCGCCACCAGCTCGGTGTTGTCGCGGACGACCAGGGTGCGTTCGGGCTCCAGGAGGCTCTGCTGGACAACCTGTGACTCGGCGTCCAAGCTGCTGTGGAAGAGGCTGCCGATCAGCTCGCCCAACTCTTCGAGATCCTCGGTACGGGCGACACCGAAGTTCGGTACGAAGTTCATGTCTTCGTGTCTAGCGCACTGTGCCAGGTCGGCAGGCCCGGTGGTCCGTAGCGGAGACATATTTGTGTTCTGGCTACCCTCGATAGCCAGACGGGGCCCGCCGGTCCCCGCCTGGTCCAGGGGAGGGACGACATGGCCGATCAGACGCAACCGTGGGCCGAGCGGACCGTCGAGGTGCCGCCGCAGCCAGGCGTCGGGGTGCCGCCGCAGTGGGGAGGCGGGGTGCCGTCGCAGCCGGATGCCGGGGTGCCGCCGCAGCCGGATGCCTTCCAGCGGGGGGTGGCCTCGGTCGGGCAGACCGGTGCCCGTCGGACCACGCCGTTCCCGGTGGTCGAGCAGGAGGAGGTCGGGGCGGGCTGGCCGGAGGCGCGGGCTTCGCGTCGACCGGTGAGCTGGCACCTCGCGCAGCTCCGCCCGGGCCGGGAGTGGAGTGCCGGCGGAGCGCTCTTCGCGTTCGTCTGTTGGGGGATCTGGGCGATCTCGGGTGGCGGCAACCTCGCCGCGCCATTGTTGATCTTTCTGTTGAGCCTGCTGGTGGCGGTCGGATTGTTCGCCCTCGCCCGGTTGGTTGGCCGGGTGGTGCTGGAGCAGCGTCTGGGCCGGGTGCGGCGGGGTGCCCGCGGCGCGCACCTGGTGACGGCCGTCTTTCTCGTCAGTCTTGGCTTCGGGTGGCTCAAGCAGACCGAGTGGGTGGTTTCGTTCTGGAGCTGGATCACCAACAGCTGACGGGAAGGGCCTTCCTTCTGCTGACTTGAGTCGGCGTTGAGTGTGGCTCGGGAGAATCGGTCGGCTCAGCTTGGCGCCGGACCCGAGGAGCCCCTTGACGTACGCATCAGTGGTTGGGCTGGCTGCGGCGGACCTTGCGCAGCTTCCTGCGTACGGGAACTGCGGTCGGCTGTTGACCGGTGCGACCGAACAGAGTGTTGATCGCGCCGCTCCAGCTGCGGGTGTGGCGAGCTGATGGGCTGGCTCCGGCGAATCGCCTCCGAGGTGGCGTTCGGCCTGAGCCTGTTCGGGGCGTCGGTCGTTGGAATGGATCCCCGGGAGATTCTGCGGGGCGGTCGGGCCCGGTGGGGTGACGCGGGGCCCGCGGGCAGTGCTGGGCCGGAAGGCGGTTCCATTCCCGCCGACAGTCATTCCCCGGTCGGTGGGGGCCGCCGGTTTGTGCTGCCGGGACTGGGTCCGTTCGTTGAGCAGCCACCGCCAGGTCACCCGGAGCGGCTCGTCCCAGATCAGCCCCTCACCGACGAGGAGCGGCGGATCTGGCACCAGTTGTGGTGATCGTCCTCAACCGCATTGAGCATTGCCGACGGGGGTGGTGACTGCTAGGGTTTCACGTGTAAGAAAAAGATGACACATGAAGGGATCTTGTGGCAGTGAGCGGACCGACCGGAGACGACCTGGTCGAGATGCTGGCGGCGCTGGCCAACCCGATTCGACTACGCATCGTCGCGACCTTGGCCGGCCGTCGTGACTATGTGAGCCAGCTGGCCCGCGAGCTCGGGGTGAGTCGTCCACTCCTGCACATGCATCTGCGGCGGCTGGAGGCGGCAGGCCTGATCACCGGCCGGCTTGAGCTCTCCGAGGATGGCAAAGCCATGAAGTACTACGAAGTCACCGACTTCGATCTACACCTAACCGCATCGGCGATAGCCGAGGCGGCCCAGACCCTCACCATGCCGGATCCGGGAAAGGGTCCCGCACCCAAGGAGTCAACGTAATGGACCCGCTTGGAGGGGAAATGTCCTGGCCAACGACTGTCTTCCTGCTGGTCGTGGTCATCGTGGCGGCCTTCCTGGTCGCCCTGGTCATCGTCGGGCTCTTCGAGGGCCGAAAAGAGAAGCGGGCGGCCGCCCGAGCAGACGACCTGCGTCAGCTCGTACACCGGTTCGAGAAGCTCGCCGAGAACACTCTCGACGCCCAGCAACGAAGCGCCGTTGACCTCGCCGAACTACGAACCCGTACGGCATCGATCGAACACATACTACGCAGCGTGGAATGAGAGGGAACCGATGAAAGGAATCCGTTTCTACGCGTACGGCTCGTCCGAGGTCCTCACCCTTGAGGAGCTCGAGATGCCCACCGTCGGTGACGACGAGGTGCTGGTCCGGGTACGGGCAGCCTCGGTCAACCCGGTGGACTGGCACATGATGCGCGGCAGCCCGTACATCACCCGGGCGCAGGGTGGGCTGACCCGCCCCAAGGCGAACACACTCGGGCACGACCTGGCCGGGCAGGTCGAAGCGGTGGGTAGCAACGTCACCACGTTCCAGGTAGGAGACGAGGTGTTCGCCCTGAAGCAAGGGGCGCTCGCCGAGTACGTCACGATGCGCCACGACGCTGGAGTGCTGAAAAAGCCGACCAGCCTGACCCTGGAACAGGCTGCTTCGGTGCCGGTGGCCGCCCTCACCGCCTATCAGGCGCTACGCCACCACGGGCGGCTGCAGCCCGGTCAGCGGCTCCTGGTTAACGGCGCGGCGGGCGGCGTGGGCACCTTCGCCGTGCAGATCGGCAAGGCGCTGGGAGCCGAAGTGACCGGGGTCTGCAGCAGCCGGAACGTCGAGCTGGTCCGCGATCTGGGTGCCGACCACGTCATCGACTACACCAAAGCGGAGTTCACCCGCAGTGGACGACGCTACGACGTGCTCCTCGACAACGTCGGTAACCACTCGCTCCTTGCCTGCAGACGCATGCTCACCCCACGGGGAACGCTCATCTTGAACAGTGGTTCGGGCGACGGGCTGCTCGGCCCGCTGGCTCGCGTACTTCGTGGGCTCGCCCTGTCACTGTTCGTACGGCAGCGCCTGGTGTTCTTCGTGGCGAGTCCCAAACGGGACGACCTGGCAGCGCTCTGCGATCTCTTCGAATCGGGAAAGGTCACCCCGGTCCTCGATCGGACCTTCCCCCTGAGTGAGGTGCCCGAGGCGATTAGCTACCTGGAGGAAGGCCACGCCCGGGGAAAGGTCATCATCACCGTTTGACCGGCCGGTTCGCCCCTCGTTCGAGGTCGCACTGTAGTCCGGCCCGGCTGAATTACGTCCGGGCCGGATTACGAGGGCACGAGGACGTGGGGACCGCGACCAGTGCACCCACGACGGCTCCGGCGACGACCTGGCTGGTGGTGTGGTCGCGGAGCCGGACCCGCGACACGGTGAGTACCGAGAGCAGCCCATAGCCCAGTGGCTTGTGGCGCTGCTCGCGTACGCCGATGTGGTGATCGGTGAGTGTGCCGCGGCGCACCCCGAAATAGATGATGCCGTACGGCACGAGGGAGCCGAACAGGACGGCGAGCAGTCCCCAACCGAGCCCGGCAATCCACGACGGCGCGCCGGCGGTGTGGGCGACGGCGAGTGGCATGGCCGTCGCCCACACCGCCAGCGCGAACCACAGCGCTTCCTACCTCTTGACTTCTTGGGAGGTAGCGCCGGCGGGGTACGGGAACGCGCCAGCGGCCATCCCGGCGATTGGTAGGCCCGAACTACCTGAGCGTGACGTTCGTCACGCTCGCAGGGTTGACCAAGTGGACCGTCCGACGAACGACTCCTGGATCGCGGCCTGCTGCCTGGTCGACCGGCTGCCGCTGGCGACCTTCAACGGCAAGGACTACGCCGACTTCGCCGAGTACGATGTTGCGCCTGTTCGACGTCTCGTAGCTTCACCGCTCCGGCCGGCCGCGCTCGAACGGCGACGACTGATGCTGGTGGTCAGCAGCCGGTCGGACCCACATACCCGGTGGCAAACTGCGGCGCGGCAGCCGATCGCCCCGACCTCGACGGCGCCCGCCCCCCGACCCCCCCCCGCGATCGTCACGGACCGCTCGTCAGACGTCTCAGGCTCGCGCGGACGCTCGCCGTACGGTGCAAGCATGGACCCTCTCGACCTGCCTGCCATTGTCGATGTGTGTAGATCCCTCAAGCGAGGCTGGGACTTGCGCGGAGTCGAGCAACAGGCGTGGGGCGCAGATCAGGACGATCTGCTGACCCCGGTGGATCCTCTGGCGAGCGTGACGCTCCGGCTGGGTGAGACGTCCGGCGTGGCCGAAATCTGGCCGACCGGATACGTAAGGCTGATGCGCGGAGATAGCCGTGTTGACCATGTCCAGGTCAGTGGGCCTTTTGAACTGCGTGATCAGCTTGTGCGGTTGACGAACTGGCTAACCGATCCCACCCCATGACGGCAGATTGATACCTACCGGAGGGGCTGTGCTCAGCGCTCACCCTTGATTCTCTTGAGAGTGATTCGGCAGTGGTAAGTCGTCCGGCATCGTCTATCCGCGTTCGTGACGTCGGCCGTTTGGCCATGCCCGGCTGCCGATGGGCACCTTCGTCCGGGCCGGTTACTGTCGTTGTCACGACTGCCGACTCGCGGCGCAAGCCCTCTCGACCGCGATGGACGGTAGTGGCCCTGATGCCGAGGCCAGCTGTGGGAGCACGGCGACGGGCTAGAACGAGAACGGCCAAGGTTCGGCGATGACGCCGTTGACCTGGGCCGGAAGCGGTGGAGCGGGCGACGGGAATCGAACCCGCACCGTCAGTTTGGAAGACTGAAGCTCTGCCATTGAGCTACGCCCGCGACGGCCCCCGTGTGGAGGCGCGCCGACAGCGTACCCAATGCCGCCGATCTCCGCGCAGCCCGCCCAGGGCTGTGGTCGGGAACGGACCTCGGGCGCGGGCGAGGGCGTGCTCGGAGCAGCGCTGCTCCCGGGCGGTGTGGCGCGACTCGGCGGATCGCCACGGCGGCTATCCCGAGCCGGTCGGTGGGCTCCGCCGGTCGACTCGACGGCGGGACACGCGGTCAGATATGGCCCCGGGGAACTGTGCGTGGGTGTGGACGGCATAGACTGCTTCCCGCCACGGGGTGTGGCGCAGCTTGGTAGCGCACTCGCTTTGGGAGCGAGGGGCCGTGGGTTCAAATCCCGCCACCCCGACTGTCGATCGCGGCCGGGTTGACCCGGGCGCCGCCGTTCTACGTGTGGTTCCCGGGCCCTGCCTGCAGGCCGTACCGGCTCGCCTACACTCGATGGGCTGTAGACAGCGCCCAGACCACCAAGATCCGTCAAGGAGTACGCCTGTGAAGAGCACCGTCGAGACTCTGAGCCCGACGCGCGTGCGGCTCGCCATCGAGGTGCCGTTCGTCGAGCTCGAGCCGAGCCTCAAGAAGGCGTACCGGGAGATCGGCCAGCAGGTCCAGGTTCCCGGCTTCCGTCGGGGGAAGGTTCCGGCCGCCGTGATCGATCAGCGGGTCGGCCGGGGCACCGTGCTCAACGAGGCGGTCCAGGAGGCCATCCCGCAGAACATCCTCTCGGCGGTGCGTGAGCACGACCTGAAGACGCTTGGCCGTCCCGAGGTCGAGATCACCGAGTTCGCGGACGGCGACTCGCTCAACTTCACCGCCGAGGTGGACATCCGGCCGGAGCTCAACCTCCCCGACCTGTCGACGGTCGAGGTGACCGTTGATGAGCTGAAGATCGATGACAGCGAGATCGATGAGCAGGTGCAGAGCCTGCGGGAGCGGTTCGCGACGCTGAAGACCGTCGAGCGGGCTGCCGCCGAGGGTGACTTCGTGCAGATCGACCTGAACGCGACCGTTGACGGCGAGGAGGTCCCGGGCGGCTCGGCGACCAACCTCTCGCACGAGGTCGGCAGCAAGCAGCTCCTGCCGGGCCTGGACGAGGCCGTCGTCGGCCTGGCCGCCGACGCGAGCACCACCTTCACCACGCAGCTTGTCGGCGGGGACTACGCCGGCCGCGACGCCGAGGTCTCGGTGACCGTCCGTACGGTCAAGGAGAAGGAGCTGCCGGAGCTGGACGACGAGTTCGCCGAGCTGGCGAGCGAGTTCGACACCATCGCGGAGCTTCGCGACGACGTACGCGAGCGGGTGACCCGGAGCAAGCAGGTCGAGCAGATCTACGCCGCCCGGGACAAGGCCCTCGAGCAGATTGTCGAGACGGCCGAGGTGCCGGCGCCGGAGGGCGTTGTCCGCGAGGAGGTCGAGAGCCGCAAGGCGGCGATGGTGGATCAGCTCGAGCGGATCGGCGCCTCGATGGAGGAGTACCTCGCGTCCGAGGAGAAGACCGAGGAGCAGATCAACACCGAGCTGACCGAGGCGGCCACCCAGGGCGTGAAGATCCAGCTTCTGCTGGACACCGTCGCCGACGCAGAGGAGATTCAGGTCTCCGACGACGAGTTCGGCCACGAGATCGTGCACCGGGCGCAGCGCGCCGGGGTGGCCCCGCAGCAGTTCTACGACCAGCTGGTCCGCTCTGGTGCCGCCGGCGCGGTCTACGGTGATGTCCGGCGGGGCAAGGCCCTGGCCTCGATCATGGATCGCATCACGATCAAGGATGCTGCCGGCGAGGCGGTCAGCCTCGACGCCCTGCGCGCCGAGAACGAGGCCGCGCACGCCCACGCGGAATGATCGTAGGTTTCGGCCGCCGTCCCTGCCGTTGGCGGGGGCGACGGCCGAAACCCGTTTTCGGGTACGCCCGACCGGGGCTGCGCTGAGAGCGAACAGTGTCCCGACCGGGGTTCTGCCATTCGGTCGAGCCGTTAGTGTCGGGTAGGACGGTACGGAGAGCGAAGGGCTGCCATGACCGACATGCACATCCCGCCGACGCCGCCCCGGGCGATCGACGCCCGCGGTGGCGACAACATTGGCAACCTCGACGACTCGGTCTACAACCGGTTGCTCAAGGAACGAATCATCTTTCTGGGCAGCGAGGTGACCGACCAGGTCGCCAACCGCATCTGCGCGCAGCTGCTGCTGCTCGCCGCGGAGGACCCGGACCGCGACATCAACCTCTGGATCAACTCGCCGGGCGGCTCGGTCTACTCGGGCATGGCGATCTACGACACGATGCAGTTCATCGACAACGACGTGTCCACCGTGGCGATGGGTATGGCGGCCTCAATGGGTCAGCTGCTGCTCTGCGCGGGCACCAAGGGCAAGCGGTACGCCCTGCCGCACGCCCGGATCATGATGCACCAGCCGTCGGGTGGCATGGGCGGCACCGCCTCGGACATCGCTATCCAGGCGGAGCAGATGCTCTACACCAAGCGGATGTTCCAGGAGCGGGTCGCCTTCCACACCGGCCAGAGCCAGGCGCAGATCGAGGCGGACTCGGACCGTGACCGTTGGTTCACCGCCCAGGAGGCCATGGAGTACGGCTTCATCGACAAGGTGATCACCGGGGCCGCTCAGGTTCCGGAAGGCGCCGGGACCCTGAGCTGAGCGAGGAGCTGACGATGACCGACCTGAGCCTGCCGCCGCAGTTCGCGGCCGCACACAACCGCTATGTCCTGCCGTCATTCGTCGAGCGCACGTCGTACGGGGTGAAGGAGTCCAACCCGTACAACAAGCTCTTCGAGGATCGGATCATCTTCCTCGGGGTCCAGGTGGATGACGCGTCGGCCAACGATGTGATGGCCCAGCTGCTCACGCTGGAGGGCACGGACCCGGACCGCGACATCATCATGTACATCAACTCGCCGGGTGGCTCGTTCACGGCCATGACGGCGATCTACGACACCATGCAGTACGTCCGGCCGGATATTCAGACGGTCTGCCTGGGGCAGGCGGCCAGTGCAGCGGCGGTGCTGCTCTCGGCCGGCACGCCCGGTAAGCGGATGGCGCTGCCGAATTCGCGGATCATCATCCACCAGCCTGCCACGGAGGGGGGCTACGGGCAGGGCTCGGATATCGAGATCCAGGCCCGGGAGATTCTGCGGATGCGTACCCAGCTGGAAGAGATGCTCTCGCGGCACTGCAACCAGCCGGTGGAGAAGGTCCGTAAGGATATCGACCGGGACAAGATTATGACGGCCGAGGAGTCCCGCGAGTACGGGTTGGTCGACACTATCCTCACCAGCCGTAAGAAGGGCTTGCTGGCCGCCAACGCCGCCAACTGAGCCGGATCAGGTCAGAGGTCGGCCGAGGGGAGCCTCGACCGACCTCTGACACACCCGTTTTAGGGGTCGGAGAAACTCGCGTCAGCGGGTAACGTCGGGTCTGTACCGCTTCGCCGGTCGAGCCGGTGGGTAGCTGAGATGGGCGGCGCGCGGTGTCCGGGGGCCATGGCCGGATCGCTGGCCGACGAGCGCAGGGAGACTGTAGGTGGCACGGATCGGTGACGGCGGCGACCTACTGAAGTGCTCCTTCTGTGGGAAATCGCAGAAGCAGGTCAAGAAGCTTATCGCTGGTCCTGGCGTCTACATCTGCGACGAGTGTATCGATCTCTGTAACGAGATCATCGAGGAAGAGCTGGCCGAGTCGGGCGAAGTGAAGTGGGAAGAGCTTCCCAAGCCGATGGAGATCTGTCAGTTCCTCGATAATTACGTCGTGGGTCAGGCTCAGGCCAAGAAGGCTCTCGCCGTCGCGGTCTACAACCACTACAAGCGAATTCAGGCCGAGGCGGCCGGCGCGCCCAGCGCGGACAGCGTCGAGTTGGCCAAGTCCAACATTCTGCTGCTTGGCCCCACCGGGTGCGGCAAGACCCACCTGGCGCAGACCCTGGCCCGGATGCTCAACGTGCCGTTCGCCATCGCGGACGCTACAGCCCTGACCGAGGCCGGATACGTCGGGGAGGACGTCGAGAACATCCTCCTGAAGCTGATCCAGGCCGCTGACTACGACATCAAGCGCGCCGAGACCGGGATCATCTATATCGACGAGGTCGACAAGATCGCGCGCAAGTCAGAGAATCCGTCGATTACTCGCGACGTGTCCGGTGAGGGTGTGCAGCAGGCGCTGCTCAAGATGCTGGAGGGGACGGTCGCGAACGTTCCGCCCCAGGGCGGCCGCAAGCATCCGCATCAGGAGTTCATCCAGATCGACACCACCAACGTGCTCTTCATCTGCGGCGGTGCCTTCGCGGGCCTCGACCAGATCATTGAGGCGCGTACGGGTCACGGTGGCACGGGTTTCGGTGCCCGGCTGCGGGCGGTCTCGGAGCGTTCGACCGATGACACCTTCAGCCAGGTGATGCCGGAGGACATGCTGAAGTTCGGCCTGATCCCCGAGTTCATCGGTCGGCTCCCGGTGATCACCAACGTTCGCAGCCTCGACCGTGAGGCCCTGGTGCAGATCCTCACCGAGCCGCGTAATGCGCTCGTCCGGCAGTACCAGCGCCTCTTCGAGTTGGACGGCGTCGAGCTGGAGTTCGAGCAGTCGGCCCTGGAGGCGATCGCCGACCAGGCGATGCTCCGTGGCACCGGCGCCCGCGGCCTCCGCGCGATCATGGAGGAGGTTCTGCTCTCCGTGATGTACGAGGTGCCCAGTAACCCCGACGCGGCCCGCGTTTTGATCAATCGTGAAGTGGTGCTGGAGAACGTCAACCCGACGATCGTTCCGCGTGAGTTCACCAGCCGCCGGACGCGGCGGGAGCGCGAGGAGAAGTCCGCCTGATCGGGCTGACTCGCCCCTGGGGAGCTACCCACGCCCTCGATGCCCCAAGGCGCTCTGCTGTTGCCCATTCTGACGTGCCCGTGGTCCTGCTTCTGTTCCGCTGACCCCGCTGCCCGTAACCTGGGTCCATGCGAGTCGCGGTCTGCCAGTTGAACGCTCGAGATGACCGAGAGACGAATCTGGCAGCCGCCGAGGCCCTGCTTGAGCGGGCGGCAGCCGGTGGTGCTGATCTCGCGATCCTCCCCGAGTACGTCGACTATCTCGGTCCGGTTGCCGGGCAGCCGGTCGCGGAGCCGGTGGACGGGGAGGTCGGGCGGTTCTTCGCCGACGCCGCGCAGCGGCTCGGCCTCTGGGTTGTCGTCGGCTCGATTCACGAGCGGGGCCCGGATCCGGAGCATTCGTACAACACCTGCCTGGTGTTCGATCATTCCGGGGCGCTCGCGGCCACCTACCGCAAGATCCACCTGTACGACGTGGAGATCCCCGGCCGGGTGTCGTATCTGGAGTCAGCCACGGTCGCCGCTGGCTCGCAGCCGGTCGTGGTTGACGTGGAGGGCATTCGGGTCGGGCTGTCGATCTGCTACGACCTTCGCTTCCCCGAGCTCTATCGCCAGCTCGTCACGGACGGCGAGGCAGACCTACTCCTTGTCCCGGCAGCTTTCATGCTGCACACGGGGCGGGACCACTGGGAGGTGCTGTTGCGTGCCCGGGCGATCGAGAACCAGTGCTTCGTTGCGGCTGCCGCCCAGACGGGGGATCACGAGCCGAGCCGTACCTGCTTCGGGCGCAGCATGGTGATAGATCCCTGGGGGACGGTGCTCGCCCAGGTACCGGATGGCTCCGGGCTCGCGATTGTCGACCTCGACCTGGAACGGCTACGGACGGTTCGGGCCGAATTGCCGAGCCTGGCCAACCGTCGTCTCCAGCTTTCCTGAGCCCGACCGAGTGCGCTGAGCGGCGGTGTTGCCGGCGGATCTGCATCTGTAGGCGGTGAACGGCTCGTCGTCGCGGCCACCGTCCGTTGCGGGGCGTCCTCAGCCCTGAAGCAGCACACCGATGGTTGCGAGGCCGACGATGGCGGCGGCCGTGACCAGGAGCGCCGTCGTCATTCGGGACGGTCCCCGACGAGCCAGCCGGCCGATCGACAGGATCAGGACGACGAGAACGACGGCGCCGATGACGAGTTGCCAGAACGGCAGGAGTAGTCCGAGTAGCGTGTCCTTGGCCAGCACCGGGGTCGCTGTCAGCTGGGCCATGCAGACACTCTCCCACGGATGAGCGGTTCCGGTCTTCCGCACGCGGTTGAGTGGGTGGCTGCCGGAGGTTGCCCCGCCTGGTGGCGCCAGTGATGGATCTTGATTTGCCTTCTGCGGGACGACCGCGTAACTTTCTCTTTGCACGCGGGAAGCCGGGCAAACCGGCAGAGAGCGGGCACCAGGACCGTGGCGATACCGCCGAGCGGGGCTGGGGCGCGGGCGGTGTGAGGCACTTCCGGAGACGGAGTTGCAATCACGAAGCCGACCGGGTAGAGTACTGAAGCCGGCAGGAGCCGGGCGGATAGCCGCGAAGCGGATGTCGGCCGGTCTGTCGATTCTCACAACAGTAGCGACCGCCGAGCTGGCGTGCGTGATTGTGGGCCGGCTAAGACGGGTTTGTCGCCTGAATGTTCAGGTTGACGATCACGGAATAGTCCGGGTAGTTTAGAGCGGTTGCCTCTGGAGGGGCCCTGGTGTGGGGTTCTGATGGTGTGTGGTTGTTCTTTGAGAACTCAACAGGGTGTTTGGAAAGCCAGTGCCGTTTTGGTCTGGGTTGGCCTGCTGTTTGGTGGGTTGGCTTGGGCTTGAATTTGGCAGCAAATTTTGGTTTGTTGCTGGGATTTTCTTCAAGTTTTTGTTGGAGAGTTTGATCCTGGCTCAGGACGAACGCTGGCGGCGTGCTTAACACATGCAAGTCGAGCGGAAAGGCCCTTCGGGGTACTCGAGCGGCGAACGGGTGAGTAACACGTGAGTAACCTGCCCCAGGCTTTGGGATA
>NZ_AXVR01000026.1 GCF_000484695.1 Salinispora cortesiana | reverse complement strand
AGCATCGAGGAGGCGTTCCAGGCCACCAAGACGGGCCTCGGCCTGGACCAGCACCAACACCGCCGTTGGCGGGCCTGGCACCGCTGGACCACCCTCGTCATCGCCGCTCACGCGTTCCTCGCCGCCGCCGCAGCAGCCAGCACCACCACCCCGCACGGCTTGATCCCGATCACCGTCAACGAAGTCCGTCGGCTGTTCCACGCCCTGATCATCGAACCCCCCCGACGTGTCGGCGACGTCATCGCCTGGTCCATCTTCCGACGCCAGCACCAAGCCCAAGCCAAGATCGGTCACTACGCCCGACAATCTCTCACCGAGCCCTGAAACGGATCTCCTGCTGGAGTACTAGGTGTTGCAGGTCGTGCCAGAGCATCGGGTCGTCGTCCGCCCGACGGTGCAACAGCTCACGCAGCTCCGCCATGTCGTCACTGCTCTGCCCGACGTCAATCTCAGACGCCGGGTCCTGATAGATATTGAAGGCGGAACGTAGGTCCACGTTCCAGTAAAAATCGACTTCAAGGATCGACAGATCAATCTCGGAGCCGAACCGCTCCTGCGCGGCGTCCAGCAACCGCGTGCACACCTAACGGAGTTCCTCGAACCTGAGCGCCTCTGTCATAGGTGCGCCGGATTTCCAGAGAGAGCCACCACTCCTGCATTGTTCGGCCCGGCCGTCAGCTACGGCAAGCCACTTGTAGAGGGCGCTGGCAGCGTGGCGACGAACGCGCTGGGAATGAGCAGTCCCGCGCTCGCCGCGACCGGCATCGACGGAACCTCCGTTTCCGGTACGGATCGGCCACCCGGCGCGGCTACCCCGAGGTGAGCGGTCGGGACGTGGATGTGCTGGTGATCGGCGCCTTTCAGGCGGGACTTTCCGCCGGCTACTTCCTCGGCCGGAGCGGCGAATCCCCGTCAACGTCGACCAGGTTAAAGATCAAGTTAGACCGGCGGACATCAGGACGGGGCGCTCCGAGTAGGTCATGGATGAGTAGCCCGGCGTACGCCCTACCACGGAATGGTGGTTCCGAACAGGCTCGAGCTGTCCGCTACTTCATAGCGGACCGTTCGCTATGTCCGCGACCTGCAAGCGCAGCTTGCCCCACACCGGCGGCTATCCGCCGTCCGGCACTTCACCGGTCGCGTCGACGCCACCCTCGGCCCTCGACGCTGACAATCACAGCTCTCCCCGGGCCTTGCGCGCCACCAGCTCCAGCACTGCGATCACCGTGCCGGCACCGACGATCCCGCCCCGGACACCAGCTCGTATGCCCCGTCGAGCGGGACCCAGACGACCTGCTCCGCCTCGTTCACGTCGACGGGTGCGCCGATGTGCTCGGCGTGCCGGGCCAGGAACAGCAGGTTCTCGGCGTCGGCGGTGCCGACCCAGGGTTGGAAGGACAGCAGCGGCTCGACCGCCTGGGGCCGCCAGCCGGTCTCTTCCTCGACCTCCCGCACCGCACACTGCGCCGGGTGCTCGTCGTCGTCAACATAGCCGCCGGGCAGCTCCCACACCCACCGGTCGAACACGAACCGGTGCCGCCGCATCAACAACAGGCGCTCCTGATCATCAAGCACGGCGACCATGGCCGACCGGGGAGCCCGGATCACGTACTGCTCGAACCGAACTCCGTCCGGCAACTCCACCTCGGCGATGCTCAACCGCGCCCGCCGGGTGTCATCCACCACCCGCTCACCGTGGACCGTCCACCGAGTCAACCCTGCCGCCTGCTTCGCCACCACCCGCCAGTACCCGCGCCGAACCCCACACTCTGCGCGGCAGGCGGCACCTACTGGCCGCACCATCCCGATTCTGCCAAGCCGCCCGACCCCTCGCTTGTAAACTCTGGGTGCTCTGGGTGCTCTGGGCGATCAGGTACGCGCCCGTCCGCCACTTCGGTGGTTGATCCGTCGCCAACTCTGCGCATCCGGCGATGTGTCGCCCTGTAGCTGTCGACGTTGCTGTCAAATGTCCACCGTCGTTCATGGCCGGGCCCGTCTCCCACCCGGCAACGATTGGTGGTCCAGCGTCCCCCGGGGGCCGTTTGCGTGCGCGCTATACCATGCCCTCATGATTGAGCGAATCGCGGCCGTCAGCTCCACAGCGATCTCAATAATCGCACTCGCTGGCGTAGCTCTTTCTCTTCTGATGCAGCGAAAGCAAACGCGGATTAGCCAAGTGCAGGCCTCACGCACAATGCGTCTCGAACTTGTTAAGCCGGCACTCGACGACCCAGAACTGTTGGCCGCATGGGGCTATCGGGAAGGAACCGCTGCGGCAGAGGCTCGCCTACGCGCATACACGAACTTAGTATTTGCATACCTCCTTACAGCATTCGATCTTGGCACTATCACGGAGCCAGAGCTTCGATCAGAAATGACGCAAAAGTTCGAGAGCGACAATATCCGCGACTTCTGGAAGAACTCACGCCAGGCGTACCTAGAGCCGTCCTTTCAACCCCGAGAGCGCTTGTTCGCTCGGATAGTAGACGACGCATATAGAGCCGCACTCTCGGAACAGGTAGTCCGAACTGACACAGAGGAGGCTGACAACGAAGCGAAAAACGCTCACGGCAACCCCGCCGAGGGTAGATGACCGCAGAACCCTTCGATGCAGATCCATCCGCCTTACACACCTGACGGCTCCTTGACCCCCAGGCAACCAGCACGGCTCTCTGACCTGCTACTGTTCCCGGGCTTAGCTGCTGCGACGATCCTCAGCCGCGCATGCTTGTCCACCGGCGTCCGTCGTGGTCGTCACTCACTTAGTCACCCGCTCGGAACGGGCATCCTTCCTGCCGCTAGTGCTAGGGCGTTCGAGCGTGCTGTTTGAGGAACTCCCGGAAGAGCTGGCAGAGCTTCGAGACGGCCAGCACGTGGTCGGCATCGCTTGCTAGGCGGGCCTCGGTAGCACCATCGCCGAAGGTCTCCGCTAGCACTAGAGATGGGAAGGCAAGGCTGCTGCTGCCACGATGGCGGCCGGACATCCACTCTTGGAACGCCGCCAGCTCGCCCTGTCCGCGCGCTAGGGCGAATCCCGTCAGCGCGGACCACGCACGGTCGTACCTTGGCTTCCCGACGTACATGCCCGTTCGGTGATCCATGTGCCACAAAAACTCTTCCCAGCTCACTCCGGGATTCTCCCTGACGACCGCTTCGGTGTGAACGAATTCCAGCCGATTCCCCGACCTGCAACGGAGCGGCGATCATGCGTCTGACCTGCATCTAAAGTTAGGCCAAGTTAGGTGGTTTCAACATGACATATCAAGATCATGACTCATGGGCGACTCATCAAGATCCACCACGCGCCCGGCGCAACGCCTGACGAGCCCGGTCGAACCTTTCCTCCCGCGAGTGCAAATACCGCTGCGCTGACCGCACATCCTCATGCCCCATCAGCGCCATGATGTCGTGCAACGGCACCCCCTCGTCCGCGAGCCGGGTGCCAAACGTGTGCCGCAGGTCGTGCGGAGTCGGCTGCGGGTCGTCCAAGTCTGCGCCCGTGACCGCTGGCCGGAACTTATGCCCCTTTACCATCTGCCGCTCTGGCATGCCTTGCAGCGCCGGTTGCCATACCCGACGATGCCAGTTTGAATACCGCAGCTCCTTACCATTCTCTGAGGTGAAAACCAGCCTTCCTGGGTCGTCGCCGGGAAACACGCCCTCCACTTCCCGGGCCGCAATCTTCGCCTCTTTCATCCGCGCGGAGAGATGATCCCCGTAGGTAACCGAGCGATTACCGGCAGCCGACTTTGCGTACGGCCGCGCCGTACCGTCTCGCTCCATTACCCAAGCGATGTGGATACGCTGCCGCCGTGTATCGACAAGCGACGGTGGAATTGCCGACACCTCTTCCCATCGCATTCCCGTGTCGGCTGCCAACTCTACGAAAAGGGCCGCATCAACCCGGCCAGGAAACATCCGATCGAGCGTGTCCAGCAGTGCTGTTTCCTCATCGGGGTCCAGGACCCGGTCAACGTGAGCGTCGCGTTTCGGCTTTCGGACACCTCGAGCTGGATTGTCACGGATAAGTTTGGCTTCGATGGCCAGGTCGAGAACCGCACGGAGCACACCGACCGCGCCTTCGATTGTGGCCGCGCCGACCGGCGGCTTGCACCCGGGACAGACTTTCGGGCTGCGGCAGCTCGACGTGTGCGCGCCCTCCATCTCGACCACCCACGCCGTCACATCCGGCTTGAGGATCGATCCGACGCGCACGTCCGCCCACCGTGGCGCTACATGGCACCGGTAGTGGGATTCGTCCCGCCGTCGGCTGGCCTGTTCAGGCCGACGGGACGTGGTTCCCCACTGCTCCCAGCACTCCCCCACAGTCTTCTTGCCGGCGCGCGGGTCAATCCAGTCGCCCCGCCGCAGGCTGGCTTCCTGGTCAGCGGCCCACCTGGTGATGACCACCTTGGACCTGTCAGTCTCCGTGAGTCGATCATTTGGTCCGGATCCGTATCGGATCGTCGCAGCCCACTTACCCGAGTCGAGTTGGCGGATCCACGCCATTACCCCTCCTTGGCGTGATCAATCCACCACTGCACCTCTTCGACCTCGGCGGCCTGACGCTGGCGGCGCAACTCGTATAGACGCTCCCGCATCCGGGCCTTGACCCGAGGCGGATGACCGCTCTCCTCGATCACCTTCAGTGCGGCATCCTCCGCGATCTCAAGCGGGTTCGGCGGAGGCTTGACGTTGAGATCGGCTTCACGGTAGTACCCGACCCTCGTGAGCAGGCCCATCGGATCACGTCCGGTGGTCCGTGCGACGAGGCGCACGTACTCCTCAGAGACAGCCACCTCCTCACTCAGCCAACGCTGGAGCGTCTTCGAGTTGATACCGAGCAGCCGGGCCAGCGGCTCCTTTTTGCCACCGGTCTCCGTCTCCAGCACCTCTCGGACCACCGCAGCCCACTCGGCCCGATCGATCCGGTGCTCACTGTCCATCGGGACATGGTAGGCGACATGTGTGTCTGAGGACGCGGGCAGGCGCGGCAATGGTGGCAGTAGTGGCGGCGGGCGCATGGGCCGGTTGGTCATCGCCGACCTCCGCGCCCTGCGTAGCACTCGCTGAGACATACAAGCAACAGTAACCAGACACGCATGTCCGGGTCTAGTCATACGTCCGGGTGAACTTAGACATGCGTGACCTACAGCGCTTGATAGCCCATGCATGTCCGAGTAATCTCTGACACGTGAACATGGACATGCAAGTCAGGACACGGCCAGACGTCAACGGGGTTAAGCGCCCCCACGTCCGGCTACGTCTCGACCGATTCGACCTCTACACGCGCATCGTCGGAGCCACATCCGACCAAGCGCGCGCACGACTACTCGGCATCGCATCACGCACCATCACCCGACTCCGTCGCGACCAGCACGCCGGAGAGGCCGTAATCGCGGCGACCCTCGCGGCACTCCAGCACCACAGCGAGGCGCTTGGCCAACTCGGGCTATCAGTCAGCTTCGAAGACCTCTTCGAGGTAGCCGAGTGATGGACACCTACCTGACCGTCAAGGAAGCCGCCGCAGTCATGCGAACCCACAAGCAGACGGTCTACCGGCTCGTGTGGGCCGGCCTACTCCCCCGCATCGACATCGGCCAGGGCCAGTCCCGACCCCGGTTTCGCGTCCGCCGGTCTGCGGTTGACGCACTGATGCAGCAGCGGGAGAAGGGCAGGATCGCATGACACACCCTCCCGCCGGGCCGAGCAATCCGACTCCACCTGCCGGCCCCGGCCGCATTAACGCGATTAGCCCACTACGGATCCGCGCCTTCATCACTCAGGTAGACACCTCCGGCGGCCTTGACGCCTGTTGGATGTGGCGCGGCCACACCAACCCCGACGGCTACGGGATCTTCGGCAAGGGAAGTGAGGGCGCACACCGGGTCGCCTACGAACTGATGGTCCGCCCCGTCCCAGACGGCCTGAACGTCGACCACCAGTGCCACAACACAGACACCACCTGTCCAGGCGGGACCGGATGCCGGCATCGACGTTGCGTCAATCCGACCCACCTGGAAGCAGTAACACAGCGACAGAACCTGCTCCGCTCCCGCCACACCAGGCCCCACCACAATGCGGCAAAGACCCACTGCCGGCAGGGCCACGAGTACACGCCACAGAACACCTACTCACGGCGCACTCCGAAGGGCTACGCCCGGCGCGAGTGCAAGACGTGCCGCCGTGAGCGGTTGAGCAGCAAGGCCGCCCAATGACCACCGCCGCCCTGCTCGCGACGCCCACAACCATGGCGAGTAACGGTCACACCGGTCCTATTCCTGTTCAGCAGATCTAGGTCTATTGCGGTGGGGTGGGTTCGCGTCCCAGGATGGGAACGGCTGCCGCCCACCTATGGACGGATAGGTACCACGAATGCGAGGATAGGCGCCGCAGTGGTGGATCCGGAGCCGGCAAAGGCTACCACGGGAAGGCGTCGGAAGGAATGTCATGAGTGCGTCTGCGACATTGATTTGGCACACGGTCGTCAGCAGCAACTACCAAATGTTTTGGCTTCACGACCCAACCTGCGAGGAATCAGAGAACCTTGCTAGGGCGTTCTCCGCCGCGAGCCGAGAGGTAGTGGGATGGGCGACGAATGCGGTGGCGGTGGAGGTCGCGGCCGACAAAGTCGGAATTGACGTACGGATCGAACTATGTGACGAGGCGCCGAACGGCGACCCTGCTGCCGAGCTGCTGCGCCATGGGCAGATTGAGATCCCCAGCGGATCTATCAGTATTCCGTATTCGCTTGACGAGGCGTTCCAGCGCGGCATGGAACTTCCCAATGGGCCCGGCACATACGGAGTTCTAGTCTTCGGCTATGGTCGCACTAAGGCACGGAGATTGCAGGAACAAGGCGTGCACGCGGGCGGGCAGGCGGAGGCCGAAGCCAATGTGAACGCCTTTGAGGAGGCAGAACGATATCGAATCTTGCTTTGGCAGGTGGCATCGAATCCACGGTGGGAGGACGACGAGGATGATTAACAGCGAGTGTACCGGCACAGCCGAAGGTGGCTGCGCCGGTACATGCGCCCTTCTCTTAATTTACTGTTTCACGGCGACATAGAACTTGTCACCGTCCAGCATGCGTTGCGCGCGATAGATGTCCACTTCCAGCATCGTATTACCGACGTACTGGTTGTCATCTTTGTCGATCAGGCGCACGGAGTAGCGCTCGCCCCAGCCGTATGTCTCTGGTCCGGTTTTTGAACCTTCATAGGTGGAGGCAAATGGGAATTCGTCGCAGTTGTCTAGTGTGCTGCCCCAAGATCCGAAGGTAGATCTGCACATTTTCTCTGACTTAGAACGGTTGGCGTTCTTTGCGGACTCGTTGTACATGCGAGTAAGGGGTCCAGTCTTGCCCGGAACGCTTTTTCCGACCCAACTGGGAAACGTAAACTGCGGCTGGTCGAAGGCCTGCAGAATATGCAACGCACTTTCGTTCTGGTTGGCCTGATTGAGGTCGACGGTCAGCACGGGCCGATAGTCATTGAAGACTGCACCGCGAGCCCGCCCCACATAGCTGGCTGAATCGTAGCGGATGGGTGCGCGTGCAGTGTCCACACCACCCGGCACACCCCATACCCATTCGGGTTGGGCTGGGGTTTCAAAGTCGAGGTTTAGTGCCATGGATGTGCCAACGATTTGGTTGCCGCCGCCGGTCACATCAGGTGAGGTAAAGGTGAAGGCGGCGGTGTTTACTCCTTGCCACACCGGCACGGTTGCAAGCCGGCTGGTGCTTGGACATGTCATCGCCGCGTTACAGCCGACGAGCGAGGCCTGCAGGGTAGCCGCGGTCCAGTTGACGGAGTCGCCCGTATATCTGATGTCGTCGATGTATATGACGTAGTCGAACTGGCGAGCACCGTTGTTGCCGTAACCGATTACGGTAAAATCCGCCGAGAAGTTGGCGATTTTCTGCCCAGTCCTTGTGTCGATGCCTGGCGCCTCGAAATTGCCCCAAGCGCACCAGCTGTATCGATTCTTATACCAGCCGCTCAGGTCACCCGGCTGTGTTTTCGCATCTGGCTGATCACGACATTCGTCCTTGCTTGGAGGCGGCGGCGGATCCTCAGGGGCCAGTCTCGGGATAACCGGCAGTACCGGCTCTGCACCGTTATGCGCCGGGGTCGACGGCAATGATCGTTCGCCCTTTTCAACAATCGCTCCTGGCACAGGCGCAGGTATCCCGGCTGGCGTCGAAGAACGCTTCCCCCACTCAACGAACGCGTGACTATCTACGAGGGCTGCCCCTTTCGTTCCGGCGGCGGCGGGGCCTGCGGGAACGGCCATCAACGTAAGTGAAGCCGTGAGCGCCAGGGCCTTCAGAATCATTGACGTTCTCCCTCGATCGGGCTTTTGCCCGTTATTGCCGTCGGTCACCACGCCTCCTGGCAGCCAGCGCCAAGGCAGGCCGAGATCATTCGTCCAGATGCTGCCTCAAACACTGCCACATAGCCCTTGTAAACCTGGTCGTGAGATACCGCCATTGAGCGTACTCGCGCTGTTGAACTCACCACGTGCACAGGCCCTTCGGATGGCACCCCGGCGGTGAGGAATGAGGCAGGCTGCGCCTCCGTGGTCACGGTAGAGGGGGCCGCATCGACGACGTCGAAGGTACTGGCGGCGGCCTTAATCGCCCCTCGGGCGGTCATGGGCGTTAGCTTCTCTATTTGCCGCGACTCGCGGCCGGTGATGTTGCAGACGGCCCGGGCCGCTACGCAGGCGGCTAGACCAGGAACTTGATCTATGCAGTTGCTAGACGCGCTGTCCAGACAGGCGGCGAGAGCCTGCTGATCAACACCGTTGTGAACGCCCGCCGCAGAGCGGCTGCGTGGGAAGAAGGGCGAATCCGCCGAGAAGGTTGTGATGGTGGCCGGTTTGCCGACGGTGAAGCTGTCCAGCTGCACCGGGTCACCGGTCACCTCACCCGCCCGCGTTGTATATGAAGCGGTGAAACAGTTTGGGGGGATGTTTACCTTGTCATAGATCCAGTCCTCATAACGCGGTGGCGTTTCACAGGTTTTAGGCTCAGCCGTTCCAGTCTCACCCAGATAGGGTCGTCGCCAGACACCATTACCGTTCATCAGCTGCATCCGCAGTTCAACCGGGCTTGCCATCGTCGTCGCCTGCGGATACCGCACTGCAACTCCGCTACGGGAGGCGCGTGTACTTCCTCCGGCCTGCAACACGGTAGTGGCTACCGTGTTGTAGTCGTACAGCACATCCCACTGGCCGGCATTACCCTTCCCAAGCAGCATGTACGTGTGGTTTCGACCGTCAGGGGTGTCGGATCGGGGCGCTTGGCCAGTCGTTAGCGCCTGCAATCACTCCGTCGATGAATTCCACTCGAGCCAATACGCCCCGTAGGACACAGTGCCAGCCTGTGAAGTGCTGCGGATAGCCTGACTACCAACCTCGACCCCGGTCGCCCCCTGGCTGAAGTCCGGCTTGAGCGGCCTTACCTGTGTGTAGGTCTTTGTGGTGTGGCTGAGGATGTACAGCTCTGGATCAACCCACGCCATGGTGATTGGATAATGCCTCCAATTTGCCATCACGCCGGTCATGCGCTCAGAGGTCTGCGACGCGCACACCTCTGTCATCGTCCATAGCCTGCTGCGGATCGTGCAGTCCAGCGGGGCCGGGCGCAGCCGCCACGCCTGAGCCGCGCTACCGCCCGAACACGTTGCAGTCTGTAGTAACGCGCCGTTGGCAGTGCTGGAGCCCACGACTTGCAAGCATTGAGAGTTGGCACCATTAACCAAGGTCCAACCCGCAAACGGGTCGTTCAGTGGTGCTCGCCATCGCTGACTCGTGGCGGTACCGCAAGCGGACATCACTACGGCGTTGGAGGAGTTCGTGTCCAAGCACAACCCGCTCAAAACGTTCTTGATCCGCCAGGTAATTCCAGCGGTCGCACTCGACGCCACTCGCTCCCATCGCCACCGCTGATTGTCGATCGACGATCCGGACACACCGACTCGATACGGAGTCATCCGCACTCGCGATGCCGCCGCCGTACCGACTATTTCCCACACACGCGCGTCGTTGGTTGCCCCTGCTCCAACTGCAATAGGCGCCGACGTTGCGGCTTGGGCCGCTTGACCGACAGCGACAAGCCCTGCCGCTATCAAGATGGTGACCGCCACTCGCGCCACTGTGCGCCTGGCACGGGTGGACGTCCGAAGACGTGTTTGCACTATGCCCTTACCTCCCCGCAGGTTTCGTGCCAGCTAGGCCGGATCGTGGAACGACCAGGACAAACGCTGGCTGAGAGCCAGGCCGGCTCTCTGACCCATCGCATTGATGGATGACCAGGACCCTAACAGGGAATCGGACTGAAAGTAACCGTTGATCATCTGCGTGTGACTGCGAGAGGAAGGAAGGTCGCCCACGGCGAAGACGGGCGACGTCGGAAGGGTCCCGCACCTTGCCGGGCTACCTGGTCGGCGCGGGGCGTAGCAGTTTCGCCAGCCGGCTACGGGCGTGCTCGGCGGCCTGCAGCGCGGATCTCGTCGCGGGCGGCGCGGGCCTTATCCTGATCGGCTTGCGCGAGTTGCCGGTAGTACCTGGCTTGGCGGTTGGCGTCGAGCAGCAGCGCGCAGCTGCTCGCGCTGCTGCTCGAGTTCGCGCATGGCGGGGCCACGGCCGGCGCGGGCCTCGGCGAGTCGGGCCTGCTCGGCGCGTTCGCGCGCGGTGTCGGCCGGTTTCAACGCCGGCTCCGCGCGCGTTGCGGGGGCGCCCAGTTGCCCTGCCCGACCGTGGCGAGGTAGTCGTAGGCGGTCTCGGTGGGCGGACACGGCCATGCGGACCGGCAGATCGGGCACCGGTCGATCCGGGGCCAGTGCTCGGTGATGATCCGCCGGGCGGACAGGATCATCCGGTTGCGTAGCTGGACCGTCGACAGGCTGGCCGGGCTGCTGGGCCGGGTGTGGGTGGCCATCACCGGCGGTTCGCCCGTAGTCGGGCGAGCGGGGTCAGCAGCGGCCGGCTGTCGAAGATGACCGTGGGTTGGTTGTGCAGCGGGGAGTAGGCGCCGGCCCGTGCCGCGTACCGGGTAGCGGGGCCGGTCGCGTCCAGCCGTGCGGGCCGGCGGCGGAGTCGGCGGAATACGGTCGGTACAGGTGCGGTATGGCCAGTGAGCCACCGCCAAGCGTTGCGAATGGTCGTCACGAATTCGCCTCCGTCACCGTGGATTGCTCCGTGATCAGAAGGCTACGAATCGTGCAGGTTGGTGCTCAACGATGTTGCGACTAGTTGCGTTCGTCGAGCTGGGATAGCACGGTGATGACCAACGCGCGGGCGGGAGCTCCGTAGAGGGCGCTCGCCTGAAGTCGCTCGAACATCTGGCTATAGAGGTCAATTTCCTGCGAGCGGGTGACTTCGAGGCTGGCGGTGGGCGTCTCCAGCGCGACAAGCGAGTTGTCGAACATCCAGAAGCCAGCGGACGCTACTGCCGGGCGTTCGATCATCATCGGGATGATCCCCACCGATACGTTTGGCAGGGACATCACCGCAAGCAGCCGGTCGAGCTGTCCGGCCTGGGTATCCGCCGACCCGAACCACGTTCGCAGTGCCTGTTCCTCCAGGATGACGACGAACCTCTTGCCCCGCTGGTAGATCACACGCTGGCGTTCCATGCGGACGGCGATGGCCTCGTCAAGGTCATTGGGGGTCGAGAGGATGCCGATCCAAAATGACAGCATGGCGGCGGCGTAGTCGGCGGTCTGGAACAGGCCGGGGATGACGTTGTGCTCATAGATGCGGAACTGGGTGGTCTGCTCGTACCGCGCCACCGTGTGCGCTCCGAGAACCCGCTTCATGCCCGCTCGGGCCTGCCGCCGGAACTCCAGGTAGGCGGATTCAACCGCCCGCAAGGTGGCGATCAGGTCGTCGGCCTGGTCGTCCGCGCCGCACGCCTGACACCAGGTCCGAATGTCATGGTCGGTTGGGGGCTGCACCCCGTGCTCGATTTTGCTGACCCGGGTGAAGTGCTGGCCTGTGGCGGCGGCGAGTGCCCGCCCGGTGAGCCCCGCATCCTTGCGGAGCTCACGCAGGCGAACACCCAGCGCCTCTTGTGCCTGCTGAGCGGCGCTAGGCGGGTTGGTAGCCATGGTGAGGTACGGCCACCTTCCACACGGCGTCAAACGACGTGCGACACAGCTTGATGTCCGCTGGATCGGTTGACGTCTCGTAGGCGGCGTTCAGCCCATCGCCGCTGTAGATCAGGAAGACCACCAGGCGGTCATCGAACAGGTAGAAGTCGTTACCGGGAATGCCGATGGACGACACGAGGCGCCGGGGAATCCAGCGAATGTCTTCGCCCGCGTCGACCATCGGGTGGGCGATGCTGTACGACCAGCGCTGATAGTCGCTAAGGGGCTCGGAGACAATCCGCGCTCGGCGGGCTGTTCTGCCGGCCGCTACATGCTGACGCAGGGTCGCGCACCAGTCGTCCAACCAGGCAAGGTCGTCGGGCTCTCCGGCCGCCCACTTGGCCATGTACGGCAGTTCAACCGAGGTTCCGTAGGAGTCCCGGGTCTCCAGGTGACTCGACTCGTGCTCGAAGGTCCGCAGCAGGCGGTCGAACTCGTCGCTACTGATCGAGGTCACGGTTGTCCTGCCTGAAGAACTGGAGCATCCGATCCGGGATCTCCACGCACGTTTCCCCCTCCGGAATGTCCATCTGCTCCAACGCCACTGGGTCCTCGACGATCCACCCCTGAACGACCCAGCTTCCTCGGTCGGTGCGGTACACGGTGGGCGAGCCTGTGGGATTCGACTTCGGGTCCTTGCCCATGAACGTTAAGCGCATGATCGTCCCCTGTCATGCTCGTTGCGAAGAATTGCGACGCCGTCAGCGTGGTTGCAGCACTGCCTTGACGTCAAGGGCCAGGGCTGTCCGCTCGCAGCTGCCAGCACTCTTCGCCTGCATGTCACGCCGTCATCCGGCCGCGTGGTCGCCTCGGGCGCGTCGCACTGTACGCATTCCCGTACATCCGCGCTCCTAAAGCTAGCCGATTTCGCCGCAGTTAATGCGTGTCGGACATTCATCTAGCCGCAAAAGACGCGAATCCCGCTCGTAGTTATTGCCTGTCGATTGTGGATCTGCTATTAAAATTGACCGGCCGAGTGATCAATTGGTGACGGGCTGCCACAGGCTGGCGTGGCCCGTCGCGCACCACCACCCCTATCCCAGCCCTCATTCACGACACGCCGCGGGAACCCCTTCCCCTCCCGTTGGCACATATGTTCGACTAGCGCGTTTCCTGTCCGGCAACCTGCGGAGGTTATCGACAACGCCATGGCCTACCCCTTCAACTCACACCGCCGCCCACCCGTACCGCTGGTCGCCCGCGCGGCACACGCCGCCACCGCCGCCTACCAGCGCGCCATGACCAGCAAGCGCGAACGCCTGTACCAGAAGGAGAATCAGCGGCTCAGGGAGGAGGTTCGGCGGCTCCGGAACGAAGTCCGGCACTGCTGGGGCGTCATCGAGGTGACGGGCCACGACCTGGAGGTGCGGCGCCAGGAATTCGTCCTGGGCGAACTCTCCCGGGCAAACGCCCGCAGGCGGACGGCGACCGTCGATCAGCGGCACCTGTTGGAGGTTCACCTTCGCGAACAGCTTGCCGCCGAACTGGAGGATGCGTTGCTCCAGGGCTTCGAGACCGGCTACAAGGCTGGACTCACAGACGGTCGGCCACCAGGGGCTCAGCGGCGTCGACTCACAGGCGACTCATGATCTCTACCACCAGATAGCAAGAGGGCCGGTTGGAGCTCTCCAACCGGCCCTCTTGCCTGCCTATATCTACGGTGGGCGATACTGGGATCGAACCAGTGACCTCTTCGGTGTGAACGAAGCGCTCTCCCGCTGAGCTAATCGCCCGTTGGCTCGGATGACTCTACCTGATCGCTGATGTCGACCCAAAACCGAGGCTCAGCCCACCTAGAAGCGATCCAGCACCCAGGCCACCACGTCGATGCCGACGCTGTACTTGAGCGACAGCCACACGACGGTCGACACGAAGACGAGACCGACCGAACCGATAACGAACCTCACCGAGAGCGACTGACGGGTGACCCAGCTGGTCCAGCTGTAGACGTGCCGGCGGGTAAAGGTGAGCAACCGCCGCGCCCAGTGGAACTCCACCGCCCAGATCCCGAGGCCGGCGATCACCAGCAACCAGCCGGGGCCCGGCAGCGGGATCAGCGCGATTCCGACGGTCACCACGACAGCCCCAGTGATCGCGACAAAGACCTTCAGGGCAAGTCGACCGGTGGGGTTGGCCCGAATCAGCGCGAGGGTGGTCGAGACTCGCTGGCGCCACCGCGGCCGCCCTCCCCGGGTGTCGACCAGCGCCGCCCCCGCTGCCGGCGCACCCATGTCCGAGCCGGATCGACCCGGCTTACTCCGCTGCTCGTTCGACACCCCGTACCCCCGCCGTTCGGCCGCCTGGGTCGCGACGATCGGCCGACCCGACGGCGTGACCCGATCCACTGAGGATCGCTCTGCCACATTTCCTCCCCCCAGTGTGGCGCGCGCCCGTCACTGCGACCGTGGACTGGACGTTACCGGAGTAAGTCGACGACTGAAGCACCTGATGCCAAGCGGCACCGCGGACGGGCGAAACCGGAAATCCTACAGGAACTTTCACATTCTGGAGGACACTCCGAAGACCTTCCCACCACTGGGTGAAGTCAGCGTATGGCGGAGCGTAGCTAGGGGCAGCACCTGAGTATGGGAAAAGCGGGACACGCGCGTTCCGCAGCGGTGCCGGGGGGAGAACGTCCATGAGTGTCATCCGACCGACGACCGTAGAGGTCGAGACGTCGCTAAGGCTCGTAGCACCTGACGCCACGGCCTTGCCGGTGCGCGCCAGTCTGCGCTACGACCCTGCTGACCCGTATGCGGTCCATGTCCTATTCCATGCGGAATCGGCCGGTGGCGAGGCGGTCAGCTGGTCGTTCGCACGGGAACTGCTGGTGACCGGCCTCGATGAGCCGGCCGGCATCGGCGATGTGCGGGTCTGGCCCTGGGCCACCCCGCGCGGGGACTTCGTCGCCCTGGCGTTGTCGTCCCCGGACGGTAACGCCCTGTTTGAGGTGCCGCGGAGCGTCTTGGTGCGCTTCCTGCGGCGGACCTACGTCGTCGTCGCGCGTGGCCGCGAGGCCGAGCACCTGGACGTCGACACGGCGGTGAACCGGCTGCTCGCCGGACGCTGAGATCGAAAGGACCGGAATCTAGATCGATAGGACCGGAGTCTGGTGACCGGCCAGCCGGGGCCGCGCGGAGCTGCCGAGTCCGCGCGCCCCCGGCCCCACCCGGTCAGTCAGTACGGGAGACGCCAACCGCCGGCTTAGACCGGGCTCAGCCGTGGGTAGTGATGCCACCATCGACCGGAATGACCGCGCCGGTCAGGTATGCGCCAGCCCGCGACGACAGATAGATCGCGGTACCCGCCATATCCTCGGGCCGGCCGATGCGGCCCAGCGGCACCTGCTTCTCGATGGCGGCCCGGGAGGCGGGGTCATCCAGGGCAAAGGCCATCATTTTACTCTCGAACGGGCCCGGGGCGATCGCGTTGACGGTGATGTGTTCGGCGGCAAGTTGGTGGGCAAGGCTGCGGGTCAGCATGTGCACGGCTGCCTTCGTGGCGGAGTACGCGTACACCTCCATCAACGGAACCCGAATCCCGTCCACCGAGCCGATGTTGATGACTCGGGCGGGCTCGTCCGCGGTGCCCGCCGCACGCAGTACGGGCAGCAGCGCGGTGGTGAGCCGGAAGACAGCCTTGACGTTGACCGCCCAGAGCTTGTCGAATGCGCTCTCCGGATAGGCCTCAAGTGGTGCACCCCAGGTGGCACCCGCATTGTTGACCAGTACGTCGAGTCGGTCGTGCCGCTCACGCACGGCGGCGGCGAGCGCCTCGGCGCCAGCGTCGCTGCTGAGGTCGACGGGGAACGCCGTGCACTCTCCCAGCGTCGACAGCTCAGCGGCGACCGCCGTGCAGACGTCCGCCTTCCGGGCAGCGATGATCACCTTGGCGCCAGCCCGTACGAAACCTTCGGCGATCATCCGGCCGATCCCGCGTGAACCGCCGGTGACCAGGACGGTCTTGCCAGAAACCGAGAAAAGATCCGTCATGCCCACCCCTTCGCCATTCACCCCTACCGTTCGGTAACGTAATCGCCTCGCCCAGCCCCCACAACCCCGCCGCCCGCTCGGATCGGCGGAGTCGGGGCGGCTCCCATACCGGGAGTCCGTCGATACCGGCCCGCCCCGCAGCACGGGGGGCCGCGCGGCGATGACGGTGATGCGGGAATCGGCGTACGGGGCTACCGTCGCAGGTGATGTTCTCTGCTGTTCATCGCTTCCCGGACGCCGCCGTGAGCGCGGCGCTCGGCTTCGGTGGCCTAGTGGCCGATCCGGCGTGGCGGCATCCGATCCTGCTGGCGGAGGACCTGCTCATACTGGTCATCGCGGGGCAGGGCAACGCTGAGGTGGACTTCCACCCCTTGCCCTGCCACCCGGGCACCCTGCTGCGGGTCCGGGCCGGCCAGGTGCTTCGGTGTGGGCCACCCAACCTGGGTGCGATCGTGGTGCACTGGGCCTCGGCCGCGCTGCACGGCTTCGACGTTGGCCCCGAGACGGCTCCGGCCTGGCTTGAGCTGACCGGTGCGGACGGGGCGGCCATCAGTACCGGGGTCCATCAGCTCGCGCTGGACTACGAACGGCATCACGGGGAGCCCGCCGCTCTGCTCCGCCACCAGTTGGCGGCGTTGCTGCTTCGGCTGGCCCTGCTGTCGGACTCCAGTCGAGGGGATCAGCCCGCGTCACGATCGGCGTCGCGTACCGAGACCGGCACCTTCCGACTGCTCTGCGAGTTGGAGCAGGGCTGTCAGCACAGCCGCCGGGTGAAGGACTACGCCGACCGGGTGGGCTGCTCGGTTCGTACCCTGACCCGTGCCTGCCTGGCGGTCACCGGTCGCAGTGCGAAGCAGGTGGTGGACGATCGGGTGGCGTTGCAGGCCCGCCGCCTACTCGCGGCGACCGACGAGCCGGTGGCGCGAGTCGGGCAGCGGCTCGGGTTCGCCGAACCGACCAACTTCGGCCGGTTCTTTGTCCGAGAGGTCGGGGTCAGCCCGGGTGCGTTCCGCGCCGCTCGCGAGTACCCCGCCGACTACTTCTCGCCGACCGAACCGGTAGCGGCCAAACCGACAGCGGCCGTACCGGAGTCGGCGCCGTCCCGGCCTGCCCGGGACGTTTCGCCCCTGGTACGGCCGCGTCCGCCCGCCGATGCTGGCGGCGGTCAGCTATGGATGCCGGGCCACAGCGATGACCACGTCACCCCCGAGCCGACCGTGCTCGGGGTCGCGCACGGCGGCGCCGCACCGCAGCAGCCCGGTGAGCGCCCGCTGCACGTCGACTGACCGGTACGCGGTCGCGGTCAGCGCGTGTCGGCGCAGTTCGGTGACGGTACGGGGGCCGGAGCGGGCCAGCTCGGCGAGGAGCTCCCGGCCCAGCGACTCGGGGTCGGGTGCGATGTCGAGCAGCAGCCCGCTCGGGTCGGCGGGGTCCCGGTAGCGAACCGCGGTGTCGTCGTCCACCGCCCACAGGTTTTCCTTGAACGCCTCCAGGCTCCGGTCGTGGCCGGTGCCGAAGGCGAGCCGCCGCGCGAGTGACCCGTCCACCGCGACCAGGTCAACCTGGGTGGTGAGGGGGAACCCGGCATCGGCGAGCCCGGCCCGCACCGAGCCGCCAGGGCCAGCAGCCGCAGCGCCGGCAGCCGCGGAGGCAGCAGGCGTGGGCTTCGCCTCGGTGACCAGCAGGAGCTCGGCGGGGCGGCCGGCAGCGCTGGCGGCCAGCACGGCGGGGTCGGTGGCGCCGGCCCCGTCCAGGTACGACAGCAGCGGCGCCCCCGTGGCGCCGGCCGCCTTCACCGCGACCGGCAGCCGGGCGGGCCCGCCGGGCACCAGGTGTACGGCTACCTCCGCCGGCAGGGTCGCCTCGATCGCGCCCAGCCGGGCGGGGAGCTCCTCACTTCCGTCGGCGAGCACCAGCACGGTGAGCTGCCGCCCGCGAAGCTGGCCGGCACGCTCGGCGAGCACACCGAGGACCGCTTCGGCGGAGTCGGTGGCTGCGAGCAGGGCCCCCGGCCCGTAGGCGAGCGCCACGACGCTGGGCCGCCCCCGCGCAACCGCCCGGGGCAACCACGCTTCGAGCTGCCGGCCGAGCAGTTCCCGTACCACCCCGTCCATCACGTCATCGGTTCTACCGTACCGGGATGGGCCGGGGGCGGCGGGGCCGACAAAAGCAGCGCGGGGAAACCCGACCGGCGCGGGGCTTGTACATACCGTTGCTGGTTAAGCACGATGGGGCGTGCCTTCTGGCTTCGGTGAACTGACTGACCACGCGCATCAGCTGGTGGCTACCGGCGATCTCGCCGGCGCCCAACGGCTCCTCTCCGATGCGCTGGCCGACGCCGATCCACGGCCCACCAACGCCAGCGCCGAGTTAGCCGAGTTGGCGAGCCTGCAGGCGCGGGTGCTGGTGGGGCTCGGCGATCCGCAAGCCGCGCGGGGTTGGGCCGCCTACGCGTACGCGGCCAGCAATCACCTGCACGGCCGTTCGGACGAACGGACCGTCGCGGCTGCCGCCACCCTGGCCGCAGTGCTGCACCGGGTCGGTAGTTGGTCCCGAGCGGCCCGGATCTACCAGGAGGTGATTATCGAGCTGACCGCCTTGGACGGTCCGGAGTCGCTTCGCGTTCTCGCCGCGCACGCCGATCTGGCCACGCTGGAGTACGCCCGCGGCCAGTGCCAGGTAGCCCGCGACCGGCTCGCCGACGCCTGGGAGTTGCACCGCGAGGTGTACGGCGACGGGCATCCCAGCGGCATCAAGATGCTCGCCCGGCTCGGCGCGATGCAGCGCGACTGCGGGCTGGTCGGTTCGGCGCAGGAGAGCCTGGCGCTGGCCGAGGGGTTGTGCCGCCAGCACCTGGCCGCGGAGGATCCCCTGGCGGGGCAGGTGGCTGCGCTGGGCCGGGCCGACGCCGATCCGGAGCACCGCTGCGCACCCCACGGGCGGGAAGCCCCGATCGTGCCGGCGGCTCGAACGCCCCCGCCGGGAGACGGGCCGATCCTCCCCGAGGACCGACCGTCACCGGGAGACGGGCCGTTCCCCGACGACCGGCCACTCCCCGACGTCGCACCGCTGGCTGAGGACGGGCCGCAGCACCCATCGCAGCCCGGGTATCAACCAACCGACCTGTACTTTCCGCCAGAGCCGGACCGGCCGGTGGCCGAGGAGCATCCCGCGGCCGGGTACTCGCCGCCGCCGGCGGTCCCGACGCCCCGGCTACCGCTGGAGAGTGCCGCGTTCCACCAGCCACCCGAGCCCTTTCCACCGGATTCACCGGGCAGCGGGGGCGAGTACGACCCGTGGTGGCGCGAGTCGTCGACCGAACAGTGGGGTGCCGCCGTACCCCCAGCGGTGTTGCCCCTGACCCACCTGGAGGAGGCCGACGGGGTCCGCCGGATCGAACCCCACGGGCTGCCTGACGCGCCGACGGACGAGCCGTCGCGGCTGTTGCCGGTGCCGGTGCCGCGCGCCACCCGGCCGTCCCGGCACCGGCTGCCACTCGTGGTGGGTGTGGTGGTGGTGCTGCTGGGGACGGCCGCGGTGATCGCTGGGGTTTCCCAGTTCGACGGTTCGCCGCCGCCGGCGACGAAACCCCCAACCGACTCTCCGGCCACACCGGCGGGCGCTCCGCCTGAAGCGGTGACCCTGACCGACAACCGGGACAACGTCGCCCTGCGCTGGACCTACCCGGAGGGAGGCACGGGCCCGGTGGTGGTCTCGGGAGGCCAGCCCGGCGAGTCGCAGACCGTCTTCGCCAACCTGCCCGCCGGCAGCACCGAATTCGTCGTGTACGGGCTCAACGGTGGCGACGACTACTGCTTCGCCGTGGCGGTGGTGTGGTCGACGGAGACGATCGCCCGGTCCGAGGAGGTCTGCACCAACCGCGGTTGACGCCACGTCCGCTACTCGGGGGACAGCGCGGGCAGCGTCACCCGGACGCGCAGGCCCGGCGGCGGGTCGGCGTCAGCGAGGTCGACCCGACCGCCGGCCCGCCGCACCAGCTCGCGCACGATGGCGAGTCCGAGGCCGGCGCCGCCGGCGTCCCGGTCGCGGGCGGCATCCAGCCGGGTAAACCGGCCGAAGACCCGTTCCCGGTCCGCCGCCGGGATGCCGGGCCCGTCGTCGGTCACCGTCACCCGGTGGTACGCGGGCCCGTCCGGCTCTGCGCCGAGCAGCACCCGACTGCGGGCGTGCCGTATCGCGTTGTCGACCAGGTTGACCAGCACCCGGCGCAGTTCCTCCGGGTCGCCGACCGCCCAGAGCGGCGACACCGACGGTGCCACGTGGACGCTCCTGGCCGGGTAGCGCGCGGCCACCTCGGCCAGCAGGGCGCCCAGGTCGACCGGCCCGGTGCCGCGGGCGGGCGGGGCCTCGTCGAGGCGGGCGAGCAGCAGCAGGTCGTCGACGAGCCGGCCGAGCCGTTCGGTGTCGGCCAGCAGGTCCACCGAGACGGCGGGCCAGTCGGTCCGCTCCCCCAGCCGCTGCGCGACCTCGAGTTCGGTCCGTAGGTTGGTCAGCGGGCTGCGCAGTTCGTGCGCGGCGTCGGCGACGAACGCCCGCTCCCGGTCCCGGCTGGCGCGCAGCCGATCCAGCATGTTGTTGAGGGTCACCGCGAGCCGGTGGATCTCGTCCTGCGACGCCGGTACGGGTAGCCGGCCGCGCCCGTCCCGACCGGTGATCTCCTCGGCGCCCCGGCGCAGCGCCTCCACCGGGCGCAGCGTCGCACCGACGGCCCGCCAGGCCACGAGGGCGAGCAGACCCACCAGCGGCGGAAAGCTGACCAGCAGGATGGTCTGGACGACGTGGATACTCTGCCGCACGTCCACCAGCGAGCGGGCGACCAGCACGGTGAGCGGGTCGCCGTCGGTGCCGGCCGGGACGGCCACCACCCGCATCGGTCCGGTCAGCCCCATCCGTTGCCCCGGCACGGTGATGCCGGCTCGGGCGGTGCGGTCGACCTGGTCCGGCCGGACCATCGGCACCAGCCGGTCGGCGTCGATGGAGGCGGCGCGGACCCGTCCCGCTGTGTCGATCACCTGTACCCGTACCTGACTGCCGGCGACGGGCAGGGGGTCGGGTAGGGCGTCTTCGGCGGCCAGCAGTGCGATGGCGTCGGCGGTGCGCAGCGCCTCCGTGTCGACGTTGCGGTGCAAAGTCCAGTTGAGCACGGCCAGTAGCACCAGGCCGCCGACGGCGAGCCCCGCCGACACGCCGAGTAGGCCGATCGCCATCAGCCGTCCGCGGAGGCCGAGGGGGGTCCAGGGCCGTCGTCCGCGCGCCCCTCGCGCGGCGTCGGGTGGGGGGCCGGCGCCGGGGCGGGGGCGATCGGCGGGGGCGGCGGGTTCGGTCATGCGGTGACGAGGCGGTAGCCGGCCCCGCGGACGGTCTCCAGGCGGTCTCGGCCGAGCTTGCGCCGCAGGTAGCCCACGTACACCTCCACCGCGTTCGGGGCGGTCTCGATGCTGGCGTCCCAGACGTGGTCCAGGAGTTCGATTTTGGAGACCACTGTGCCGGGGCGGCGCATCAGGTAGTCGAGCAGGGCGTACTCCCGGCCGGTCAGGGTGACCTCGACGCCGCCGCGGGTCACCCGCCGCCGGGCCGGGTCCAGCCGTAGGTCCCCCACGGCCAGCACGGCCGGCCGCTCCGGCGCGCCGCGGCGCAGCAGGGCGCGCAGCCGGGCCAGCAGCACCACGTACGAGAAGGGCTTGGTGAGGTAGTCGTCGGCCCCGCAGTCCAGCCCGTCGGCCTGGTCGTACTCGCCGTCCTTGGCGGAGAGCATGAGCACCGGCAGCCAGCACCGTTCGGCCCGCAGTTGGCGGACGACCTCGTAGCCGGAGAGGCCGGGCAGCATCACGTCGAGGACCATCGCGTCGTAGTCGCCGTGCCGGGCCGCCGCCAGCCCGCCCGGCCCGGTCGAGGCCACGTCCACCACGAACCCCTCGGCCTGAAGCCCCCGCTGCAGGGCGGCCGCCAGCCGCGCCTCGTCCTCCACCACCAGCAGTCGCACGGGGTCAAGAGTGCCACCGGGCCACGCGCGCCGGAAACGCCGTCCTCAGCGTCCGCACAGGGTGCGTTCGGCAGGATGGTCGGCAGGAGGTGCCCGATGTCCGTTCTGACAAGCCGTCCCGCCCTACGGTGGCTGGTCCCGGTGGCCGCCGTCGTGACCGTCATCGGCGGCGGCGCCGCGCTGGGCCGTTTCGCTGCCGAAGCCGAGCCGAGCCTGCCGCCCCGATCCGCCGCCCAGCTTTTGGTCGATCTCCAGACCGCCCGCTTCGAGGGTCTGTCCGGCACCGTCGTGCAGCGGGCCGACCTCGGTCTACCGCCGATCGCCGGGTTGCTCGCCGAGAACGGTCCGGCCAGTCTGCTGACCGGCTCCCACACGTTGCGGGTCTGGCACTCCGGGCCGGACCAGCAGCGGATCGCGTTCGTGGACACGCTCGGGCAGCGGGACTACATCCGCAGCGGGCGGGACGTGTGGCTGTGGAACAGCCAAACGAACACGGCTACCCACCGGGTGCTGCCCGAGGGCGAGGAGGCGGCGAACCCACCAGAGGTGCCGGCGACGCCGCAGGAGGCCGCCGCGCAGGCCCTCGCCGCGGTTGATCCGACGACCGAGGTGAGCGTCGGGCGGTCGGCCACGGTCGCCGGGCGGGACGCCTATGAGCTGGTGCTCGAGCCCCGGGACGCCGCCTCCCTGGTGCACCAGGTCCGGATCGCCATCGACGCGACCGAGCACCTGCCACTGCGGTTCGAGGTCTTCGCCGAGGCCGGTGATCCCCCGGCGTTCGAGCTGGCGTTCACCCAGATCGACTATGCCCGACCGGATGCCGACCAGTTCACCTTCAACCCGCCGCCGGGTGTTCAGGTCACCGAGCAGCAGGGCTGGGCGCACCCCGAGCACCCCGAACAGCCAAAGCACCCCGAACGGCCGGGAGCGGCCAACGACAGTGGGCAGCCCGACCTGCGTACCGTCGGCACGGGCTGGGCCACGGTGGTGGTCGTGGAGGTCGACGAGGCGGTGCGTCCCACCGGTGCCGCCGAGGAGGCGCCCGACCTGGACCTGCTCGCCGGACAGTTGCCGGCGGTCCAGGGTGACTGGGGCAGCGGTCGACTGTTCCGCAGCGAGCTGGTCACGGCGCTGCTCACCGACGACGGCCGGCTGATCGTGGGGGCGGTCTCCCCGGAGCGACTGTACGAGGTGGCTCGGGGCTGACGCTTCGTCCGCCGACAACCCCGGGGCCCGCACGCGCGGGGCCCGGGGTTGTTTGCCCACACCTCGGGGGCGTTACCCACGCCCGGCTCTGCCACCGAATCGCCATGGGCACCCCCGGCGGTCACGCCGCCCGGTATCCTGACCAGTTCAGGGAACAAAAAAGAACGGCACGCAGCCGTTCCTTCGGGCAAGGGTAGCGAATTGCGAGATGGCTTGTCAAGTAACTCCGGCGTTTCACAGCACTCCGGCGGTCCCGGCGATTCGCCGATAGACGACGAACTCGGCCAGGAGCAGGAGTACGTCTCGATGCTCTACGGCCGGCTGGACGCGCTACGGGAGCAGGCCACCCACCGGCTGGCCGAACAGCTCCGGGCGACCGGTGGCACCCTCCAGGCCCGCTCCCAACGCGACAGCGCGGTACGGATGTACGGCGAGCAGGTGGAGCAGTACTCGGCGGTCGAGCAGGGCCTGTGCTTCGGCCGACTGGACACCGACGACGGCGGCCGGCACTACATCGGCCGGATCGGAATCTTCGACACCGCCGGCGACTACGACCCGCTGCTGATCGACTGGCGCGCCCCGGCGGCGCGCGCCTTCTACCTCGCCACCGCCGCCAACCCGCAGGGCGTCCACCGACGACGGCACCTGCGGACCCGGCAACGCAAGGTCACCGGCCTCAACGACGAGGTGCTCGACCTGGCTGCCGCCTCCCCCACCGCGCACGAGGAGCTGACCGGCGAGGCGGCGCTACTCGCGGCCCTCACCGCCGGCCGCACCGGCCGAATGCGGGACATCGTCGAGACCATCCAGGCGGAGCAGGACACGGTCATCCGGGCCGAGCTGCCGGGCACGCTGGTGGTGCAGGGCGGTCCGGGCACCGGCAAGACCGCGGTGGCGCTGCACCGGGCGGCCTACCTGCTCTACACGCACCGGCGGGAACTCGCCACCCGGGGCGTGCTGCTGGTCGGGCCGAACGCGACCTTCCTGCGCTACATCTCCCAGGTGCTGCCCGCCCTCGCCGAGACCGGTGTGCTGCTGCGTACCCAGGCTGATCTCTTCCCCGGGGTCACCGCGCGCCGCACCGAGGCGGCCGAGACCGCCGCGCTGAAGGGCCGCGCGGTGCTGGTGGATGTCCTCGCCGCCGCGGTCCGGGACCGGCAGTGGGTGCCGGACGAACCGCTGGAGATCGAGCAGCCGCAGCGGGAGATCCTGCAGCTGCACCCGGAGACCGTCCGGGCCGCCCGGGACCGGGCCCGCCGGTCCGGCCGGCCACACAATCTCGCCCGGGCGGTCTTCGATGTCGAGGTCGTGCACGCGCTCGCCGCGCAGGTCGCCGAGCGCATCGGCGCCGACCCGCTGGGTGGGGAGAACCTGCTCGAGGAGGCCGACCGCGCCGAGATCCGGCGGGAGCTGCGGGACGACCCGGAGGTGCGGGCGGCGCTGGACCAGCTGTGGCCGCTGCTCACCCCACAGCAGTTGCTCGCCGACCTGTACGCCGACCCGGCGCGGATCGCCACCGCCGCGCCCATGCTGACCGAGGCCGAGCAGGGCCTGCTGCACCGCCAGCCGGGTGGTTGGACACCGGCCGACGTGCCGCTGCTGGACGAGGCGGCCGAGCTGCTCGGCGAGGATGACCGCGCCGCCGCCGCCCGCCGGGAGCGACTGCGGACCCTGCAGCGGGAGTACGCCGAGGGGGTGCTGGAGATCGCCCGGGGGTCCCGGTCGATCGACGTGGAGGACGAGGCGGACGGAGGTGAGATCCTCGGCGTCACCGACCTGCTCGACGCCGACCGGCTGGTGGAGCGGCAGGAGGAGGGGGACCGGCTGACCACCGCACAGCGGGCCGCCGCCGACCGGAGCTGGGCGTTCGGCCACATCATCGTGGATGAGGCGCAGGAGCTGTCGCCGATGGCCTGGCGGCTGCTGCTGCGCCGCTGCCCCAGCCGATCGATGACCATCGTCGGCGATGTGGCGCAGACCGGCGCGTTGGCGGGCACCGCGTCCTGGGCTGACGCCCTCGAGCCGTACGTGGCGCAGCGTTGGCGGCTGACGGAGCTGGCGGTCAGCTACCGCACCCCCGCCGAGATCATGGCGGTCGCCGCGGAGGTGCTCGCCCAGATCGACCCGACGCTGCGCCCACCCCGGTCGGTACGGTCCACCGGTGTGCCGCCGACCGATCGGGCGGTGGCGCCGCAGCGGCTGGCGGCGGAGCTGGTGGACACGGCGACCGCTATGGCGGCGACCCGCACCGACGGCCGGCTCGGGGTGATCGTGCCGGCCGCCCGCATCGCCGACCTGGGTCCCGCCCTGGCTGATGCCATTCCGGAGGCCACCATTGGTGAGCAACCCGACCTGAAGAGCCGTACCGTCCTGCTCACCGTCGCCCAGGCCAAGGGGTTGGAGTTCGACGCGGTCCTGGTGGTCGACCCCGACGGGATCGTCGCGGAGTCCCCGCGCGGTCGTAACGACCTGTATGTGGCGCTGACCCGCGCCACCCAACGCCTGACGATTCTGCGCCCCACCTCCTGACCGCCGTCCAGACCGTCGATAGCCCGAACGCCGACCGACGGCCTGGCCCGAACCGGGCCAGGCCGTCGGGGCGTGCGGGTCGGCGTGCTGTCAGTCGTCGGAGAGGTTCGCGACGTGTACGCCGGGACCGGCCGCGTCGCTCGTGGAGCCGGCGGTCGGGGTGCTGAGGCCGCCGGTGGTGGCGTCCCCCGTCGTGGTCGGGGCGACCCGGCCCCGGTGCCGTTCCGGTTGCCGGGCCACCCGGCGAACACTGGCCGGGCCGGCGGTCCCGCCGGTCGTCGTGATCGCGCCTTGGCCCCGGGTCGGACCACCGTCGCGCAGCACCTGCGGGTCGATCCGGCTGTGCGCCGGGTCGCCCGGGTCCTCGTCCTGAATGACCCGCTGTACGTCGGTCTGCGGCACGGTCACCTCGTCCAGGACGCCCTCGCCGTACCGGTCGCCGGCGATCCGCTCCTCGGCCCGCCGGGCGGCCTCGTTCCGTGTGTCGTCGGTGCGCACGTCGCATCACCTCGCAGACTCGTCGGAAGTCTCCTTGGGTTCCCGCCTCCGGGCCGGCCAAACCCGCCGGGCCGGCCGGGGCGGGGTTTACTGCCCCCGGCCGGTCGGGTAAACCCGGGGTGCCCCCGCCACGAACCGTGCCGTGGCCGAGACGCGGTAGCGGGGCGAGGGATCTCAGGTACTCATCAAATCCGAGGAGGACCAGATGAGCACAGAGGCTGCATCCACCAGGCCGAGGAACCGACCCCCGGCGGAGGCCCAGAGCCGGGAGCGCATGTCGGAGTTCCAGAACCGGGACCGCTTGCAGGACGCCCCGACTCGGCCGATGCGGGCGATGGACAACGGGCACCGGGAGCAGATGTCGGCTCCGGACACGGAGACGAAGAACTCGTTCCTGACCACCGAGTTCTGGATCTACGCCGGCGCGGTCACCCTGGTGGTGATCTCCGCCTTCTGGCGTGGGTCGGGCACCAACGGGTTGAACATCAACGACCCGATCTTGGCGTGGTGGTTCCTCTCCGCCCTGACCGCCGCGTACCTGATCAGTCGGGGGTTGGCGAAGGCCGGCTCGGACCGGCGGCTCACTGATGAGCGGGGCATGGCCCGGCGTTAGCCCGACAACGACGGAGGGTGCCCTCCGGGATCTACGTCCCGGCGGGCACCCTCTGTCTGGATGACTTTCGAGGTCTGCCTACTCGTCGAAGCCGAAGTCCTCGGCGAAGTCCCCTTCGACCGCGTCCTCGATCATCTCACCGGCGATCATGCCGCCGGCCACACCGAGGGCAGCACCGGCGATCACTCCGCCCATGCCCATCCCCCGCTGGCCGTGCTGCTGCGGAACGCCGAAGCCCTGCGCCCGCAGGCTGCCGTAGCGGGAGGTCGTCTCCCGCAGCCACCCGTCCACCACCTGCATCCAGTCCACCCGGTCGGCGTCCTGGTGGGCGACCTGGTAGCGGCCGAAGACATCCTGCCCGGAGGTGAAGAAGCCGCCGCGCTTGTCGCACTCCAGGATCACGTCCACACCGTGCGGGTTGGTGACGAACGTGAGCTCCACCTCGGTGATCGTCTGCGCGTACTGCGGGGAGGCGAAGAACTCGATCTCCTGGTAGAACGGCAGCGTCTGCTGCACCCCGTAGAGGGATCCGCGCTCCAGGTCGGCGTTCTTGAACCGGAAGCCGAGCCGGGTGAAGGCCTCCAGGATGCGCTCGTGCACCGGCAACGGGTGCACATTGACCTGGTCCAGGTCGCTCTTGTCCACGGCACGGGCGATCGCCAGCTCGGTCCGCAGCCCCATCGTCATCCCGTGCAGGCGCTGGCCGTACACGTCGGTGATCGGGGTCTCCCACGGCACCGGCAGCTGGAACGGGATCGACAGCTGCTGCTGGGGAGCCAGTTGCAGCGGCCCGGAGACCGGCATCCGCTGGAACTCCATGAGCCCCGCGTACTCCGTGTCGTGGCCCTCGATCTCGACCCGGGTGACCAGGCCGACGACAATCTGCTCGATGGCCGCCGGCGAGTCCCCGCCGATCAGGTTGACCTGGCCGTCGAGGGCCAGGCCGGGCCGGGTGTTGGGGTTCGTGAGGACGGTGTCCACGCTGGGTCCGCCTACGCCTAACGCGCTCAACATTTTCTTGAAGACCATCGGAACTCCCGCTGGGTCTGGTGTCGCACTCTCCTGGAGCCGACGGTGACGGTGTGCACCGTACCGGATGCTGTCGAGAGGCCGTCGCAAGTCTCCCACCAGCGCCGGGTCGGCCGCCACCTCCACCGGACACTCCCGTTGCTGTGGACGCTACCCGGCACCGGCAACCAAACCCACGGTCCGGCTCGCCGACGGGCTAGGCGAAGTCGAACTCGCCGTCGCGCACACCCCCGACGAACGCCGCCCACTCCTCGGCCGTATAGATAATCGTGGCCGCATCGGGGGCCTTGCTGTGCCGCACCGCCACCCGACCCGACCCGTCAAGCAACGGCCCCGCCTCGACGCAGTTGCCGCCGTGGTCCGGGCTCCTGGTGCTGATATGCCAAGCAACGTCGGGCATGGTGTCGCTCATGACAACTCCTCCGCAAGTGCAGAAATCAGCCTCGCCGACTCGCGCACGGTGAGTGCGGCCTCCCGGAGGCGATCGTACGCGCGGACATATCGCAGCGCCTTGTCCGACTCCATGAAGAGCCGTCCGCCAAGCGTCTCGGCATGCGCGACGTCGGTGTAGGGCGGAGGCATCTTGAAGAGCCAGAACGTGCCGTCCAAGCCCGCGTGCAGACCGAGGGCTGTGGACAGGACCCGAATCTCGACCGTCGGCTTTCTCAGTGCCTGCACCAGGTGGTCGAGCTGGGCCGCCATTACCTGCCGGCTCATCACCGGACGCCGTAGGGCCGACTCCTCGACGATCACGGCGAGTCGTGTGCCGGTGGGCTGTTCCAACAGGCGCTGCCGGTCCATCCGGAGTTGAACCCACTTCCGGATCTGCACCTCGCTGGTAGAACTGGCCTCGGCGTTCCGGATCACCGCCTCGGCGTAGTCCCTGGTTTGCAGTAGGCCGGGTATGAGCAAGGAGGCGTAGGTGCACACTTGGTCCGCTCTCGACTCGAGCCAGGGAAAATCTATGAATGACGTGTCATAGATCGTCTGATCGAAGTCGTTATCCCAGCGGTCAACCCGCCAGGCGTCCTGTGCAAGCTGGATGATCCGGGTTCGTTCCCGCTCGTCGTAGACCCCGTAGAGATCCAACAGTTCCACCACAAGATCTCGACGGAAAGGCCACTCGGCTCGCTCGTACCGTGCCAGCGACGAGAAGTCCCGCTCCAGGAACTGGGCCACGTACTTGAGCGTCAGGCCACGTCGCTCGCGCAGCTCCCGCATCTGTTGGCCGAGCCACTGTGCCCGAAGCGTCCGTACGAAGGCTTCTCTTTTGACGGCCATGCTCACCTCTCCACGCATCCTGCCGAAATGGATCCGTTGGTGTCGTTGCACCAATACCGAGGCCACTGGAAATGTGGCCTTCGGGTGAGGGTGATCACCGGCCCCCGGGGACGCCCGGTGCAAGCACAGCAACCGCGGCTGTGCCAACAGCCGAGAAGGTGACGAGAGACGGCCTGGCGTGTGGCAGACGCATACCGGCTCTCGTCGGGCCTCAACGTGGAGCCGCGATAAGCGCGCATTACGGCTCCGACCGACTTGACGAATACCTATCACGGAAAGGCGGGCCCCCGCGACCCTGCCTCGCTGCGAACTGACACCACCCACCGGCAGCCCGGTGGCCGTACCGCCGAGGAGGGCTGCGGTCGTCGGGCGGGGCGGCCCTGCGCCGGAAATCTCCCCCCTCCGTCCAGGGCCGCCCCTTCCAACGCCAACGAAGGGAACCGATCAATGCGTCACGGCACCGTCTACGGCGGCACCGAGCAACTCCATCCCCGCCTCGTCCGCGAACGGAACTTCGCCACGGTGGGCCTCGGCCGACGTGGCCTGGACCCCCAGGAGGTACGGCACTTCCTGCACCGGGTCGCGCACGAGTTGGCCACTCTGCGGCAGGAGGTAGCTCGGCTCCACGACGAGAACACCCGAATCAAGCGGGCGCTGCGCGACTGGCAGAGCGCCCAGTCCCGACGACGCATACCCTGACCGACACCGGGCCCCCAATCCGCCCCCGACGGTCCGTACATCTAGATCATCTTTTTGCCCCTGGTGTCACGGTTCTTCCGAGCACCCCGACCAGGGCCGCGCCGGTGAGGGTGAGCAGGAATCCGACTGTGAGGATGGTAAGCAGACTGACACCTGTCACTGGAAGGATGGGCTTTCGGACCATGACGGCCGTGGGGTTGGATGTTGAGGCTGGGCAATGGTCGTCGCCGTTGTAGCGCGCCTGGATGCTGTGTTTGCCAGGTGTCAGACGTTTGACCGTACGGGTTGCGGTGGCGGTGGGGCTGCCGGACAGATGTTCAGTGCCCAGGACCTTCGTGCCGTCCAGGAAGGTCACGGTCCCCGTGGGAGTGCTCGCGGTGCAGGTCACGGTAGCGGTAAGAGTGACGGGTTGATCCGGTTTCGGGTTCGGTGGGGACACCTGCAAGGTCGTGGTTGATGTCGGCCGGACGATAGCCAGACTGTGGAAGCCGCCGCCGGCGACGGCGGTGATCGTGCTGCCGGCCGGCACATCCACCGCAACCGGGCTGCTGCTGTTGACGGTGGTCCCATCACCCAGCTGGCCGGACCCGTTGGCGCCCCAAGCCAGCACGGTGCCGGCGGAGGTCAACGCCAGACTGTGGGCGGCCCCGGCGGCGACGGCGGTGATCGTGGTGCCGGCCGGCAGATCCACCGCAACCGGGGTGCTGCTGTTGGTGGTGGTCCCATCACCCAACTGGCCCAAGGCGTTGAGGCCCCAGGCCAGCACGGCGCCGGCGGAAGTCAACCCCAGACTATGGCGGTTGCCGGCGGCGACGGCGCTGATCGTGGTGCCGGCCGGCAGATCCACCGCAACCGGAGTACTGCTGCTGATGGTGGTCCCATCACCCAACTGACCCAAGTCGTTAAGGCCCCAGGCCAGCCCCGTGCCGACGGAGGTCACCGCCAGACTGTGGAAGCGGCCGCCGGCAAGGGCGGTGATCGTGGTGCCGACTGGCAAGTCCACCGCAACCGGAGTACTGCTGCTGATGGTGGTCCCATCACCCAACTGACCGGAACCGTTGGCGCCCCAAGCCAGCACGGCGCCGGCGGAAGTCAACGCCAGACTGTGGAAGCCGCCGCCGGCAAGCGCGGTGATCGTGGTGCCGACTGGCACATCCACCGCAACCGGAGTACTGCTGCTGATGGTGGTCCCATCACCCAACTGACCGAAGTCGTTGAAGCCCCAGGCCAGCACAGTGCCGGCGGAAGTCAAGGCCAGGCTGTGGGAGTTGCCGGCGGCGATGCCGATGATCGTGGTGCCGACTGGCACATCCACCGCAACCGGAGTACTGCTGCTGATGGTGGTCCCATCACCCAACTGACCGAAGTCGTTGAAGCCCCAGGCCAGCACAGTGCCGGCGGAAGTCAAGGCCAGGCTGTGGGAGTTGCCGGCGGCGATGCCGATGATCGTGGTGCCGACTGGCACATCCACCGCAACCGGGGTACTGCTACTGGTGGTGGTCCCATCACCCAACTGGCCGGAACCGTTGGCGCCCCAAGCCAGCACGGTGCCAGCGGAGGTCAACGCCAGACTGTGCAGGCCGCCGCCGGCAAGCGCGGTGATCATGGTGCCGGCCGGCAAGTCCACCGCAACCGGGGTACTGCTGTCGGCGGTGGTCCCATCGCCCAACTGACCGGAACCGTTGGCGCCCCAGGCCAGACCGATACCAGGAGGGCCGGCTGCCGCCGACGGCCCGCCCCGCGCGCTCGCGCGCGCCGCGCCGACCGCGGTTATGCCCAGCACGATCGCCAACATCAGCGACACCGCGAACAGCCCCCGCAGATTCGCGGGCCGGGCCCGCCTTCTCCTCACATCCGCAACTCTGCCGGTCCAGAATCTTGCCACTTACCCCTACCCCAGCCTTGTCGAAAGCTCACCTGCCGCAAGGTATAAGCGAACGAAGCAGACATAAGTGACGAGTGACCTGAAGCCGAAGAACGACCAGAACGGAATCCCGGCGAATCGACCGTCCCGCTGTTGCCTTGCGCCGCCATCGACGACATTGTCGACTTCTACGAGGTCCTCGGATTCCACGCCACGTACCGGCAACACAAGCCCAACCCGTACGTGGCATCGCAACGCGAAGACCTGCATCTGCACTTCTTCGAGAGAGGCTACGGCATGGCGTTCAAGCTGGTCCTGGGCCTAGCGTTGGTCATTGTCGGGGCGGTGCTCAGACTGTTCTTGCCGGACAGCAAGTTGTTTTGGTTCCAAGGTGGACCACTCGGCCTGGTGCTCATCCTGGTGGGTGTGATCGATTTGTTCGAAGCTCTCCGCCCTCGCCGGAGGTCGAAACACAGTGGGACTCTTGGCCAGCTCGCCGACGATCTGGGCATCGGCTCCCGGGATCGCCGGCTCGACGACCTGCCGCGCTGACAGTCCAACGTCGGCGCTGGAGGGAAGCACCGCCGGCGCGGCATCCGCCGGGAACGCGAAGGGCAAGACCCGGGACGCCCACTGCCGCACCTGTCGACGACCGCGCAACCGCACCACCATGACCGCTGGGCCACGTTGTTGGAGGAGCTGGGTTACGCGCTCACCCGGGCCTTTCCGCCTTCGCCACGCCCATCGAATAACGTGATCGGGGTCGGTCAAGACGGTCCGCAGCGGCGGCTCGACGTTGCCGTTCCACAGCACCTCGCGCCGCCAACGACGGGCCATGGTGCGGGCGATCACCTGCCGCATCACCAACTGCCGGGGATGGTCCAGCCACACCACCAGATCGGCTTTGCCGGAGAGTTTGTCGCCGAGCTTGGCGGTGTACTGCCATTCGGTCACCCAGCGCGGCCCAGCGGCAAATCGGCTCACGTCGTCAGCGAAGCTCGGGCGCGGCACCCAGTTCTCGCCGTGGTGCAAAGCGTCCAGCTCCACCCGAGGGAGCTGCCATGCCTCGGCGAGCAACGTCGCCAGGCTCGGCTTTCCCGCTCCAGAGGTACCTGCGACCAGGACTCGGCACGGCCGCCAGGGTAGCGGCTCACGCCAGCTCAGTAACGGCATGGCGGCATCCTTCGGGCCCGGCCAGCGACCTCCGCCGCTGTTGAGCCCGGGCCGGTGGTCCGCGCGGTCCCAGGGCCACGCCTGCTGGCTCATGGGGGATGGTGTCCGCGTCGGGGTCGGCGGGCGAGTTGGATGAGGGCGGCGCCGGTGAGGACGAGCAGGGTGGCGACGCCGACGGTGGTGGGCAGGTTGGGGCCGGTGATGGGGAGGTCCGGGTCGGTGGGAGTGTCCGGGTCGGTGGGGGTGTCGATGGTGATGGTGGTGGCCTCGGACTGGCTGTTGGGGCAGGTGTTGGTGCTGGCGTAGTGGGCGGTGAGGGTGTGGGGGCCGGGTGGGAGCGCGGTGGTGTGGGTGGCGGTGTTGCTGCTGCCCAGGGGCACGGTGGCGAGATCGGTGCTGTTGCTGCGGAAGGTGACGCTTCCGGTGGGGGTGTCGGTGGTGCAGGTGACGGTGGCGGTGAGGGCGATGTCCTGATCGGCTGCCGGGTTTCGGGGTGAGACCTGCAGGGCGGTGGTGGACGCTGGTGGCGGTGCGACCAGGGCCAGACTGTGGACACTGCCGGTGGAGATGGCGGTGATCGTGGTTGCCGTGGGCAGACTGGCCGCGACGGGCGTCCGACGAACGGTGGTGGTCCCGTCACCCAACTGGCCGACGATATTGCCGCCCCAGGCGAGGACGGTGCCGACAGAGGTGATCGCCAGGCCGAAGAGATCACCGGCGGTGACCGCGGTGATCGTGACGCCGGGGGGGCAGGCTCACCGAGCCGGGCGTGTTCCGGTCCCTGGCGGTCCCATCACCCAATTGACCCCAGTTGTTGCTGCCCCAGGAGAGAACAGTGCCGACCGAGGTCAACGCCAGACTGTGGGTGAGGCCGCCGGCGACGGCGGTGACCGTGGTGCCCGGGGGCAGGCGGACGTGAACGGAGGCGTCGCGGTTGATATTGCTCCCGTCGCCCAGCTGGCCTACGAAGTTGTTGCCCCAGGCACGGGCGTTGCCCGCCGAGGTCACCGCCAGACTGTGCGAGCCACCACCGGCGATAGCGGTAACAATCGTGCCCACCGGCAACCCCACCACACCGGCGTACTGCGGTTCATCGTGCTCCCGTCGCCCAGCTGAGCGGAGGAATTGTCACCCCAGGCGAAGACGGTGCCGGCCGAGGTCAGCGCGAGACTGTGCACGCCACCGGCGGCGACCGCGGTGATCACCGTGCCGGGCGGGAAACTCACCGCCACCGGTGTACTGCGGTTCGTCGCAGTCCCATCACCCAGCTGACCGGTCGAATTGTCACCCCAGGCAAGGACGGTGCCGGTCGAGGTCAACGCCAGACTGTGGTTGAAGCCGGCGGCGACGGCGGTGACCGTGGTGCCCGGCGGCAGGCGGACGTCAACGGGAGTGCTGCGATTGATGTTGCTCCCGTCGCCCAACTGGCCAACACGGTTCCTGCCCCAGGCGAGAACGGTGCCGGCCGACGTCACCGCCAGACTGTGCGCATCACCGCCCGCGACAGCGGTCACCTCAGCACCGGCGGGCAGGCCCACGGGGACGGGTACGGTGCGGTAGTTGTTGGTGGTCCCATCCCCCACCTGGCCGTAGTAGTTGTCCCCCCAGGCGAGGACGGTATCCGATGCGGCAGCGGTCGGGGACTGTGCGACCGGCGTCTGCTGCGCGACCACGGGCACCGCACCAACCGCCTGGGTGACCGTCATGGCCACCGCGAGGGCGAACCAACCCCCGACGGTCTTTCTCGCCCAGCGCGCTCGGGCAGCACGCCCTGCCGACTGGCGGAATCTTCGCACCGCTCGACACCTCCGAGCGAACCACACCCGCAAATAGGATGAAAACCATCTTTACCAGCCTATTGCGTAAAAGCCAGGAGAAACGCGTGGCGTGCAGTTCGCGGACAACCGAGACCAGGAGCGATCCGTACCCCTTGACCTGGAACGGTCAGACGCGGACCAGAACCTTGTCGTCAACCACGTCGAAGGTCGTGTTCATCCCGGCCTCGGCCGTGATCTCCGCCAGGTAGTCGCGGACCGCACGCCCCTCGGGCGTATCCGCCGGGTACGGCACCGGCTCGTTCTCCTCATTGATCACCACGGGCAGGATCTCGACCCGGCTGATGCCGCCGCCCGCGATGTGCAGCCGGACGATCGCCGAGTTCCGCCCTTCCGCCGCCAGATCCCGGCCGGGGTTCAGCTCCTGGTGGAACCGGTGGGCCTCCGTGAACCACTCCTGGCTGAACGACTTCCACCAGCTCTCGTTGAAGTCGAGGGCGAAGTTGCCGAGGCTGTAGAAGATCGCCTTGCCCTGGTAGATCTCGACCGGTTTGAGGATGTGCGGATGATGCCCGAGCACCGCGTCCGCACCGGCTTCGATCGCGGCATGGGCCACCACCGGCTGATAGTCCGCGAGCTTCGAGCGCTGGAAGTGCAGGCCCCAGTGGAGCGACACGAGCAGCACGTCCACCTCCTCCCGCAGCCGGGAGATGTCCGCGGTGAGCGCCGCCAGATCGGCGTCGTTGGTGTGCGTGGAGATCAGGGCCGGGCCGCCGGGCTGATCGGGCTCGTACGGTTCGTAGTGCGTCATCGCCCGGATCGGCGCCACCCCGTGCTTGTTCCGCCCGGCGTAGTAGCCGTCCGGCGCGACCGAACAGTAGGCCAGGAAGCCGACCCGGGTGCCGTCGCGCTCGACGATCCCCGGCCGCCGGGCCTCATCGATGTCGGCTCCCGCACCCACCACGGTGATGCCGTCGCGCCGGAGCCGCCCGATGCAGTCGAGCAGCGCGTCGGAGCCCCAGTCGCCGGTGTGGTTGCTCGCCATCGAGATGACATCGAAGCCCGCGTGCGGGAGCGCGGCATAGTTCGACACGTCGTGCGGGACGGCGCCGCGCGGCCCGGAGGAGCCCCGGGACCCCTCGTCGGAGTACGCGGTCTCCAGCTGACCGAAGGTGACGTCGGCCTCGACCAACTGGTCCCGCGCGTGCCGGAATATCTCGTGCGGACAGTCCCGCGCGATGAGCAGGTCTCCAACGGCGGCGACAACGAACCCCTCAGCATCACCCACAGCATTGACGCTAACACCGTCGGTAACTAGCCACCGGTGGATCGCGGCGCGTGCTGCGCCGATCCCGCCCCAGCGCCGCACCGCCCGGACTAGCCTCGGGGCAAAAGGCCGAGCGGGTGCCTGCGGAGGTGATGCCGACATGGCGGCAGCCAGTGATGCGCCAGTGCTCGCCGCCGTCGGCTCGGAGCAGGACCTACCGCTGGTCGACCTCGCCGCACGGGAGGCCGCCGCGTTCGGGCATCCCCTCCGGCTGATCCACACCTTCGACTGGGGAGCCGCCTTCAAGGCACCATCGATCGCCGGTACGCACGACGCGGCAGCGGAACTCCTCGACCGCGCTGCCAAGGTCGCCCAGGAGATCGACGAGACACTGTCGGTGCGCCAAGACATCACCGAGGGCTCTACCGTGGAGACGCTGATTCGCAAATCGGAGACGGCCTTCCTGATCGCCGTCGGCGACAGCGGCATGAGCACGCGAGAACCCGGCTGCTCCATCCCCGCCGACACGCCGGTGGTGCAGGTCGTCGCCCGGGCCGGCTGCCCAGTGCTGGTGGCCCGCCAGGACACCCCAGCGAAGGGGCCGGTGCTGGTGGGAGTGGACGGCTCGGTCGGCTCCCGCCAGGCCCTGAAGTGGGCGTTTGACTGCGCCGTCCGCCGGGCCGGCCGCCTGGTCGCCGTCCGGGTGGTTGAGCGGGGCCACGACGACGCACCGGAGATCCTCGCCGAGGTGGTAGCACAGGTCGGCGGCCCGGAACCGGGCGTGCCGGTGGAGTGTCACACCATCCGGGGCGCTCCGGGCGATGTCCTGGTGGAGCAGTCCCAATCCGCGCAGCTGGTGGTGGTGGCGGCGCGCGGCCAGCAGCCCGGCCGGGGAATGATCGGCTCAGCCTGCCAGGCCGTGCTCTACCACTCGCCCACGCCCATGGTTGTGGTGCGAGGACTCGCCCCGGCGGAGAGTCCGTGAGACCCGGGACCAACGCCTCTTAACCCGGCAGTAGCCGTCGGCGAGGCTAACCACAACGCCCCGGATGCGCCACACCCGACCGAGAGGCTTAGGTAAGCATGAACATCGCAACCGCCCAGCACAATCCCCTGACTGAAGAAGAACTACGCCGGCTGGACGCGTACTGGCGGGCGGCGAACTACCTCACGGTCGGGCAGATCTACCTCCGGAGCAACCCGCTGCTGCGCGAGCCGCTCACCGTGGAACACGTCAAGCCGCGCCTGCTCGGGCACTGGGGCACCAGCCCCGGCCTGAACCTGCTCTACGCGCACCTCAACCGGGTCATCGTCGCCCGCGACCTGAACGCCATCTACATCACCGGTCCCGGCCACGGCGGTCCCGCGATCGTGGCGAACACCTGGCTGGAGGGCACCTGGAGCGAGCTCTACCACGGCACCTGCCAGGACGAGGCCGGCATGGCCCAGCTCTTCTGCCAGTTCTCCTTCCCCGGTGGCATTCCCAGCCACGTAGCCGCGGAGGTGCCGGGATCGATTCACGAGGGAGGTGAGCTCGGGTACGCGCTCAGCCACGCCTACGGTGCCGCGTTCGACAACCCGGACCTGCTGGTCGCGTGCGTAATCGGCGACGGCGAGGCCGAGACCGGGCCGCTGGCCGGTAGCTGGCTGTCGAACGTCTTCCTGAACCCGGCCCGCGACGGCGCGGTGCTGCCCATCCTGCATCTCAACGGCTACAAGATCGCCAACCCGACGGTGTTGGACCGGCTCCCCGAGTCCGACCTGCTGGATCTGATGCGCGGGTACGGCCACGAGCCGTACCTGGTTGCCGGGGACGATCCGGCCACGGTGCACCAGGCACTCGCCTCGACCATGGACCGGGCGCTGGACGAGATCGCCGCCATCCAACAGCGGGCCCGCTCCGGTGGCAAGGTGGAGCGCCCGCGCTGGCCGATGATCGTGCTCCGTACGCCGAAGGGCTGGACCGGCCCGCGCGAGGTTGACGACAATCGGGTCGAGGGCACCCACCGCGCCCACCAGGTGCCGCTGTCGCAGGTACGCCAGGACCCGCAGCACCTGGCCGAGTTGGAGCGCTGGCTTCGCAGCTACCGCCCGGAGGAGCTCTTCGACGCGACCGGGGCACCGGTGGCCGAGCTGTTGGACCTGCCGCCGAAGGGCGACCGCCGGATGAGCGCCAACCCGGTCGCCAACGGCGGGCAGGTGCTGCGTGATCTGGTCCTGCCCGACTTCCGCGACTACGCCGTCGACGTGCCGCGCCCCGGTACACCGGCCACCAGCGCAACCGGCGCGCTCGGCAGCTGGATCCGCGACATCATCGCGGCGAACCCGGAGACATTCCGGCTCTTCGGCCCGGACGAGGTCGCCTCCAACCGGCTCGGCGCCGCCTTCGAGGTCACCGACCGGGCCTGGGTGGCGGCCACCGTCCCCGGGGACGAGAACCTCTCCCCCGACGGTCGGGTCATGGAGGTGCTCTCCGAGCACCTCTGCCAGGGTTGGCTGGAGGGCTACCTGCTGACCGGCCGGCACGGCCTCTTCACCAGCTACGAAGCATTCATCCATATCGTCGACTCGATGGTCAATCAGCACGCCAAGTGGCTGAAGGTGACCCGGGACATCCCCTGGCGACAGCCGGTGGCCTCGCTGAACTACCTGCTCTCCAGCCACGTCTGGCGGCAGGACCACAACGGCTTCTCGCACCAGGACCCGGGCTTCATCGACCATGTCGTGAACAAGAAGGCCGAGGTGGTCCGGGTCTACCTGCCACCGGACGGGAACACCCTGCTCTCCACGATGAGCCACTGCCTGCGCAGCCGGCACTACATCAACGTGGTCGTCGCGGGGAAGCAACCCCAACCGAGCTGGCTGTCGATGGACGAGGCGATCCTGCACTGCCGGCGCGGGCTCGGCATCTGGGACTGGGCCAGCAACGACGACGGTACGGAGCCGGACGTCGTGCTCGCCTGCGCCGGAGACGTACCGACGCTGGAAACCCTCGCGGCGGTCGACCTGCTGCACCGGCACCTGCCCGAGCTGAAGGTCCGGGTGGTCAACGTGGTTGACCTGATGCGCCTGCAACCGTCGAGCGAACACCCGCACGGGCTGCCGGACTCGGAGTTCGACACCATCTTCACCACCGACAAGCCGATCATCTTCGCGTACCACGGCTACCCGTGGCTCATCCACCGGCTGACCTACCGACGGACCAACCACTCCAACCTGCACGTTCGCGGCTACAAGGAGGAGGGCACCACCACCACCCCATTCGACATGGTGATGCTCAACGACCTGGACCGGTTCCATCTGGTCATCGATGTGATCGACCGGGTACCCGGGCTCGGCGCGCGGGCCGCGCACCTGCGGCAGGAGATGGTGGACGCCCGCCAGTCGTGCCGGGACTACACCCGCCGGCACGGCGCCGACGACCCGCGGGTGGCGCAGTGGCGGTGGGTCCGCGAGACTGACGCCGACCCGAGCGAGTAGCAGTGAACGGAACCGAGATCCTGGTCGGCTACGACGGCTCGCCGGACGCGGTCCGGGCCAGGGGGTGGGCGCTGGCCGAGGCCGGCCGGAGTGGGCGGTCGGTGCACCTGGCGTACGTCTTCGAGTGGCTCACCATGGCCGGGTGGACCGGCCCTGGTGGGGGGCCCAGCATCTGGCCCGACGACACCGCTCGACGGCAGGCGGAGGAGCTGGTGCAGCAGGCCGCCGCGGAGGCGACCAGCCCGGAGCTGACCGTCACCGGTGAGCTGTACGAGGGGCCGCCCGCGCTGGTGCTCCAGGAGCTCTCGGCGCGGGCCGGCCTGCTGGTACTCGGTTCGCGCGGGCTCGGCGGCTTTGCCGGCCTGCTGGTCGGCTCGACGGCGGGATCGGTGGCCGCGCACGCCCACTGCCCGGTGGTGGTGGTCCGGGGGGACGCCGACCGCCGGGAGCGGACCGGGCACGTCGCGGCCGGGGTGGACGGCTCGGAGCAGTCGCTGCTTGCCCTGGGCTTCGCCGTCGAGCAGGCCGCCGCCCGGAAGGTAACGCTGCACGTGCTGCGCGCGTGGCGTTCGTCGCCGGTTCAGCGTCCGCCGTCCGCCCCGGATGCCCGAGCGGATGCCGGGGCGGCCCGCGCCGAGTTGGAGGAGTCACTGGCCCGGTGGCGGCGAGCGTTCCCGGATCTCCAGATCACGGTGGAGGTGGCCGAGGGCAACCCGGCCGAGTTGCTCGTGACGGCCAGCCGCAACGCCCAACTGGTCGTGGTCGGCAGCCGAGGCCGCGGCGGCCTGGCCGGGATGCTGCTCGGCTCGGTCAGCCAACAGCTGCTGCACCACGCGCACTCCCCGGTCGCCGTGGTCCGCGAACGGTGAGGTACGTCACCGCCGCAGGGTGGCTGGGCCGAGCAGGGCACGCAACGCGTTGAGGATCACCAGCACGTCGATGCCCTCCTGAAGGAAGGCACCGGCCACCGGCGGCAGCCGTCCGAGGGCGGCGACGAACATGGCCAGCACGGCGAGCCCCATGCCCACCGTTGCGCTCTGCACGGCGATGCGGCGCGCGTACCGGGCGATCTCCACGGCGTCGGCCAGGCGCTCCAGCCGGTCAACGGTGAGCACCGCGTCGGCGACATCCGCCGACGCGGTGGCCCCGGTGGCGCCCATCGCCACGCCGACATCCGCGGTGGCCAGGGCGGGGGCGTCGTTCACCCCGTCGCCGACCATCACCGTGACCGCCCGGTCCACCTCGGCGCGGACCCGATCCGCCTTCTCGGCCGGTGCGCAGCGGGCAAGGACGTCGTCCACCCCGACCTCTCGGGCCACCCGACTAGCGGTGGCCGGGCGGTCACCGGTGACCATGACGATCCGACGCAGCCCCGCCGCCCGCAGCCGGCCGACGGTACGCGACGCATCGGATCGGACCGGGTCTGCCAGCAGGATCACGCCGAGCGGCCCGTCTGCCGCACCGACCCACACCAGCGAGTGCCCAGCCTCCTCGGCGCGGTCCCGGGCCGAGGACGCCCACTCTGGCGGCGTGCTGTCGAGCTGCCCCACCCATAGGTCACGGCCCTCCACCCGCCCGCGTACGCCCCGGCCCGGCTCCTCGGTGACCCCCTCCGGCTCGGCGAGGCCGAGCTCTCGCTCCCGCGCCCCCTCCACCAGGGCGGTGGCCAACACGTGTGGGGAGAGCTGCTCCACGGAGGCGGCGAGGCGCAGCACCTCGTCGGCCGTGGTCCCCGGGGCCGGCACCGTCTCGGCCACCTGGGGCCGGCCGGCGGTCAGGGTTCCGGTCTTGTCCACCAGCAGGGTGCGGGCCCGGCCGAGCCGTTCGAGGGAGCCGCCGTCGCGGACCAGGACACCGCGCCGGGCGGTACGGGACAGGCCGGAGACGATGGCGATCGGGGTGGCCAGCAGCAGTGGGCAGGGCGTAGCCACCACCAGGACCGCCACCGCCCGGACCAGGTCGCCGGAGACCAGCCAGCCCAGCCCAGCGAGCAGCAGGGTGAACGGAACGAAGGCGACGGCGTACCGGTCGGCCAGCCGGACCGTCGGCGCCTTCTGCGCGGTGGCCTCCCGGGCCAGCCGCACGATCCCGGCGTACGTGCTGGACGCCGCGTCCGCGGTCGCCCGCAGCCCGAAGGCGGCGCCGGCGTTCACCACGCCGCTGCCCACCCGGTCCCCCGCGGCACGTTGGGCCAGCCGTGACTCTCCGGTCACCACCGACTCGTCGAGCGTGGCAGCCGCCGCGAGCTGCCCGTCGACCGGCACCACGTCGCCGGGGCCGACCAGCAGTTCGTCGTCGGCGACAACCTGGTCTGCCGAAACCACCTCGATCGTCCCGTCCGCGGCGCGCCGGCGCGCGGTACGCGGGGCGTGCGCGAGCAGCGCACGGAGGTCGCGGGTCGCCCGGCCCTGGGCGTACGCCTCCAGCGTCCGGCCGGTGGCCACCATCACCGCGATCACCGCCCCGGCCAGGTACTCCGCCACGACGAGCGCGCCCGCCAGCGCGAGGACGGCGATGACGTCGACGCCGTACCGCCGGTGCCAGAGCTCGCGCAGCATCGACCCGGCGGCCGGCACCAGCGCAGCCACGGTGGCGGCGGCCCAGAGCAGGTCAGCGAGGCCGGACCGGCCGGCGAGCCGCGCCACCACGCCAGCGAGCACCAGCGCGGTCAGCCCGACCAGCGGCGCCCAGAGCAGCCAGCCGCCCGGCCCGGACCGCGCCGGCTGCTCGGGCACGCACTCCGGCTCCGCCGCCATCACCGAAATCGTCCCAGCGGGTCGACCGGAGTGGGCGGTGCATCGCAGAAACCCACCGGGTCGAAAGTTGTCCCAGCAGGCCGGCCGAGGTGAGCGGTGCATCACCGAACCCACCGGGTCGAATGGTCCGGCGGCGACGGGACCTGCGCCCTATGTGATCGGCGGACGAATGTCGCAGGATGGATCGGCAACCGCACCCGGGTGCCCTCCGGGTGCGGCACGATGTGTTCGAGGGAAGGGTCGAGAGCATGAGCCAGACGGACCACGCGCTGACCACCGCGCTCGCGCAGGCCGCCGCGACCGCCGGTCGCGCCCCCTCGGTGCACAACACCCAACCGTGGCGGTGGCGGGTCCTGCCCGACGCGCTGGAGCTGCGTGTGGTCCGCGACCGGCAGCTCACCGCCACCGACCCGGAGGGGCGGCTGCTCGTCCTGAGCTGCGGCGCCGCACTGCACCACGCCCGGGTCACGTTGGCCGCCGAGGGGTGGCAGGCGGTGGTGGAGCGGATCCCCGACCCGGATGAGGTGGAGCGGACCCCGAACCCGGATGATGCGGACCTGCTGGCCCGGCTCACCAGCCTGACCCGGGTGGGGACGGACCCCGAGGCGATGCACCTGGTGCAGTGCATGCGAATCCGGCACACCGACCGCCGACCGGTCGGTGACGAACCGATCACCGACTCGGCCCTTACCGAGATCACCGAGGCGGCCGCCGTCGAGGGGGTCCGGCTCCAGCAACTCGACCGGGACCAGGTGTTACAGCTGGCGACCGCCGCGTCTCAGGCCGACAGCGTAGAGTCGGAGGATCCTCGGCTGCGCGCGGAGCTGGCCTACTGGACCAGCCGGGCCGACAATGTCGGTCTGCCGGCGGCGGTGTTGCCGGAGTCGCCCCCACAGACCACCGTGCCCGGCCGGGACTTCGGCCGGGCCGGCACGCTGCCGGTGGGGCCCGGTCATGACCAGGCGGCCGCGTACGCGCTGCTCTACGGCGATGAGGACGAGCCCAGCACCTGGTTACGGGCCGGTGAGGCGCTGTCGGCGGGTTGGCTCACGGCGACCCGGCTGGGCGTCTCGGTGGTGCCGTTGAGCGGGGTGATCGAGGTGCCGGGCACCCGTGCGGAGTTGCGCGGAGTACTGGCTGGTATGGGACACCCGTATCTGGTGCTGCGCCTGGGCCGTGCGGATCCGACGCACGCCGGCCCGCCGCACACGCCGCGGCTCCCGGTGGAGCAGGTGGTGGACACCACAGCGGCCCGCGAAACCTGACGGGCGTGTCACGTCCCTGGTCGGCGGCGTTAGCATCGGCCGGTGACACCCAGTCCCGAACACGAACCACACGCCACCCCTTCGCTCGGATTGACCCCGTTGTCCCGGGTCCACCTGGACGAGCTGCTGCAGGAGATGCTGGAGCGGGTCAGCCAGGTGGTCACCAGCCGGGAACGGCTACGGGCCCTGCTCGACGCGGTGGTCGGCATCAGCACCGACCTCGACCTGCGCAGCACGCTGCAACGCATCGTCGAGGCGGCCTCCGAGCTGGCCGGGGCCCGCTACGGCGCGCTCGGCGTCCTCGGCCGAGACCGGACGCTGCACGACTTCGTCACCCACGGTATCGACGACGACCAGCGCGCCAAAATCGGTGACCTGCCGCACGGCCGCGGCGTCCTCGGCCTGCTGATCGACGATCCGCGCCCGGTGCGGATGCCCGACATCACCAAGCACCCCGCCTCGTACGGTTTCCCGCCGCACCACCCACCGATGCGCAGCTTCCTCGGGGTCCCGGTGCGGATCCGGGATCAGGTCTTCGGCAACCTCTACCTGGCCGAGAAGCGGGACGCAGCCGAGTTCACCGAGGACGACGAGGAGATCGTGGTGGCGCTGGCCGCCGCGGCCGGGGTGGCGATCGAGAACGCCCGCCTCTACGAGCTGGCGCACCGGCGGGAGCGGTGGCTGGCCGCCGCCGCCGAGATCACCACACTACTGCTCGGCGAGGTCCGCCGTACCGACGCGTTGTCGCTGGTGGCGCGGCGCGCCCGGGAGGTGGCCGAGGCGGAGCTGGCGCTGGTGCTGCTCTACGACCCCGGTGCGGACACCTTCACCGTGGACGTGGTTGACGGCGCGGGCGAGCAGGCCGCTGCCCTGGTCGGCACCGTCCTACCGGCCGCCGACACCAGCTTCGGCACCGCCGTCACCCACGGCCGGCACGACCGGGTGGCGGACCTCGCCCACGCCGCGCCCTGGCCGGCGCTGTTGGACACCGGGGCGGCGGTGCTCTCCCCACTGGCGACCGCGGACACCCTGCACGGCGTGCTGGTGGTGGCGTACAGCGCGGACCACGACGAGACCAGCGAGGACGACCTGGCGCTGCTCGGCAGCTTCGCCGCGCAGGCCGCGCTGGCCATGGAGCGGGCCCGGGGCCAGGAGGAGCGGGAACTGCTGGTGGTCCTGGAGGACCGCGAGCGGATCGCCCGGGACCTGCACGACGTGGTGATTCAGCGGTTGTTCGCCACCGGCCTGCAGTTGCAGAGCGCGGTGCCGATGAGCACCCGCCCCGAACTCGCCAACCGGATCAACGCGGCGGTGGACGACCTGGACGCCACGATCAAGGATATCCGTCGCACAATCTTTGAGCTGCGCACGCCGATGACCGCGCAGCTGCGCTCGGAGATCCGGGAGGCGGTCGAGGACGCCGCCGGGTCGCTGGGCTTCCGGCCCGCGCTGGAGTTGGCCGGCCCGATCGACAGCGCCGTCTCGGACGAGCTGCGTCCCGATCTCACGGCCGTACTGCGGGAGGCGCTGTCGAACGCGGTGCGCCACGCCCGGGCCCAGCGCGTCGCGGTCACCGTCCGGGTGGCGGCCGGTCAGGTTTCGGTGACCGTCACCGACGACGGGGTCGGCTGCGATCCGGCCGCCGCCCGGGGCGGGCTGGTCAACCTGCGCGAACGTGCCGAGCGCCACGGCGGTGTCTTCGAGGTGCGACCGGAGCACCCGCACGGCACCCGGCTGCACTGGTCCGTGCCGCTGGACAGCTGAGCCGCCAGCGGCACCGGCACCACCCGCCGGGTCAGTGGGTCTTGCCCAGCAGGCGGGTGGCGAGTACGGCTGCCTGTGTCCGCCGCTCCAGGCCGAGCTTCGCCAGCATGCTGGAGACGTAGTTCTTCACGGTCTTCTCGGCGAGGAACATCTTGCCGGCGATCTCCCGGTTGGTGAGCCCCTCGGCCACGTACTCCAGGATCCGCCGTTCCTGCTCGGTCAGGGACTTCAGCTCCCGGGGCTGCTCGACGCCGCTGCGGATCCGCTCCAGCACCCGGGTGGTGATCGCGGGGTCGAGCAGCGACTGCCCGGCGGCCACCCGCCGGACCGCGTCCACCAGATCGGTGCCGCGGATCTGCTTGAGCACGTAGCCGGCCGCGCCGGCCATGATCGCCGCGAAGAGCGCCTCGTCGTCCTCGTACGAGGTGAGAATCAAGCCCTTGATCGACGAGTCCAGGGCCCGGATGTCCCGGCACACGTCGATGCCGTTGCCGTCGGGCAGCCGCGCGTCGAGGATCGCCACGTCGGGCCGGAGCGCCGGGATGCGGCGGGCCGCCTCCTGCGCCAGGCCTGACTCGCCGACGACCTCAATGTCACCGCTGGCCGTGAGCAGGTCGGCAAGGCCACGACGGACGACTTCATGGTCGTCGAGTAGGTACACGCGGATCATCCCTCGTTTCTACCCTGCTGGCGGCTGTTCTGCAGGGGTCGAAGGTCCCGACCCGCCCCGGCCGGGCACCCGCTCGGCGATTCCCACTCCACAAGAACGGACAAGAGGGACAATACGGACACTGCGGGCCGATTGCGTAAATACCGGGAAGCGCCAAGTCCGGGGCAGGATAGTCGGTCCCGCAGGGATGGGACATCCGGCCCTGGGCCCCCGGGCCCCGCCTGGGAGACGGTGGACGAAGCAGCTAGACGTGGCGCGCCAACGGAGGGGAGCGACACCATGGACGCTTACTACACCGTAGCGCAGCTACGTGCCGCCGCGGCCGACGCCATTCGTGCCCCGTCGCTGCACAACACGCAGCCGTGGCGGTTCCGCTTGCGCGACGGGGGGATCGAGGTGCTGGTTGACCCGTCCCGACGGCTGCCCGCCACCGACCCGAACGGCTGGGGTCTCCGCATCGCCGCCGGGGCGGCGCTGTTCAACCTCCGGCTCGCCCTGGCCGCGGCCGAGATACCAGCGGCCGTACGGCTGCGCCCGTACCCGGCCGAGCCCGACGTGGTGGCCCGACTGATCCCGGACGTACCGCGCCGCCCCACCCCGACCGAGCAGGCCCTCCACGCCGCGATCCCCCGCCGGTTCAGCAACCGCGCCCCCTTCCAGCCCGACCCGGTGCCCGCCGACGCCCGATGGCGGCTCACCGAGGCGGCCCGAGCCGAGGAGTGCTGGCTGGAGCTATTGATCGGCACGAGCGCGGTGAACGCGTTCGCGGAGATCGCCCGGGGCGCCCACCGGGTGTTGGAGCGTAACCCGTCCTACCGCACCGAGCGGGAGAAGTGGGTCCACTACGACGAGGCTCCCGACGGGGTGCCCGCGGCCGCCGGCGGCCCGCCGTTCGAGCCACAGGACCTGCTACCCGCGCGCGCCTTCGGCGGCCGGGAACGCGCCCCCGGCCGCGACTTCGAACCGGAACCCCTCGTCGCCGTACTCGGCGGCCCCGGCAACACCGCCGTTGACCAGGTCATCGCCGGCCAGGCCCTACAACGGACGCTGCTCACCGCCACCGACGCCGGGCTCTCCGTGTCGATGCTGTCCCAACCCATCGAGGTACCAACCGCCCGTGAGCAGCTTCGGCTCTCGCTGGGGCGCTACGGCACCCCGCAGATGGTGATGCGGATCGGGTACGGCCAACCCGGCTGGCCCACCCCCCGCCGCAACGTTGACGAGGTGCTCGACCTGACCGTTCCGCAGGTCTGACCGCCCGGCCGCCCGCCGCGCGCGGTCAGCGTCCAGCCGACAGCAACGCCGCCTCCCGGGCCGGTTCCAGGCCCACCGGGGCGCGTTGCGGACGGCCCGCGCGGGGTGGCACCACGCCAACCACCTGCAGCCAGGACCAGGTGTCGGCCACGGTGTCGGCCACCGGGCGGCACACCAGCCCGGCGGCGTACGCGGCCCACACGTCGCGCTCCTGCAGCCAGCGGTACGGGTGCCCGGCCGGAACCCAGATCGGCAGGTCGTTCCAGGGCACCACGCCCGCCGCCAAAATCCGCTCCGGCTCGATCCAGCGCAGTCGGGCATCAGCCCCGGTCGCCGCCACGCAGGCGCCGAGCAACTCCCCCATCGTCGCGTGCCCGGTACGGCTGACCACGTTGAACGTGCCACCGGGCACCTTCGGGTCGAGCAGGAACGCCGCCAGGTCACGGACGTCGACGTACTGCAGGGCGAGGTCGGCCGGGCCGGGTGCCAGCACGGTACCGCCGCGGGCGATCCGCTGCAGCCACCACGGCAACCGACCGATGTCCTCACCCGGTCCGAGGATCAGGCCAGCCCGGGCGATCAGCGCCCGCTCGCCGTAAACCTCCCGGATGGCCCGCTCAGCGCCGGCCTTGTTGGCCGCGTAGTCGGCCTCGTCGGCGTCGGGCGCGGCGTCAACCACCGGAGCGTCCTCCGCCGACCCCAACGCCACCGGCTCGGCGTAGACCGACCCGCTGGAGACGTAGCCGTAGCGCCCGACCTGCCCGGCCAGCGCCCGGGCCGAATCCCTGGCCGCCCGGGGCGCCCCGTCCCAGGTGTCAACGGCCAAATCCCACTCCTGGCCGGCGAGCGCGGCCAGCCCGCCCGGTGCGGTCCGGTCGCCCCGTAGCCGCCGCACACCGGTCGGCGTCGTCCCGTGGCGCCCCCGGTTGAAGACCGTCACCTCCCACTCCCGGCGCAGCGCCGCACCGACCACCGCCCCGCCGACAAATCCTGTACCACCCAGCACCAGCAGTCTCATGTCTCCACCGTGCCGGCCCGCGAAGGCTCCGCCTACCGGGTTCTGCCGCCAGCAGTTCTGCTGACGGCAGAAGACCGGTCGCGGGCCGTGCACCCGGCACGGCCCGCGACCGGGACGCGCACCCGGCACGACCTCATAGTCAGGATGCGCACCCGGCGCGGCGGACCGCGAGGTCAGGTGGCGTGGACGCCGACCTCCTTCAGCGAGTAGCCCCAGTCGGTGCCGCGCTCCTGACCCTGGATCCGGACGTAGCGAGCCGATGTTGGGTCAAAGATCGCCGTGTCCAGACCACCATCACCATCCGATATGGAGGAGACGGTCTGCCAGGAGCTACCGTCGGCGCTCACCTCGATCCGGTACGCCCTGGCGTACTCGCCCGCCCACTCCAGGGTGACTCGTCGAATCTGCTGTGCCGAGCCGAGATCCAACCGCAACCACTGGTCGTCACTCCACCAGCTCGCCCAACGGGTCGTCGGGTCACCGTCCACGGCTCGACGAGGGGCGTAGGTGGTGAACGGCTTCCACGCGGTCGAGCTGGCCGAGGCGGATGACCCGGCGGCGAGGTTGACGCCGGGCGCGTGCTCCTCCGTGGCACCCCACATGCCAAGGTACGACTCGGCGCCGCGCAGCAGGTCGTCCACCACCGCTTGGCCGCCCAGGACCCGGATCTCCTCCACCCAGTCCGGCACCAGCCCGTAGTGGGGGGCACCGTCAACGTTGATGTCCCAGGTCCGGTCACCGGTGGTCTGCCGGTCGAGGACGGCACCGCCGTCCGCGGACTGGAACGGATACTGGACCGGGTTCGGGGTGTCCGCGCCCCGGGGACCGGGCCAGCTGCCGAAGCCGTTCATGTCGGTGCCGAAGCCGTACCCGACGTCGTAGCTGTCGCGCAGTTCCTTCGTCCGATCCGCGTCCGCGATGAACCGCTCGGCACCGTGCATGTACTGCGTGATGAACCCGCCGAGTTGGTAGACCCGCTCGCTCCAGAGCAGGTCCATCCAGCTGTGCGACGAGACCACACCGGGGTATGACACGGACTCGAAGACGTCCAGGACCCGGCCGGTGGCCTTGACACTCATGTGGTCGATCTCCACCAGCATGTTGCGGTCCATCATGCCCCGCAGGGCGTACTCGCCGAGTCTGGTCAACCCGCGGACGTTGCACCGCGCGTCCGACGAGTACGACGGCATCTCGACGTCGGACGGGAGCAGATCCCCCAGCCCGGCCAGGTCTCCGAAGGCGATGGGGTTGTCCTGCTGCGGCCCCCGGCACTTCTCCGTCGTCCAGAAGGTCCCGGTTGACAGGAACTGCCCGGCGTTGACGGCTATCCCGGTGGTCCCGGAGTCGAATCGGACACCACAGAGCGCGTTGTCGAACTTGTGGCACAGGAACATGCTGCGTATGCCGAGATCGTGCAGCTCGTCGAGCCCGCGATCGATGTCCTCCTCGTCGCACTGGGCGATGTCCAGGATTTGTTTACAGCCGAACGGCTCGGAGGTCTCCACTCCCAGGACCACGGCGAGCTTGCCCTGCTCGATGACCTCGCGAGCCTGTTCGCTGTCGGTGACGACGCGAAACCATCCCTGGCCCGCCCCGCCGTACATCTGGTCGATGTAGTCCTGCATCTCATATGTCTTGGCGGCCTGAAGCCGAATCGAGGTCATCTCGTCGCAGCTTCGGTCCTTGAAGAAGTAGACCGAGCAGATCACCCCGTTGGTGACCAGGTGGTTGACCATGACCCGCTGGCCACCGCGCCAGGCCCGCTCGATCCAGGCGTAGTAGTTCTGCTGGTGGGTCTGCGAGTCGTGGGCCGGCCAGTCCGCGAACGTCGGCCAGCCGTCGGGGTCGTGCCGGCCGTCACCACCGTTGGTGAGGAAGTCGAACAGGGCCAGGGAGCCGTCGGGGTAGTGCTCCGGGCAGTCCTTCAGCGCGTCGGCGACGCCCGCGTCGGAGAAGGGCTTGCCGCAGAGGAGCCGCCCACCGAAGGCCTCGTTGGACATGATGTGGTTGTGCGCGTCCACAAAACCGCGCACCTGACCCTGGGCGTCGGTGCCGGTGAACGGCGCTCCGGTCACACCGATCGCGGAGTCGGGTGCCGGCCGGTCGGTCGGCGTCCACCAGTCGGGCTCCTCCGCCGCGCTGGGTGCCGCCGTGCTGAGCAGCAGGGTGATCACGGCCAGCAGGACGGTCGCCACCACGGATCGTCGCCGGGTCGCTCGGCTCGCCATCAGCGGTCGTCGCCGCCGGGTCAGGAGAGACATTGTTCCTCCAGGGCAGAACTCGGATCGGTGTGCGCAACACCGAAAGGCGATCCGCCGTGGCCTCCCCCGGGTGCCCGGGGTATGGCCGGATTGGCTGTGGCGGGCCGTAACTGGCAGGTCTTCCGGTGCTGCCCAACCGGGCGTTTCGGCGAGATTACGGACCGCGGCCAGATAAGTTACTGCGGAGTAACTGATTTATTGCAAAATTTAAAACTGACTATTAACAGATCAGCTTCCGCCAGGCACGACAGCCGACACGGCGAGCAGGCCATCCCGCCCGCCCACTGCACCCAGGTCGACCAGAATGCCGGAACCATCCCTTGCCGCAGCTCACGAAAAATAAACGAATATCTATCGATGGGAGACCCCGGACGACAGGCTGGATGCGTCCAGAACGACGTCGTCAGCTGGACTGGACTTGGAGAACCCTCGATCGTCCGGTAACTCCCGGCCCGCGCAGAAGCACCTCACTGAGCTGCTCCTACACATTCACTGGTGGGCGATACTGGGTTTGAACCAGTGACCTCTTCCGTGTCAAGGAAGCGCGCTCCCACTGCGCCAATCGCCCTGAATCACCGCAACCCGGCCAGCCAAGCTGGCGGTGAACGAGCGGACGACGGGATTCGAACCCGCGACCCTCACCTTGGCAAGGTGATGCGCTACCAGCTGCGCTACGTCCGCGTGCCACCGAACCGCGTCGGCGACGGGACTTACTCTACCCGACGGCAAGATCGCCGAGACCGGACCCCCCGGGCCCGCCGGACCGACACGTTGGCGCCCAGAACCGCGATCGTCAACGCGTCAGGCAACGTCATCTGTCTCGACGCTGGCCGCCAGCCGACCAGTTGACGTATTCCACGACTAGCGGGCTCGCCACCAGGCAATCAACGTCACCGTCGGCCGCCGGTAGCAGCACACTGACGACATGCCCAGGACTCGGCACGTCAACCCCGGCGAAGGAGCCGCCCGCGTGAAACTTCACGGCGGGCAGCGCGCGGCGCGGCTCCGGTACGAACTCATTTAGCTTGCCCGTCGACAGATACACAACCTCACGCACTGGCGCTCCCAGGTGCTTGGCTTCGGCGCTGTTCAGCTAGGCGCATCCTGCCATCGCTCACCAAACTGGCTGCCCCGCCAGAAGTAGGGCTGGTCCTCTACGGACCAGCCCCAACAAGCAAAACATGGTGCGCACACTGCGACGCATGGTGGGCGATACTGGGTTTGAACCAGTGACCTCTTCCGTGTCAAGGAAGCGCGCTCCCACTGCGCCAATCGCCCTCGATGATGCTGAGGTGGGGACGGGATTTGAACCCGCGTACACGGCTTTGCAGGCCGTTGCCTCGCCTCTCGGCCACCCCACCGGGTTGCCCCCGGTCAAACGTGGCGGCATCTCCGAGCGGACGACGGGATTCGAACCCGCGACCCTCACCTTGGCAAGGTGATGCGCTACCAGCTGCGCTACGTCCGCACGTCCCGGCTTCCCGGTGACGGATGAGAACTTTAGCCGAGCCGGCGAGCAGTTGCCAACTCCCCCCCCCTCGGCGCGCCTCCGCCGCCCCTCAACCAGGGCCAGGACCCACCTGAACCGAACCGGGCAGAACCACCGAAGAACCACATGGAGCGGCACCGAAGAACCACGTGGAGCAGCACCCGAGAGAACTGTCCTACTTCCGACTGCAGTAGGTCGATTTCGCCGTGGGTGGTAACAGCTCGTACCCGTTCGAGTGCACTACGGTAACGGTCGTGACGAGACGTGCGGCTGAGGTCCGCCTGGATGCCCTGCTGCGCACCGCCTGCGACGTAATCGTGGAACGCGGGTTGGCGAACACCCGCACCGCGGACGTGGCCCAGGCGGCCGGGGTGAGTCAGGCACTGGTCTTCTACCATTTCGCCACCAAGGACCGGCTGCTCGCCGAGGCGTTCGCGTACGCCGTCGAGCAGGATCTGGCCCGACTGGACGCGGTGCTGCGCTCCAGCGCCCCGCCGCTGGCCAAGCTCCGCCGACTGGTGCGGCTCTACACCCCCGCCGGTCGCCCCACGTCATGGGCGATGTGGATCGACGGCTGGGCCGAGTCGCTGCGTACCCCGGAGTTGGAGAAGACCTCCCGCCGGCTGGACCTGCGCTGGCGGCAGGACCTGGCGACGGTGATCGCAGCCGGGGTAGCCGACCACACCTTCGAGTGCGCCGACCCGGCTGGCGCCGCCTGGCGGATCAGCGCCGTGATGGACGGTCTCGCCGTTCAGCTCGCGGTGCACGACCGGGTGATCTCCCGACGCCAGTTCACCGAGTGGGTACGCCTGGTGACCGCCCGGGAGCTGGGGCTCGACCCGGCGCAGCTGGACTGAGCGCGGGCCGAGTCGACGCGGGACCCGAGTCGACACAGCGGAGGATGAGCCGGACCGGACCGGGCCGTAGCCCCGGCGGGCCGGACGGGGCCGTAACCCTGTCGGTCCGGCTGCGGGAGAATCACTCGGTGTCCGAACTCGCCACCGCCTTCGTCCGACTGCACGCGCGTCTCGCGCCGGTCGCCTTCGTCCCCGAGGTACGACTCCACCAGGCCGACGACGCGGTCGGGCTCTGGGAACTGACCGAGGGTGAGTTCCGCAGTGACCAACCACCGCCCTTCTGGGCCTTCGCCTGGGCCGGCGGGCAGGCCCTCGCCCGATACGTCACCGATCATCCTGACCTGGTCGCCGGTCGGCGAGTGCTCGACCTCGCCGCCGGCTCGGGCCTGGTGGCCATCGCCGCGGCCCGCGCCGGCGCCGCCGCCGTCCGCGCGGTCGAGGTCGACCCGCTGGCCGTCGCGGCCGTCGCCCTCAACGCCGAGGCCAACGGGGTACGCCTCGACGCCGAGCTGGCCGACATCCTTGACGGCGACGCGGGCGACGCCGAGGTCGTCCTCGCCGGAGATGTGTTCTACAGCGCGGCGATGGCGAGGCGGATGCTCCGCTTCCTGCTCACCGCCGCCCGCGCGGGGGCCACGGTGCTGGTGGGCGACCCGGAACGCGCGTTTCTGCCCCGCGACCGCTTCGACCCGCTGGCCAGCTACGAGGTGCCGGTGCCCGAAACGCTGGAGAGCGTACGCGTGAAGCGTGCCACGGTGTGGCGGCTGCGGGCCGGGCTGCCCGGAACGGCCCGCTAGCGTGTCCGCCGTGCTGTTCCGGAGCTGGACGAAGACCGCCGGCACCCACTGGCCGGCCGTCACCCGGGTCGCTGACCAGCAGGGCACCGAACACCTGGTGGTGACCGAGCACGCGCTGGTCCGACAGGTGCTCACCGACCAGGTGACCTATCGTCCGGACAATGCGCTGGACGCTGTCACCCCGATCCCGGTGGCCGCCCTGCGGGTGCTCGCCGGACACCGCTTCCGCCTCCCCCCGACCCTGGCCAACAACGGTGGCGTGAGCCACCCGACGATCCGCGCCCTAGTCGCCGACGCGCTACACCCGGCGAAGGTCGCCGCCCAACGGCCCTGGCTGACCGGGCTGGTGGCCGAGCGGGTAGCCGCGATCCGCGCCACCCTCGACGCTGGTGGCTCCGCCGACCTGCACGCCGAGCTCAGCGCCGACCTGCCGCTGCTGGTCCTGGCCCGCCTGGTCGAACTCCCCGATGCCCCGGTCTCCGCGGTGAAGCAGTTCGCCCGCGCGGCGCTGGAGCTGTTCTGGGCCCCGCTGGACGCCGACCGCCAGCTGGCCCTGGCCGACGAGGTCGGCCGGTTCCACCAGGTGCTGCGGGAGTTCGCGGATACCGGCGGTGGCCTGGCCGCCGCCCTGCGGGCCACCGGGCACCCGCCGGATGTGCTCGTCGGGGCGCTGTTCTTCCTGCTGGTAGCCGGCCAGGAGACCACGTCGCAGTTTCTCACCCTGCTCCTACACCGGCTGGCCGGCGAGCCGACGGTTCGCGCCGCGCTGCGGGACGGCAGCGTCTCGGTGACGAACGTGGTCGAGGAGGGGCTGCGGCTGGAGCCGCCGATCGTCACCTGGCGTCGGGTCGCCGCAGTGGACAGCACGCTGGGCGGGATCGCGGTGCCGGCGGGCACCAGCGTGCTGCTGTGGCTGGCCCGGGCCGGCCGTGACCCGGCCATCGTGCCGACGCCCGACGAGTTCCGGCCCGGGCAACGGGGGTCGCGCCGGCATCTGGCCTTCGGGGCGGGCGCCCACCGTTGCCTCGGCGACCAGTTGGCCCGGATGGAGGCGGCGGTGGTGGTCGAGCAGGCCACCCCGCTGCTCGACGGGGTAACCGTGGTGCGTGCTCCGTGGTATCCGGACAACCTCACCTTCCGGATGCCCGACGCCTTCGTGATCCGCCGCTGACCACCCGGCGCAACGGTCCGCTGACCACCTGGCTCAGCGGACCTCCTCAGCCCAGCTGGCTCAGCGGACCTCCTCGGCCCAGGCCCGCCAGTCGTCGAGTACCCCATACAGCGCCGGGGTGAGCCATCCCGGCGCGGACCGCCGGAACACGCCCGGATCGATCGTGCCAGCCCCGGCCGGCAACGCCCCGACCAGGTACGGCACCAGGTCGGTCAGGTTCGCCCAGTGGACCAGCTCCGGCTCGGCCGGCCAGGCACCGAGCAGTACCCCCGCCGGCACCGCCCGGCGTTCCAACGCCTCCAGGGTGAGCGCGGTGTGGTTGAGGGTGCCCAGACCGGCCCGCGCCACCACCACAGCCGGGCAGCCGAGGGAGACCGCGAGATCGGCCATCGTCCACGGCTCACCCGACGGGCGCAGCCCCATCGGCACGAGCAGCCCGCCGGCCCCCTCGACCAGGACCAGGTCATGCTTGTCGGTCTCCGCGCGGACGGCGTCAACCGCCGTGTACAGCTCCAGTGGCGGCAACTCGGCGACCCGGGCCGCGGCCAGCGGGGCTAGCGGATCGGGGAAGTTCGCCAGCGTCCGCCCGGTCAGCGGTGCGGCGAGTCGGGTGACTTCGTCGATGTCGACCGGGTCGCCGGTGGCCGTACCGGTCTGGCCTGGCTTGACCACCGCGACCCGCAGCCCGGCGGCCTGCGCCGCCGCGGTGACCGCCGCGGTCGCCACGGTCTTGCCGACCCCGGTGTCGGTACCAGTCACCAGCACCGGCCCCCGCCACGGTGTCGCACTCACGGCGCGCACTCCACGATGACCTCCAGGGCCCGCTCGAAGTCCGCCCGAGGGACACCAACGTTGACGGTCAGCCGGAGCCGGGAGCGGCTGTCCGGGGTGGAGGGGGGACGGAAGCAACCGACCGCGACGCCCCGGTCCCGGCAGTCGGCGGCCCAGGCGGTGGCCGCCTCGGGTCCGGGTGCGGTCACCGACACGACCGCGCCCTTCGGCGCCGAGCCGGTCAGGCCGGCGGCTCGCAACCGCCGGACCATGAAGGCGGCCCGGTCACCCAACTCAGCCCGCAGCTGCTCGCCCCTCCAGGCGAGCCCCACTGCGGCCCGTACCCCGGCCGCCACCGCCGGCGGCGGAGCGGTGTCGAAGATGAACGTCCGGCCGGTCTCGACCAGGTGCCGGACGAACTCCGCCGGAGCGGCGACCACCCCACCGGCTCCGCCCAACGCCTTGGAGAGGGTCGCGGTGACGATCACGTCGGGCTCACCGGCCAGACCGGCCGCGGTCGCTCCCCCGGCGCCACCGGGCCCGACCACGCCGAGCCCGTGGGCGTCGTCAACCAGCAGCAACGCGTCGTGCTCCCGGGCGACCGCGTGCAGCTCGGCGAGGGGAGCCAGGTCCCCGTCAACCGAGAACACCGACTCGGTTACCACCACTGCCGGGCGACCCGGCGCGGCGGCAAGCGCGGCCCGGACCGCGTCCACGTCGGCGTGCGGGGTCACCATGGTCTCGGCACCGGAAATCCGGCACCCGTCGATCAGCGACGCGTGGTTGTGCGCGTCGGAGACCAAAAGCGTCCGCGGCCGCACCAGACCCCGGACCGCGCCGACGTTGGCCAGGTAGCCGGAGGAGAAGAGCAGGGCGCGTTCGGCCCCGAGCCAACCGGCGAGATCTTCTTCGAGGGCGTGGTGCGGTGCGGTGGAACCACGCACCAGCCGGGACCCGGTGGCGCCCAACCCATACTCGTCGAGTGCCGCGGTGGCTGCCGCGGTCACCGCGGGGTGTCTCGACAGGCCGAGGTAGTCGTTGCCGGCCAGGTCAACGATGTCGTCGGCGGCGGCTCGAGGGCGGAGGGTACGGGTCAGCCCCGCCTTGGCGCGCAGCTCGGCTCGGCGGTCCAGTGCCGCAAGCCAGTCCGACACCGCCGCTCCTTCCCCGGCTCCCGCTCGCCGGGCGCCTCCGCCGGGGCGAACGTACCACCTGGCCGGACGCCGCTTCGGCGTGCCGCGCGACGCCCCGGCGCGCCGCGCTTCGGTCCCACTGGTGGTGACGCGGGTCGCCCCGGCCGACTCTTCCCGACGTGGCGGCCTTGTAGGGTACGGCCATGCCAGAGATCCTCGACCAGGCCCGCACCCAGGTACTGGAGAACGGCGTCGGCCTCGACGAGGCCGGCGTCCTCGCCGTGCTGAACCTCCCCGACGAGCACCTGCCCGCCGCTCTCCAGCTCGCGCACGAGGTACGGATGCGCTGGTGTGGGCCGGAGGTCGAGGTCGAGGGAATCGTCTCGCTGAAGACCGGCGGCTGCCCGGAAGACTGTCACTTCTGCTCGCAGTCCGGCCTGTTCACCTCGCCGGTCCGCGCGGTGTGGCTGGACATTCCGTCGCTTGTGGAGGCCGCAAAGCAGACCGCGAAGACCGGCGCGACCGAGTTCTGCATCGTGGCCGCCGTGCGCGGCCCGGACGACCGGCTGATGCGGCAGCTACGGGAGGGCGTCGCCGCGATCCGGGCTGAGGTCGACATCCAGGTGGCGGCCTCGGTCGGCATGCTCACCCAGGAGCAGGTTGACGAGCTGGTCGAGATGGGCGTACACCGCTACAACCACAATCTGGAGACCTGCCGCTCGTACTTCCCGAACGTGGTCACCACCCACTCCTGGGAGGAACGCTGGGAGACGCTGCGGATGGTCCGCGAGTCCGGCATGGAGGTGTGCTGCGGTGGCATCCTCGGCCTCGGGGAGAGCGTCGAGCAGCGCGCCGAGTTCGCCGCCCAGCTCGCCGAGCTGGACCCGCACGAGGTTCCGCTGAACTTCCTCAACCCCCGGCCCGGCACCCCGCTCGGTGACCGCTCGGTGGTCGAGGGGAAGGACGCGCTGCGCGCCATCGCCGCGTTCCGGCTCGCCATGCCCCGCACGATCCTCCGGTACGCCGGTGGCCGCGAGCTCACGCTCGGCGATCTGGGTACCCGCAGCGGCCTGCTCGGCGGCATCAACGCGGTGATCGTCGGCAACTACCTGACCACGCTGGGTCGCCCGGCCACGACGGACCTGGAGCTTCTCCAGGACCTGAAGATGCCGGTCAAGGCGCTCTCCGCGACGCTGTGAGCCGGCTGGGATGAGCAGCGACACGACGGGTCCGGCCCCGCTTGGCATGTCGACGCGGGTCGGCGAACCGGCGGGGACCGCCGCCTCCTGGTGCGACCGGTGCGGCACGCCGGCCGGCGAGGAGGGGGACCACACCGCCTGCCGGGCCGCCCGGCAGCTGGAGCCACCCCGCTACTGCCAGCACTGCCGGCGACGGATGAAAGTGCAGGTGCTGCCGGTCGGCTGGGCGGCGGTCTGTGTCGAGCACGGCGAGACACGGGCCTAGCCCGCGTTGTAAACGGCGAGACACGGGACCAGCTCCGCACCCGGAGATTCCTCACAACATTCAAGATCTTCGATCGAATCTGGTGTGTTCGGCCAGTTCAGGACGAGGACAGGGCGACTCCACAAACGCTGAATAAGCGGACCGGAGGTAGCCCACCGTCCTGACATACGAACGTACTGTTGCCGCCCCCGCTCACGGCGGGCGACAGTACGCCACACCAGCGGTGCCATCGACGCCGCCGCTCCCCGGACAACCCTGAGGAGATCGCGATGGCTCTACGACTCGCCGACGGGACCGCCTGGTCCGAGGTCCTCGACCGTGCGGTGGCCGCCGCCCCCGAAGCCTTCTCCGCACCGACCGACGGCATCCGAACGCTGCACAACCTGATCGAGGGCGACTGGCGAGCGGTCGGCGCCCCGGCCACCGTACGCACGCCGGTCGACAACACCACCCTGGTCCACCTCCCCCGGCTGGACGCGACGACCGCCCGGGCCGCGGTCGCCCACGCCGCCGCCGCCCACCGGGACTGGGCCGACACCCCCCTCGCCGAACGGAAGGCGCGGGTCACCGCGGCCCTCGACGCCCTGACCGCCCACCGTGACCTTCTCGCCCTCCTGCTCGTCTGGGAGATCGGCAAGCCGTGGCGGCTCGCCGGCGCCGACGTTGACCGGGCGCTCGACGGCGTCCGGTGGTACGTCGAGGAGATCGACCGAATGCTCGCGGACGGCCGGGAACCACTTCCCGGGCCGGTGAGCAACATCGCCTCGTGGAACTACCCGATGAGCGTCCTGGTCCACGCCGAGCTGGTGCAGCTCCTAGCCGGAAACGCCGTAATCGCCAAGACCCCGTCGCAGGGGGGTGCGGTCTGCCTCACCGTCGCGCACGCGTTGCTGCGCCGGGCTGGCCTGCCGGCCACGCTGATCTCCGGCAGCGGCGAGGAGCTCTCCGAGGTGCTGGTCCGCGCCCCGGAGGTCGGCGCGGTGGCGTTCGTCGGCGGGCGCTCCAACGGCGGAAAGGTGGCGGCAGCGCTGCTGGACACCGACAAGCGGCACTTCATCGAGCAGGAAGGGCTCAACGCCTGGGGGATCTGGAACTTCTCCCGGTGGGATCAGCTCGCCGGGCACCTGAAGAAGGGCTTCGAGTACGGCAAGCAACGCTGCACCGCCTACCCACGCTTCGTCGTACAACGGAACCTGGTTGACCAGTTCCTCGACATGTACCTGCCGGTGGTCCGGTCCGTACGGTTCGGACACCCGCTGGCGGTCGACGACGGATGGTCCGCCGGCGACCCCTTCCCCGAGCTGGACTTCGGGCCCCTGATCAGCGCTGCCAAGGCCGACGAACTCCGCCGCAAGGTCGACGAGGCGGTCCGGGGCGGGGCGGTCCCGCTGCACCGGGGCCGGCTCGACGGGGCGCCGTTCCTCGACGGGCAGGACACCTCCGCCTACGTGGCGCCGTCGGCGCTACTCGCCCCGCCCGGTCGATCTCGGCTGATGCACGCCGAGCCGTTCGGTCCGGTCGACACTATCGTGGTGGTGGACACCACCGACGAGCTGCTCGCCGCGATGAACGCCTCCAACGGCGCGCTGGTCGCCTCCCTCGCCTGCGACGACGAGGACGAGGCGGCGAAGCTCGCCATGGACGTGCAGGCGTTCAAGGTCGGCATCAACAAGCCCCGCTCCCGGGGCGACCGCCGGGAGCCGTTCGGTGGGCGGGGCGCCTCCTGGAAGGGGGCTTTCGTCGGCGGCGACCTGCTGGTCCAGGCAGTCACTGTCGGCGGTGCCGACGATCGGCTGTACGGCAACTTCCCGGACCGGACGGCGCTACCGCCGAACGTCTGACGCGTCGAGCGGCTCCGTCGACAGCCGAGCCGCCTCGGTCGCCACGACGAAGCCGCACCACACGGACGGGCGGTGGATGGCCCAACAAGGCCATCCACCGCCCCAACGACATCAGTTGGTGCCCAACCCCACCCACCAAGCGTGGTGATCCGTGTACTCCATCGGTTCTGAGGCGCTACCTTCGAAACTCACGTGGTCCAAGAAGATGACATGCTGCACATCGCCGTTTCCCTTTCGGGTGTAACCCCTGGGCACGCACTTCTGCACATCACTTCCGGTGCCCTCGTACCTCATGTTGAGGTCGCCGGTGAGCACCGTTGGACCCGAGAATCCCCACTTTGACCTGTAGTAGGGAACCGCCTCATTCATCAGCTCCTTACACTGTTCGAATGCAGCGCCGGTTTCGAGGCGATGGGCGAGATGTGTAGCACACGCAAGGTAGTTGTTCCGCACGTGGACACAAGCCGCAACCCGCTTCTCCCAATGGATATCGTCCTGGGCGTCGTACACCCAACCTGAACCGTCAAACCCTTCCCAACTGGAGCCCGGCACCCAACCCATGATCGCGTTGCCGTAATCCCCCCGACCACCTGTGCACTGATTCGATTCCCCGGTATCCCTGTTCTTCGACGCTTTGAAGACGTAGTAGGCCCAGTCCCCCGGCTGGCGCAGCTCCTTCATCCGCGGTAGCCGCCGCCTCAGCCGCTGGCGTGATCGGGGGTATGACTACCTGAATCGCACCCTCTGACGGGGTGGCCACCGTGCGGTCGGCTGCCAGCGCAGGCTCGACGGTAGACAGCGTCGCCGCCGCAAAACCAGTCGCCACAAAAACGAGCGACACACGACGCACCAATAAGCGACCAGACCCGCGCAACGCTTTCCTCCACCCGTACGACCTCGACCGGTTTCAGGACAGCAGTTTCCCGCCTGGAATCCGGCCCTAAAACAGCAGCACTGCGGGGTGGATCAACACATCGGCCATTAACTACCCCGCAAGCTCCGTGGACGAATCATCTGTCCATCCGGGCAAGGCAGTCAACACTCACCCCAATGAACTCATGACTAACACCAGGATTCACCTTAGATTCACGCTGGTCACGATGTTGCAAATAGCCAGACCCACCTCCCGGAGCGGAGGAATTGCCACCTGATCGAAAGGTGTTACTCATTTCCGGTTAGCCTACTGGCCTCTTTGTAGCCACGCATCCGCCAGCACGAGCCGAAGTGACAGCCGAGTTGGCGGGTGAACGCCCGACTCCGCGTCGGAGCCCAACGCAGCCACCATCCGGCCCCATCTAGGGGTGCCCAGCCCGACCCAGACCATCATTAACGGCGATCCGTAGGGAGCGTGTTCACGCCTGGCGGTGAGCTGAGCTGCCACCTGCCTCGCGCCACTCGGAGCCCGTGAAGGGCAGCCGGCCAGGGCGGAGCTCAAGCACGATGCCCCGGTCGAAGACATCAAGATTCTCTGCAGCAGCACCCACGCGCCACACTCCAAAGATGGATAAAGCGGATAAGTTTCGCGAAACACGATCATAACGACATACCGTCGTACACCAAAGATAGGAGGTCATTTCGGAATCGCTCAGAGTGCTTGGAGGATCATGAATCGCCATCGCTACCAGGGGCTGGGGCCAGGCCCGCTGGCTGGTCGCAAACGGTGGGTGGCCATCGGCGTCATGGCACCGCTGACGTTCGCCTTCATCGGCCTGACCGCCCCCGCCTTCGGCCACGTCTGGGGCAGCGGCACGAACACGAACATGACCGCCTACCCGGACGAGGAGTGGGGCTGGGAGCAGGGAGACTGGGACCGCGGATACTGGGACGGCAAGTGTGGACACACGTGCCCTTCCGGACCGCCGGGCCCCACCGGACCACCCGGACCGCCGGGCCCCACCGGACCACCCGGACCGCCGGGCCCCACCGGACCACCCGGACCGCCGGGC